>NZ_JAAVVE010000002.1 GCF_018449795.1 Sphingomonas sp. dw_22
CCCGGGGGGCCCCCGGGGGGGGCCCCCCCCCGGGGCGCCGCCCCCCCCCCCCGCCCCCCCCGCGCGGCGCCCCCCCCCCCCCTCCCCCGCGCCCCCTGCCCACGCGCGGGGCTTGGTGAAGAGGATGAAAGGCAGAGGCCAGGCCCTAATGCGGCGCCGCATCGGTCGGAGCCATCGTCCACCCGTCCTTTCCGCGCACGAAGCGCACGCCCAGCAGCGGCCCGGCGCGCGCGAGCACCTGCTCGGGGGGGCCGGTCAGCACCAGCGTACCCGTGAAATGCAGGCGGTCCGCGGCATCCGAGCCCTGGATCGCCAGCCCGAGATTGCGGCCGAGATCGCGGCCGACCTGCGCCAGCGTGGCGTCGTCATATTGGAGCTGGCCCATCTGCCAGCCGCCGACGCCGTCCGGGCTCGCCTTGCGCACCACCGGCCGGGCGCCGTCGCTCGCGCGCGACAGGCCGGCGCCCGCATCCAGCCGGATCTGCGCCTTGCCCGGCGCATAGATCACCGCGCCCTGCGCCACCGCGACATCGAGCGCGCCGCCGTCGCGGACCACGTTGAACACGGTGCCGGCATCGACCAGCCGCGTGCCGGCCACCGTCACCACGAAGGGATTGCGCGCATCGTGGCGGATCTCGAACAGCGCCTCGCCGGAGACCAGCTCGACCGCGCGCGGCGTGCTTTCGCTGAACGCCACGCGGGTCGCGCCGTTCAGGATCATCCGCGAGCCGTCCGCCAGCGCGATCGTGCGATGCTCGCCCGGCGCCGTCGCGACCTCGCGCACCGGGGATTCGCGATCGAGCACCGCCCAGCCGTCGGCGACGACGACAAGCGCGGCGGCCGCCGTGCCGGCAAAGACCCAGCGGCGGCGCGACGGCGGAGCGGCGATCGGTTCGGCTGCGGGCTGCGGCGCGGAACGGAACAGATCCTCCGTCCAGCGATCGTCCTCCAGCGCGGCTTCATAGGCGGCGAGATGGGCGGGCGCCTGTTCCAGCCACGCGGTGAAGCCATCCCAGTCCGCGAAATGCGGATCCTGGACGCGAATCGCCCAGAGGCGCGCGCGCTCCTCGATCGTCCCGGATTCCTGTGCGGTCATGCCCATTGCACCCCAAGGACGGAGTCGAGCCGTTCATTCCGCATCGAATTTCGCCTTCAGCGCCGCGAGCGCCCGATATGCCTTTTGCAGATCCTTCTCGACCGAACTCAAACTCACCCCCAATTCCCGTGCGATCACCGCCTGACTCTCCCCTTCCAGGCGATAACGGCGAAATACCCGATCGACGCGCGGCCCCAGTTCCGCGAGCAGCGACTCCGCCTCGCGCAGCCGCTCGCGCGCGATCAGGACGCGCTCGCCCAGCGGCGCCTCCTCGGCCGTCTCGCCGCTGTCGTGCCAGTCCTGCTGGCGCCGCTCGCGGCTGACATCGGAGCGGCGCCGGTCGCGCATCAGATTCTCGGCGGCGCGGAACAGATAGGCGACCGGATCGGCAATCGGATGGCCGGGCTGCGCGGCGACGCGCTGCCACAGATCCTGCAGCACATCCTCGGCCTCGACCCCGGCGCCGCGCGCCGCGAGGAAGCGGAGCAGCCGCCCGCGCTCGTTGAGGATCACGCGCTGCAGCCCGTCGATCTGGGGTTCTCCATCCATTGCGCGAGATGATTTCCGTCGCTGTCCTGCAAACGAGGCCGACACGCTCTGCCCAGGAGGCGCATCGACGCCGGGACTCAATTGGCCTGTCCCTCGGGTCCACCATGCACCTAGTCCGCGAGCGGCCGCATTGCCAACCCCTCGCGTGACCGGCGGGTTTCCGCCTGCGCCACGCTGCGGCTCGAAGGAGCGGAACTCAGCGATCGTCCTGCTCCGCCGCCGCACGCGCTTTGGCGAAGGCCGAGAGATGCGGCGCGGCGGGTGCGGGCGGAGGAGACACCTCCTGCCAGGCAGGAGCGGCGCCGAGCTCGCCCAGCGGATCGATGGCATGGCCGTGCGCGCGCACCTCGAAATGGAGGTGGCTGCCGGTAGAGCGCCCGGTCGATCCCATCAGCGCGATCACCTCGCCCTGCTCCACCTGCGTACCGGGCCGCACCAGCATGCGCGACAGATGCGCATAGCGCGTCGCCAGCCCATCGGGATGCGCGATCTCGACCATGTTGCCATAGCCGCCCGCGGTTCCCGCGAAGCGCACCGTGCCGGACTCGGCGGCGCGCACCGGCGCGCCCAGCGGGCCGGGGATGTCGATACCGTCGTGCATCGCCCTTCCCCCATGAAGCGGATCGACGCGGTAGCCGAAGCGCGACGAAAGCCGGGGCAGCGCGACGCTTGCGACATGCCTGACGGGGCGAGGCTCGGCCGGGGCGGGAGTTGCGGCCGACCAGTCCATCATCCGAGCACGAAATGCCGGATCGTCGCCTGCCGGGAGCGTGACCGGGCCTACCGCCGCCAGCAGGAAGGCACAGGGAAACTGGATCGCGAATATGCCCGGCATCTTTGTTACGACGGAGCCGAATCCCGATACCCGCAACGCCGATCCGAAAAAATTTCGCGTGAAAATCGCGTTACGGGTTCCGCCGCCAGGCTCCGTCTCCCCTCCGATCCATAGTTGCGTATCGAGAGGGACCGACCCGTGAACACCACCGAACGCCGCATGCTCGACATGCTGAAAAAGGGCCGCGACGAATATGGCGTGGTCGCCGTGAAGGCCGAATTCGAGGCCGAGGGCACCCGTCCCGACGAATTCCTCCGCCTGCTGCATCTCGCCCGCGCGGCCGACCTGAAGGTGGCGCTCAAGATCGGCGGGTGCGAGGCGGTGTCGGACCTGCTCGCCTCGCGGCTCTACGGCGTCGATCACATCATCGCGCCGATGATCGAAACGCCCTATGCACTGAGCAAATATATCGAGGCCAAGCGCAAGACGCATGGCGAGGACGCCGAGGGCACGCGCTTCCTGTTCAACCTGGAGACCGAGACGGCGCTGCGCAATCTCGACGCGATGCTGCCGCTGGCCCGCGCCGACCTGGACGGCATCGTGTTCGGCCGCGTGGATTTCACCCTGTCGCGCGGGCTACCGCGCGGCGCGATCAACGATCGCCAGATCACCGAGGCAGTGCTGACCGCCGCCCGCGCCTGCGCGGCAGCGGACCTGGAGCTGGTGGTGGGCGGATCGGTCGCAGTCGAGGCGGCTCCCGCGCTGCGCGAGATCCGCGCGGTCCGGCTCGACCGGTTCGAGACGCGCAAGATCGTGTTCGACGGCGCGGCGGCAGAGCTGCCGGACTTCGAGGCGGCGGTGGGCAATGCGGTGGCGTTCGAGCTCGCCTGGCTGGAGAACAAGCGCGCTTATTACTCGGCCATCGCCGATGAGGATCTGGCCCGGCTGCGGATGATGCGCGAGCGCGACGCCAGCGCCGCGCGCAGCCAGATGACCAGCGTCGCCGCCTGAGCCCCGATGTCGCTCCACCAACAGGTTGCCGCGCTGATCCGCGAAGTAGCGGGCACGGTCGTCATGCCGCGCTTCCGCGCGCTCGCCCCGCATGAGATCGCCGAGAAGCGGCCGGGCGAGATCGTCACCCTGGCCGATCGCGAAGCCGAGCTGCGCCTGCGCGACGGGCTCGACGCGCTGGGCCTGGGCGCCCGGATCGTCGGCGAGGAGGCGGTGGAGGACGCCCCCGAATTGCTCGACGATGTCGGCACGGGACTGGTCTGGCTGGTCGATCCGCTGGACGGGACGGCCAATTTCGCCGCCGGACGCGGCCCGTTCGGGCTGATGGTGGCGCTGATTGAAGATGGTGAGCCATTGGCAGGCTGGATGCTGGATCCGGACAGCGGGCGGCTCTGCCATGCCGAGCGCGGAAAGGGCGCGACCTGCGATAGCGTGACGGTTCGCGCCCGGGCATCGGGCAGCCCCCGCCCGATCGCCGCGCTCGGCACACAATTCCTCGCCCCGGAACGCCGGGCGCGGGTCCATGCCCATGCCGCGCGGCGCTTCGACCTGGTGCCGATCCCGCGCTGCGCCGCCGAGAGCTATCCGCGGATCGCGTTCGGGCAGAACGACGTGACCCTGTTCCAGCGCATCCTGCCCTGGGACCATGCGGCCGGCGCGTTGTTCGTGACCGAGGCCGGCGGCGAGGTCCGCCACTGGGACCATCGCCCCTATCGCGTCGGATCGGGCAGCCCGGGCGTGCTCATCGCGGCGACGCCCGATCTTTGGGAGGCCGCCGCCTCCACCCTGCTCGGCATCGGCGCCGGCCTCGTCGAACCGGAAGCAGTCGCCGCATGATCCCTCTTCGTGACCTGTTGCCGGCGCCCCTCGCGGTGGCGCTGGCCCTGGCCCCCTGCCCCGCTTCGGCGCAGTTGATGCCGCCGGTCGGCGGCGCGGCGCAGGCCGGCACCGAGGAGCGCAGCCCCGCCGCGACCCAGACGGCGATCCCCCAGCCCAAGGACAGCCCCAGCTTCCAGCCTGCGGTGATCGACAATTCTCCGGAGGCTCCGGACGATGCGGCCTCTCCCGCAAAGCCGGCCGGCGCAGGCGCGCCGCATATGGCCCCGGCCAACGAGTTCGAAGCCTTTGTGTCGGAAGCCGCCGGAACGCCGGTGCGGCGCTTCGGCGCGGAGCTGCTGACGCCCGGCGCGCGCGATTTCTCCACGCCGCCCACTACGGCGGTGCCCGACGATTACCGGCTGAACCCGGGCGACCAGCTCCAGCTCGGCCTCAGCGGATCGGTCCAGGCGGCGAACCTGCGGCTGACGATCGACAGCGAGGGCCGGATCTTCGTGCCGCGCGTGGGCGGGATCGCCGTGGCGGGGGTGCGCTATGGCGACCTGCACGACGTGCTCGCGCGGCAGATTTCGCGCCAGTATCGGAGCTTCGACCTGCAGGTAACGATCGCGCGGCTGCGCGGCATCACCGTCTATGTCACCGGCTTCGCGAACGGGCCGGGCTCCTATTCGGTCAGCAGCCTTTCGACGCTGGTCAACGCGGTGCTGGCGGCGGGCGGCCCCGCGTCCGGCGGGAGCCTGCGCTCGATCCAGCTGCGGCGCGGCGGCAAGCTGGTCTCCGATTTCGACCTCTACGACCTGCTGCTGAAGGGCGACAAGAGCGGCGATGCCGTGCTCCAGAACGGCGACGTCCTCTATATCGCGCCGGCGGGTCCGCAAGTGGCGGTGGTCGGCGCGATCAACCGCCAGGCGATCTTCGAGGTCGGCGCCGGCGAAACGCTCGAGGACGCGATCCTCTATGCCGGCGGCGTCAGCACCGTCGCCGACAGCAGCCGGCTGCTCGTGCTCGATTCGCTTGGGGCACGCGACGCCGGCTGGCAGCAACTGACCGCCGCCGAGGCGCGCACCCGCCCCGCGCAGCGCGGCGACGTGATCCGCATCCTCTCCAATATCGGCATCGCCCGCCCGCTGGAGCAGCAATCAGCGCTGGTGACGATCAGCGGCGAGGTTGCGAAGCCCGGCCGCTATTATTTCCGTCCCGGTGCGCGGCTGGGCGACGTGATCGCCCAGGCGGGCGGCCTGACGTCCGGCGCCTTTCCCTATGCCAGCGTCATCACCCGCGACAGCGTGCGCCAGCAGCAGCGGGTGAGCTTCGATCGCGCGATCCGCGACATGCAGCTGCAGCTTTCCACCCAGCCGCTGGTCTCCGCCGATCGCGCCCGCGCGGCGCAGATGGGCAATACCCAGTTGATCCAGTCGGTCGTCGCGCAGCTGCGCGAACGCGAGCCCAACGGCCGCCTTGTCTTCGACCTGCCGGTCGGGGCCAAGACGCTGCCCGAGGATCTGGTGCTGGAGAACAACGACACGATCTACATCCCGCCGCAGCCGGTGACCGTCGGCGTGTTCGGCGCGGTGCCGAGCCCGGCATCCTTCGCCTATCGGCCGGGCATGACGATCGGGGAGTTCATCCGCTCCGCCGGCGGCGTCCAGAAGCTGGGCGACAAGAAGGAGATCTTCGTGGTGCGCGCCAACGGCACCGTGCTCGCCAACGGCAAGCAGGTGGTGCGCGAGATCGCGCTTCCGGGCGACCTGATCTTCGTGCCGCTCGATTCCAATCGCGGGGAGTTCTGGGCGCGGCTGCGCGACATCACCACCAGCATGTTCGGCGGCCTGACCGGCGCGGCGACCATCGCCGCGCTCCTCAACAATTGAGCGCCGCCGTGCCGATCGGAACCCGTATCACGAGCCTCTGGCGCGACATGCGCCGCCGCCGGATCGCCTATGCCGTGGCGGCGCTGGTGCTCGCGGTGCTCTGCCTGGTCCCGCGCCCCTATGTCGCCCGCGCCAAGATCGTGCCGCAGGACGCCAGTTCGCTCGGGCTCAGCTCGTCGCTGAACGCGGCGGGCGGCCAGTTGCAGGGCTTCGCGGCGCTGCTGGGCGGTGCGAAGCCGCCGATCGACCTGTACCTGACGATCGGCCGCGGCGGCGAAGTGAGCGATGCGGTGATCGAACGGCTCAAGCTGGTCGGCCCCGGCGGCTATGCGAACCGCGACCGCGCCGCCATGGCGCTGGCGCACAGGATGGACGTGCATTCGCTGACCGGCGGCATATTGGAGATCACCGCGCGGACGCACGATCCGCAGGAAGCGCAGCGGCTGACCGCCGCCTATGTCCAGGCGATCGGCGACCGGATCGGCCTGCTCGGCCGCGATCGGGTGCGGCGCAAGCGCGAGGTGGTGGAGCAGCGCTTCAAGGAAGCCGCGATCCGCGTGGCGAAGGCCGAGGCGACGCTCAGCGATTTCCGCCGCCGCAACAAGCTGGCCGAGCCGGAAGCGCAGCTCGGCTCCGAGCTGACGCTGCGCGCGGGGCTGCAGGCGCAGCTCCAGGCCAAGCTGGTCGAGCTGGAAACGCTCCAGCGCTTTCAGGGCGCCGAGAACCCGCAGCTCCAGTCGGTCCAGTCCGAAGTCGCGTCGCTGCGCGCGCAGATCGGGCAGACCAACGCGCCCGCCGCCGGCAGCGCCGGCCCCAATGTCGCCGGTATCTCCGAAGTGACGGGCGCCTATTTCGACCTCTATCGCGACTATCGCTTCGCCCAGGCGCTGTACGAAGTCTATGCGCGCTCGTCCGAGGAAGTGGCGGTCGACGCGCTCGCCGCCGAGACCGCGTCGGACGTGCAGGTGATCGAGGCGCCCCGGCTCGACGTCGACCGCAAATACAATATCCCGGCGGTCGCGCTGCTGCTGCTCGTCCTGGCGCTCGCCGCCTTCACCGAGATCTACGCACCCGCCACCGGCCTGCGCCTCTCCCGCGAGGATGCCGGCCGGTGAGCGGCCGAGGCGCCCCCGAACTGTCGATCGTCATTCCCTGCTTCAACGAAGCGGAGAATGTTCGTGCGATCTGCAGGGCGGTGGACGCCGAGGCCGCGCAGCATGTGGCGTCGCACGAGATCATCCTGATCGACAATGATTCGACCGACGGCACGCGGGAAATCATCCGGGAGCTGTGTGCCGAGGATCCGCGCATCCGCGCCATCTTCAACAATCGCAATTACGGCCAGATGCGCTCGCCCACTTATGGCATCTACCAGGCGGCGGGGGCCGCAGTGATCGGCATGTGCGCCGACTTCCAGGATCCGCCGGCGATGATCGGTGCATTCGTGCGGCTGTGGCGCGGCGGCGCGCAAGTGGTGCTGGGGCAGCGCCGTTCGGAGGAAGGCGCGGCGTTGCTGGGGCCGGTGCGGCGGCTGGGCTATGGCGTGCTCGGGCGGATCGCCGACTATCCGGTGATCCCCGGCGTGACCGGCTTCGGGCTGTTCGATCGCGCGGTGGTCGATGCGCTCGCCCGGTGGAACGAGCCGGAGCCGTTCTTTCGCGGCATGGTGGTCGAGAGCGGTTTCCGGCTGGCGCTGGTGCCGTTCGACCGGCCTGCGCGGGCGGCGGGCACTACCAAGAACGGCTTCGCCTCGCTCGCTTCGTTCGCGCTTTCCGGGCTGGCGGGATCGGCCAAGTCGCTGCTGCGCGCGCCGATTCCGATTGCGCTGGGCATGGGATTGCTGGCCCTGCCGTTGTTCGCCGCGACGCTCGCCGCGCTGGTGCTGGGCGGTCCCTTCTGGCCGCTGCTGGGGATCACGCTCGCCGTCGCGATGTTCGCTACAGTGATGTTCTTCCTCGGCCTGATCGGCGAGCAGGTCCGCATGATCGCCGAGCGCACGCGCGGCGTGCCATTGGTGCTGGAAAGCGAGCGGATCAATTTCCCGGCGGATCGCGCCGCCCCGCGCCGCTGATGCGCCGCATCCTGCCTTTGGTTCCCGAGGCGCTGCTGGCGCTTGCGGTGCTCGCCAGCGTCGCCTGGACGGCGTGGCAGTTCCACCTGCTCGGCTATCTGCCGCAGCCCTTCGTGTTCGACACCAACGACACGTTCATGGACTGGTTCAACACCGCCTATTGGGCGAACAATCCCGGCACCTATGACGTGTGGCGCAGCATCTATCCGCCGCTGTCCTTCGTGTTCCTCGACGCGTTCAGCCTGCCCGGCTGCTATCTGAACTCGCCCTTCTATGCGCGCGATTGCGACTGGCTGGGGCGGAGCGCGATCCTCGCATTCTACCTGATCGACGTGGCGCTGGTATGGCTGAGTTTCCGCCGCGCCGATCCGCGCACCGCGCCGATGCGGACCCTCGCCTTCGGGCTTGGCCTGCCGCTGCTGTTCACGCTGGAGCGGGGCAACCTGATCCTCCCGGCCTTCGCCTGTTTCGTGCTGGCGCATGGGCCGCTGAACATCGCCCCCTTCTGGCGCCGGGCGGCGACGGCGGCGACGATCAACTTCAAGCCCTATCTGCTGCTGCCCGTGCTCGCGCTGGCGGTGAAGCGCGAATGGCGCGCGCTGGAGCTGGCGGGGATCGCGACGATCCTGCTCTATCTCGTGACGCTCGTGATCGTCGGCGGCGGCACGCCGGGCGAGCTGGCCGCCAACACCGCCAACTGGGTGGTCTTCCAGACCGGGCAGGTGTGGAACGAAGTCCATTATTCGACCAGCTATGCGCCGCTGCTGCTGATCCGCGCGTCGCAGATGCCGGTGCTGAGCTTCATCCCCTCGCGCACGATCGAGACGGTCGAGTTCATCGTGCCGATCGCGATCCGCGCGAGCCAATGCATCGCGCTGCTGGCGCTTGCCGGGGCATGGCTCCAGCCGCGCGCGCTGCCGGCGAACCGGATCGCGGCGATCCTGCTCGGCGCCTATCTCGTGACGCAATCGCCGGGGGGATATACCCAGACCTTCCTGCTGTTCCTGGTGCTGCTGGAGCCGTGGCGGCGGCCGGGACCGATCGTCGCGATCGTCTGCGCCTATCTGCTCTGCCTGGTCGCGGACGATGTGCTCGCGACCGTGCTGGAGGTGCCGGGGGCGAGCTGGCTCAGCGGCCAGCCGGTGACCGCGAGCTTCGGCATCGCGCTCGGCCATTTCGTGCGGCCCGGGCTCATCATCCTGATCGTCTGGGCGCTTGCGATCGACAGCCTGTTGCTGGTGTGGCGCGCCCATGCGGCGCACCGGCCGAGCCTGGCACTGCAACCGGCATGATCTTCGAGGAGGATCTTGCCGCCGTGGACGCGGCGCTCGCCCCGCTCTGGCCGAGGCTGGACGGCGCGCGCATCTTCATGACCGGCGGCACCGGCTTCATCGGCCGCTGGATGCTGGAGGCCCTCGCGCGGGCGCCCATCAGCGCCGAGGTGACGCTGCTCAGCCGCGACCCGCAGGGCTTCGCCGCCCGCGCGCCGCATCTGGCCGCGCGCTTCCGGCTGGTGCGGGGCGACGTGCTGGACTTCACGCCGCCCGGGGGCGATTTCACCCACATCATCCACGCCGCCACCGATGCCAGCGCCGCGCTCAACAAGGGCGACCCGCGCCGGATGTTCGACACCATCCTCCAGGGCACCCGCAACGCGCTGGACCTTGCGGTGGAGCGCGATGCCCGGCTGCTATTCCTGAGCTCGGGCGCGGTCTATGGCGTCCAGCCCTGGGAGATGACGCATGTGCCCGAGGATTGGCACGGCGGCCCCGATCCGCTCGATCCGCGATCGGCCTATGGCGCGGGCAAGCGCGCGACCGAGATGCTCTGCACCATCTACGGCAAGCAGTTCGGGCTGGACGTGGTGGGCGCGCGCATCTTCGCGCTGCTGGGGCCTTTGCTGTCGCTCGACATCCACTTCGCCGCCGGCAACTTCATCCGCGACGCGATGGCCGGGCGCACGATCCGCATCGAGGGCGATGGGCAGGCGGTCCGCTCCTATCTCTATGCCGCCGACCTGACGGTGTGGCTCTGGACGCTGCTGCTGGCGGGCGCGCCGGGCATGGTGTGCAATGTCGGCTCCGAGGAGGCAGTGTCGATCGCCGATCTCGCGCGGCGCACCGCGGCGATCCTGAGCGCGCCCGGCGTCGAGATACTCGGCCTGCCCGATCCCGGCTGGAACCCCGGCCGCTACGTCCCCTCGACCGCGCGGATACGCGAACAACTGGGCGTCGCGCCGACGATCGGCCTCGACGAAGCGATCCGGCGCACGGCGCTATGGAACGGATGGAAACCATGACCAAGATGAAACTCGCCGCCTGGGTGGCGGACCGGCTGGCCGAACGCGGCATTCGCGACGTCTTCATGCTGACCGGCGGGGGCGCGATGCACCTCAACCATGCGCTCGGCACGCATGCCGAACTCACGACCATCTTCACCCATCACGAACAGGCGCTGTCGATGGCGGCGGAAGCCTATTACCGCCTCACCAACCGGCTGGCGGTGGTCAACGTCACCTCCGGCCCCGGCGGGACCAATGCGATCACCGGCGTCTATGGCGCCTGGGTCGATTCGATCGGGATGCTGGTCCTGTCGGGCCAGGTGAAGACCGAGACGACGGTGCGCGCCACCGGGCTCCCCTTGCGCCAATATGGCGACCAGGAGCTCGACATCGAGGAGCTGGTGCGGCCGATCACCAAATATGCCGTGATGGTCACCGATCCGAACACGATCCGCTACCATCTCGAAAAGGCGCTCTACCTCGCCACCAGCGGGCGGCCCGGGCCGGTATGGCTCGACATTCCGCTCGACGTGCAGGCCACGCAGATCGATCCCGATTCCCTGCCCGGCTTCGATCCCGCCGAGCTGGACGAGCCGTGGAAGCGCACCGACCTGCCCGCCACCGCCGCCGCGATCCTCGACAAGCTGCGTGCCGCCGAACGGCCGGTGGTGTTCGCCGGCGGTGGCGTGCGGCTGAGCGGGGCGTATGCCGACTTCCTGAAGCTGATCGAGAAGCTCGGCGTCCCCGTCGTCACCGGCTGGAACGCGCATGACGTGCTGTGGAACGCACACCCGCTCTATGCCGGCCGGCCCGGCACGGTGGGCGACCGCGGCGGCAACATGGTGACGCAGAGCGCCGACCTGCTGATCGTCCTCGGCAGCCGCCTCAACATCCGCCAGGTCAGCTACAACTGGAAGACCTTCGCGCGGGAGGCGTACAAGATCTGGGTCGACATCGATCCCGTCGAGCTGCGCAAGCCGACCGTCGTGCCGGACATGCCGGTGGTGGCCGATCTGGCCGATCTGATCCCTGCTTTGCTCGCCCAGCCTTATGCCGGGCCGAGCGACGGCCAGCTCGAATGGCTCGAATGGGCACGCGAGCGGGTCCGCCAGTTCCCGACGGTGCTGCCCGAATATCGCGACCATGGCCCCGCCAACCACCCCTATGTCGCAATGGATACGCTGTTCCGCGCGCTGGACGAGGACGACATCACCGTCACCGGCAACGGCAGCGCCTGCGTAGTCAGCTTCCAGGCGGCCGAGATCAAGCGCGGCCAGCGCATCTGGACCAACTCCGGCTGCGCGACGATGGGATACGACCTGCCCGCCGCGATCGGCGCCTGCGCCGCGACTTCGGCCAAGCAGCGCGTGATCTGCATCGCCGGCGACGGCAGCATCATGATGAACCTGCAGGAGATGCAGACGATCGCCGGCAACGGCCTGCCGGTGAAGGTCTTCCTGCTCAACAACAACGGCTATGTCTCGATCTTCCAGACGCACCGCAACTTCTTCAACGGCGTGGAAGTGGGCGGCGGGCCGAAGAGCAACGTAACCTTCCCCGATTTCGCCAAGATCGCCGCCGCGTTCGGCTTCGCCTATTTCCGCGCTTCGGGGCATGGCGACCTGTCCGAAGCGATCGAGGGCGCGCTTGTCACCGAGGGGCCGGTGTTCTGCGAGATCATGGTCGACGAGCATGTCGCCTTCGCGCCCAAGCTCAGCGCCAAGGCGCATCCGGACGGCCGCATCACCTCGCCCGCGCTGGAGGATCTATCGCCCTTCCTGCCGCGTGACGTGCTGCGCGCGAACATGCGGATCGATCTGCTGGAGGAGTCATGATCGCCCAATCTGCAAGGCATGGCGGGCGCCCGCTGCGCTTCGCCGCGGCGGGCGCGGCGAATACCGTGTTCGGGCTCGCCATCTATCCGCTGCTGCTGTGGAGCGCGCCCCTGCTCCACACGCACTACTTGGTGGCGCTCGGCATCGCGCAGGCGGTGAGCCTGTGCTTCGCCTTCACCACCTACAAGCTCGGCGTGTTCCGCACGCGCGGCAATATCGCCCGCGAGTTCGGCGCCTTTTCCAGCTTCTACCTGTTCAACTATGCCGCCAACTGGGCAGCGCTGCCGCTGCTCGTGGAGCTGGCGGCGATCCCGCCGGTGCTGGCGCAACTCGGCTTCACCGCCGTCCTGATCGTCGGCAGCTATTTCTGGCACAGCCGGGTGAGCTTCGCCGGGGGCAAGCGATGAGCGGCGGCTTCCGGCGCCGGGAGTGCCCGATGTGCGGGGCTACCGCCGCACGCGAGGAAGTGCATAGCCGCTTCCGCGCCGAGGCGATGACGGTCGCCGCGTTGCGGCCCTATTGGGAGGGGCTGTTCAAGGAGAAGCCGTTCTTCTCCTATCATCGCTGCGCGACCTGTGGCCTGCTCTACGCCCCCTATTTCTTCGACGCAGACGAGTTGGCGTCGCTCTATGCCCGGATGGCGCCCAACATGGAGGTGGTTTCCAGTGACGCCATCGCCGCCACCCAGCGCGGCTATTTCGCTCACGCCGCGGCGCGCGCCGAGCTGAAGGGCGGCTATCTCGAGATCGGACCGGACGTCGGCCATATCGTCGGCGAAGCGGCGCGGAACGGCGATTTCGAGCATTTCTGGCTGTTCGAGCCCAACCGCGCGATCCACCGCGACCTGCTTGACGCCGCCGCCGGCCGCCCGGCCACTTTGCTGCCCGACATGGACGACCTGACGGCGGTGCCCGATGCGTCGATCGGCCTCGCGGTGATGGTCCATGTGCTCGACCACCTGCTCGATCCGCTGGCGATGCTCGAACAGATCCGCGCCAAGCTGCGCCCCGGCGGCACACTGATGATCGTCACGCATAACGAGCGCTCGCTGCTCCGCCGGGTGATGGGCACGCGCTGGCCGCCCTTCTGCCTGCAGCATCCCTTGCTCTACAGTCCGGCGACGATCGGCAGCCTGCTGACGCGCGCCGGCTTCGGCGACATCGCCGTGGAGGCCAGCCGCAACTATTTCCCGCTCGATTTCGTCGCCCGCCAGGCGGCGTGGACGATCGGCATGAAGCCGCCGCGCTGGCTGCCGCTCCCGCGCCGCGCGATCGGGCTGAAACTGGGCAACATGATCACGCTCGCCGGCGTGCCGCGCCAGCCGGCCGCCGCGCGCCGGGCGAAGCGGCTGGAGGCGGTGTCATAATCGCCGCCCTCGCGGCACGCCCCCGCCTCCTCCAGCGCTGCGCGTTGCTCGCGGTACTGCTGCTGGCACTCGGCCTGCGCCTGCACGGCGTGGGCTTCGGGCTGCCCGCGCTCAACGATCCCGATGAACCGCTGTTCGTGATGACCGCGCTCGACATGCTGCGCGATCACAGCCTAAATCCCGGCTGGTTCGGCCATCCGGCGACGACGACGCTCTATTGCCTGGCTGCGATCTTCTACCTGACCGGTGCGATCGGGATCGCCACCGGGCGCTTTGCCGACGCGCACGCCTTTGCCGGCGCGGTCTATGCCGATCCGGGGATCATCTTCCTGCCCGGGCGGCTGTTCATCGTCGCATGTGGCGTCGCCTGCGTGTGGCTCATCTACCGGATCGGCACGCGGATCGGCGACCGGCGGCTGGGGCTGCTCGCGGCCTTCTTCCTCGCGATCAACGCGGTCCATATCGAATATTCGCAGATCATCCGCACCGATGTGCAAGCCAGCGTCTTCATGCTGCTGGGGACGCTGAGCGCCATCGCGATCGCGCAGGACGGGCGGCGGCGCGATTATGTCCTGGCAGGCATCTGCGTAGGGCTGGCCTGCGCGACCAAATGGCCTGCGGCCATGATCCTGGCGAGCCCGCTTTGCGCAGGGCTGATGCGCTGGCGGCACGAGCGCGGCGTGCCGGTCGATCTGGTGCTGCTGGGGCTGGTCTCGGTCGCCACGCTGTTTGTGGCATCGCCCTATCTGCTGCTCGACTATCCGACCGTGCTGCAAGACCTGGTTGGCGAGGCCCGCCCTGTTCATCCCGGCGCGACCGGCGCGGGGTTTCTCGCCAATCTCGCCTGGTATGTCTCGCACCCGCTGCTGCGCTCACTGGGCGCGGGCGGGCTGCTGCTCGCCGCGCTGGGCCTGGCCGGAATGGCGCGCGACACGCGGATCCGCTGGGCGGTCCTGCCGGCCTGCCTCGCCTTCCTCGTGCTGATCTGTTCCCAGGCACTGCTGTGGGAGCGCTGGATCGTGCCGCTGCTGCCCTTCGCGGCACTGGCGATGGCCTATGGGCTGCACATGGCGGCGGGAGCGGTTTCGCGCGTCACCCGCCTTCGCGAAGGTCCGTTCGCATGGGGTGCCGCCCTGCTGCTCGCGATCCCGATGCTGCACGCCACATGGACCAGCGCGGAGGAGCGGCTGCACGACACGCGGCAGATGGCGGCTTCCTGGGTCCGCGCCCATGTGCCGCCCGGCGCGACCATTCTGGTCGAGCATGCCGCGTTCGACCTGTTCCAGGGGCCGTGGCAGTTGCGCTTCCCGATCGGCAGCGCCGGCTGCGTCGATGTCCGCCAGGCGCTCGGCGGCCGCATCCGCTATTCGCGCGTCGAGAAGCTGCGCGCCGGAAGCCCGGTGGTCGATATCGGCTATGTCGCCCCCGCCAGGCTCGCCACCTGCCGCGCCGACTATGCGATCTTCAGCCATTACGACCGCTATGCCGCGGACGGCGCCACATTCGGGCCGCAGCTCGCCCGCTATCGCGCGCTCATGCGCAACGGGGAGGTCCGGGCCAACATCCGTCCGGCCCCCGGCCATTCGAGCGGCCCGGACATCCTCATCATCCGGCTGCGTTAGTCGCCCTGCTCCGCCCCGCCGACCTCGATGCATGGGAGCCGGTGAAGATGATCGACGGCCCCGGCCTGTTGGGGGGCCATGCCTGCAACTGGCCGTCGCTCGAACTGCAACCTGCCTATCATGACTTCGGCCTACGGAACCAAGGCTACGCGTGCCCGTCAGTCGCCGCTGATCTCTTCCCCGTCGTCCTCCAACTTCGCCTTGACGCGACTGGAACGGACTTCCTGGATCACCGCCTCGATCGCGAGCAGGACTTCGCGCCCTTGATCGGTCTTGCCGTTGGTGTCCTCGGGATCGTCCGCGAATAGCGCCTTCGCCTGCGCCGCGAGATCGACGAGCTTCGCATAGCGCTCCTCGCCCAACTTCTTGCGGACGACGCCGAAGCTTTCGACAAGGACGTGAAATTCGCTTTCGAGGTTACGTTCCGGAAAGACACCTGATTCATCGATGAACGTCGGCGCCCAGAGAAACATCGCGCCCAACAGGTCATAGATCTCGCTCAGCGAGGCCGGGATATATGGATTGGGGTTGTGATAGGAGCGGGTCATCGTTTCATCTCCGGACGTGGGATGGCGTAGGTGTTTCCCGGCCCGCTCTCAAATATCGCGTCCCGGCAGTCGCCGGCCGGCACGAAGGCGCGCGTCGCTCAGTCGATGCAACTGGAGTAGGAGCTTGTTCCATTCCTTGTCCTTCAACGGCCGGATCGAAACAAAATAAGAACGAACCCCACAAGTCAACAAGGGAAAAGCAGCACGGCCACGCCGCCCGGCTCGTGCGGCCAAGCGCCAATTCTCGTGACAGGCGCCTATCTGAAGTTTCCGGGCATTGGGGCGCTGAAGAGAGGGGACGACTGGCAATGGGTTCCGCTCACAAGTGCCGACGGGGCTCGGTCATCCCGGGATCGTCGCATGCCCGCCCTGCCCCTCACGGATGCATCAGCGGTTCCTGAGATGCGCCTCGACCAACACCACGACATTGCTCAGGTCCATTCGAATCCCGCTATATGACCATAACACCAAGGGAGGATAATAACCGATACTGGGTTGATCTACCTCTGCCCGGCGACCAGATGCGGCCATCAACGAAAGCGGCTGATCCCCAAGGAGGCGAAGATGGACGCCATCAGCGATATCGGAGCCGCTGGCCAGGCGGCGGACGGCAAACACGGACTCAGCCGCGGATTGACCTTCGCCATGGCGGTCGCCGCCGGCGTGGCCGTCGCCAACATCTATTACAACCAGCCGATGCTCGGCGTGATCGAGCGCGAGCTACCGGGAAACCTCACCGGGCTGATCCCGACGGCAACGCAGCTCGGCTATGCGGCAGGCCTGTTCCTGCTCGTCCCGCTGGGCGATCTGCTGGAGCGCAAGCGCCTGATCGTCACCCAGTTCATGGTGCTTGCCGTCGCGCTGGTGGCGACCGCCCTGGCGCCGAACGTCACGCTGATCCTGGTCGCCTCGCTGGCAGTCGGCGTCGCATCGACGGTGGCGCAGCAGATCGTGCCGTTCGCCGCGCATCTCTCCGCGCCCGAGCGCCGCGGCGCGACGGTCGGGACGGTGATGGCGGGCCTTTTGTGCGGTATCCTGCTCAGCCGCACGCTTGCCGGCTTCGTCGCCACCCATGCGGGCTGGCGCGAGATGTTCCTGCTCGGCGTGCCGATGGCGCTGGGCACTGCGGCGCTGATGGCCGTGCGGCTCCCGCGCAGCCATCCCGAAAGCACGCTGCGATACGGCGCTTTGATGGCGTCGCTCGTGCACCTATGGCGCGAGTTCGGGCCGCTTCGCCTCGCCGCCGTCACGCAGGCCCTGTTGTTCGCAGCGTTCACGGCCTTCTGGACGATCCTCGCGCTGCAACTGCAAGCGCGCTTCGGTCTCGGCGCCGATATCGCCGGACTGTTCGGCATCGTCGGCGCGGTCGGCATCCTGGCCGCCCCGGTCGCCGGGCGCATCGCCGACAAGCGCGGGCCGCGACCGGTCGTGGCGCTCGGCGCGATCCTCGCGGTCCTGTCCTGGGCCGTGTTCGGCCTCTGGCAGTCGATCGCCGGCCTCGTGGTCGGCGTGATCCTTCTCGACTTCGCGGTGCAGAGCGCGCTTATCTCCAACCAGCACCTGGTCTATGCGCTCCGTCCCGCCGCCCGCGCGCGCCTCAACACGATCTTCATGGGGTCGATGTTCCTCGGCGGCGCCGCGGGATCCGCTGCCGCGACCGCGGCCTGGAACCTGGGCGGATGGCCGGCGGTATCGATCATGGCCGTGCTGCTTTCGGGGGCCGCCGCGCTGCTCCAGTTGCGCAGCCTGAGCCGGGAGCGCCGTGCCCGTCCCGGCTTGGACCCCCAACGAATGTCGGGGTAGCGCAGGTTCAAGCGGGGACAGCGAACAGCGCCCGATATTGATGGAGAACGTCGGGATTCTCGATCGTGGGCGGCGTCTCCACGCGCTCGCCATTGGCGATCCGGCGCAGCGTCGCGCGGAGGATCTTGCCCGAGCGCGTCTTGGGCAGCGCATCGACGATATGCACGTCCCGCAGCGCCGCGACGGGGCCGAGCTCGTCGCGCACGGCCGCGATGACCGCGCGGGCAAGCGATGCGTCGTCATGACCGCCGGCCCTGGCGACCGCAAAGGCCATCGGGATCATCCCCTTCAGCGCATCGTCCACGCCGATCACCGCACATTCGGCGATGGCCGGGTGGCAGGCGACGATCTGCTCCATCTGGCCGGTGGACAGGCGGTGGCCCGCCACGTTGATGATGTCGTCGGTGCGGCCCATGATATGGACGAAGCCGTCCGCGTCGATATGGCCGGCGTCGCCGGTCTCGTAATAGCCGGGATAGGCCTCGAACGACTTCGCATAGCCCGCCGGATTGTTCCAAAGGCTCGAATAGCAGCCGGGCGGGAGCGGCGTCTTCATCACGACATTGCCGGTGGCGCCCGGCGCGACCGGCCTGCCCCCTTCGTCCAGCACGTCGAAGGCATAGCCGGGCACGGGGAAGCCGGCGCTCCCCGCCTGCCGCCGTTCGTCGCCGAGCCCCAGGCAGGTCGCGACCGCGGGCCAGCCCAGCTCGGTCTGCCACCAGTGATCGACTACCGGCACGCCAAGCTGCCGCTCGGCCCAGTGGATCGTGTCCGGATCGGCACGCTCGCCCGCGAGGAACAGCGCACGCAGCCGGCCGGTGCCGATATCGGCGATGCAATCACCCTGCGGGTCTTCCTTGCGGATCGCGCGGATCGCGGTGGGGGCGGTGAAGAAGATGTCGACCCGGTGGGTGTCGATCGTCCGCCAGAAGGTGCCGGCATCGGGCGTGCCGACCGGCTTGCCCTCGAACAGCAAGGTCGCGCAGCCCGCGATCAGCGGGCCATAGGCGATATAGCTATGGCCGACGACCCAACCCACGTCCGACGCCGCCCAGAAGGTCTCCCCCGGCTTCGCGCCGTAGATGTTGGCCATACTCCAGGCGAGCGCGACGGCATGGCCGCCATTCTGCCGCACCACGCCCTTGGGCGTGCCGGTGGTGCCCGAGGTGTAGAGGATATAGAGCGGATCGGTCGCCGCCACGGGCACGCAGGCAACGGGCTCCGCCGCGCCGAACAGCTCCGTCCAGTCGAGGTCGCGCGGGAGCGTCATCTCCGCCTCCGCCTGGGCGCGCTGGAACAGCACCACATGCTCGACCCTGTGCCGCGCCAGTTCGAGCGCGTGATCGACCAGCGGCTTGTAGGCAATGACGCGCTGGCCCTCGATCCCGCAGGATGCGATCAGCACCAGCCGGGGCTTCGCATCGTCGATCCGCTTGGCAAGCTCGGGCGCGGCAAAGCCGCCGAACACCACCGAATGCACCGCCCCGATCCGCGCGCAGGCAAGCATCGCGAACAGCGTCTCGGGGATCATCGGCATGTAGATCACCACCCGGTCGCCCTTGCCGACGCCGAGCCCGGCCAGCATCCCCGCCGTCCGGGCCACGCGCTCCAGCAGCTCGGCATAGGTGTAGGTCCGGCGGGTGCCCGTGACGGGGCTTTCATAGATCACCGCCGCCTGACTGCCCCGCCCCGCCGCGACATGACGGTCGATCGCGTTATGGCAGGTGTTGATCGTCCCGTCGGCGAACCAGCCCGCGCCTTCGCTCCAGCCGGTGGCGGGCGTGCGCTCCCAGTCGATCAGGCGCGCGGCCTCCAGCCAGAACGCCTCGCCATCCGCCATGCTGGCGCGATAGGCATCGGTATAGCCGCCGGACATGGCATCCTCTCCTGTTGGCCGGCATCGCTGTTCCGGCCGGCCTGAAGCCATATTGCGCGCTCGGCCCAGGCGGGCGCCATTAGACATTGGTCGAGGGGCCAAAACACAAGGGGCGGCGGCATCGCTGCCACCGCCCCTCGCGCGTTGCCGGATTGGCCGGCGATCAGTCGTCGATGCTGCGGCGGAAGGTTTCGGGCAGGAACAGCAGCCCGATCACCACCGTCGCGGCGGCGACCACCACCGGATACCAAAGCCCGTAATAGATATCCCCCGTGGCCGCGACCATCGCGAAGGCCGTGGTCGGCAGGAAGCCGCCGAACCAGCCATTGCCGATATGATAGGGCAGGCTCATCGAGGTATAGCGGATGCGGCTGGGGAACAGCTCCACCAGCAGCGCCGCGATCGGGCCGTAGACCATCGTCACCAGCAGCACGAGCGCGAACAGGATCGCGACGACCATCGGCTTGTCGATCTTCGCCGGATCGGCCTTGGCCGGATAGCCCGCCGCGGTCAGCCCGGCCTTGAGATCGTCCTGATAGGCCTTGATCGCGGCCTTGCGATCTGCGCCCGTGACGAGGTTCGGATCGGGCGCGGTGAAGCTCCTGTCGCCCACCTTGATCACCGCGACCGTGCCCGGGGCAGCATCGACATTGCCGTAGCTGATGCCGGTCTTGGCCATATAGGATTTGGCGATGTCGCAGCTCTTGGCGTCGAACTGGTTCTTGCCGACCGGATCGAACTGGAACGAGCATTCGCCCTGGTTCGCGACGATCGTCACCGGCGCGGAAAGCTGCGCCCTGGCGAGATCGGGATTGGCGGCGGTGGTGAGCAGAGCGAACAGCGGGAAATAGGTGAGCGCCGCGATCGCGCAGCCCGCGAGCACGATCGGCTTGCGGCCGATCCGGTCGCTCAGCCAGCCGAAGAACACGAAGAACGGCGTGCCGAGCGCCAGCGCGATGGCGATCAGGATATTGGCGGTCGCGCCGTCCACCTTCATCGTCTTCTCGAGGAAGAACAGCGCGTAGAACTGGCCGGTGTACCAGACCACCGCCTGCCCCGCGACCGCGCCCAGCAGCGCGATGATGACCCAGCGCAGATTGCCCCATTTGGCGAAGGCTTCGGTCAGCGGCGCCTTCGACGTCGTGCCTTCGTCCTTCATCTTCTGGAACACCGGGCTTTCGGCGAGCTGCATGCGGATCCACATCGAGACGGCGAGCAGCACGATCGAGATCAGGAACGGCAGCCGCCAGCCCCAGGCGGCGAACGATTCCTCGCCGATCACCAGCCGCGTACCGATGACGACGAGCAGCGCCGCGAACAGGCCCAAAGTCGCGGTGGTCTGGATCCAGCTCGTATAAAGCCCGCGCTTCCCCTCGGGCGCATGCTCGGCGACATAGGTGGCGGCCCCGCCATATTCGCCGCCCAGCGCGAGGCCCTGGGCGAGGCGCATGATGACGAGGATGATCGGCGCGGCGACGCCGATGCTCACATAGGACGGCAGCAGGCCGACCGAGAAGGTGGACAGGCCCATGATGCCCATCGTCACCAGGAAGGTGTTCTTGCGCCCGACCAGGTCGCCGATCCGCCCGAACACCAGCGCGCCGAACGGCCGCACCGCGAAGCCGGCCGCGAACGCCGCCAGCGCGAAGATGAAGCCGGTCGTCTCGTTCACGCCCGAGAAGAACTGCGCCGATATGTAGGTGGCGAGCAGCCCGTACAGGTAGAAATCATACCATTCGAACACCGTCCCAAGCGATGATGCGGCGATGACGAGCTTCTCGCTCTGCGTCGCCTTGTGATGCTTGGGGAGCCCGTCTCCCGCTACCGTCGCCATATCCTCATCCTCTCGGTTATTTTCGTCAGAAGCTGTACTTGGTCGCGAATTCGAGGCGATCGAGCTGCCCCTTCTCCCCGCTCACGATCTCGCGCTCGCCATGGCGAAGCTCGACGCCGAGGTCGAAGCCCTTGACCGGCGACCAGAACAGATTGCCGGCGACGCTCCACGCGGTGCGATTGGCGGCGCCCGGGATCAGGACGGCATCGGGATAAACGGCATGCTGATAGCTGCCGATCAGGCTCGACCGGATCGTCGGCGTCCAGCCGATCTTCACCGCCGCGAACCCCGCGAAATTCTTCACCGTCTCCAGATCGCTGCCCGGCGTCCCGTCGAACACCGCATCGGGCGCCAGGTTGAGCCCGACATAGCGGCCGATGCCGTCGCCATAGGTCGCCATGAAGCGCAGGTCGTGGCGCTTGTCCGGCCCGAAGGGGATCTTGCCGGCGGCGCTCACGCCCCATCCGGCCGCGCGACCATGGACCGCGCCGTTATCGACCGACAATTGCCGCACCAGCCCCGCCAGCGACAGCTCGCCGAAGCTCGCCGCATAGTTGAGCCGCGCGGTCACGTCGGGCACGCGATCGTCGTCATTCTCGATCAGCGTCGCCGATGTCGTGGTGATCGACGCGGTTTCGGGATTCTCGATCGCCACGCTGAGCGTCGCCTGCTTGCTCAGCGGAAAGGCGTAGCGAAGCTGCATCTCGCGGACGAACACCGTGCCCTCGGTCGCGCCGACGAAGTCGGTCGATTCGGGCAGCGCCGCGACATATTGGAAATTGCTCCATTCCTGCCCGGCGAGGAAATGGTCATAGGTGAAGAAGCCCCGCCGCAGCGCCAGATCATAGCCGTTGGTGGTGCGCTGCGATCCCTGCGTGCCCGCGGCGGTCTGGAAATCGACCTCGACCAGCCCCTTGAGCTGATGGCCGCCGATCGGGGTCGAGGTAGTCATCTGCAGCCGCGTCTGCTTGGCATGGCCGGTGAAATCATTGCTTTCGCGCGCGCCGCCGACCGGGATCTGCTGCGGCAAATAGAAATCCTTGCCGAGCGATCCGGTCGGAACATCGCCGTCGTCATAGCGGCTGAAGCTCGCCACCGCCTTGATGAAGCCGCCGAACCTGAAATTGGTGCCGCCGACGTTGAAGCCCTCCGCCGGCGCGGCAGGGCGCTTCTCGATCGCGGCGATTTGCTCGCTGGCCTTTGCCGCCGCCGCGCTGGCCGTCGCCGCCTGGTTCGCGACCGCCGCCTGACCGGCGCGCGACGCCTGAAGCTCGCCGCGCAACTCGGCCACCTCCGCCTCGAGCTGCGCGAGCCGCGCTTCGAGTTTGGCCTGGTTGCCCGCCTGCTGCGCGGCGGCCGGCTGGGCCATGAGGCCAAGGCCCAACGCGCCCGCGCCGACCATCAACGTCGCCCGAAATGGCTGTTTCGACATGCTGCTCTCCCCTGGCGCCCACCTGTTCGCGTGGTGCTGCCAGGCCCGATCATCGAAGCGGGCTGGTGGGGACGATAGAGCGACATTGGTCGCAGGGGAGTGCGACCATGGTCGAGGATGCCTTGGCCGCAGCCTTGGCTATGCTCACCCCAAAACAACGATTCAGGAGAGCGCGGCCATGGCCGAGACGGTGTATCCGGTGGCGCCGGATGTTGCGGGCGGAGCGCGGATCGACGCCGCGCGCTTCGCGGAGATGCAGGCCCAGGTCGCGGCCGACCCCGATGCCTTCTGGCGCGCCGAGGCGCAGCGGCTCGACTGGATCAAGCCCTTTACCGTCACCGATCGCAGCAGCTTCCATGAGGCCGATTTCGGCATAAGCTGGTTCGAAGACGGCGTGCTCAACGTCTCCGCCAATTGCATCGACCGGCATCTCGCCACGCGCGGCGACGCGCCCGCCATCCTGTGGGAAGGCGATGCGCCCGGCATGCAGCGGATCATCAGCTATCGCGAGCTGCATGAGGAAGTCTGCCGCTTCGCCAATGTGCTGAAGGCCAATGGCGTGCGGCGGGGCGATCGGGTGACGCTGTACCTGCCGATGATCCCCGAGGCGGCGTTCGCGATGCTCGCCTGCGCGCGGATCGGTGCGATCCATTCGATCGTGTTCGGCGGCTTTTCCGCCGACAGCCTAGCCTCGCGCATCCGGGACTGCGATTCCCGGCTGGTCGTCACCGCCGACGAAGGGTTGCGCGGCGGCAAGCATGTTCCGCTCAAGGCCAATGTCGACGAGGCGCTCGAACATTGCCCCTCGGTCGAGCGGGTACTGGTCGTGCGGCGCACCGGCGGTGCCGTCGCGATGGAGCCGGGCCGCGATCGCTGGTATGAGGCCGAGCGCGAGCTGGTTTCCGACGATTGCCCGCCCGAGCCGATGGGCGCGGAAGACCCGCTGTTCATCCTCTACACCTCGGGCTCCACCGGCACGCCCAAGGGCGTGCTGCACACCACCGGCGGCTATCTGCTCTGGGCGTCGCTGACGCATGACTATGTGTTCGATTACCGGCCGGGCGAAGTCTATTGGTGCACCGCCGATATCGGCTGGGTGACGGGGCACAGCTATGTCGTCTATGGCCCGCTCGCCAACGGCGCGACCACGCTGATGTTCGAAGGCGTGCCCAATTTCCCCGATTTCAGCCGCTTCTGGCAAATCGTCGACAAGTGGAACGTCGCGATCTTCTACACCGCGCCGACCGCGCTGCGATCGCTGATGCGCGAGGGGGACGGCTATGTCACCGCCACGTCGCGCACGTCGCTGCGCATCCTGGGCAGCGTGGGCGAGCCGATCAATCCCGAGGCATGGGAATGGTATCACCGCGTCGTCGGCGAGGGCCGGTGCCCGATCGTCGATACCTGGTGGCAAACCGAGACGGGCGGCGTGCTGATCTCCCCCCTGCCCGGCGCGACGGCGCTCAAGCCGGGCTCTGCCACGCTGCCGCTGTTCGGCGTCCATCCCGAACTGGTCGATGCCGAGGGCGCGGTGCTGGACGGCGCCACCCAGGGCAATCTGGTCATCACCCAAAGCTGGCCGGGGCAGATGCGCACCGTCTATGGCGATCACCGGCGCTTCTTCGAGACCTATTTCACCACCTACCGCGGCAGATATTTCACCGGCGACGGCGCGCGGCGGGACGAGGACGGCTATTACTGGATCACCGGCCGGGTGGACGACGTCATCAACGTCTCCGGCCACCGCATGGGCACCGCCGAGATCGAGAGCGCCCTTGTCGCGCATCCCAAGGTGGCCGAGGCGGCGGTGGTCGGCATGCCACATGCGCTGAAGGGTCAGGGCATCTACGCCTATGTGACGCTGAACGCCGGCGAGGACGGCAGCGACGCGCTGCGCCGCGAGCTGGCGCAATGGGTCCGGCACGAGATCGGGCCGATCGCCACGCCCGACGCGCTCCAGTTCGCGCCCGGCCTGCCCAAGACGCGCAGCGGCAAGATCATGCGCCGCATCCTGAGGAAGATCGCCGAGGGCGACACGTCGAACCTGGGCGATACCTCGACGCTCGCCGATCCTTCGGTGGTCGATCGGCTGGTGGCGGACAGCCTGCTTGTCGCGGCCTGATCGCACGCGCTACGATGGGGAATGGAGAGGAGCGCGCCCACCGGCACGATCCTGATCGCCGACGATCATCCCCTGTTCCGGCAGGCGATGGCGATGGCGGCGCAGGCCGTGAGTCCGGATAGCAGGATTGTCGAAGCGGCGACGCTCGACGCGGCGATACGCATCGCGGCGTCGGCGAGCGACCTGCTGCTGATCCTGCTCGACCTGAAGATGCCCGGCGCGACCGGCTTTTCCGGCGTGGCGATGCTCCATGCCGAGCGGCCTTCGGTGCCGATCCTCGTCGTATCGGGCGCGGACCCGGGCGCGGCGGCGGAGGCGCGGCGGTTCGGCGCGGTGGGCTTCATCGGCAAGGACCAGGATCTCGGCGCGATCGAAGCCGCGATCGCCACGGCGCTGTCGGGCGGCGATGTCGCGCTGCCCCAGCCGCCCGCCGGCGAAGTGGACGACATGGCACGCAAGGTAGCGACGCTGACGCCCACGCAGCTCCGCGTGCTGCTCGGGGTGCTCGCCGGGCGGCTCAACAAGCAGATCGCCTTCGACCTCGACATCACCGAGGCGACGGTGAAGGCGCATATGACGGCGGTGCTCGCCAAGCTGGGCGTGCAGAACCGCACCCAGGCAGCCCTCGCCGCCCGAGCGCTGGGGATCGGCGTGGCGCATTAGGGCGGATCGGTATTCGGAACGCGACATCCCCAATCCTCCCCCGGAGGGGGAGGGGAACCAAGCGCAGCTTGGTGGAGGGGTAGGTTGCCCCAAGCGCCATCGCCTGCGGAGACTACCCCTCCACCACCGCTTTGCGGCGGTTCCCCTCCCCCTCCGGGGGAGGATTGGGGGATGTCGATTCATCCCGGACTTGGGCGCGATCACCCCCGCTGGACCAGCACCGCCAGCCAGTCCGACAGCGTGGCGAGCGCCAGCGGCTTGTCGAGCACCTGTATCCCGCGCTCGGCGGCGCGGCGGGCCATCGCATCGCTCCGGTCGGCGGTGACCAGCGCCGCCGCCAGGCCGGGCTGGCGCGCGCGCAGCCGGTCGATCACGTCGATCCCGTCGAGCGCTTCGCCCAGGCTGAAATCGATCAGCGCGGCGTCGAACCGCCCCTCCTGCGCAAGCGCCGCCGCGCCGGTGCGAACTGCGACCACAGCATGCCCCAGGCTGCCGAGCAGCGCGACCATGCCGTCGCAGATGACCGCCTCGTCATCCAGCACCAGGATGCGCTTCGAAGCATGGTTGCGCTTGCTCTCGATCCGCGCGGGCCGAGGATGTTCCACCGCGCCCTCCCCGATCGGCAGCGTCACCGCGAACCGGCTGCCGGCCCCGATCGCCGAGCGCAGGTCGACCCGCGCGCCCAGCAGCAGCGCGGTCCGCTCGACGATGGCGAGCCCCAGGCCGATCCCCGTCTCGCTATTGCCGTCGAGCCGCTCGAATTCGCGGAAGATCACCGATTGCTTGTCGGCCGGAATGCCGGGGCCGGTGTCATAGACTTCGATCCGGGCCTCGCCGCCACGCCTGCGCACGCCGACCAGGATGCCGCCCCGCTCCGTGTAGCGCACCGCGTTCGACAGGAAATTCTGGATGATCGAGCGCAGCAGCGTCCGATCGGTTTCCACCACGGCATCCACCGCGCCGAGATGCAGCGCCAGCCCGCGCTCGGCGGCGAGCGGCTCGAAGCTCTCGACCAGCTCGGCCAGCATCGGGCGAAGCCGGAACCGCGTCGGCTGCGGTACGATACCCCCCGCGTCGAGCTTGGAAATGTCGAGCAGGGCCCGCAGCAGATCGTTGGCGGATTCGATCGACCGGTCGATCCGGTCCAGCTTGGCGAGCGCGGCCTCGGGCACCTCGCGTTTCAGCGCGGCGGCGAACAGGCGGGCGGCGTGGAGCGGCTGGAGCAGGTCATGGCTCGCGGCGGCCAGGAAGCGTGTCTTGTCGGCGATCGCGCCCGCCAGCCGGGCATTGGCGTCGGACAGCTCGATCGTGCGCGCCGTCACGCGCTCCTCCAGCTCGGCCCGCGCCCGCTCCAGCGCCGCGCGTGCCCTGGCCTCGGCGGTAATGTCGGTGAAGCACATCACATAGCCACCATCGGGCATGGGGCCGCCCACGGTCTTGAGGATGCGGCCGTCGAGGCGCCTGCGCTCGAAGCTGTGCGCATGGCCCTCGCGCATATGCTGGAGCCGCCGGGCGACATGACCTTCCACCTCGCCGGGGCCGCATTCGCCCTGCTCGGCGTTGAAGCGGATCAGATCGGCCACCGGCACGCCGACGCGCACCATGCCGGCGGGATAGTTGAACAGATCGAGATACTGGCTGTTCCACGCGATCAGCCGCAGGTTGCGATCGACCACGCTGACCCCCGGCTCGATATTCTCCAGCGTCGCGGCGAGCAGCCCCTGCGAGAAGCGCAGGCTCTGCCCGGAGGCATCGAGCATCAGCGCGACATCGCTCACGCCGATGCTGGCGCCCGACAGCGCCGACGCCATGATCGCGCGCGCCGAGGATACGCCCACCACGCCCGCGATCAGCCGCTCGGCGGTCCTGGCCGCATGGCGATCGATCGCCGCGCCGCGATCCGGGCCGAACAGCGCGACGGGATCGTCCACGGCAGTGAAGCGCGCGACCATGTCGGCGAGCTGGCCGATGGTGGAGACCTGGGCGACCTTGCCCGGCCGCCCGATATCGATCGCGAAATCCTGGCGGACGCGCCGCGCCGACACCAGGCTCAGCGCCAGCAAATTTCCTCCCAGGCTCCACAGCGCGCCGTGGACAATCGGGCTCAGCCCGCCGATGCCGAGCAGCGCGGTCGGATCGAACGGGCCGTGCGCAAGCTCCTGCGGCAGGACGCCGAGCGAGGGCAGGAACAGCGTGTAGCCCCATAGCAGCAGCCCGGTGCCGAGCCCGGCCATGGCGGCGACGCTGTCGTTGCCGGTGCGCGAGACCGCCAGGATCAGCGCCGGGGCGGACTGAGCGATCGCGACGAAGGCAATCAGCCCGACCGACGCGAGCTGCGCGCCGCTGGGGATCAGCAGCGCATAGGCCGCCGCCGCCGTCATCAGCACCAGGATCGCGGCGCGGCGCACCCACAGCATGATCCGGCCGACATTGGCCTCGTCGCCCACCCGGCTGCGCAGGAGGAACGGCGCGATCAGGTCGTTCGAGACCATGGTGGACAGCGCGATCGCCTCGGTCACGCCCATCGCCACTGCCGCCGAAAGCCCGCCGAGGAACACGATCAGCGCGAGCGCCGTCTCGCCGGCTTCGATCGGCAGGCTCAGCACGAAGAAATCGGGCCGCGATCCCGGCGGCAGCACCGCCAGCCCCGCCGCCGCGATCGGCAGCACCGCGAGGACGGTCAGGAGGAGATAGAGGACGAACGGCCAGCGCGCCCGGCCGATATCCTCGGCGGCGTGCGCGCCCATGACGCCGACATAGAATTGGCGCGGCAGGCACAGGAACGCCAGGATCGACACGCCGGTCACCACCGGAAAGTCGATCGTCAGCCGCGCCGGCGCGAACCCGGCCCGGAGATGCTCCCAGCCGACCCGGCCGAACCCAGCCGGCGCCTGCAGGAGAATGAACCCGGCGAACACCGCGACGCCGATCAGCGCGACCAGCTTCAGGACCGATTCGCCGGCGACGATATAGAGGACCGCTTCGTTCCGCCCCGCGATCTCATAATGGCGGACGCCGAACATGATCGCGAACCCGGCCAGCAGGATCGCGGCGGACACCACCGCGCCGCCGATCTGCTCCTGATGCGCGATCAGCGCATAGCTGATCCCCACCGATCGCAGTTGCAGCGCGAGATAGGGGATCGTGCCGAACAGCGCGAGGATCGTGACCAGCGCCGCGACGCCGCGGCTCTTGCCGAACCGCGATCCGATGAAGTCCGAGATCGAAGTCGCGCCGTCCGCCCGGACCGCAGCAACGAGACGCTGGAGGAAGGCGGGCGCCAGCGCGAACAGCAGGATCGGTCCGAAATAAATCGGCAGATAGCCCCAGCCATCGGTGACTGCGGTGCCGACCGCGCCGAAATAGGTCCAGCTCGTGCAATAGACCGCCAGCGCCAGGGTGTAGGCGGGCAAGCGAAAGCGCAGCGCGCCGCGACGCTCGCGCCGGCGCTGCACCCACGCCGCCGCCGCGAACATCGCCGCGACATACACTATCGCGATCAGCACGATCAGATCGTCGCTCACAAGCCGGCCAGTCCCCTCCCCGCCAAGGCTGGGGCCCGACCCGTGAAATTGCAAGCGGGCCGTTAGCCCGGGACTTTTGGCGCTTGCGACCGTCCAAGCGCCCGGCCAGCTCCGGTCACCTGTTGCAGTCCCTCCAGCATATCCGGAGGGCCACAACTTCCCAGACGTGGCCCTGGGCTCGCGCGCCTTATTCGATAAGTCGCAGACGAACAGCCGCACCGCCCCCGGCCGCCAGCTTGATCGTCAGGCTGTCGGCCCGCGTCACCACGCGCTTCTCGATACGATAGGCGGTCGGATTGGTGCGGTAATCGGCATCCGGCGCATCGGCATAGATCTGCGCCTCATAGCGTTTGCCCGGCGCGAGGAAATCGAGCGGCTGGCTGAGCGTGCGGCCATTCTCGTCGGTGATCGCGCCCAGATACCAGTCGCCGCCGCCGCGCTGCTGCCGCGCCACCACGACGAAATCGCCGATCTCGGACTGGAGCGTGCGCGTGGTCTCCCAATCGGTCGGCACGTCGCGGATGAACTGGAACGCATCGGGATGCGCGTCATAATTCTCCGGCAGGTCTGCCGCCATCTGCACCGGCGAATAGAGCACCACATATTCGGCGAGCTGCGCCGCGAGCGTGGACTGGACCCGCAGCGTCACGTCGGTCTGGCCGTGCGCGAGATCGAAGATGCCGGGCGTGAAGTCCATCGGCCCCGCCAGCATCCGCGTGAACGGCAGGATGGCGAGATGCTCCGGCGGATTGGTGGGAGTGCCCCAGGCGTTATATTCCTGCCCCCGCGCACCCTCGCGACTGATCATGTTGGGCCAGGTGCGGCGCAGGCCGGTATCCTTGACCGGCTCGTGCGCGTCGATCGCGATGCGGTGCTTCGCCGCGACCTGCACGACCTTCAGGTGGTGGCGCACCATATACTGGCCCGCGAACCACTGCTTGCCGCCCTCGGCATCGACGATATCGCCGCTGTTGTGGACATAGCCGGTCTTCACGACATGGACGCCGAGCTTCTCGTAGAACGCCATCGCGTCCTCAAGCTGCGCCTCGTAATTGACGACCGCGCCGCCCGTCTCGTTATGCCCGATCAGCTCGACGCCCTTGCTCTTCGCATAGGCGGCGAGGCCCGGCGCGTCGAAATCGGGATAGGCTTTGGTGAAGCTGAACTTCTCGCCATGGGCGATCCAGTCGCCATCCCAGCCCTGGTTCCACCCTTCCACCAGCACGCCGTCGAAGCCGTTCTTCGCCGCGAAATCGATATAGCGCTTCACATTCTCGGTATTCGCGCCGTGGCGATAGCCGCTGCCCCAGGTCGAATGCTTGAGGTGCATCTCCCACCACACGCCGACATATTTGCCGGGCTTGAACCAGGAGACGTCGCCCAGCTTATCCGGCTCGTTGAGGTTGAGCTCGATCCGGCTGTCGGCCAGTGCGCCGGGCGTCTCGCCGATCAGCACGGTGCGCCAGGGCGTGGCGAACGGGCCGGTCCTGCGTGCGGCGATCCCGTCGGGCCAGGGCATCAGCGAGGCGGTCAGCGTGCCCGTGCCGTTGCCCGCCAGCAGCATGCTCGGGAAATCGACCAGCGCGGCTTCGTGGAACGACAAATACAGGCCGTTCTCCCCCTTCAGCGTCAGCGGCGTCTCCGCCAGCGTGATGCGGCGGGCGTCGGTCTGGGTGTAGAGATATTCGTCGCGCTCCTGCCCCAGCCCCTGATACCACCATGCCTGATAGGAACCAACCGGGCGGAACTGGGTGCGCTCCGCCGTCACCTTCACCGCCTGCCCCGCCGGCACGTTCGCATAGCCGTAGCGAAAGCCGATCCCGTCATCGAACAGGCGGAAGGTGACATCGACGCGGGCGTTGAGCGGCGTGTCGCCGGTGAGCGTGACGGTCAGCTCGTTATGCCGGTCGCGGATGACGCGCTGCTCGCCCCAGGGCTGTTCCCAGCTCGTATCGACCGAATTGCGGCGCGGATTGCCGATCGCCGTGTAGCGCGCCGTCTCTTCCCCGTCGAAGCTCAGCCCCAGCTCGGCGGGCGCGAGCACCACTGCCCCACCCCGCGTGACGGTGTAGAGCGCCTTGCCGCCCTGCACGTCGATGCAGACCTCCAGCACCTTGCCGGGCGATTGGGCGCATTCGCGCGCCTGCGCGGCGGTGGCCGCCGTGCCGCAGAGAAGCGTCGCGATGGAAAGGGCGAGAGGGCGGAACATCCGGAAATCCTTTGCTTCGGGGAAAATCGATCGAGGCATGCGGTTTCGCCGCCGGCACCCAAAAAGGGCGCGCCGCCGCGAGGGGATCGCAGCGGCGCGAGGAGGGTGGTCAGAATTTCGCGCGCACTCCGAACTGGAAGCGGCGGTCGACCCGGCTCCAGGCGGAATCCTGGTATACCGGCCTGGCGCCGGGGGTCGCCGGAGAGTCCCCGAAGATCTGCTGCTGGTAGACGCTCTTGGTGTTGAGCAGGTTCGAGGCATCGACCGAGAGTTCGAGGAAGCGGTTGACCGAGAGGCGGATCGATCCGTCCAGATAGCCCGCCGCCTTCTGGAACACCGGCAGGCCGATGCAGCAATCCAGATTCTGGGTCAGGTAGCGCGAGCGCCAGTTATAGGCGACGCGGAAGCCGACCGGCCCCTTCTCGTACAAGGCCACCGCGTTGAACGTGTGCGTCGAGATGCCCGCCAGGCGATGCGAGTCGATCACCGCGCCGGTTCCGCCGAGCGCCGGCTGGCCCGCGCCCGCTGCGCCCACGTCGCCGCTCGACGAGGCATTGAGCAGGTTGGAGTTGTTGATTCCCGACTGGTGGACATAGGTGTAGTTGAGCTGCGTCCCCAGGCCGCTCAGGATGCCCGGCAGGAAATCGAAGAATGACTGATAGGCAGCCTCGACGCCCAGCAGCTTGCCGCCCTTGTCGGCATTGTGCGGCCCGAGAAGCTGGACCGTCTGGGTCGACGTGCCGTTGGTGAAGGTGCGGTTGAACTGGCCGAAGCTGATGCTGTTGGTGAGCTTCTTGTAGAAGCCGGTCAGCGTGAGCGAGCTGCTGCTGCCCATATAGCGTTCGTAGGACAGATCGAACTGGTCGGCCATGACCGGCTTCAGCCCCGCATTGCCCGAATTCGCCTGAAAGACGAAATTATAGCCGGTGACGTTCGCCGCGACATGCTCCGCGTTCGGCGAATTATAGACGATATAGGGTGAATCCGGCGTCGTGTTGAGCAGCACCGTGTTCATCGCGACGGAGTTGCGCAGATAGCCGAAATCCGGGCGCGACATCGCCCGCGAATAGGCGAAGCGGATGAAGTTCTTCGCGTCCAGCCCGAAGCGGACGTTGAAGCTCGGCAGCCAGTCGGTCGTCGAGGATTTGTAGCTGTTGGGCGTGGCGGCGCCGTTCGCGAAGGCGATCACGTCGGGCGTCAGATAGCAGCTCGGATTGACGATGTTGTTGCCGCTGAGGGGCGTGCCGCACGGGGCCAGATTGGCGAAGATGTTGGTCGCCGGGAAAGCAATGCTGCCGTCGCTGGCCTCGCGGGTCTTGACGACGCGCAGGCCGACATTGCCGACGACGTTGACGCCGCCGAAGATCGTCTTGTCCTCGCCGCCGAAGCGCAGCATCGCATAGGCCGCCTCGGTCTTCTCGCGGACGTCGAGCACTTCGCCGGGGGTGAAGCAATTATCGACGGTCGCCTCCGGGCGGTCGCAGATCGCGGTATAGCCCGGCAGTAGCGGCGAATGGGTGGTGGCGCCGCTCAGCGAGTCGATCAGCCGGCCGAAATCCTTCAGCGTGTCGCGATTGAGGAACACCAGCGGGCCGTTCGCATAGACGTTGCCGTCATACAGGCCGCCCATATTGTAGGATTCCCAGATCCCCGCGCCATAGCCGGCGAAATCCGGATGCCCCGCATTGCCGGCGCAATTGCCGGTATCGGTCGGATAGGCGCCGCCGCTGGTGTTGTCGGCGTTGAAGCCCGGCCCGTTGCAGGCGTAGCTCGCGGCGATCGGCGTCCAGTTGAACGTCGAATAGCGCACCCGCTGGTGGCGATCGGCATAGCGCGCGCCGACTTTCAGCGAATCCAGCCAGCCGCCTTCGGCGAATTGATATTCCAGGTCGCCGCGCAGCGCGAACTCGTCGGCGTTGTTGTCCTCGACATGGCCCTGGATGAACGGAACCCAGTAATTATGCGGGTTAGCCAGCCCGCCATCTGCATAGTTGACGTTGGAACCGGGCAGCAGCTTGATCTGCGGCGTGCCGTCGCCGTTCACGCTATACTGGTAGTTCGCCATGGAACCGGCGGCGACCAGTATATCGTTATTATAGGTCGAGGCCTCGATATACTGGCCGTCGAGATTGAGGTGCAGCCGGTCGCTGACATCCCATTTGATATTGCCCGAGAAATCGCGCGTGCCCTCGCGATGGGCGAAGTTGCGCGCTTCGTTCTGCAAATAGAGGCCGTCGCGGAGTGTCGCGCAGTTCGCACCCGCGCCGCAATAATTGACGAAGGGCATGCCGGCGACGGCCGAACCGGCGTTGATCGCCGCCTGCAGGCTCTCATAGGTGCCGCTGAAGCTGCCATGCGGCTGGGTCAGCGTGCCCGATTGCAGCATGCCGTCGGGGCCGAACACCAGCGCGCCCGTGCCGTCCGCCGGCCCCAGCGCGGATGAGGTGCGCGGATTGAACGCGGCCGTGCCGAAATAATTGCCGTCGAGGATCGCGTGGCTCGCCCGCTCGAACCATCCATTGCGATAGTGCGAGTCGAGATACTGCGCGGTCATGCGCAGCGTGCCGGAATTATTCTCATACTGGCCGGCAAGCGCGATGCCCCGGCGCTTGCGGTCGTAATCGACCTCGGAAAAGCGCACCCCATCCGGCGCCAGCGCAAAGCCGGTGCCGCCAAAGGGGTTGGCCGTGCAGCCGACCCTGCCGTCGGCGCCCACCGTGCCCGCGGTCGGGGTGCCAAAGCCGGCGGTGCAATAGGTGTCGATCTTGTCCATGATGACGCTCTCGGTGCGCGTCACGACATGGCTCTGGGCATAGTCGGCAAGGATGCCGAAGCGGCCGATCGGAGTCTCGAACGTATCGCTGATGAGCGCCGAGAATTCGGGCGTCCAGCGATCCGAACGGTCGCCGTAATTATATTTGAAGTTGCCGGTGACGAGCAGCCCCTTCTGGTCGAACGGCAGCCGCGTGCGCAGATTGACCGTACCGGCGATGCCGCCCTCGATCATCTCGGCGGTCTGGTTCTTGTAGGCATCGACGCCCGCGAGCAGCTCGGGCGAGACGTCGTTGAACTGGAGCCCGCGCGCCGAATCCGCCGAGAAGCTGTCGCGCCCGTTGAACTCGGTGCGGACCTGGGTGAGGCCGCGGATCAGCACGCCGGTCGGCTCGCCCGAGGGATGGGTGCTGTCGTCGGCCGACTGGAGGCGGTTGACGGTGATGCCCGGCACGCGCGCCAGCGCCTCGGCCGCCGACTTGTCCGGGAAGGCGCCGATATCGGTCGCGGTGATCGAATCGACGAAAGTGTCGGAATTCTTCTTGATGTTCTGCGACGTATCGAGCGCGCGGCGGACGCCGACGACGACGATCGTCTGGCCGCCATCCTCCCCTGCCTGCGCCTCTGCGCCGGATTCCTGCTGCGCCGGCGCGTCGCTCACGGCGGTCTGCGCATGGGCAGCCGGCGCGAAGCCCATCACCGCCAGCGCGCAAAGCGAGACGCCGCAATGCAACGCGCGGAATCGACGGCTCGAATCGAGATCCTTCATGCTTTCCTCCCCTTTTATGCTCCGCTTTTGCGGAGGCGTTATTGGGCGCGCGGCATCGCCGGGCGCTGCAATCTTTGCGCAAAGTTGCGTATTTTTGCATTGCGCGCAAGCCCGATTTTTCCGGTAGCGCTACCAACTCCCGCACCACAACCCTCGTCATAGGGAGCATCAGGGGCCAGCCGGGCGATTTTCCAATGTCTCCAGCAATTGCCTTTAATGCAATATTGCATTAAATTCCTGGCGATGGTGCATGGAGGGAATCGTTAACGCAAGGCATGCGCCGACGATCAGCGAGCCGGCGGCGGTGAACAGCGCGCCCTCGGCATGGCCGCCGAACGGCACGCGCACGACGAACCCCATGATCGACGCCGCGACGAGCTGGGGAAGGACGATGAAGATGTTATGGATGCCCATATAGACGCCCATCTTCCGCGCCGGCACGCCGTCCGACAGCATAGCATAGGGCAGCGACAGGATCGCCGCCCAGGCGATGCCGATGCCGAGCGCGGGCAGCCACAGGTCGCCCGCCCGATGCATGCCGGCGAAGCCGAGCAGGCCGAGTGCGCCGCAGCCCAGGCAGATCGCATGGCAGGCATGCCGGCCGATGCGCCGCGTGATCGCGGGCAGCAGCAGCGCCGCCCCCGCCGCGACGGCATTATATTCGGCGAACAATATGCCGACCCAATCGGCGCTTTCGCCATAGGCGGGCGATGCCGGATCGAGGGTGCCGAAATCGAGCGCGGCGACGGCGGGGATCGCATAAACCCACAGCGCGAACATCCCGAACCAGGTGAAGAACTGGACCACCGCCAGCCGCTTCAGCACGGACGGCATGTGGAGGATGTCCTCGACGATGACGATCATCCCGATCGACGCACGCCCGCGCCGCCGCAGCAGCACCGCGCCGAGCTGGAGCAGGCCGAACAGGGCCGCGATGCCCGCGACCAGATAAAGCTCGCGGGCAGACCCAAGCGCCGCGGTGACGCCGGCGAGCAGCATCCCGCCCGAAATCCAGGCGATCCCGCTGAACGTCAGCGCGGCGGCCCCGCTCGCGCTGGGCACTTCGGGATGCGGCACCTCGCCGGGGCCGGGCGCGAGCTGCTCGGGCGGCCGCTCGCGTGTGGTCGCCACCGACCAGCCCACCGTCGCCAGCAGCACGACGGCACCGATCCCATAGGCGATGCCGACCGATCCGGCATGCCCGCCCTGCCCGAACCAGTGGTTCAGCATCCAGGGCAGCGCCGAGGCGAACACCGCTCCCGCCCCGATGAAGAACACCTGCAGCGCATAGGCCGAAGTGCGGCGCGGCTCGGGCAGCGTATCGGCGACGAGCGCGCGGAACGGCTCCATCGCGACATTGATCGCGGCGGTGAGCAGCCACAGCATCAGGCAGGCCGACCAGAGCGTCGTGGCGAGCGGCATCGCCACCAGCGCCAGCGCGGTGAGCAGCGTGCCCGCCACGATATAGGGCCTGCGCCGACCGAGCGGCCCCCAGGTGCGGTCGCTCAGATGCCCGATGACCGGCTGGACGAACAGCCCGGTGATCGGCGCCGCGATCCACAACAGCGCCAGTTCGTCGATATTGGCGCCCAGCGTCTGGAAGATACGGCTGGTGTTGACGTTCTGCAGGCCCCAGACGACCTGCACCCCGAACAGCCCGAGGCACATGTTCCAAAGCTGCCAGGCCGGCGGACGGAGGACCGCACCCCGCCACGGGCGCGCCGCGCCCGACAATCCCCTCTCGATCGCTTGCAAAGGGCCCCTCCCAATGCGCTAATGGGCCGTATTCGGCCTCGCCGTCAGCTTGGGTGCAATGGGCAGCAATAGCAATAACAATACCACGCTGCAGGATCTGGCGAAGCTGGCAGGCGTGTCCGCATCGACGGTGTCGCGCGCGCTGAACGATCATCCGCTCATCAGCACCCGGACCAAGCAGCGGATCTGGGCGCTGGCGCGCGACCATGACTATCCGTTTAAGTCCACAATGCCCACCAGCCCGATCGGCGCGGACGGATCGATCGCGATCGTCACGCCAGTGATGCGCGGGCGGCCGCTGCCGCTGTCGCACCCGTTCTTCCTCGAATTGCTGGCGAATATCGGCGAGGCCGCACGCGCGCGCGATTGCGACTTCACGGTCAGCCACACCTCGCCGACCAGCTTCGAGGATCTCGTCATCGCGACCACGACGAGCCGGGCGGACGGCGTGATTTTCCTCGGCCAGAGCATGCTCCATGACGAGTTCAACCGGCTGGCGGACAGCAATGCCCGCTTCGTCGTCTGGGGGGCGGATCTGCCGGGGCAGCGCTATTGCTCGATCGGGTCCGACAATCTGCTCGGCGGCAGCCGCGCGACGCGGCACCTCGCCCGGCTCGGTCGCAGCCGCATCCTGTTCCTGGGCGGCAGCGATCCCGAAGCGATGCAGCGCCGCCGGGGCTATCTCGATGCCCTGGCCGAAAGCGGCCTCGAAGCCGATGCCGATCGAATCCTGACGGTCGAGTTCGAGCTGGAATCCGCCTTCGCCGCAGTCAGCGGCCTGCTGCGCCGGGGCGTGAAGTTCGACGGCATCGTCGCCACGAGCGACCTGATCGCGCTGGGCGCCATGCAGGCCCTGCGCCGCAACGGCATCGCCGTGCCGCAGGACGTTTCGGTCGTCGGCTATGACGACATGCTGCTCAGCCGCCTGAGCACCCCGACGCTCACCACGATCCGCCAGGACACGTTCGAAGCCGGCCGCCTCCTCGTCTCCCGGATCATGGACAAGGACGACCACCAGGAAAGCAAGCGCCTGCCCACCGAGCTGATCGTGCGCGAATCCTGCGGGGGCTGAGGCGCTCGGGATATCTGATCTTGCCCATGCCGAAAGCGGGCATTCAAATTATTGGATAATTTCGGTGTTCCGCGGCTGAATGTGGCCACTTGCCGACTGTCGGCTATCAGCGGACGAGGTGCAAATAGCTGCCTTTCATGGGCCGCCCAATACCCAAGTCGAACGTCGCCCAATTCGCCAACGCGAAACACAGAATATAGCGTCAGCTCACTTTCCACCCGAAAGCCGTCATCATGACGTCGAACAACCATGTGTTCGAAAAGAACCCTTTCACGCCCTCCGCTCCAGGCCCCATCGCGGCCGCGACAACCTCTTCTCCCGCGTGCGCGCCCTTCGAATCGGCCGCGATCACCGGCCTGCTCCCCTGAGGCGCCGATAGCTGCTCGGCCAGGGGCCGGTCGCGCGTACCCGACAGTAATTTGAGATCATAGGAATGATCGGCCACGAACAGGATCAGCGTGTCCTTGCCGACACTGGCGCTGACCTTGCGGATCATGTCGTCCATCTCGACGGCATGCCGAAGCCCGTCCTGGAGCTTGTTCGTGTGCATGTCCCACTCGACCATCAGGAAATAGCCTTTCCTGTTGCGGCTGAGACTGGCGATCGTTGCCTCCACGGCGGGGATGGGAGCGAAATCCTCGTCGCGGAGGATCGCCGCCCGGCGCGTTTCCGGCGTCAGCGCCAATGGGTCGTCGCTGAAGAGATAGCCGGCGCGGGTGAAGGCCTGGGCGGCGTTCGTCCCCATTTTCGCATAAGCCGCCTCGGCGGCGGCGCGGTCCTTCCCGATCAGGATGTCGACGCCGTCCCCATAGCGCGGGGCCAGCAACTGCCGGAAGATCTCGTCCTTGTCGGTGCGGCTCGCGACATGCGCATAGCATGCGGCCGGCGTCGCGTCCCAGATCGGCATGTTCGTGATGACGCCCGTGGAAAGCCCGCGCTGCTCGGCATATTCCAGGATCGTCTTCACGGGGGTCACGCCCGTCCCGCCGACCGAGGGAACGACCGAATTCATGCCGCTGTTCGTCTTGTGGCCCGTGACGATCGCGGTCATGCCGGCGGCGGAATCGGTGACCCAGTGATTGAGCGCCGACGTGTCCGACAGGCCGATATGCGGCATCGACTGGATGAACAGCGATTGCGGGCGGTTATGGGCATAGATGCCGGCGGCGCTCAGGGTCGGCAGGCCGCCCGCGTCGCCGAGGAACAGGATCACATTTCGCGCCGGCCGCGCCTCTACGGGCGTGCTCGCGCACAGCAGCGCCATCGCCGGGGCGAGGGCCAGGGCGGATCGTCCGCCTTTAGCGAGCCGGCCAAGGAGCCGGCCGAAACGTTCAATCGATCGTGACATGATGTTGCTTCCCTGGAATTGTCGTTCTTGCCGATCGCACGGCGTCACGCGATGAAGGGCGTGCTGAGGATCGTGCCCGCCGCCTCGGACAGCGCCGCGCCCGTGCCGGTTTCCGTGCCCAGGCCGAAATAGAAGCGCCCCTGGAACAGCGCGAAAGACCTGGCGAACGTGGGGGCGACGAAGGTGGCCACCACCGTCCCGCCCTTGAGCGCGCGGTCGAAGCGCGTGACGGAGACGCGATGCTGGCTCCCCTCTTCCCGGGACGAAAGGCAGTAGAGCCGGCCGCCCTCGACGAGAATGTCGCGAGGCTGCTCGGACGGCGGCAACGGGAGCCGGCGCGCCTTCTCGGCCGATGTCGCCGCATAAAGGCCGATCGGCAGCCACTGATGATCGTTATGCTGCCAGCCGCCGATATAGGCCGTTTCCCGGCCGAGCCTGGCCCAGCGCTCGACCAGCCCGACCTGATCGCCGCTGGCCGGCGTTTCCGGAAACAGCGAGGACAGGTGACCGAACGCGAGAGGCTGGAAGCCGTTTTGCGCGGGATCGAAGCGGAAGAGCGTCGCGATGCGCGGGTGGGCGTCGCCCTGAGCGCGCGCCATCGGGGCAGTGGTGCTCGCATAGAGCGCGTCCCCGATCTCGAACAGCGTCCAGAACCGGCCGACCACCTGAGTCTGCTGGCCGAGCACGGTCGCGATCCTGCCGGACGGGATCGTCGGTTCGGCCAGCGCCGGATTGGGGACCAGCGCCGCGGGCTTCCAGCTCTCCGCGTCGTCCTCCGATATCCAGGCGGAGATCGGCTGGCCGTAAGCGCCGCCGGCCGCGATCAGGCGCCCGGCATAGTGCCGGATGTCGTAGACATGGATCCCGCGAGGGATATTCCGCAGCTTGCTCCACGCGCCGTTGGCGCGACGATAGAGGTTGCCATAGGACCAGTCGTCGCGAGGATCATGTCCCGGAACGAACAGGACGTCGCCCACCGGATAGAAGCGCGCGATCTGCTCCTCGTTGACGGTATATTCCTCGACGAAGCTTCGGCCGTCGAACGACAGGATCGGAACGGGGCCCGCATTGGACGAGGGGCCGAAGTTCGAGCTGTTCCCCGCGCCCAGATAGAGCCGGCCGTCGAATACCTGCATCGTCCAGACGTTGCGCGCGTAGGTGGCGTCGGGCCAACGCTGCTTGAACGGTGTTCCGACGATGTCGGGCTTCACCTCCTGCCGCGCGGCCGCCGCCCGGACGGGCGCGAACGAAGTCAACGCGGCGGCAACCATAAAGTCTCTACGCTTCATTGATACTCTCCGGATTCTGGGAGCCGGACGCATGCGGAAATGCGCGGCCGGGCAGGATGCGTGGGGGCAGGCGCCGCTCCCCGATCGATCCGGGGAACGGCGCCTTTTCCCACCGCCTAGAGCTGGAACCGGATCCCGGCCCGGAAGGCGCGGCCCGTGTCGGAATAGGTGCGGTTGTACCCGAACTGCGCGGAGCTGAATCCCGGCCCGTCGGCCGAAGGTATCGGCGAGCGATTGGCGATATTGGTCATGACGAAGAACGCCTCGACTCCGCCCGCGATGCCATGGCTCACGGACGCGTCGACATAGAAGGCGCCATCCACATGGTTGTTGTTGATCGTGTTGGTCCCGCTCGGGCAATCCGTGCTGCACTGGACGAAGGTGGCGTCATGTACGCCGGAGCTGATACCCCGCCCGGTCAGCGACACGTCGAACGACCCCTTGCTGTACGCGAGATCGACAAGATAGCGATATCGCGGGGCGCCGCCTTCCCTGAGGCTGGAATTGAAGATGCCGGTCAGCCCGCTTTCGCTTCCGTTCTTGAGATTGAGCGTGCCGAGCGCCCGGATCGAGACCAGCCCCGACCCCAGCGAGGACGCGACATCGGACAGGCGAAGCCGGTAGCTCGCCTCGACGTCGACGCCCCTCGCCCAGAACAGATCGAGGTTCACGGGCCGCACATAGATATATTTGATCTTGCCGTCGGCGCCGCGAACGATGTTGTCGCACAGATCCTGGTCGCCCTTGAAGCACTGGTCGACCGTCGAGCTGCTCGACGCAGTCGTGATCGCGTCGCGGATCTTCACGTCCCAATAGTCCGCCGACAGGGACAGGCCAGGAATGGCTCGCGGCGTGACGACGGCGCCGAAGGTGATCGTGTCGGCCTTCTCCGGCCGTATCGTCGGATTTCCCGTCGTGACCTGCTGTACCGTATAGGTCTGCCCGTCCAGGAACGGATCGGAAGCGACGGCGGAACCCGTGGAGCCGGCGGCGAACAACTCGGACAGGTTGCCCGCGCGGATGTCCCGCGATCGCGTGAACCGGATCTTCAGGTCGTCGATCGGCGCGAAGGTGACGCCGGTCTTCCAGGTCGTGACGAAGCCGGAGGAGCTGTAATCGGTGGCGCGCACGGCGCCGTTGAAGTCGAGCGACTTGAAGACCGTGTCCTTGAGGAGCGGGACGACGATCTCCAGGAACCCCTCCTTCACGTTCACGGAGCCCTGGATGGGCTTGTAGTTGGCGTTGCCGAAGCCATCGGCCAGGCCGATAGGATTGGCGGTGCCCTCAGCCTGGTCGCGGCGATATTCGACGCCCGTGGCGAACGACACCGGGCCGGCCCATGTCGAAAAGGGCTCCCCACGCAACGTTCCGGCGAAACCATCCTGGTGGATCGTCTGGCGCACCCAGTCGTCGCTCATGAAATACTGGACGGCCGCGCTGCTGTTCACGCCGGTGCCGAACGGATTGTAGGGGACGCATCCGTTGCCGGGGTCGGTCAGCGTCGAGCGGCAGACGATCGAGCCGTTAGGCCCGTGGACGGCATCGAGCGCCTTGGTGAAATTCGCGCTGATCGGCACCAGCACGTCCTGGCCGATCTTGCTGATGCTCCGATAGCCCGAAACCTCCCAGCTGAAATCCTTCCCGAACAGGCCGAACGATCCGCTGGCGCCAAGGAGATACTGGTAGAGCGAATGGTCGCTGGAATATTCCCGCTTGCCGAGGTCCGCGTTCGACGAGCCGATGCTGAGCGTCTTCAATCCGAGCTCGTCCATGCGCGCGCCGATGCTGTCGGGCAGGAAGGCGTTCCCGCGCTGGATGGTGTTGGTCCCGATCGTCGGCGGCGCGGCCGATGTCACATAGGAGCGGGTGAAGATGAACTGCCCGAAGACCTGGACCCTGTCGCTCACGTCGAAGCTGGCGCGCGCAAAGGCGTTCTGGCGGGAATTGGCGTTCAGGAAAGACTGGGTGTTCTTCGACCAGTCGGTATATTGCCAGTCGCCGCCGACAAAGGTGTCCGAAGTGAGAAGCGTGCCGTAGTTGAGCTGCCCCGGCGTGCCGTTCGGCCCGAAATACACGCCGCGGAGCGGACCCGTGGTCACGACCCCGCCCGGCGTTATCGATGCATAGCCGACATGATCGAGCGAGAGGTATCGCGGCTGGCCGTTGGTCGACGTCCAGTTGGGATTGGCGAACGTCCTGTACCCCGTGTACCAGGAGCGCGGCAGGCCATCGATGCCATCGATGTAGGAATGCTCGACGCTCAGCAGGATGTGGCCGCGATCGCCGGCGAACTTGGCCCCGACGCCGAGCGAGACGGAGTAGTTCGTCCGGTCGCCCTCGGTGGTGGCCCCTCCCTGGATCTTGCCCTTGATGCCGGTGAAGTCCTTGTCGAGGACGAAGTTCACGACGCCGGCATCGGCATCCGATCCCCATGCGGCGGAGGCGCCGCCGGTCACCACGTCGACCCGCTTGATGAAGGCGTTGGGGACGACGTTGATATCGACGATCGAGCCGTTGACGGTCGCGGCGGGCAGGCGCCGGCCGTCGAGCAGAACCAGCGTGCGGCTCGAACCCAGGTTGCGCAGGTTCAGCGAGTTGACGCCCGTATAGCCCGAGCTCGTGGTTCCCGTGTTCTGCGCCGGAGAATTGCCCGCGCCGACGCCCGGTAACATGGTGACGACGTCGGCGATGTTCTCGGGCGCTTTCCGGCGGATCTCCTCCTCGCCCAGCACGGTCGTCGGCGTGGGGGCGTCGTAACCGTTGCGGACGATGCGCGTCCCGGTGACCTGGATCTCGGCCGCCGGTTCTTCAGCGGACGCGCTTTGATCGGACGAGACGCCCAGAATGGCGACTCCCGCGTCGAAGGACCGGACGGTGAGGCCGGTCTGGGCGAGAAGCCGGTCGAGCGCCTCGCGCGTATCCAGATTCCCCTGGACGGCGTTCGTCGTGCGTCCGTCGGTATCCCGGCTGGCGACGATCACGCGGATGCCGGCCTGGCGCGCGAACGCGATGACGCCGCTCGATGCGGATTGCGCCGGAACATTGAAGCTGCGGGTTTGCGCCTGCGCCGCAGCGGGAAGGGATATGGCGACGGCAAGCGCCGCCATGGAAGAAATCGACCAGCAAAAACGTGCGTTCATTTAGGTTTCCCCGCCATTTGATGCGTTCAACCTGATTGACGGGGATCATCAGTATTTCGGTCAGGAAGAATAAATTAATGTTTCTTGGCAGTTTTATTTACTTTTTATTACAATAACCCTGCCCGCGCGCTCGATCCTTCCGCCCGACAGGACGGCCGCAGCCTGCGCGAACTGCTCGACGTCATTCGCGCCGAACAGACCGACGATCCGCGTCTCTCCGATCGCCGGATCCGCGATGACGATCTTGGTGCTGTTGACGCGGTTGAAACGGATTACGGCCGATTTGATCGGCACATTGTCGAGGGAGATCTGGGCCAGATCGGGCGGCGGCAGCGATACGGCGGCGGCCGTTCTGGAAGCGGCGGGCTGCGGCTGCCCCAGATCGAGCGTCACCGCGTCGCCGGCATGGAGCAGAACCGCTTGGTCGCGCTCGTCTCGCGACCAGACCAGCACGCTTCCCCGCGCCACCGCCACCCTTCCGCCGGTCTGGCCGACCCGGCTGACGGAGTAGACGGTTCCCGTTGCCTGCGCATAGACATCGCCGGATCGCACCACGAAGGGCCGCGCCTTGTCCTTCGCGACCTGGAAGGTGGCTTCGCCGCTCAGCAGGATGACCCTGCGGAAATTGGCGGACAGCTCGACTTCCAGCTTCCCGTTGTGACGCAGGGTCGCCACCGAGCCGTCCTGGAGCATCACGACCTTCTCGTCCGCGGCGAGCTCGCCCGATCTGAAGGGCGCCATGACGGGCACGCCGACCACCGCCAGCGCCGCCACGGACGCGGCCAGCGCGGCGCCCACCGCGACGGTCCTTCCGCCCCACCGGAAAAACCCTTTCCGCAAAGGTGCATGCGCATGTGCTACATCGGCGCGGCCGCCGGCTGCATCATGGTCGCCATTGTCATTGTCGGACGAGGAAATCGCAGGGGCCGGCATCGGAGACGGCGCGGCGGGCCGCGCTTCGACCACCGCTTCCTCCATTACATGCAGCGCCGCGCGGACCCGTGCGAAAGCGCCCCGATGGCGAGGGTCGACCGCCAGCCAGGCATCCAATTCGGCGCGGCTTTCCGGCGACATGTCCCCATAGGCCGCCTCCACCGCCCAATGGGCGGCCTGATCGTCGATGCTGTTAGAGAGACCGGGAGGTGTCAATCGCTTCCGCCTTTTGCTCGATAGTCTCTTGCGCATCGCCGCTCAGATGCGCGTCCTGCGCCGCCAATACCTTCAGGACTCGTTGCACGCCTCGCACGAGATGGTTCCGTATGACGTCCTCGCTCACTCCCAGGCGCTGAGCCGCCTCCCTCTGCGATACACCTTCGATCCGCCGCAATTCGATAGCCTTGCGGCAGGTTTCAGACAATTCCGAGAGCAGCCCGTTGACGCGATCGAGTTCCTGGGCCGCCGCCATCGCCCGATCCGCCAGCGGCTCATTATCCATGACGTTCAACCATTCGTTTTCAGTCACGGAAGTGAAGTTAATTACACCGGAACGGCGCATTATGTCCGCTGCCACGGTCTGGGCGGTCCGGTAGAAATAGGCCATCGGGCTGCGGATGTGATCGACGGAGGTCAGGCTGGCGATGCGGCAATAGGCTTCCTGGATCACGTCATTCGCATCGACGACATGCCCCCAGCGGCGCGAAAGCCAGGTCCGGACAGCGCGTTCGTGCGGAAGGATCTCCCTGCCGATCCAAGCCGAGATGGCGTCGTGCTCGTCATCCATTCGATACCAGCCGTCCGTGATCCGCTGAATTGCCGCCGGCCGAATCGGCAAGGGGCACAGGAGGGCTTCCCAGAGACGCTCCGCGTGAAATATTGATGACGCTCGACCCAGGCCGGTGCCGAACGGTCGCACAACCGCGTGCGCCCTCTCTTCACATACCTCAATACGCTCATCCTAGAACCAGGACCGTTTGCGATCGAAATAGACCTTTCCCATACCAGCGGTGATCTCGGCGTCGTTCTGGACGATGCGGAGCAGTCGAGCCGTGGCAGGATGCGCAGGCGTACCGGCCTCGGCTGAGACGCTCGCGGGAAAGCCGCTGTCCTCGCTAGCATATTACGGCCCGGTATATTTGTGCGCGTACGAGATGCGCGTGCCGCGGTGATTGTAGAAGATACTGGCGTCGGCGGTGCTGAACGCCGTGCGCGATCTGACGATCGGTCGCCCGGCTGGGGCATGTTTCGGTGGAGCTGAGTGGGTATCGACTGAGGCGGGTGGCTTAGTTATCCGCTCAACAAAAAAGCCAGCGCCGTAGCGCTGGCTTTATCTGGCGCAGACTAGCTGCGTCGCGCTCGAGCGGCACATCATGCCTGGCACCGGCGAGCCTTCCGATCCGGAGGAGATGCGCGTCGGCCGGCTGACCAACCCGACCGTCCATATCGGGCTCAACCAGCTCCGCCGGGTCGTCAACCGGCTGATCCGCACCTATGGTCCACCGGCCGAGATCGCGATCGAGCTGGCGCGCGAGCTGAAGCTCACTGACGAGGACAAGAAGCGGCTCAATCGCGAGAACAACGACAACCGGCTCGCTGCCGAACGCCGATCGGAGAAGCTGGCCGCGATCGGCCAGCCGGACACCGGCGCCAACCGCGCGTTGCTGAAGCTGTGGGAGGAACTGAATCCGGGCAACGTCCTAGATCGGCGCTGTATCTATACCGGACAGCAGATCTCGATCGAGATGCTGTTCTCCAGCGCGGTCGATGTCGATCACATCCTGCCCTTCGCGGACACGCTGGACGACGGCGTCTCCAACAAGATCGTGTGCATGCGGGAGGCGAACCGGATCAAACGCAAGCGCTCGGCACCGGCATGCTGACGCTCTCCGGCGCGAACAGCTATGCCGCATGCCTGGGGCTCGATCGATCCGGTCAGCGAAATGACGCTGTCCGGCACGAGCAGCAGCTTCGACGTGATCGGCGCGCAGCTTTCGTGGAACAGCGCGACCATGGCAGTCAACGGCAGGCTGCACCTTTCCCAGGGCCTGACCGTGTCGGTCGGTTATGAGAGACAAATCGGTTCCCTCCAACCAATCGAATGCCGTGAAGGGAGCGATCGGCCTGCCCTTCTAAAGAATGTCTTGATCGAACGTGAACCCCGGCGCTGCCGAAGCAGACCGGGGCTAGCTTTCAAACCGGACTTCAGGTTCATCTCGACCAACTGCCGGTGGAGCGCGATGCTTTGGGTGCGTGGGTCTATGGACTCGTGGTCAAAGCGATTCTCGAATCGCCTAGACTGGCAGCTTCCGGCACGGCTGCGCCGATAGGCGCCGTTCTCGAGCCCATTGTGGCCTTGGCAATTATCGAGCTATGTCAAGCGCATCAGAAGTGGCACCAATTTCCGCACGCTATTCTATCCGAGGTGCAATTTTGAAAAGAAAGAGGAATCTCGGAGAAGCAGGGATTTCTCATTCCTCCTGCCTTGCGAGCTAGGCCTTTGCCTGCCAATTTCGGCTTTCATGCAAAGTGTCCGTCGCACCCGGTCCGAACACGAGGGGGAAGCAACTTTGAAGCGTCGCTATCTGGCTACGGCCGCATTATTATCGATCTGCCACATCGCCAGTGGGGCTGCGCAGCCCGCCCAACCGCAACAGGCGACGGAAGCGGCGCTTTCTCCCGCAGAGGTTCGGACCCGGATTGAGGCAAAAGTTGCGGCCGATTCCCGGATTATGGCCCTGCTTCATCAAATAACCGATGTGCATGGCCCGCGCCTGACCGGCTCACCGCAACTTCGGGCGGCGCAGGATTGGGCGGCCGAAATCCTGAAGAGCTGGGAACTTCAGGATGTCCACCTCGAGCCCTGGGACTTCGGGCACCAGGGCTGGAGCAACGAGTTGACGGAGGCGAGCGTCGTTGCGCCTTACCAGGCTCCGATCAACGCCCGCGCACTGCCATGGAGTCCGTCGACCGCAGGTCTGGTCACGACGAACGCCGTCCTGCTTCTTCCGCCAGGCCTTGGCGCGGTTTCGGGGCGCAGCGCGGCATCGTCTCCCGATCCCGCAAGCTGGGCCAAACCAACGCCTCGCGCTCCCGTCGCGATGCCGACCCTCGCGGAACTGACGGCATATCTGAACAGCATGAAAAGCAAGGTCCGCGGAGCCGCGGTGCTGGTCGGCCGCGCGGCGACGCCGTCGCATGATTTCACGCCTGCCCCCTTACGGCGGAGCGATGCGGAGTTGTTGGCGTTCGCAAGCGGAGCCCGCCCGGGAAGGCGATCGCCTGAACCCGTGACGCCGCCGCAGCCAGGCCGGCTTTCGCCAGACGAGGTCGACAATATCGTCGCCAAATTCCTGCTGGATAACGGCGCGGCTGCGCGCATCGTCGATAGCGGCGAGCCGCAGGAGGCGATGCGGGTGCAAAGCGTCAACAGCTATGGCGAGGTGCGTCAGGTGCCCGCGGTGATGATCGCCAACGCCGATTATGGCCGGATCGCCCGCGTGTTGGAAGATGACATGCCGGTGCAGCTTCGCCTGAACGTCCGCAACCGCTACCATCCGCAAGGCCGCACGAACTACAACGTCCTCGCCGAACTCCCCGGAACGGACAAAGCCGACGAAGTCGTGATGCTGGGCGGCCATTTCGACAGTTGGGCCGCCGGCACCGGTGCCACGGACAATGCCGCCGGTTCGGCGGTCATGATGGAAGCGCTCCGGCTGCTCAAGGCCAGCGGCATGCGCCCCCGGCGCACCATCCGCCTCGCCCTATGGTCGGGGGAGGAACAGGGCATCTTTGGCTCGCAAGCCTATGTTGCCGAGCATTTCGGCAGTGCTGAACATCCCAAGCCGGATTTCGCCAAGTTCGCAGGCTATGTGAACCTCGATTCCGGTACTGGTATTCCGCGAGGCGCCACCGTGTTCGGGCCGCCTGATGCTGCAGCGTTCGTCGCGAATACGATGGCGAGTTTCAGGGATTGGGGCTTCACCACCGCGATCGCATCAAGCGCGCGCATGCTCGGGGGATCGGACAACGGATCCTTCGCGGTCGCCGGATTGCCGGCGATCGGCCTTCTCCAGGATCCGTTCGGCTATGGTGCATTCACCCACCACACCAATTTCGACACGTACGAAAAACTATACGAGCCCGATCTTCGCAACGCCGCGATCGAAGTTGCGGTGCTGGTCTATATGCTCGCCACCAGCGACGATGCCCTGTCGCGCTTCCAAGCCGGAGCGATGCCTATGCCGGGGCCCGTCTCGCCCTCGCCGGCGCGCCTGCAACCCGAAACGCGCGGTACGGGGCAGGACCGGGAATAGGAAGCGCCGTCGCATTGCTCCGGCACCGGCTGTGCGGGAACGCATCACCCGGCAGGGTTAACGGCAAGTTGAACATAGCCGCCAAAAAGCAAGAAAATTCCCAAAAGTCCGGCAGAAGCAATTCAAAATATTCAAGTGCGCCTTTTTGAATATTAAATTATAATATTTGGCGCCCACCCCTTGACATTGCACGGATGATCCCTCCCCCTTAGAGGCACAGCGTCGTCATGACGTATAGCCACAGGGGGAGCATATTATGCTGCGAGCTATTTCGCGGTGTGTGCTGGTGTGCGCGCTGGTGACCCAGCCTGTTTTTGCGCAGGATGTTTCCAACTATAGCCCGGAGGCGATGGAGCGCGAGATGGCGCGCGTTGCCGTGTCGCGACTGGCAGTGCTGGTGCCGATGCGCGACGGCGTCCGATTGTCGACCAACATCTTCATGCCCCGGGACGCCAAGGGGCCGCTCCCCACCATCCTGTGGAAGACGCCGTACAACGAGCACAAGCTGCGCGGCTCGACCCAGCGCTACGCGCTGGAGGCGGTGAGCCGCGGTTATGTGTTCATCGTCCAGAACGAGCGCGGCCGCTATTTCTCCGAGGGCAAGTACGAAATCCTCGGAAAGCCGCAGACCGACGGCTACGACACGCTCACCTGGATCGCCAAGCAGGACTGGTCGAACGGCAAGGTCGGCACGCTCGGCTGTTCGTCCTCGGCCGAGTGGCAGCTCGCGCTAGCCGGGATGAAGCATCCCGCGCACGCGGCGATGGTGCCGATGTCGTCGGGCGCCGGCATCGGCAAGGTCGGACGGTTCCAGGAGCAGGGCAACTGGTACACCGGCGGCGTGCCGCGCAACCTGTTCTTCGTCTGGCTCTACGGGGTCGACAATCCGCTACGCGCCGAGCTTCCCCACGATCTCGACGAGAAGATGCGCGTGCACGTCGCCCAGTATAACGATCTCAACGCCACCAAGCCCAAGGTCGACTGGAACAAGCAGATCTGGCACCTGCCGGTCGATCAGATGCTGTCGAGCCTCGGCGAGCCGCCGGCGACGTTCGAAGCGTTCATCGATCGCACGCCGGCCGATCCGGGCTGGCGGAAAGGCGGGCTCTACCATGAGGATATGGGCTGGGGCGTGCCCGCGCTGTGGTTCAACACGTGGTACGACGTGTCGATCGGGCCGAACCTCGAGCTGTTCAACCATGCCCGCAAGGCCGGCAGCACCGCCACCGTGCGCGAGAACCAGTACAACGTGATCGCGCCGATGCCGCATTGCCAGTATAACCGGATGGGCCCGGACACCGTCGTCGGCCAGCGTCCGATGGGCGATACCAGCTTCGACGTCGACGGCACGATCTTCAACTGGTTCGATCGCTGGCTGAAGGGCGACGTCGCCAAGTTCCCCGACAACACGCCGCACGTCCGCTACTATGCGATGGGCGAGAACAAGTGGAAAGCGACCGCGTCCTGGCCGCCCGCGGGCGCCAAGCCGATGCGCTTCTACCTGCGCAGCGAGGGTGCGGCGAACAGCCTGTGGGGCAATGGCCGGCTGGACACAGCGGCGCCCGGCAAAGAGCCCGCCGATCGCTTCCGCTACGATCCGCTCAATCCGGTGCCGACCGTCGGCGGCGGCGACTGCTGCAATGGCGGGATCGTAGTCCCCGGAGCGTTCGACCAGCGCGGGGTCGAGGCGCGCAACGACGTGCTGGTCTACACCAGCGAGCCGCTCAAGGCCCCGATCGAGGTGAGCGGCTTCATCGACGCGGCGCTGAGCGTGTCGTCGAGCGCGAAGGACACCGACTTCGCGGTCAAGATCGTCGACGTCGCGCCTGACGGAACCGCCTGGATCATCGGCGACACGATCATGCGCGCGCGCTACCGCGCCGGCTACGACAAGCCGGCGATGATGGAAGCGGGCAAGACCTATACGATAAAGCCGACGCCGATCGCGACCAGCATCCAGTTCCAGGCCGGGCATCGCATCCGCGTCGAGGTCACCTCGTCGAACTTTCCCAAGTTCGTCCGCAATCTGAATACCGGCGGGCCCAATGAGAGCGAGAGCAAGGGCGTGGTGGCGGAGAACGCCGTCCATCACGACGGCGCCAATCTCTCCTACATCGACCTGCCTGTCGTTGATCCACGTTGAGGGGCTCATGGTGTAACAAACGGGAGGAAATATTTGATGGCCAAACGGTTTAGAAGCTACCGACGGCTCGCATTCGATTCGGGCGCAGCATCCCTGGCTCTCATTGCCACCTTCATCGCGACACCCGGTTTCGCGCAAAGCGCACAAAGCGCTGACAAGCCCGCATCCGACGATCCCGGGGGGGGCCAGGAGATCGTCGTTACCGGCACGCTGTTCCGCCGCGCCACCGAAACGGAGACGGCCTCGCCCGTCACCCTGCTCTCCTCCGAAACCCTGGCCAAGGCCGGCATCACCGATATCACCGAAGCGGTCCGCTCGATCGCCGCGGACGGCGCCGGTTCTCTCTCCACCAATTTCGGCAGCTTCGCCGGCGGCGGTGCGACGGTGTCGCTGCGCAATGTCGGCGCGTCCTCGACGCTCACCCTGATCGACGGCCTGCGTTCGGCGAATTACCCGATCAACGACGACGGCCATATCACCTTCGTCGACCTGAACTCGATCCCGTTCAGTGCGGTGCAGGAGGTACAGGTGCTGAAGGACGGCGCCTCCTCGCTCTATGGCGCCGACGCGATCGGCGGCGTGGTCAACGTCATCCTGAAAAAGCGGTTCAACGGCCTTGCCGGCGCAGTGGAAGGCGGCGCGACGCAGCGCGGCGACGGTGCGCATTATCGCGCCAATATGACGGCCGGCTTCGGCGACTATGCGTCGCAGGGATGGAACTTCTACCTCAATGGCGAATATCAGTCGGACGGCCGCATCTCCAACAATGACGCCGGTTTCCCGTACAATACCAAGGATCTGACCTCGATCGGCGGCAATGACGGGAACCCCGCCGACAACAATCTGGCTACCCCTACCGTCAACGCCCTGGTGCGCCGCGCCACCCAGACCGATCTCGCCGATCCTTTCCGGGGCGCGAATCCGACGGGCACCTACACCCTGCTCGGCGGCACCGCCGCCTGCGCCAACGGCACGTTCACCGTGACGGGAGCCGCGGGCGGAACCGGCTGCAAGCACAACAATCTCGATGAGTATGGCCAGATACAGCCAAAGCAGGAGCGCTATTCGACTACGGCGCGCTTCAGCGCCCGGCTGGCCGACAACATCGAATTCCACGCGGTGGGCAGCTATGCGCGCAGCATGGTCGACTACATAGGTGCGCCCACCAACATCGCCCAGGTGCAGCCCTATCGCGGTCTTGAATCGGATAATTCGTCGAACATCGTGCTGCCGGTCTATATCTGTTCGTCGGGCGTGAACTGCGCGGCAGCAGCGGATCGCCAGCTCAATCCGAACAATCCCTACGCGGCCGCCTATGCCGCCAATCCGGCGAGCGGCGCGGCCCGCCTCTATTATCTGTTCGGCGACATCGAGACCGGCACCCACCGCGTCAATGAGGTTCTTCGCGGCAATATCGGTCTGGAAGGATCGTTCGGCGAAGGCTGGAACTGGAAGGCGGATGTCGTCGCCGCAAAGGATACGCTCGATATCGACCAGCGCGGCGTTCTCGACATCGCCGGATTGCGGCAGGCGATCAACACCGGCGCTTATAATTTCGTCAATCCGAACCTGAACACGCAGGCTGTGCGTGACATGGTGGCGCCGGAATATTCGCAGAAGTCCTGGTTCTCGATGTTTTCGTTCGATGCCTCGATCGCCAAGGCAGTCACCGATCTGCCTGGCGGCCCGCTGCAGGTCGCCGTCGGCGGTCAGGTCCGCCGCGAGGTACAGAACAACCCGGGCCCCAATCCGGACCTGGACAAGTTCACCAGCACCGCCGCAGCTTTCGGCAAGCACACGGTGACGGCCGGCTTCTTCGAAGTCTCCGCGCCGATCCTGGAGACGGTCGAAATCACCGGGTCCGGCCGTTACGATAATTATTCGGAGGGTTTCAGCGCATTCTCGCCCAAGATCGGTGCAACGTTCAAACCGTTCCAGCAGTTGATGCTTCGCGGCACATGGTCGCGCGGTTTCCGCGCGCCGAGCTTTGCCGAGCGCGATCCGGACTCAGGGTTCTCCGGCGGCTATACCATCGCCCTGCCCCAGGCCTATATCGATGCGCATGGCGGCGCGAATTCGGCCTATGTGACCGCGAGCCGGAGCGCTCGGGGTGGTTTCGCGGGCAATGCCAATCTCAAGCCGGAGAAATCCCGCAGCTTCACCTTGGGCGCCGTTGTCGAGCCGGTGAAGGGGTTGAGCTTCACGGTGGATTATTACAACATCAAGAAGACCGACGTCATCGTCATGGCGGGCGAGATCGGTGACGCGTTTCTGGCCTATTACAACCAGCAGCCGCTGCCCCAGGGCTATTTGCTGCTGGCAGTGGCCGATCCCGACCCGGACTTTCCGGACGCGTTGCCGCGCGCGCTCCTGATCAGTGGGCCCTATGCCAATGGCGCAAACGAGCTTTCAACCGGTCTAGACGTGTCGGCGACGGCTCAGGTCAAGCTGGCCGACAAGATCCGGTGGAACAGCACGATCAATTCGACCTATGTGTTCGAATACAGCACCACGCTCGCAAATGGTAAGTACATGACCTTTGCCGGCACCCGGGGCCCCGCGGTGCTGTCTTCGGGGTCGGGCACGCCGAAATGGCGCGCGAATTGGCAGAACAGTCTGGAGCTTGACCGGCTGACCCTGTCGGCCACAACCTACTTCATAGACCGTATCAAGAACGTCGCTGCGGACGCCGGCACGGCGGATCTGTCCTGCGACGGCAACATCTACGGAACCGGCGAGAATTTCTGCTATATCAAGCGGTTCCTCTACACGGACGTGAATGCGTCGTTCAAGGTCAACGACGATTTCACTTTCTACGTCATTGTCGGCAACGTCACCAACGCCAGGGCTCCGATCGCGCCTTCGATGGGAAGCAACTATCTGACGAGTTGGCATGCCGCCGGCGTCAATGGCCGCACCTTCCGCGCAGGCGCCCGGTTCGGCTTTTGATCCGGAACGAGCGGACGATACAGGGCGAGCCTTCGGGCTCGCCCTTTTTCATTCGGCCGGGGCAAGGCCGCACCGCTCACCCGGCCCTCGCCGGATGCGCGACGGAATATTCGAACCTACTTCCTGGTCAGCGTTATCAGGCCGGCAGCCTCGCGCGCCTTCAGCGTGGCCATCAGATCGGCCAGCGGCAGCGGCGTGAATTCGCCGGACAGGAAGTCGCGGATCTGCAGGACAGTCATGTTGCCGCGCGCCACCAGGATCTGGAACTCGGCCATATATTCGTCGGGCAGGTTCGGCCCCGGTGCCGGTGAGCCACGCGTCCCGGGTGCGGGCGCCTTCGGACCGGGCTTGACCATGATAGCAGCGGCCTCGCGCTCTTCCGGGGTCACTACCGGCTCCGAGGCTCCGATACCATGCTGGGCAGCTTCCATCTGGAAGGTCGCCTGGGCTTCAGCCAGCAGCGCCTCGGCGCGCTTGTCGATCAGCGAAGCGATCGCCGCCGTCTTCTTTTTGCCAGCGGGGACGTCAGTCCACATGACGTTGGCCGAGCGGACCACAGCCTTCTCGATCTCCGCCTGATGGCGGATCGCGTTCCGGGCTTCCCGATAGGCCATGGGAAGCCCCGCATCGCCGGCATCGGTGATGTAACCCAGGCCCTTGACCTGCGCTTCGCCCATGCGACCAGTACCTCGGGCGAGATTCTCGGCCACGACCTTGGCGGCCATGGCGTCGGTGCCGGTGGACAACGCCACCAACCCGCCCAAGCCCACGACCGCGGCGCGCTTGTACTGCGTCGGATCTTGCTTGTCCGGCGTATCCTCGGACGAGTGATACCACATGTCCGGCCAGGTAATGAACATGACCGCGGGGATGCCGTGCTGCATGTAGGTCACATGGTCGGAAGAGCCGTAATGCTTGTCGATCTTGATGTAGAAGGCGTCCTTCGAGCCGTGCGGCGATTCCACCGGCTGGGTCGGCGCGTAGCCGCTGAACGAGCGGCGGAAGCGCACGCGTTCGCGGGTAATGTCGGAGACATACTCCATCATGCTCTGGGCGATGTCGTTCAGGTACGACGGAAAACTGTCCGGCGTGCGCTGCAGAACCCAGTAGCTGCGGCTTGCGGAAACGCGGATGGCCTCCATGTCGAAGTTCAGCGTCCCGATCATCGCCTTCGCCTTGTCGGGGTACTTGTTCAGATAGGCATTGGTGCCGGAAATCTCGGGCACGAACTGGAAATTGATGGTCCGCTTGGGCGGCGGCAGCTTTCCTTCCTTGATCAGCTTGATGTAGGCGCGGCCCACCTCCAGCGTCATCGCGCAGCCCGAATTGTCGTCATTCGCGCCCTGCTTGACGAGCCCTTCGAACAGGTGACAGCTGATGCCCACTTCCTGGCTAGTCGAGCCATCGCCCGGAATCTCGGCATGGACATATTCGCTGCGGCCGGAAACCTCGGTGCTCTTGGTGACGGAGCGGATAGTCAGCTTCTCGCCACGCGCGATCAGGGATTCGAGATAGCCGCGCACCTCTGGCGTAACCGACCAGGCGACCGTGCCGGGCTTGGCGACTACCGTCGACCACATGATCTGGCGGGGATAGTCGATCGCCCTTTGCGGACTGTTGGCAACGATCCCAAGCACACCCAGCGCACCGCGTGCAATGGCCAGATTGTAGACCTGACCGGTGTTGCCGGACGTCAGCACGAACTTGCCTTTCACGTCCTTGCCGTCGAAATCCTCCAGCCGACCGGCGCCCAGGTTGATCAGTTCGCCGCTGAGATCGCCATTGGCGTTCTGCGACGCGAGGCTGAGCGCCACATCATGGATGTCGAACAGCTTCACGTTCTTGGGCGTGGTCATCCAGAGCTCGCCGACCGTCGGCTGAAAGGTCTTCGCGTCATCGTTGAATGTCTCCACCGTGACGTTGGCGAAGCCATAGTCCTTTGCGAAGTCCGCGACGACGCGGGTTTCACGGAACTGCTTGTCGTAATCGCTCGGCAGACGCACGAACTGATAGGGAACCAGCTCCAGCACATGCTGCATCGCGCGGTCGCCCGACACTTCGTTGATGATCGAGGTCATCTGCTCCTGGGTGAGCAGGGTCCGGTCTTCCCGCTCCTGCGCGGAGGCAACGCGCGGCAGCGCGCCGAGCGTCAGGGCAAGGCCCAGCAATACGGTTCGATTGACTCGCACGATGCAATATCTCCCCCTTGCACCCTCGCCGCGAAGGCGCTCTCAGTCGATCCAGCCATCCTCCGCCGGGTTCCCACTTCGCAGATGAGGACATCATCTTTTCTGCAGTGTTACTAGGCCGGCAATCTCGCGCGCTTTCAGCGTGGCCACCAGATCCGACAGCGGCGTAAATTAGCCCCCGACAGGAAATCGCGGATCTGCAGAATAGACAACATAGCTACTGACCGCCCAGCCGAAGCGCTACCGGTTCTCAGATAGTCCTCTATAGGGTCAGTAAGAACCCAGCCCTTCTGCGGGTTTCGGGAAATGGTGCGCTTGCAGGACTCGATCCATTCTCATAGTAATTTGATTCTACATAATCGTTTGTAGCCCGACACCGCGTGACGTGCTCCCCGGAAACTCCTCCAGTTTGATGTAGAGTCCACTTCGAGAAGGAGTGCGACGTGAAGAAGAGCAGGTTTACCGAGGAGCAGATCATCGCGATCTTGCGGGAGCAGGAGGTTGGAGCGACGACGGCGGATGTGTGCCGCAAGCATGGCGTGAGCACCGCGACGTTCTACAAGTGGAAGGCCACCTATGGCGGCATGGACGTGTCACAGGCGCGCAAGCTGAAGGTGCTGGAGGACGAGAATGCGAAGCTAAAGAAGCTTCTGGCCGAAGCGATCCTCGATAATGCTGTGCTGAAGGAAGTTGCCTCAAAAAACTGGTGAAGCCTGTCGCTCAGCGCAAGGCTGTCGAGCATGTTCGGCAGCTCTTTGCGATCAGCGAGCGTCGGGCCTGTGCCATCCTGTCGGTGGATCGGACGTCGATGCGCTATGCGCATCGGCGATCTGATGATGGCGACCTTCGGTCGCGGCTTCGCGAGATCGCGCTGGAACGAAGTCGGTTCGGCTGTCGGCGGCTCGGGATCATGTTGGCGCGTGAAGGCATCGTCATGAACAACAAGAAGCTGCTGCGGCTCTATCGTGAGGAGAACCTGCGTGTGCGGCGTCGACGTGGACGCAAGCGGGCAATGGGCACGCGAGCGCCGATGACGCTGCCGCAGGCACCCAACCAGCGCTGGAGCCTCGACTTCGTCAGCAACACTCTGGCCTGCGGCCGGCGGTTCCGCATGCTTGCCGTGGTCGACGACTTCACCCGTGAGTGCCTGGCGCTCGTGGCGGACACCTCGCTGTCAGGCGCCCGGGTCGGTCGAGAGCTCGACGCTATCATCGCAGCTCGCGGCAAGCCGCTGATGATCGTCAGTGACAACGGCACCGAACTGACCAGCCTGGCGATCCTGAGGTGGGCACAGGATCGACCGATCGAATGGCATTACATCGCTCCCGGCAAGCCTCAGCAGAATGGCTATGTGGAGAGCTTCAATGGTCGCTTGCGCGACGAGTGCCTCAACGAAACGCTGTTCGCATCGCTCGGCCATGCTCGATCAGTGCTGAGAAACTGGCGCGACGATTACAACCATGTGCGGCCGCATAGCGGGATAGGCGGGCTGACGCCCGCCGATGCTGCCAGGCGACTTGTGCAACCCCGCCCAGATGGGCACCATGACAACCTCGGACTCTACTTATGAGTGGGGGAATTTTGGGGAGCACGTCACCGGGACAACGGCACGGCGTGAGGCTGCTTCATCTTCATACGCTCAGCCGGCACACGCCAGACCTTGTCCGCGAAGTCGATCTCGCTTCATTTCGCCTGGCGCAGTTCGCCGGGTCGCAGGAAGACATGGGGTGCCAGTCGCAGGGCAAAGAGCGTCTCGGGCCGCCCCTTATAATCCTCGATCGCTCACAGTAGCTCTCCGACCTTCTTGGGGTCGACGATCGCGGCGTGATGCTTGACCTTCGGGACCGTCAACGCCCCAGCGCTCCGGCCGGCCTGAGGTCCAGCATCGGGCCGGCGAGCGACGAAGGCGGACGCGGTCTGTCGAAGCATCGACAGGGCAAAGGCCCGCGCAGAACCGGCAAGGCCGCCTTAGGTCGCTATCGAAATGATATCGGTTCTCCTGGATTCGCGGCCACCGCTCAGCAGGACGTTGATCCGATCCAACGGCTGCCCGTTGCAGACAGTACCGGCCTAATCAGAGTAAACGAGACGCTAGGCGGCGTTGCTGGCAGGTGCCATTGTCGCCGAAAGCTCCAGCATTCTGTTGGCCGTTTCGCGCTCGCCCATCACGACGTGATCGACGCCGACGCTTTCGAGACGCGCGACTTCCTCCATCGAATGCGCGCGTGCGATCACGGGGAGCTCCGGGTTGAGGATGCGCGCATGCTGTAGAATGGCACCTCCCTCGAATCCGGCGGGAATCGCGATCAGCAGCTTGCTCGCCGTCCCGATGCCGGCAGCAACCAGAGTGCGCGCCTCGAGCGCATTACCCTCGATAACGTTCATCCCGTCTTCGCGGGCCAGCCGCACCGTATCCCCCTGGTCCTCGATCACGACGAAGGCCTTGTTCCGGCGCTTCAGCTCGCCGGCGATCATGCTGCCGACGCGGCCGTAGCCGACCAGGATGATATGCCCAGGGGGCAGATCCACAGGCTTGATCAAGCCTCGCTCCGGCTCATGCTCCTCATGCCGTCCGGCGATCCAGGCGAAGAGGAAGGGATTGACGAAGATGGAAATCATCGCGCCCGCCAGGACCACGTCGTGAGCCGTCGAGGGCAGTATTCCCAGCTCGGCTCCGAGCCCCGCGAGGATGAAGGAGAACTCGCCGATCTGCGCCAGGCTGGCAGCCACGGTGAGGCCCGTCTGCCGCGGATAGCCGAAGGCGCGGACGATGCCATATGCCGCCAGCGACTTGCCGAAAAGGATGATTACCACCGTTGCCAGGAGCACGAGCGGCTGCTGAACGATCACGGCCGGATTGAACAGCATCCCCACCGACACGAAGAAGAGAACGGCGAAGGCGTCGCGCAGCGGCAGCGTCTCTTCGGTCGCACGTCGGCTGAGCGGTGTCTCGCCAAGGATCATGCCCGCGAAGAAGGCGCCCAGTGCGAAGGATACGTCGAACGCGAGCGCCGCGCCGAAGGCAACGCCCAGGGCAATCACCAGCACTGCCAGACGGAACAGTTCGCGCGAGCCCGTGCTTACCACCCATTGCAGGGTCCAGGGGATCACGCGACGGCCGACGATCAGCATCAGTGCGATAAAGCCCGCGACCTTGAGAAAGGTGAACAGGAGCGGTTGCAGGATCGCCGCACCTCCCTGTCCGGCACCTGCCATGATGCCCGCCAGCACCGGCAGCAACACAAGCGCAAGCACCATCGCCAGATCCTCGACGATGAGCCAGCCCACCGCGATCCGCCCTCTCTCCGTCTGTACGATATCGTGGCCCTGGAGCGCGCGCAGCAGTACGACCGTGCTCGCCACCGACAGGGACAGACCGAAGACGAAGCCGGCGAGCAGGCCCCAGCCGACCAGCCAAGCCAGGCCCATGCCCAGCAGGGTGGCTGCGGCGATCTGCACGATCGCGCCCGGAACGGCGATCTTGCGGACGGAAAGCAGGTCGCGCAACGAGAAGTGCAGCCCGACGCCGAACATCAGCAGGATCACGCCGATCTCCGCCAGTTCGTTCGCGATTCCGGCGTGGGCGACGAATCCGGGGGTGAAGGGGCCTACCATTACCCCGGCGAGCAGATAACCTGCGATAGGCGACACTTTCAGTCGATGCGCGAGTGCCCCGAGCACGAAGGCAACGAACAGCCCCGCGACAATGGTGGCGATCAGCGGCGTATGATGCGGCATCGAATCTCCAGTTCGATTGTGCCGGGAAAGCCGGCCGCCAAGGAAGCAGCCGGCTCCCGCGACGGATCAGGACGAAGCGGATCCAGCGACTGCGGCCAACACGCCGGCGGCACCCGCAATCCCGGCCCAGAGAGCCAGGGCGAACCACCAGGGCGGTCGCTTGTTCATTCTCTTCTTCATGGAACCCTCCATGGGCCGCACGCATGTCTGCGGCCGCTCTCATCAGGGCGAGAAGCAAGCGACGACAGACCGAGACGCGACCTGCCGCCGCAGGTCCAAAGGCACGCATAGACGCGCCGGGCAGGTCAGACGATCGGAGGCTCGCGTGCGTGGCGCAGTCTCGCCAACGCCTGGGCATGGAGGATCGATGCTTCGACTCCGGTGCCGCCGGGCTGCACCAATACCGGCAAGATCGGCAATGGGCCGGTCGCCACCGCGAATCCGGAAAAGAGCATAACAGGAGGGTCATGCCAGCGTTCGGCCGGATCGCGCGCGATCCCTTGCTTTACGACGAATCGTTCCGGCCCATTCGCGCGAAGGGCGACGCTTGTCGTGGCCGGATTGAAAGCTGATCCCTGCGACGTCGTATGCGGCAACCCCGCCGGCATCACCGCACAGAACAGCACGGTCAGCACGAAGACCCATGCCGTCGCAGCCGAGCAGAACGACCTCAGGAGCCGCTCAAGCTGCGGCCCGGGAGCGCTGCAGCGCATGGTGGTGATACGACGCGCCATGCCGAAATTACCCTATCAGGCTCCGGTCACTCGGTAAACCAAAGGCCTAACCTGCAGTTAGCGCTTGAACCGGTCGGAAGGGCGAAGAATGGGCAGCAAATCAATCGGCGTCTATTCCATCGTGCCGAACAGTCGCTCCAACGGCATCGTCGCAAAGGCCGTGAAGGAGTCGGCGACGCCGTAGGGCAACAGAAGCGTCCGTTCGACGACCATTGCGCCGCAGCTATAGGCGACATTGGGCACATAGCCATCGCGGGTGGCCGGACTCGGACGTATCAGCGGGCGCGTCGAGCGCGCGATCACCTTCGATGGATTCGCCTTGTCGAGCAGACACGCACCAAGACAATAGTTCCGAACCGCGCCGACACCATGGGTAATGAACAACCACCCCTCATCGACTTCGATCGGGGAACCACAATTGCCCATCTGCACGAACTCCCACGGCCAGCGTGGTGAAACGATGATATCGCCGCTGTCCCAATTATAGAGATCGTTCGATTTGAGCAGCCAGATATTCTCATGGTCGTGCCTGCCGAGCATGGCGTAGTGACCTGAGATTCTTCGCGGAAACAGCGCCATGCCCTTGGTAGCGCTGAGCTTCCCGCGCAATGCATTCAGTTCGAATGTCACGAAGTCAGCCGTTCGCAGCAATTCCTGCCGCACCGTATCGCCGCCAAAGGCGGTGTAGGTGCCCAGATAGACGGAGTGCCCGTCTTCTTCGGTAAACCGGACGAGCCTCAGATCCTCGATCCCATGCCGCTGATGGAAGCTGATGGGGAAGATGACGACCTGCGACAGATCCTGGCATCCGGCATAGACCAGCCTGAGTCCGGGGTCGTCTGCCGCGCCGCCGGGGATGTGTTCGATGGTGGGCGAGATCGCCCATGGGCTCGCCGGATTGACGACGAATCCTTCCGGACAGGTGAACTCGCCGGTCCGGAAGATGATCGAGGAGACATGGCCCTCGCCGACGCCGCGCAACGAGAGGATGAAGCGCACGGCGCCGGCCTCTAGCCCCGACTGATCGGGATGCGCGACGATGCTTGGATTGAACAGCGCCACCGCTTCGAAGGAATATTCTTCGACGAAATAGGCCGCGACGAGCAGCGCCTGATCGGAGCTGACGCTGCGAGGCCCGACAACCGGCTCGACCATGTCATAGAAGCGCCGCCGGAGCACGCGCTCGACATCGTGGTGACGGCCTGCAAGGCTGGAGATGACCCGGTCGAGCTCGCTTCGCAAATCCTCCTCGGCGAGGCCGAGAACTCGCTCCAGAATGCGCCCGACGCGGGTCCGGGCAGGTGAATCACCGCCACCATTTTCTGCCGGGACGAAGGGCCGAAGGACCACCCGGTCAGGTTCGGGACGAAGGAACAGCGTGTGGTCGGTGACGGGAACCTGTTCCTCGGTCACCTTGCCAGGCACGGATCCGGACTCACTCTTGCGAGCCATCATTCCATCAGCATCCCTGCTTCGTCACCGTTCGCCTGAAAACGATCCCATCAGCATCGCGGCGTTTTCCCCCAAACTGCACTTCCGTCGCATGCAGCGGGACGGAATCGTTCGTGCGTCCGTCGATCACGTTCCCCTGAACCACGGCATCGGTCTGTAGGTAGACTCCCCATCTCGATCGCCGAATTGTCACAGCGCATGGAAATGCGCAGGGTTTTCTGGACCTCGCGCTAAGTAACATCACCAATTCCGCTCCGGACGGCTTCGCAGAAGAACTGCAGAATGCCTTGGTACATGATCCGCCTCGACCTCGCGCGCACGCGCGAATTTCCGGAAGGTTCGCGCGAGCGTTGCTATCTGCTGCGCGTGCCACTCGACGAACAGCAGATCATCGACAGCGCAGCGGTGCGCGCCGCGCCCGAGCGCGCGACGGTGCTGCGCTCCTGGCCCGATGAGCCCGAGCTCAACGGCTTCTCGTCCACAAAAACAAGGGCTGGGCCTTTTCCTATGCGCCGGGCGATGCCGATGACGAGCCGTTGTTCCACCTTGAGGCGCATCCGCTGCGGATCGGCGAATATGTCACCGTCACCGAGCGTGACGGCACGCCGCTCGCGTTCGAGATCTCATCGTGCGAGGAACTCGAACCCGTCTGAGCCGCCGGCGGAATCCCGTCATGTCCGGGCCGCGATCAGATAGGCCAGATAGGCGGCATAGGCCGAGACGAACAACGCACCTTCGAGGCGAGTGACCCGGCGGCCGCTGATGAATACCGGCACGCAGAGGAGCGCCACCGCGGTCATCAACGGGATATCGATGAGGATCAGCGCCCGCCCCACCTGGATTCCCGAATCCGGCACGATGCAGGTGACGCCCAGGATGAACAGGATGTTGTAGACGCTGCTGCCGAGCAGGTTGCCGATCGCGATGTCGCGCGCGTTGCGGAACGTCGAGACGATCGTCGTGGCCAGCTCCGGCGCAGACGTGCCGATGGCGACGATGGTGAGGCCGATAAAGGCGTCGGAGACTCCCCATTGCCGCGCCAGCGCCACCGCGCCGTCCACCAGCCAGTCCGCACCGATCACGATCACGACGATTCCGGCCACGAGTCCGCCGAGGCTCAGCAGCGTCTCGGGGACGGGTGTCGGATCCGGCTCCACCCCGAATTCGTCGGTGAAGGCCGCCTTGACGCTGTGGCCCTCGCGGCGTGCGACGCGGAGGAGCGTCGCGGTATACGCCAGGCCGGATGCGGTCAGGATGATCCCCTCTGTCCGCGTGAGGGTGCCGTCCCAGGCCATCGCCATCAGCATCAGCGACGCGATGACCATCATCGGCAGATCGAGCCGGATTGTCTGCATCCGGATCGCCAGCGGCCGGATGAGCGCGCTCATTCCCAGGATCAGCAGGATGTTGACGATGTTGGTGCCGGCGATGTTGCCGACCGCAAGATCGCTCTCGCCCCGCAACGCCGCGTCGATCCCGACCGCGAGTTCGGGCGTGCTGGTGCCGATCGCGACGATGGTGAGGCCGACGACGAGCGGCGGGACACCGAGCCGCGCGGCGACGCGCGTGCCGCCCCGCACCACAAGCTCGGCCCCGACGATCAGCAGGACGAGGCCGATGGCACACCAGACCAGCGCCGTCATCGCGGCGACCCTGTCATGTCAGGCGGCGCGGGGATCACGCACGAGCAGGACGTCACCCGGCACTGCGTCGATCATCCTGCGTGCGGTGCTGCCGATCAGCAGTTCGTAGATCGCCCCGCCGCCATGGCTCCCGACGACGGTGAGATCGACGCGGTGGTCGCGCACATAGTCGTGGAGCAGCGTCTCCGGCGCGCCGTGCTCGATCAGCCGGTTGATCCGTTTCCGCACGGCATCGGCGATGTCGGCTTCGGCGAGGAAACGGTCGGCGACTTCCTGCTCCATGCGCCGGAAGCCGGTCTTGACCTCGTCCGCGCTCAGATAGCTCGCAAAGGGTACGTCATAGCCGTTGAACAGCGTGAAGTCCGCATCGGGGAAGAAGCGGGTCGCCGCCTGCAGCGCATGCCGCGAGGACGACGAGAAGTCGGTCGCGACGACGATATTGCGATACGGCGCACGCGCCCGGCTTCGGGCGATCAGCAGCGGGATGGACGATTTGCGCATCAGCCGGTCGACCGTGTCGCCGAACAGCATGCGGCCGAGCGGTTCGTCGCGCGCGACGCCGGTGACGATAAGCCCCGCCCCTTCGCGCGCCGCGGCGGCGAGAACGATTTCCGCGGGCCGGCCGGTCTCGACGTGAAAGTCGATCGTCCCAGGCAAGCCGTCCAGATCCTCCTGCAGACGATCCCGTGCCACCCGCTCGGGGCCGGGCGGGCGCCGCCAGGAAGGCAGGTCCGATCGGCCCGGTATATCCTGCGCCTCGCCCGCCTCCACGGCATGCACCACGACCAGCCGCGCTCCCCATTGCCCGGCAAGCTGCACCGAGCGATCGAGCGCGCGGTCGCAACGCGCGCTGAAGTCGGTCGCGAGCAGGATCGTCGCGGGCAGTCCATTCATCCAGCCGGCCTCGGTCATCATGCGTCTCCCTGTCCCCGGGGTCATTCCGAAAGCTCCTCGAACCAGCCGATCCGCCGCATCAGCAGCTTCTCGCCTTCGAGCAGCACCATCAGCGCGATGCCGATCCCGACGATCAGCGCGCCGTCGGCAAGGCTCAGCGGACGGCTCGCGAAAATCTCGTTCATGAACGGCGCATAGGTGAAGGCGAGCTGGCCCGCGACGACCACGCCGATCGCCGCGAGCACCGCCGGCGTGCCGAGCGCGCCGCGCCAGCTGATCGATCCCTTGTGCAGATAGCGCACGTTGAAGAGGTAGAAGATCTCGCCGACGACCAGCATGTTGACGACCATCGTGCGCGCGGTCGCGATGTCGCGGCCCGCGTCCAGCGCGTAGAAGAACACGCCGAGCGCCGCGCCCGCGAGCAGCACCGAGACGAGCACCACCCGCCACAGCAGGAAAGACGAAAGCAGCGGCGCATCGGGACGCCGCGGCCGGCGGCGCATCACCCCGGGCTCGGAAGGCTCGAAGGCGAGCGCCAGGCCCAGCGTTCCCTCCAGGATCAGGTTGACCCAGAGAATCTGCGTGGCCGTCATCGGCAGCGCGAAGCCGGCGAAGATCGCAAGCACCACCACCAGCGTCTCGCCCCCGTTGGTCGGGATCGTCCACGAAGTCACCTTGCGGATATTGTCATAGACCGTGCGCCCTTCATGGACGGCACTGACGATCGACGCGAAATTGTCGTCGAGCAGCACCATCTCGGCGGCTTCCTTGGCGGCCTCGGTACCCTTGCGGCCCATCGCGGTGCCGACATCGGCCTGCTTGAGCGACGGCGCGTCGTTCACCCCGTCGCCGGTCATCGCGACGATCGCCCCGTCCGCCTGGAGCGCACGCACGATCCTGAGCTTGTGCTCCGGGCTGGTGCGCGCGAAGACCGAGACGCGCCGGACCAGCACCGCGAGTTCGGCGTCGGACAGCCCGTCGAGTTCCGCGCCGGTGATCGCCTGCGGATCGTCGGCTAGGCCGAGTTGGCGGGCGATGGCGAGCGCCGTGGTCACGTGATCGCCGGTTATCATCTTCACTTCGATCCCGGCCGAACGACATTCGGCGATCGCCGCAGTCGCCTCGGGCCGCGGCGGATCGATGAAGCCGATGATGCCGAGCAGTTCGACGCCGCCGGCCACATCGGCGAAGCCCAGGTGCTCGGTGCCGGCAGGAAGCCGCTTCATCCCGAAGGCGAGCACCCGCTCGCCTTCGCCGGCCGCCTCGGCGATGCGCGCGTTCCAGAAATCGAGATCGGGGGCGGCCGCCATGCCGAACAGCGCTTCGGGTGCGCCCTTGACGAACGCGAACGCCTCGCCCGTCGGCGAGCGGTGCAGCGAGGCCATGAAGCGGTGCGCCGCATCGAACGGGATCTCGTCGATCCGCGGCCATTCGGCACGTACATCGGCCGGATCGAGCTTGGCCTTCATCGCCAGCGCCACCAGCGCGCCTTCCATCGGATCACCGTCCACATGCCACTGGCCGGCAGATTCGCGCAGATGCGCATCGTTGCAAAGCAGGCCGCATCGCAGCACGGGCATCGCCGCGGCCAGCGCCTCGGCATCGTCGTCGGTGCCCTCGGCGATGATCTCCCCTTCGGGACGATAGCCCGAGCCTCCGACCATCAGCCGGTGCGCGGTCGTGACGACCTGCCGCGCGGTCATCTCGTTGCGGGTGAGGGTTCCGGTCTTGTCGGAGCAGATGACCGAGGTGGCGCCCAGCGTCTCGACCGCGGGGAGCTTGCGGATCACCGCGTTGCGGCTCGCCATCCGGCGGACGCCGATGGCGAGCGTGATGGTGATGACCGCGGGCAGCCCTTCCGGAATCACCCCGACCGCAAGCGCCACCACTGCGATCAGCGCCTCGTCCCAGACGAAGCCACGGGCCAGCACGGCGAAGGCGAAGAGCGCGACCGACCCGATAAGGACGATCGCGGTGAAGCGGCGGGCGAAGCGCTCGATCTGGCGAAGCAGCGGCGTCGTCAGCATCTCGACCGACTGGAGCAGCCGGCTGATCCGGCCGATCTCGGTCGCGGTGCCGGTGGCGACGACCAGGCCGGTCGCCTGCCCCGCCGCGACCAGCGTGCCGGAAAAGGCCATGTTCGAGCGGTCGCCGAGCGACGCCTCGGCCGGGACGACGGCTTCGTTCTTCTCGGAGGCCACCGATTCACCGGTCAGGGCCGCTTCGTCGATCAGCAGGCCGCGCGCGCGCAGCAGGCGCAGGTCGGCGGGCACGCGATCGCCCGCCTCCAGCAGGACGATGTCGCCGGGGACGAGATCGCGCACCGCGACCTGGGTGCGCACGCCGTCGCGCAGCGCCACGGCATGCGGGGCGATCATGTCGCGGATCGCGTCCAGCGCCTGCTCGGCCTTGCCCTCCTGGGCGAAGCCGACGATCGCGTTGACCAGCACGACCACCAGGATGACGGCCGCATCGATCCCATGGCCGAGCAGCATCGCCGCCGCCGCGCCCGCCAGGAGGAAGTAGATGAGCGCGCTGCGGAACTGCTTCAGGAAGCGCAGGACCGGGTGATGGCGCGTCGCCCCCGGCAACGCGTTCGGGCCATATCGCGCCAGCCGCTGCGCGGCCTCTTCAGGCGTGAAGCCAGTTCGCGATGCATCGAGCATCGCGAGCACGCGTTCCTCGGATTCGGAATGCCAGGGCTTGCCGGATGCATGATCCACACCCGGGCCGCCCTGCCCCCCCTCCATCGGGCGTGCCGATAGCGATCGCTCGGCCTTGGCTCCCGTTTCGCGGATGTTCGCTTGCTCCAACATTGTGATGGTATTGATAAAGGCGATGCGACCCGCCGCTGAATAGGCACACCTACGTAGTTCTCGCCCCAGCGGCCCTCATCTCCCGGATGCCGTAATCGCAGGCACCTCGACCGCTGCGACGAGGGCGAGCCGCCGGAGCGCGCAACATCGGCTCGAGCCTGCGGACATTGCGTATCGCCACGACTGGCCGAGCCTTCATGCTGCGCCCCATGACGCACGCAGCCCGAATCGCCTCGCCCGGCCCCGTTCCAGCCGCCGCTGCTCCCGATCCCCTGATATTGCCGTTCGACGCGATGGGGATCGGCGACGTCGCCCAGGTCGGCGGCAAGAATGCGTCCCTCGGCGAGATGGTGCGGCACCTGGGGCCGTCTGGCGTGCGCATCCCGGAGGGCTTCGCGGTCACCGCCGCCGCCTATCGCGCCTTGATCGCCGAGTCGGGGCTGGATCCGGCGATGCGCGCCGCGATCCATGGCTATCGCGCCGGCAGCACGTCGCTCCACGACACTGGGGAAGCGATACGCGCGCTGATCGGGAATGCCGATCTCCCCGCCCGCGTCGAGCAGGCGGTGCGTCAGGGCTATCGCGACCTTTGCCGGCGCGTCGGCCGCGACGGCATCGCGGTGGCGGTCCGATCGAGCGCGACGGCAGAGGATCTGCCCGACGCCAGCTTCGCCGGGCAGCAGGAGACCTTCCTCAACGTGCGCGGCGAAACAGCGCTCATCGCGGCGTGCCGCCGCTGCTACGCATCGCTCTTCACCGATCGCGCGATCAGCTACCGCGAAGCCAAGGGCTTCGATCATTTCGCGGTCGCGCTGTCCATTGGCGTCCAGCGCATGGTGCGCGCCGATCTGGCCGGATCGGGCGTGATGTTCTCGCTCGATACCGAGACCGGCTTTCCCGGCATGATCTCGATCAGCGCCGCCTGGGGCCTTGGCGAGCCGGTGGTCCAGGGATCGGTCGATCCCGATCTCTATCGCGTGTTCAAGCCCCTGCTGTCGGATCCGGGCGCCCGCCCGATCATCGAGCGCAAGCGCGGCGGCAAGGCCCGCAAGATGCGCTACGGCGCCCATGGCGGCGGCACGCGCATCGTCAGGACCAGCAAGGTGGAGCGCCAGGCGCTCGTCCTGGACGACGACGAGATAGTGACGCTGGCGCGCTGGGCGGTCGCGGTCGAGGCGCATTACGGCCGCGCGATGGACATGGAATGGGCCAAGGACGGCGAGACCGACGAACTGTTCCTCGTCCAGGCCCGCCCCGAGACGGTGCATGCGGCGGCGGCCGGAACGGCGCTCCGGCACTGGCAGCTCGACGCCGCCACCGGCAAGCCCCTGGTCAAGGGTTCGGCGGTGGGCCAGGCCATCGCTTCAGGCCGGGTCTGCCTGATCCGCGACGCGCGCGATATCGAACGCTTCCCCGATGGCGCGATCCTGGTGACCGAGATGACCGATCCCGATTGGGTGCCGGTGATGCGCCGCGCCGCCGGGATCGTCACGGATCATGGCGGCTCGACCAGCCATGCCGCCATCGTCAGCCGCGAACTCGGCGTACCCGCCGTGGTCGGCACCGGCGATGCCACCCGCCTGCTCGCCGATGGCGACGAGATCACGATCTCGTGCGCGCAGGGCGAGGAAGGCCGGGTCTTCGCGGGGCTGCTACCGTTCAGCAGTACCGAGATCGCGATCGATGCCCTGCCGAAAACGCGCACCGAATTGATGCTCAACCTTGCCGATCCCGATGCGGCGCCCGCCTGGTGGCGCCTGCCCGCCCGGGGCGTCGGCCTTGCGCGGATGGAGTTCATCGTGAGCAACCAGGTGCGCGTCCACCCGATGGCGCTCGTCCATCCCGAGCGGGTGACCGTTCCGGCCGCGCGCCGCCGGATCGCGGCGCTGACCGAGGATTATGCCGATCCGCGCGAATATTTCGTGTCCACGCTCGCGCTCGGCATCGCCAAGATAGCGAGCATATTCCATCCGCATCCAGCGATCGTCCGGCTGAGCGACTTCAAGACCAATGAATATGCCGGGCTGCTCGGCGGCGCCGATTTCGAGCCGCGCGAGGAGAATCCGATGCTCGGGTTCCGCGGTGCCTCGCGCTATTATCACGAGCGGTATCGCGAGGGCTTCGCGCTCGAATGCCGGGCGCTGAAGCGCGTGCGCGAGACGATCGGCCTCAAGAACGTCGTCGTCATGGTGCCGTTCTGCCGGACGCCGGAGGAGGCCCGCCTCGTCCTCGCGGAAATGGCGGCCAACGGGCTGGTGCGCGGCGAAAACGGTCTTGAGATCTACATGATGTGCGAGATTCCCGCGAACATCGTCCTCACCGAGGAATTCTCCGCCCATTTCGACGGCTTCTCGATCGGCTCCAACGACCTCACCCAGCTCATGCTCGGCATCGATCGCGATTCCGACGTGCTGGCGCCGCTGTTCGACGAGCGCAGCCCCGCGGTGACCAGGATGATCGCCGACTTCGTCCGCCGCGCGCATGCCTGCGGAACGAAGGTCGGCATCTGCGGGCAGGCCCCGAGCAACTATCCGGAGTTCGCGCGCTTTCTAGTCGAGCAGGGAATCGACTCGATTTCGCTCAACCCGGACAGCCTCGTCGCGACGCTACGCAATCTCGCCGAAGTCGAGCGGGCGCTGGACGCGGCGCGCTAAGATGGCCGATATCGCCACGCGCATGATAAACTCGTGGCGTGCCCGGACAGGCGGGCGATCCGGTGAATGCGCCAAGAGAAATGCCGCATCGGCGATCTAGCCCGGATTCACACACAGTGCCCCTTTGCGCGAAGAACTGCGAGCGCCTCTTCGCGCCGGTCGCCGCACTGGACGATAAGTATCGCACGACCGGCCTTCAGATGCTGCTCGGCAGCTTTCGCCTGCACTTCGGAAATGCCGAGCCCGACCAGCGATCCGGCAAGACCGCCCAAAGCACTACCCGAGATAGTTCCGGTGAGCGCCGCCGCGAGCGGACCAACGGCGAGCGTCGGGCCGATCCCCGGAATGGCCAGCAGGCCAAATCCAGCCAGGACGCCGCCGAGTCCCCCGGCCACGGCCCCGAGTCCAGCTCCCTTTTCCCCGCCCACCTCGATGGCCTCATCAATCCGGCCGTCGCGCAGTGACTCCGCCGTTTCATCGACCGGAGCTTGCACGAACAGACTTATGTCACCTGGCGCAAAGCCGTCAGCGATCAGAGCGTGAATCACTTCCTCGGCGATTTTGCGCGACGGCAGGAGAGCCACTTCATGGCGAAGCTGTGACCCGTTACCTCGATCGTTCATGGTGTCCCGCCTCCGCTTGCGGGCAGAACCTAGAACGCTCTGCGGATCGAAGCCACTCGTTCCATCTCCCGGTATGGACGACAACGGCTCGGCCATATGTTCGCGAACGGCGAACTATTTGGGTGGCACCTCCATCAGGAGGCAATTCCGCTCTTTGCCGACCACCACGGCATCAGCATGAAGACGGCGGGCCTGCAGTTCGTGCTCGCCAACCCGGCGGTCGCGACAGTGATCCGGGGGCCAGCCGGCCGGGCCGGATCGGCGAAGACCGTGTGGCGCTGAACGAGAGCATTCCCACCGGCTTCTGGCGCGAACTGCGAGGCAGGCCTCATCGATCCGACTGCCCCGCTTCCAGAACGACCTGATGGACCAGCGCCTTCGAGTGTGATGGCGTCCCGGAACGACCGTTTTCAGGGCGCCATCGCCGGACAACAAAAGGCCGGCATTGGGCAGGCCTTGCTGCCGGTTCGAACAGTAGGTCGGCATGAAGCATATTTCACGCATGTTCCGCTTGGCCGGCATAGCGGTCGCGCAGCGTCACGTTGCTGTACTCCCGCTTGAAAAGACCGCGTCGCTGCAGGATCGGGACTACCAGATCGACGAAATCCGACACACCCTTCGGCAGTTCAGCCGGCATGATGTTAAACCCGTCGGCCGCGTCGGTTTCGAACCAGTGCTGCAGCGTGTCGGCGATCTGTTCCGGCGAACCGGTCACATTCAGGTGCGTGGAGGATGGCTGGTCGATCAACTGGCGGATCGTCAGCGACCGATCGCGCGCGCTCTTGAGCAGCGTTGCGCGATGGTCGTGGCCGACAATGGCGTCGGGGGGCACCAAGTCCCAGGGCAGTTCGCCATCGATATCCCGTGAAAGGGCATCCAGCGGCAACTGGAGCTGGTGCGCAAGGCTGCCGAGCCGGACGTCGAGCGGAACGAGATTGGTGAGATAGGCGGCGCGCTCCTGCGCTTCCTCGGCCGTTCGGCCGACGACGGTGACCACGCCCGGCAGCAGCTTGACGGTATCAGGATCGCGGCCCTGTTCGGCGACCCGATCGCGCAGTTCGCGGCGATAGGCGCGGGAGATGTCGATGTCATTCTGCACCGTGAAGACGGCGTGGGCGTATCGTGCGGCCAGCTTGGTGCCCATCGGCGATCCGCCAGCCTGCACGAGTATCGGCGCGCCCTGTGGGCTCCGGCCCGTCACGAGCGGACCGGGAATCCGGAAATGCTCGCCGGCAAAATCCACGGCGTGGACCTTTGCCGCATCCACATAGACCCCACTGTCGACATCGGCGATCAGCGCGTCCTGATCCCAGCTGGCCCATAGTGCCAGCACGACGTCGACGAACTCCCTGGCGCGCGCATATCGTGCCTCCTTGGGCGGCGCAGCGGCGAGCGAGAAATTGCGGGCGGCATCGTCTCCGGCGGTGACGACGAAGTTCCAGCCGAAGCGGCCGTTGCTGACATGATCGAGCGACATCAGCCGGCGCGCCAGGTTGTACGGCGTGTTGTAGCTGGTCGAAGCGGTCGCGATGAGGCCGATATGGCTGGTGCGCGCCGAGAGGTAGGAAAGCACCACGACCGGATCGAGGAACCGCGGCGGACGATGTACGCCCTCCGCGCTCCACGATGCGAAGTCCGCCAGAAAGAACCCGTCGAATTTCCCGCGCTCGGCGATCTGCGCGATTTCGGCGAAATGATCAATGCTCGCATAATATTCGGGCGGGCGCTCGCCCGTTCGCCAGCCGCCGGCGGAGAAGCCGCCCGGCATCGGATTGAGATTCAGGATGATCTGACGGGGGTCGCTCATACGGTTCCTCGAAGCTGGGCGCCAACTAGCAGCGCACGGTGAAAAGCGCCCGGGCGCCTGCGCTCGCGTCGGGTAACAGGGGAAATCGGTCCTGAATGGATTGAAAAACTTGGCCGCCGCGAACCAGAACTTGAATCTCCTACTAATCTGATAGGATATAACCGGCTCCCATTGGGCTGCCGCCCGCATCGATCGCAGGCAGGCGGACTCCTTGATCGAATCCAAAAGCTCGGGAGGCAAAGTGGGGAAGAAACTGACAGCCGCAGTGGCGCTTGTTCCGGCGATGTGGCCGATAGCGCAGGCGCGGGCACAGGACGCTGCGCTGCCGGTGGAGGAAGTTCAGGCCGGCTCGAACGAGGAGATCGTCGTCCAGGCCCGCAATCGAATCACCAATGTGGATGTGATTGCGGGCAACGCCTCGGTCATCTCGGCAGACCAGGTCGAGAACGGCCGCGCGGCCAATATCGGGGATGCGCTTCGCTTCCAGCCCGGCCTGCTCGCCCAGACCGCAACCGGAGGGGAAGCGACACGCTTCTCGATGCGCGGATCTGGCATCATCCGCAGCCCCTTCGCCTGGGGCACCGGCATCCAGATGCTGATCGACGGCCTGCCGATGACCACCGCGGAGGGCAGCCCCTACGAATATTATGAGGCGCTCGCGAACAATTATATCGAAGTCTATCGCGGCGCGAACGCGTTCGATTACTCGCCCACCACCCAGGGCGGTGCGATCAACTATGTGCCGCATACCGGCTATGATTCCGCGCCGCTGCTGGTGCGCGCCGAAGCGGGATCCTTCGGCTATAATCGCCAGCAGATCAGCTCCGGCGCGGTGCGGGGCGATTTCGACTATTATGTCTCCGGAACGCGCTTCGCGATGGACGGCTTCCGCCGCCACAGCAACTCGCGCAGCCTGCGCCTGGTCGCCGATGCCGGATACAGGATCACGCCCGATCTGAAGGCACGGCTCTATTTCATCTACGCCGACCAGGACACCAAGATGACATCGGCGCTGACCCGGGCGCAGATCGAAGCGGATCCCCGCGCCAACAGCAGCACGACGGGCAGCCGCAAAAATCCCGACTCGCTGCTGCTGGGCACTACCGTCGACTGGGCGCTGGGTGACGCATCGTCGCTCAAGCTCGGCGTGGCGTACAAGCGCTACAAGGTTCGCAACATCAACATCGCGGTCCCCGACTATTGGAACATCGAGGATATCGCCGCCTCGCTGCGCTATGATCGCGAGGACACGTTGTTCGGGCGATCGAGCAAGACCGAAGTCGCCGTGCTGTTTTCGGCGCTGTTGCCGGGCTCGCACAATCGCAAGTTCAGCACCGACCTCTCGACGTTGCGCCAGCGGGTCTCGTTCAAAGGCGTCGACGCGACCTTCCTCATCAAGAACGACCTCGAACTCGCCGATCGGCTCTGGCTGACCACCGGCCTGGCCGCGATCGATCAGACGCGCGCGAGCCATATCACGCTACCGACGCGCGATTTCCGCGATCAGGAATATTTCAACCTGACCCCCCGTGTCGGCGCGCGTTTCGAAGCCGGCGGCGGGATCGAACTGTTCGCCAACTACAGCCGCTCGGTCGAAGCGCCGATCTCCCACGCGCTGCCACAGCTTGTCGGTGGGCTCTACACCTACAATGCCGATATTCGCGAGCAGGTGCAGGACACGGCCGAGGCGGGCGCGCGCGGGAAGCTGGGCGGCTTCAACTGGAGCCTGGCGCTGTATCGTACCTGGGTGAAGGATGAGTTGCTCAACGTGCAGGTTTCGCCGGCGGTGGGCTCGACCCCGGCGGTGATTATCGCGACCAACGCCAAGAGCCCGACGATCCATCAGGGCATCGAAGCGGCAGCCGAGGGCACGCTATGGAAATCCGGCGGCTTCGCGCTGAGCACCCAGCAATCGCTGACGATCAACGATTTCCATTACCGCCACGAGCCCGACTTCGGGACGGCCGACCTGCCGGGGGTTCCACGCGGCCTGTATCAGGGCGCGCTGCGGATCGACCATGACTCCGGCCTTTTCGCCGGTGTCGGCACCGAAATCCTGCTCAACCGCTACGCCGCCGACTTCGCCAACACGATCTGGGTGAAGCCATATGCCATCCTCGACCTGCGCGCCGGCTGGTCGAGCAAGGACAAGAGCTGGCAGTTGTTCGTCGACGGCAAGAATGTGACCGACAAACGGTACACCGCCTTCGTCTCGCCCGTCTACAACGCCCGCGGTGTCGACAGCGCCGCCTATTTCCCGGGCATGGGCGCCAACATCACCGTCGGCATCACAAAGGCTTTCTGAAGCACCGCCTTGAAGGGGAAACCGACCATGATCGACCCGACACGCCGCCAGTTCGTCCTGTCCTTCGCCGCGCTCGCCATGCTGCAGGCGTGCAAGGGTGGGGGCACCGCGAAGAATGGCGAGATCCGCATAGGCTATCTGCGCACCCAGGGGCCGATCGTCGACCTGGCGATCGATCCCCAGTTCACGGGATCGGCCATCAAGCTCTTCCCGTTCGAGAGCGGCAACGACGTGCTGGAAGCGGTGATCGCACGCGCAGTCGATGTCGGGGAAACCGGCGAGGTGCAGCCGATCTTCGCCCAATCGGCCGGGCAGAAGGTCAAGGTCGTCGGATCGACGATGCCCGCGCTGCTCACCAGCATGCTGGTGCGCAAGGATGCGCCGCTTCGGACGATTGCCGATCTGAAGGGCCGCAAGGTCTCGTTCGTCGAAGGCACCAATTCGCACTGGCTGCTGATCAGCGCGTTGCGCAGCGCCGGCCTCAAGCAGGGCGATATCGTGCCGGTCTCGCTCAACGGCCCCGATGCGCTGACATCGCTGCTCAACGGGCAAGTCGATGCGATCGTGACCACCACTCCGGCCACGCAGGTTGCCCTGACCCAGGGCGCGCGCGAACTCTTCAACAATGGCGGCCTGACGAACTCGGCGCTCTACTATGTCGCCACCGACGAGACGGTGCGCGATCGGCCGGACGCCGTTGCCACCTTCCTGAAGGCGCTTTCGCAGCATACCCGCTGGACCGCCGCCAATCCCGACAAGTTCGTCGCGCACGCCGTCAAGGAACTGGGCGTCACGCCGCAAGTCGCGGCGTCGTTATGGAAGGCCGTGCCCAAGGGGCTCGCGCCGGTCGGAACGGGCGCCATCGGCGCCTATAATCAGCGCATCGCCGACGCCTTCCTGGCGCAGAAGCTGATCCCCGCGTGGATCGACGCGGCCGAGGGTGTCGACGGCAGATTCGACAAGGTGCTGGCGGCATGACCGGCGCGCATTCCCGGCTGGCTGCGCGCGCGGCGGTGCCCGTCGCGCTTGTCCTGCTCTGGCAGATCGCGGTGTCGAGCGGGTTGCTGCCCGAAAGCTATGCGAGTTCGCCGGCCGGCGTCGTGCGCGCCTTGTCCGACCTCAACGATCGTGACGTGCTCTGGCCGTCGCTCGCGAAATCGCTGCAACGTGCCGCGCTCGGCTTCCTGATCGGCGGCGGCCTGGGAATGGTCTTCGGCACGATCGTCGGCCTGTCGTCGCGCGCCGAAACCGGGCTGGACGCGACGTTCCAGGCATTCCGGGCGCTGCCCCACTTCGCGCTGATCCCGCTGCTGCTGATCTGGTTCGGCATCGGGGAGGCGCCGAAGGTCGCGCTCATCGCCCTCGCCAGCTTCTTCCCGATCTACCTCAATCTCTACAAATCGATCCGCGGCATCGATCCGCGGCTGCACGAGCTGGCGATGGTCCAGAAATTGACCCCATGGCAACGGCTGACGAGCATCACGCTGCCGGGGGCGCTGCCGGGCCTGCTGATCGGCGCCCGTTATTCGTTGGCCGGGGCCTGGCTGTCGCTCATCGTCGCGGAGCAGTTCAACGCCCGCTCCGGCATCGGCTTCGTCACGATGCAGGCACGACTTTTCTCGCAGATATCGACGATCGTCGCCTGCCTGTTTCTCTACGCGCTCATCGGCATCCTGATCGATGTCGTCGTGCGCCTGGCCGAGCGCAACCTGATCGGCTGGCATGCAAGCGAGGCGCACCGATGAGCGTCGTCGGCGAAATCGTCGCCGCATCTGCCCCTGGCGGGACGCGTGCGCCGGTCATCGAGGTGCGCGGGCTGCGCCGGCAGTTCGGCACGCGAGAGGTGCTTGGCGCCATCGATCTGACCGTCGCCCCCGGCGAGTTCGTATCGATCATCGGCAAGAGCGGGTGCGGCAAGTCGACGCTGCTGCGGTTGATCGGCGGTCTGGATCGCCCGAGCGCCGGGACGGTGCATTGCGACCCTTCGCTCAACCTCGTCTTCCAGGATGCCCGGCTGATCCCCTGGCGCAATGTCTGGCGCAATATCACGCTCGGCCGGAAGGGGCGCAAAGCCGAACGACGCGAGAGCGCGCGCGGCGTGCTGGCGGAAGTGGCCCTGAGCGAGCGGATCGACGATTCGCCGGCGACGCTGTCGGGGGGAGAGGCGCAGCGCGTCTCGTTCGCGCGCGCGCTGCTCTCCAATCCGCGCGTGCTGCTGCTCGACGAGCCGTTCGGCGCGCTCGATGCGCTGACGCGGATCCGCATGCAGGTGCTGCTCGCGCGCCTCCAGCGCGATCACGGCTTCGCCGCCCTGCTCGTCACGCACGATGTCGAGGAAGCCATCCTGTTGTCCGATCGCATCCTGGTGATGCGCGACGGGGGCTTCGCCTCGCAGCAGATCGTGCCGCTGCCGCGCCCGCGCCATCGCGCCGACCCGGACCTGCTCGCCCTCAAACTCGCATTGCTCGCCGAACTGGGAATAACCGATGCCTGAATCCGCACCGCAAACCATCGACACACCGCCGACGATCACGATCCTGTCCCGCCGCAGCTCCTCCAGCGCCCAGAAGGTGTTCTGGGCGCTGGAGGAGCTGGGCGTCGATTATCGGCAGGTCGATGCAGGCAGGTCGTTCAGTGTCGTCGACACGCCGGAATATCTGGCGAAGAACCCCAATGGCCTGGTGCCGACCCTCGAGACGTCGGACGGCCTCGTGCTGTGGGAATCCAACGCCATCGTCCGGTATCTGGCCGCGCGCTATGGCTCGGGCAGCCTGTGGCCGGAGGATCCGGCCGCCCGTGCGCTCTCGGATCGCTGGATGGATTGGGCGGACACGACCGCCAAACCCGCGATCAATCCGCTCTTTTCCAAACTGGTGATGCGGTGGCAGCCGAGCACCGATGCCGAGATCGCCGCCCATATCGAACTATCGGACAAGATCCTGAAGCGATTGGCGGGCGTGATCGGCGGCCGGCCCTATGTCGCCGGAGACACGCTGACGATCGGCGACATTCCGCTGGGCATGATTATCAACCGCTGGTTCCAGCTACCGATCGAGCGCCCGGCGCTGCCTGCGATCGAGGAGTATTACGCCCGTCTGCGCGAACGGCCCGCCTATCGCCGCAACGTCGTCGACGCGCCGCCGGTCATATGAACCCCGCCCGGAGCGAGATTCCGATCGTCCAGGCCGATCCTGTGGCCGAGGCGGATCGGCTGCTGCACGATCTTGCCGCGAAGCTGCGTGCGGACGGGCGCAATGCCGATCCCGGTTCGCTCCTCAAGATCGGGCGGTTGCAGACGCGGCTGGAGGCAGTTCGTGCGCTGGGGCCGGGACTGGAAGCGGAAGCCCTGGCAGTTGCGCTGCTGCACGCGATTTCGGCAGCCTTCCCCGCAAGTGCCCGTCGCGAACCTCGACCTGCGGAGGAGGACAACCATCTGCGCTTCGAAGCGATCGGGCGCGCCTATCTTGTCGACGGGATCGAGCCGTGACCGGCCTGGTGTCGGGTTTCGCGCATCCGCGCGATCGCGCCGCGGCAATCGGAACCGACGCGGAAGCGATCGCCGCCGCGCGCCGTGTAGCACAGGGTCTTGCCGAGGGCGCGATCGACCGCGACCGCGACCAGCTGGTGCCGATCGCCGAGATGAATGCCTTGTCCGAGGCCGGGCTGCTCGGCATCACGGTCCCGGCTGCACAGGGCGGTGCCGATGTTTCGTTCGAGACCGTGGCCGAGGTCTTCCGGATATTGTCCGCGGCGGACCCGGCGATCGGGCAGGTACCGCAGAACCATTTCGTATGCGCCAATGTGCTGCGCGAATGCGGCACGCCTGAACAGCAGCGCTTCTTCTTTGCCGAGCTTCTGGACGGCGCGCGCTTCGGCAACGCCCAGGCCGAGCGCGGCACGAGTTCGGTCCTCGACATTAAGACAGGCGTCTATCGCAACGGCGATGCCTACCGGCTGAGAGGGACCAAATATTACTGCACGGGCGCGCTGATGGCCGACTGGATCCCGGTCGCCGCCCTCGATGAGGAGGATCGCACGGTCTATGCATTCGTCTCGCGCCATGCCGCAGGCGTCGAGGTGCTGCGCGACTGGGATCCGATCGGCCAGCGCGTGACGTTTTCGGGCACGGTCCGTTTCAACGATGTCGACCTCGCCCCCGATCAGATCGTCGCGCCCTGGCCGAAGGGACCGGCCGCGACCCTGCATCATGCGTTCCTGACGCTCATGCATGCCGCAATCGATGTCGGGATCGCCGGAAACGCCTGGGCCGACACTCTCGCGGCGCTTCGCGCCCGCAAGCGGCCCCGCCATGGCGCCCGCGTAACCCTGGCGCAGGAGGATCCCTATGTCCTCGCCGATCTCGGCCAGGGTCTCGCACAGCTCCATGCGCTCGAGGCGCTCCTCGCGCATGCGGCACGCACACTGGACAATGCGCGCCGGGGCAATGTCGAATCCGCGTCCGCCGCTGCGGTGGTTGCGGCATCAGGGGTGAAGGCTCTGGCTGAAGACGTGGCGATCGAGGCCGCGAACCAGTTGTTCGCGCTCACGGGTTCGGCATCCACCGATCGTGCACTCGGATTCGATCGGCACTGGCGCAACGCACGGACGCATACCGTCCACGATGCCAACCAGTGGCGTTATCGGATCGTAGGCGACTGGACGGTCAATGCTGCCGCCCCTGCGCCTCTGGCTCGTCGCAGAGCGACGTGAGGCCTGGTCTCGGCCATCCGATTGCACACCCCAGTCCAGCTTGCTGACGAGATCGGCATCCCCAACGAGGCCTAAACGATCGCAATCCATGCCCGCTTCCACGACCTTCCGAAAAGCGATCAAGCGACTTACGGCCAGACTTTCGCGTGCGGCTGACCGATCAGCCGAAGCCGTTATGTCCGCTCCTGACAACAGCGGTCATACGCCGCGGCCACTGCGAACGACAGCAAAGTCCCAATGTCCGCCGTCCGCGCGGGCAGGATTTCGGAGATGAACGCATGACAGTTTTTGGGCGCGGCGATTTGGTCGCTGGAGGCTGGCTTTGGGCACGTATCGGCTGCAGCCGATACGCTAACCGCCAGCAGCTTTAGAGTACGATCCGGAGATTGCGGCTATACTCCCATTTGCGCCAACAACGTCTCAGCCAATGCTTGAACGGTGACTTGAACGCCTTCAGATTGGGCACGCGTGAATGGTTTTAGCCGAGAAAAAGCCCGGCATATGCCTTTACCGGGCGCCTCAGGATGGTCTGGTTGACGTAGAGAGGTACGATGCCCTCTTGCCATTGTCCGATCCGCACGCCGGCGACCCGCCCTCGTTCGAATGCCGCCTCGGCGAGCGCATGTGGCATTTCGAGCATGTGGATGTTCGAGGTGTTGGGGTTGGGCCGCCGCTTCACCTTGCCGCTCTTTTCCAGGAGCGCGATCAGTTCGTCGGCCGCACCGTGCGCGCGCTCCATGATGGCGCGAAAGCTATGGAGTTCGTCCAATGCCAACATCGCCGGCGCCCAGCCCTGATAGACCAGTCCGCCATAGAGGTGACGATATTCGCGCGCTTTGGCGATCGTCGCCGCCAGCCCCGCCAGCACCACACCGAACGGCGCGCCCAGATATTTGTACAGCGAAACATAAACCGTCTCGAACGGCGCGACATAGCCCTTCACATCCAGCGAGGGCGGCGCGAGCAGCAGCCGCGCGCCGTCGAGATGCATCGGCGTGCCATGGCGCTTCGCCAGCGCGGCGATCTCGACAATCCGCGCGGCGGGGATCATCTCGCCGTGCAGCCTGCGCACCGGACTTTCCAGCGAGATCGCGCCGACCTTTAGCGGGTAAGGCCCCTTTTCCGCCGCATCGAACGCGGCGGTCAGTTCGTCCTGCGTCGGCACCGCGCGACCGGCGCCCAGCGGCACGAGGTTGATCCCGGCCAACCGCTGCGCCGCGTCGCTCTCGTCGCGGTAGAGATGGCTGTCCTCCTGGCAGAAGGCATGATGGTCGTCGTCGCACAGCACTCGCACCGCGACGTTGTTGGCCAGCGTGCCGGTCGGGAAGAAGGCGCAGGCCTCCTTGCCGAGCAGTGCCGCGAACGCCGTCTCCAGCGCTTCGACCGCACCGCCCTTCAGATAGCTGTCGCGCGCCGCGCCAGGCGCGCCGACAAGCTCGGCCAGCCGCGCGGACATCTGTGCTGGAGTTCGAGGCGCATCGTCGCCGACGAGCCAGACACTGTGCGCGTCCGGTGGCGGGAATTCCGGCTGCGTGCGCGTTGACGAGCCGTAATCTGGGCCGCGGCAGGCGTTGCGCTCGCACACAAAGCGCCCTGCACGAAAAGGCGACGGTCAAGCATTACGATCTCCCCCTCCCCCACGCCTCGGGCCAGTTCGGCCACAGAACGGCATGTGTATGAACTGACATCTGTCGGGCGGGCAAGAACCACGAATGCTCGTCGACAAATATCCACCACCTGCTGTCGTTTACGAGCGCTATCGCTCGGCAGGCTTATTTTACGGATGAGGCATTTTTATCCATGCTCAACAGAGCTCGGCTGCAAACGCATACGGGCCGTAGATCGAGACAGACGAATGGATCGCGTGCCGGAGCGGGCTTCGCTTTCTCAACCGCAGGCTCAGGCAGCCGTATCTGCCGCCGATCGGTGAAGTCGCGCGTGTAATCCGAAGTCATGCCCTTGGCGCGATCGCGTGAGAGCGCACGCACGAGCTTCGAGGCTTCGTCAAAATCGTCGCGGCCATAATGAAGGTCGACACGGTCGCGGTGCCGCGACAGCGCGACATACGCGGCGTGTCGGTCGAGGCCCGGCGTCGCCAGCACATGCGCACGATCGACGGCGGCGCCCTGCGTCTTATGGATCGTAGCGGCGTAGCCGGGATCGATCTGGTTATAGTGCTTTAGGTCGAGCGCCACTGCGCGACCGTCATTGAGCATCACCGCCATGCGCGCGTCGGTGACGCTCTGGGCGATCCCGAGCGATCCGTTCTTCACGCCCATGCTGCCCTCATTCTTGAGGAGCATGATCCGGTCGCCGGATGCGAACGTCCGCTGCCCTCGCTCCGCGCAAAGCGCGACATCCTCGCCTAGTTCCGCCGGCACGCGCCAGACCTTGTCCGCGAAGTCGATCTCGCTCCAGTTCGCCGGGTCGCAGGAAAACGTGGGGCGCCAGTCGCAGGGCAAAGAGCGTCTCGGGCCGCCCCTTATAATCCTCGATCGCTCACAGTAGCTCTCCGACCTTCTGCGGATCGACGATCGCGGCATGATGCTTGACCTTCGGGACCGTCAACACCCCACGCAGGATGTCAGCCGGATTTCGGTCGGTGCGCAGTGTCGCGAAACCGTAGCGAAAGACCCGGCCGGCAAATGCCCAAAGCCTAAGCGCGGTTTCGTGATGGCCACGACGCTCTACCCGCTTCAGCACGTCGAGGAGTTCGTACGGTGTCAGCGATGCGATCGGCCGGTCGGCGATGCTCCCAGCAATTCGAGGAACCACCTCGGCTTCTTCACGGTAGCGGGAGACTTCCCCTCCCATTCCATCTTGATGAACTCGTCGGCAACCAGTTGAAGGTGGTCTTGGCTGCGAGCTCGGCCTCAAGGCGCCTCTGCTGCTTTTCCTGGACGGGGCCGATCCCGTCGATGAGCTGAGCGTGCGCCTGCTGGAGCGTCACGGCAGGAAAGGTGCAAGCGATAGCTTCCGCTCGGTCCCGAAGACCTTGAAGCGAAACCGCCACAGCGGAGCTCCGGTCGGTTGTACCAACAGGAACAGTCCGTCGGAGTCCGGAACCTTGTAAGGGCGCGCTTGTGGTTTCAACGCGCGAATATGCAATTCGTAAGCATGGTGAACCACGTCTTCTGGCTCGTTCGTGGTCCACCGATTCGTGGTCCACTTTGAGCGGGTCACAACGGAACATAATGAGATTTTGTGGGACCGAACAGCCGGCATTTCACCGTAAATTTCTGCGGTTTTCTAGCGTCGTTCTCATTATGGACTGGTGCCCCATAGGGGACGAAGATGGGCATTCAAATTACTGGAGAATTTCGATTGCACGCGGCTGAAAGTAGCTGAAATCGGAAGGGCCGCTTATCGAGCAAGGACTTGAAAAGCCGACTCACTGATAGCGGAAGGACAGGAACAATCCGCTGCGCGAGCGATAGACGCGCTGTTCGTCATACAGGATCGTCCCGGTATCGCGCCGGCCGTCATGGAGCGTGCGCTCGCGCTCACGCTTGCGCGAGAGAAGATTCTCGACGGTCGTCTCGACCGTCAGCCGCGTCGTCGGGCGATAGATCCATTTGAGACTGGCATAGGGCTGGTCGCGCGTCGCGCGGATCTCGTCGATGCGGCGATAGGTGGCGGTTTCGCTGAAATAGACGTCGAGCGCCCAGCTCGATTTCAGCCGCGGGCGATCGAGCGTCGCGTGCAGCGTTCCCGAAAAGGGCGAACTGCCGGAGATCGCACGCTGCTCGCCGGTCATGGGATCGCGCACGCTGCTCCAGCGCCGCTCGCCGTCGAAATTCACGCGCGCGCCGGCAAGACCCAGCCGGTCGAGCGGCCAACTGATGCGCACGGCCGCCGCGCCGATCGTGCCGCGGCCGATATTGCCCGGAGCGTCGAGGTCGCCGACCGGCATCCGGTCCAATACATTGTCGATCCACTGGTGACGGCCCGTCAGCGTCACCGAGCCATCCGTGCCGAAGCGGCGTTCCCAGGCGGCCTCGAAGGTCCATTCGGTCTGCGGACGAAGCGCGGCGTTGCCCGCGTCGATCGTCCCTTCGATCAGCGAGGCGCTGCTGGCGAAATCGCTGAAGTCGAGCTGCCCCACCTCGCGCTCGACGCGTAGCCGCAACTGGCCGTGGCGGCCCGCATCCCATTGCAGCGTGAGCTTGGGCTTCAGGAAACCGAAATCGCGCGCATATTCCCGTCCGGTCTCGCGATCGAGTTGGCGCAATGTGGAGGTTTCGCCACGCAATGTCGCCTCGGCGAGAAGCCCGGCTGCCGGCGCGCCCTTGAGCCGGCCGAACAGGTCTACGCGCCGCTCGCTCACCTTCACATCCGCGCCGGGAAGCGGAAAGGCCGTGCCGTCGAGGTTGAGCCGCGACCGGCTGCCGAGCGCGTTGTCGGCGAACTCGGCGCCCGCCTCCCATCCGAGCCCCCTGGCGGAGGGCCGGTCGAAGGCGGCGCGGACGATCCGCTCGTCGGCGAGGCTGTCGCCGCGATAGTCGCTGGCGCCGCCGCCTTCGTCGCTGCCCGACCGCGTGACGATATGCTTGCGCATGCCCAGCGCGAGCAGCTTGGCGGTGAGGCTGGGGGCCAGGAGGTGCGTCCATTCGACGCCGACTTCGCCGCTGGTGGTGAGGTTCCGGTCGTCGATATGCGCAGTCGTGCCCGCGTCCGGGCCGGTCGCGAACGCCAGGCGCTCGTGCGTGCGATAGTCCTGCCAGGTGAGCGACCCGTTCCGCGCAACGTGCCGCCGGCAAGCGGCAGGTCGCCCGCCAGCCGTCCCACGGCGCCGCGGATCGGCGAATCGATCGCGTCGCGGGCACGCTTCATCTCCCGGCCGTCCGCTGCGCGCCGGACGCGCGAGCCGGTGCCGCTCTCGTCCTGGTTGGCGGACAGCTGGATCGAGCCCTCCCAGCCGCCCGCCGGCGTGCGGCGGCTGTTCTCGAACCGGAGGGACGGCCGCACGATGCCGTCGGGATAAGCATAGCCGGAGAGCGTGTAGGTCCGCGTCGCGGTGCCGGCCGCCTTGCGCACGACATTGACGAGTAGCTGCACGCCCTGCCGGTCGATACCCGCCCGCTCGCCACGGATCAGCTCGATCCGCGCGACCTGGCGCGCGGGGATTGCCTGGAGGACCGTGTCGATGGTGTCGTTCTTGGTGGAGGGTCGCGCGCCGTCGATCAGCACATTGCCCGCTGCGCCGGCATAGCCGCGCACGGCCTCGCCGCCGTCGATCACGAACCCGGGGATGCGCTGGACCATGTCGAGCGCGGTCGCCGGGGCGGCATCGCGGAAATAGTCGAGCTCGAACACCAGATCCTTGCCGGCGCCACGCGGCGCCTCTTGGGCGCGCACTTCGAAAGCAAGGAAGAACAGGGCAAGATACGAGAATGCAAGACGATTCAACGGCAATTCACTTGCGGAAGGCCAGGCGCGGCAACATCGCGCGCAGCGTGTTGTCGCCCGGATGCAGCGCATGGCGCAGCGCCCCGGCGATATGGAAGGCGGCAAGGCCAAGCAGCGCATAGCCGCCCCATTTGTGCGCGTAGCTGAGCATCATGCTCACCGCATCGCTGCGCGGCAGCAGGGGCGGAATCGTCACGCCGGCGGGCAACGCGATGCCATGGCCGGCGAGCGAATCCATGACATAGCCGCAAACCGGCAGCAGGATCACCAGCGCGAGCAACAAGCCGTGGACGCCGAGCACCAGACCGCGCATCGCCCCCTTGGCAGCGAGCGGTGGCCGCCGGGTGCGAGCGCGCACGGCGATCCAGCACAGCGCAAACGCCAGCACGGTCAGTCCGCCAATCTTGTGCCAGCCGATCCCGGCCTCATAGCGGTCGAGATAGCGCTGGCTCCAGTCGGGCGGCGACAGCAGGTAGATGCCGTAGCCGGCGGTCGCCAGCACCAGCGCCGCCGTGCTCCAGTGGAGCAGGACGATCGCCGCGGGCCAGCGCACGCCGGCCGGGCGCGTCATCGTACCTTGCCCGGCGCGATCGCCTTGCATTGGCGCAGCGCCGGCTCGATCGGGCGAACCGCAGCGATCTCGGCGTCCGCCTCGACGGCGCGGTCGGTCGCGAGCAGATCGACGCCGTCGCTCGCCAGCTCGGCATAGATGCCCTTGAGCCCGAGATTCTCGACCGTGCTGTCGACATACCAGAGCGTGCCATAGGCCAGCGTCAGCCCGCGATCGTGGATCGCCTTCCACAGCGCCCGGTCGCGCTTGCCGATGCCGTTCCAGGCGATCACATGCTTGAAGTCGATGCCCGCCGCGACATAGCGGTCGAGCTCGGCCATGTCGGTCACTTCGAGCGTCATGGTGATCGTCGGATCGAGCTTCTGGACCCGCACGGCATCATCGAGGCTGTTGACCAGCAGCATGACGTGCGGCTGCGCATGCGCCTGCCGGATCTCGCCGACGATCTGTTCGAGCGTGTCGCTTTCCTTGATTTCCGCGAGCAGCAGCGCGCGGTCCCTGGTCCAGGCGATGGCATCGCTCAGCCTGGGCATATGGAAGGGCGTGAGCTTGCCGTCATCGTCCTTGAGCTGGAGCTGCCGCAGCGCGCTCCAGTCCTGGGCGCGGATCGGGCCGGTGCCGTTGCTGGTGCGATCGAGCGTGTCGTCGTGCATCAGCACAAGCACACCGTCGCGGCTGCGATGCACGTCGGTTTCGAACACCATCGGCACCGAAGCGAGCGTGTGCGCGGCGGTTTCGAGCGCATTCTCAGGATAGCCGGGTCCGACGCCGCCGCGGTGCGCGCTGGAGAGCGTGCCCTTGCCGCGCAGGCAGGCGAACAGATCGGCGACGGTCGGCAGCGGATTGGCGATCGGCACGCGCGGCTCAGGCAACGATTGCTGCGCGGCGAGCGGCGTTCCCGCGACGAACGCAGCGGCGGAGAGCAACAGGGGGAAGAATTTACGCATGGCTTTTTCTTTCCGATGGAGGCGACCAGAGGGGGAAGCGGGCGCTAGAAACGGGCGCGCGTGCCGATCAGCCACGTGCGCGGCGCACTGGCGTAGCTGTTCGGCTCTTCATATTTGGCGTCGAACGCATTCCGCAGATTGGCGAACAGCTCGACCGCATCGATCAGCTTGTAGCGGACCGAGAAGTTGACGATGTCGTAGTCCGGCACCGTGCCGTTGCCGAGATAGTTGCCGCCCGGCCCCCAGGGGCTGGTGGGCTCATAGACGACGTCCTCGCGCACGCCGCGCCGCAGATATTCGCCGGTGAGCGACAGCGGCGTGATCGGAGTCACGGTCAGGTTGGCCGACCAGGCGTTCTTCGGCCGGCGGAGCAGCTGCTCGCCGGTCGCGCCGTTATAGGCGTTGGTGCGCGTATAGTTGACCGCGAGATCGGCGATGGTGCCCGCGCGCGCCTTGAAGCTCAGCTCATAGCCGTCGATCTTCGCGCGGCCGACGTTGAGGTTGGTGAGCGTGGCGGAATCATATTCGATCAGGTCGTTGATCTTGGTGTCGAAATAGGTCGCGCTGACGCTCGCCCAGCCGATGGCGCCGATGCGGCTGCCCGCGTCGAGGCCGGCTTCGAACGACTTGCCATGTTCCGGCCGCAGCAGGGGATTGGCGACGTTGTACGCGCTCGTGGTGTAACGCTCGGCGAGCGCCGGCGCCTTGAACGATGTGCCATAGGCCACATAGACGCGCCCGCCGATCTCCGGCAGGCGCAGCACCGCGCCCGCGTTCCAGGTCGTCACCGCCTTGAAGAATTCGGGATCGTCGTGGCGGACCGAGCCGCTGAGATCGACGCGATCGGCGATCGAGGCCTGGGCCAGGCCATAGAGCGCGGTCTGCTTCTCCGCGCGGGCGAGCGGATCGCTATAGCCGTCGAACGCGGTGACCTTGTCCTTCTGCCATTCGATGCCGGCCGACACGGTCGCCTTGACCGCTTCGACCGGCTTGAACTCGAAGCGATTGCGCCAGGCCGCGAAGGTGCGCAGGCCGGTGGCGCTGGTGTCGGGGCCGCCGAAGCTGTTGTTCGCGTCGGGATGGTTCCATTCGGAGCGCTTGTTGTCGACCTGGCCGAATTCGAGATCGCCCTGGTAGCGGCCGTCGAGCGCGACATAGCGCGGCGCCACGCGCCAGATGAAATAGCGGTCGCGACCGCCGCGTCCGGCGCGGTCGAGCGCGGCGTCGTCATAATCGGCCTTGGCCTTGCGATAGCGCGCGAGGCCGCGCAGCGTGAGCCCGTCGGCCACATCGAGCGCGACATTGCCGCTGGCCGAGAAGAAACGGCTGCCGTCGCGCTCGCCCAGATCGTCGGCGATGCGGCTGGCGGTGTTGTTGAAGCCGCCGGTCTCGAAATATTCGCCGGTGAGGCTGTAATGGACCGGCCCCGCGCTGCCGCGCGCACCGCCCAGGACGTGATAGGTATCGAGGTTGCCGCCCGACACTTCGCCATAGGGCATGAACGCCCGTTCGCCGCCGACGCGCGGGATGAAGTTGATTACGCCGCCGACCGCGTCCGAGCCATAGACCGCCGAGGCGGGGCCGCGCAGCACCTCGATGCGCTCGAGATCGCCGAGCGCGTCCGAGCCGAAGTTGAACTGGCCGTTGGGCGAGGAGGCATCGTTGAGGCGGATGCCGTCATACAGCGCCAGCGTGTGCTTCGAATTGGTGCCGCGCGCGAAGACCGAGGTCAGCGTCCCGGCGCCGCCGCTCTGGACCACGCTCAAGCCGGGAATAGCCTTGAGCGCGTCGACGGCGGTGACATAGCCCTTGCGCTCGATATCGTCGCGCGTGACGACGTCGGTGCGCGCGGCGATGCTGTCGGCCCTGGCGCCCCCGCGCGTGGCGGTGACGACGATCTGGTCGTCATCGGGCTGTTGCACCGGCTTGTCGTCCTGCGCCAGCGCGGGCGAGGCGGACGCGAAGCCGATCGACAGCGCGAGCATCGTGGAGATGTAATGATCGTAATGCATGATGTGGCGGCCCCCGGTTTGGTTTCCCGGCGGCTAGGACCGCAGCATGACCTCCCCATTTCAGGACGACAACGCGCCGAAGTCACCAACTTATGGAAAAGTATATCCCCAGGAAGGTCCGGCGGGCGACGCCTCGCCCCGGCGCTGGCCCGCGCTGGTGGCGCGGCTGCGCCGGCGGCTGGGGTTCAGCCAGTCTGCGCTCGCCGATCATCTGGGCGTGAGCCAGGCCGCCGTTTCGCGCTGGGAGAATGCGCTCGACGTGCCTTCGGCCCGGATGCGGCGCGTGATGCGCGACATGCTGCACACCGCCGATGAGGCACGCATCGATCGTGTCCTGCGGGCGCGGCTGCGCTACGCGCCTTCGCCGATGAGCATGGTAGGCCCCGGCGCCCGCTTCCTCGATTTCAGCGCCAGCTTCGCCGCGGAAACCGGCACCGAGCCGGCGTTTCTGCGCGGACGCACCGTCTATGGCCAGTTCAGCGAGACCGTCGATGCGACGACCGAGCTCTGGGAGCGCAGCGGCATCTTCGGCGGGGAAGTGGCACTCACGCTCACGGTGCTGGCATTGGGCAACCGCGAAGGCGAGGCGATCTATCTCCAGAATTTCGACACGCCACACATGCTGGACGGCGACCGGATCGTTTCGGTGTGCGAGCCGCGGCGCATTTCGCGGTCGATGTTCGACCTGCACATGGCGCAATATGGCGGCCCGGTCTTCTATCTCTCCTATGACGAGATAGCGGACTGAAGCAGCGCTACACGCTTGGGGCACCGGAAGCCAAACGAGGACCAGACAACGGAGCGTTCATTTCAATGAACGGCGGCTTTCAGGCAGTGTCTGTGCGGCTCGGGATGACCGAAAATGGGCACTCGGATCATTGGATAATTTCGATTGCGCGTAGCTGAAAATGCCTGACTCCGGCCGGGCGGCTCCGTGAGCGACACGTGCGAGAAGCAAGCATTAAAATCCATCAGGCCGGCGACCGTAAACGGATAATTTATCCGCTTGGCTATAGTTCGCCGAAGCAAGCCATAACGAAATAAAAACCATACTATATATGGGAGTGGCAACAATTCCTCGAAATTCACCGGCTGCGATCGGCGCGATGGCAGCCGTGACGCCTGTTTCGTCCGAAAGCCCATGCGCGGAAACCCGTTCGGCGATCGCCGGGGTCACGCAATCCGCTTCCGGAACCGCGCAGGGTGCCACCGAAACCAGTGCGTTATCCGTCAAGATCTACCCAGAGGACTTCTCGTGACGAACCGAACTTCTTTCCTGCCCGAAGGTATCACCGGCAAGGTCCGCCAGTTTCGCGGCGCCTCGTGCCTCCTCGCCACTTCGGCGCTGCTCAGCGTCGTGCAGGCCGGCGCGGCTCATGCGCAGAGCAACACCATCTACACGCCGACGGACAATCCCGGCTCCCCGAACCTGGCGGCGGGAGACGGGGTCACCCTGACAGGCGGCAACGTCGTTTTCGGTTCGGACTCCGCCAATGACATGACCTTCGACGGCACCGTGACCGGAGATGGCGGCCTGACCAAGAGCGGCACTGCGACGCTGACGCTGAATGCCGCCAACAGCTATGCCGGCGGCACGACCATCACCGCCGGGACGCTGCTGGCCAACGCTGCCGGCGCTTTGCCGACGGGCGGCGCCGTGGCGGTGAACGGAGGCACGCTCAAGCTCGGCGCCGGCCAGAGCATCGGCGCGCTGGGCGGAACCGGCGATATCCAGTTGAACGGCCAGAACCTCGGCGTCGATATCGGGAGCGGCACCAGCCGGTTCGATGGCGATATCCTGGGGGAAATTGTCTATGCAGGCTCATGGGCGGTCGACGATGGTCCCGTCTGGGTAACGAATCCGGCGATCTATTCCGGCCAGGAAGCCGCCGCGCTGCTGTTCGGAGGCAATGCGTCCGACTATGCGATCTCCACGGTGTCGAACAACATCTCCGACATCAATCACATGGCCTGGGGCGATGGCTATGGCGTGTTCCAGGCCACAGCCGTGGCCGAAAACTACAAGACCGATGCGGGCGCGCCGGGCTATAACGAAAGTGGCGATTTCTCGACCTATGTGCGAGATCACTCCGTCACCAACGTCAATTACGCCTTCGCGTCCAGCGGCGCCGGCTCGCTGACCAAGACCGGGGACGGCACGCTGATCCTGGGGGGCAGCAATACCTATGGCGGCACGACGCGCGTCGATGGCGGCACGCTCGCCGTCGACGGCGGCCGTGCCATTTCGGACACGGCCGCGGTCGCGGTCGGCGGCGCCGGAACCTTCGAGGTCATCGCCGCCGAGACCGTCGGCAGCCTTTCGGGCGGCGGCCATGTCGTGCTTGACCAGACGCTGACCACCGGCGGCGACAATGGCAGCACCACCTATTCGGGCGCGATTTCCGGTGCGGGCGGGCTGGTCAAGACCGGCACCGGCACGCTGACGCTTGCCTCCGCCAACAGCTATGCCGGCGGCACGACGATCGACGGCGGCACGCTCGTCGCGGATATCGCGGGCGCCCTGGCGACCGGCGGCGACGTGACCATGACCGGCGGCACGCTGAAGCTCGGCGCGAGCCAGAACATCGGCGCGCTGAGCGGCGCCGGCGCGGTGGACCTCGGCAACTCCACGCTGAGCGTGAACGTCGACAGCGGCACCACCCGCTTCGACGGCTCGATCTCCGGCGCGGCCGGATCGATCGAATATGCAGGGTCGTGGCAGGTGGACGACGGCCCCTCCTGGGATACCAATCCCGCGGTCCTGTCCGGCCAGGAGGCGGCCGCCCTGCTGTTCGGCGGCGATGCCGGCGACTATGCGATCTCCACGGTGTCGAACAACGCCTCCGACATCAATCACATGGCCTGGGGTGACACCTATGCCGGCCCGATCCTGACCGTGGCCGAGGACTACAAGGTCGATGAGGGCGCGCCGGGCTATAGCCAGACTGGCGATTTCTCGACCTATGTGCGAGATCATCTCGCCGACAACGTCAACTATGCGTTCCTCTATTCGCCGGCTGGCGGCCTGACCAAGACCGGCGACGGCACTTTGATCCTGGGGGCGTCAACACCTATACCGGCGCGACGACGATCGCGGGCGGCACGCTCGCCGTCGACGGCGGCCGGGCCATCGCCGATACCGGAGCCGTGGCGATCGGCAGCGCCGGCACCTTCGAAGTGCTGAGCGCGGAGACCATCGGCAGCCTTTCGGGCACCGGCGCCGTCGTCCTCGACGAAACGCTGACGGTCGGCGGCGACAACAGCAGCACCGCCTATGCGGGCACCATCGGCGGCACGAGCGGGCTGACCAAGATCGGTACCGGCACGCTGACCCTCACCGGCGTGAACAGCTATACGGGCACCACGCAGATCGACAGCGGCACGCTCGCCATCGACGGCCGCCAGGCGATCGCCGATACTGGGGCCGTGGTGATCGGCGATGCCGGCACCTTCGAGGTGCTGAACACCGAGGTCATCGGCAGCCTCTCCGGCAGCGGCACGGTCGTCCTCGACCATACGCTGTCGGCGGGCGGCGACAACAGCAGCACCGCCTATGCGGGCACCATCGGCGGCGCGAGCGGGCTGACCAAGATCGGCACCGGCACGCTGACGCTTTCCGGCGTGAACACCTATGCGGGCACTACCTGGATCGCCAACGGCACGCTGGCGATCGATAGCGGCCGGGCGATCGCCGATACCGGGACCGTGGTAATCAGCATCGGCGCCACCTTCGAAGTGCTGAGCGCGGAGACCATCGGGAGCCTCTCGGGCAACGGCGCGGTCGCCCTCGCGCAGACGCTGACGGTCGGCGGCGACAACAGCGACACCGCCTATGCGGGCGCGATCGGCGGCGCGAGCGGGCTGGCCAAGATCGGCACCGGCACGCTGACGCTTTCCGGCACGAACAGCTATGCCGGCACCACGCGGATCGATAGCGGCACGCTCGCCGTCGACGGCGGCCGGGCGATCGCCGATACCGGGGCCGTTGCGATCGGCGATGCGGGCACGTTCCGGGTGAAGACCGCCGAGACCATCGGCAGCCTCTCCGGCAGCGGCGCCGTCATCCTCGACCAGGCGCTGGCAGTTGGCGGCGACGGCGGCAGCACGGCCTATTCGGGCGCGATTTCCGGTGCGGACGGGCTGGTCAAGACCGGCACCGGCACGCTGACCCTCACCGGCACGAACAGCTATGCCGGCGGCACCACCGTCGCGGCGGGCACGCTCCAGGGCGACACCGTCTCGATCCAGGGCAATGTGACCGACAATGCCACGCTCACCTTCGCGCAGGATTTCAACGGCGTCTATGCGGGCGATATCTCGGGCACCGGCACGCTGGTGAAGACCGGCAGCGGCGCCGTGACCCTTGACGGCGACGCCAGCCATAGCGGCGGCACCCGCATCGAGGGCGGCGCGCTGATCGGCACCACCGGCAACCTGCTCGGCGCGATCACCGACAATGCGAACCTCGTCTTCCAGCAGGACGCGGACGGCGATTTCGCGGGCAGCATCTCGGGCACCGGCAATGTCTACAAGGCCGGCACGGGCACGGTGCGCCTCACCGGCACCGCCAGCCATGCCGGCGTGACCGCGGTGATGCAGGGCCGCCTGATCGGCTCTTCCGACACCATCCGGGGCGACATCTCCGCCGCGCAGGGCGCGACGCTGGAATTCGACCAGGCGGCGGACGGCACCTATGCCGGCAGCATGGTCGACGCGCAGGGGGCCGGACTGGCCGGCCAGCTGGTCAAGTCCGGCGCCGGCGCGCTCACCGTCACCGGCCATTTCGGCGCGCAGGGCGGAACGCTGATCGAGCAGGGCAGCCTGATCGGCACCGGCGAAACCCTGTGGGGCGATTTCGCCACCCGCGACGGCACCACGCTGCGGATCGGCGAGGCCGAGGGGCAGGGCGCGGATTTCTCCGGCGCGATCAGCGGCACCGGCAGCTTCGTGAAGACGGGCACGGGCACGCTGCGACTTTCGGGGCAGTCGGCCGGCTTTGCCGGAAGCGCCGACATCACCGCCGGCACGATCCTGCTGACCGGCGCGCTGAACGGCAGCGTGCTGATCGAGCAGGGCGCGGCGTTGCAGGTCGGCGATGGCACGACGTCGGGCGACCTGCTCGCCGACACCACCAATGACGGCACGCTGACCTTCAACCAGGCGGGCAGCTATGTCTATACCGGCGCGCTCTCGGGCAACGGCTCGCTCGTCAAGCAGGGCGACGGCGCCCTGACGCTTGCCGGCGACTATAGCTATACCGGGTCGACGGTTGTCGAGGGCGGCACCGTGACGATCTCCTCGCTGCTGCCGACGACGACCACGCTGCAGATCGACGGCGGCTCTTTCTACCTCGGCTCGACCGACCAGTCGGTCTCCGGCCTTACCGGCAACGGCGGCAGCCTGAATTTCGGCGGCGGCACACTCACCGTCGATCAGGATACGGATTACGGCTATGACGGAAGCCTCATCGGCACCGGCACGCTCGTCAAGTCCGGCAGCGGCACGCTCAACCTGCTCGGCGACAGCTCGCTCGCAGGCGACGTGCTGGTGAATGCTGGCACGCTCGGCGTGCGCGGCACCCTCGCCAGCCTGGTGACCGTCTCCGACGGCGCGACGCTGAGCGGCACCGGCACGGTCGGCGGCATGGTCGTCCGCTCCGGCGGCGTCGCCGCCCCCGGAAGCGCGGGCGCGGCGCAGAATATCATGGCCTTCCGGGCTTTCGCGGCGGCAGTGCCCGCGCCGCTCGGCACGCTGCACGTCTCCGGAAACGTGACGTTCGAGGCGGGCTCGCTGTACCAGGTCAACGTCGATGCCGCGGGTGAGAGCGACAAGATCGCCGCGACCGGAAGCGCGTCCCTTCAGGGCGGCACCGTCCAGGTGCTCGCCGCGAACGGGAGCTACGCGCCGCTGACGCATTACACATTGCTCAGCGCGAATGGCGGCGTGACCGGCGCCTTCAGCGACGTGACGAGCGACCTCGCCTTCCTCACGCCGGTGCTCAGCTACAGCGCGAAAACCGTGTCGCTCGATCTGGTGCGGAACAATATCGACTTCACCGACGTCGCCCGAAACCGCAACGAACGCAACGTCGCCGGAAAGGTGACCGCGCTCGGCGTCGGCAACCCGCTGTTCAACGCGGTACTGTTCATGGATGCCGACAGCGCGCGGGAGCAGTTCAATCAGCTTTCGGGCGAGATCCACGCCTCCGCGCGCACGGCGATGCTGAACGATGCGGCCCTGCCGATGACCGCGGCGATCGATCATCTGGTCGAAACGCCGGCCCATTCGGGCGTGTGGATGCAGGGCCTGGCCAACTGGTCGCAGATCGATGCCAACGGGGAGTCCGCGCGCACCCGGAGCAATGCCCAGGGGCTGATGGGCGGCGCCGATATCGCGGTCGCGCGGGGGCTGCGCCTCGGCCTTGCCGGCAGCTATACCCATGACAATCTCTCGGCGCCTGCGGTCGGCAGCACCGCGAAGCTGAAGGGCACGCATGTGCTGGGCTATGCCTCGGGCGCCTTTGCCGGAGTCGAGCTGCGCGTGGGCGGCGGCTACAGCCATTTCGACGCCGATACGGTTCGCGCCGTGCCGGTGGCGGGCGCCGCCCAGCGCCTGTCGGCGCGCTATGGCGTCGATGTCGTGCAGGGCTTCGGCGAAATGGCCTATCCGCTGAAGCTGGGTGATGGCGCGGTCGCCCCCTATGGCAACGTGGCGGTGACCAACATCGCCCGTCCAAACTTCGCCGAGACCGGCGGCAGCATCGCGCTCGCTTCGGCGAAGGCGAACGACACCACGGCGATCTCCAGCGTCGGCATCCGTTTCGAGACCGCTCCGGCGGGGGCATTCTCGGTCGGCGGTAAGCTGGGCTGGGAACATGCCTGGGGCTCGATCGATCCGGTCAGCGAAATGACGCTGTCCGGCACGAGCGGCAGCTTCGAGGTGATCGGCGCGCCGCTTTCGCGGAACAGCGCGACCGTGGTGGTCAACGGCAGGCTGCACCTGTCCAAGGGCCTGACCGTGTCGGCCGGCTATGAAGGACGAATCGGTTCCTCCAACCAATCGAATGCCGTGAAGGGGGCGATCGGCCTGCGCTTCTAAAGGATATCTTGATCGAACGCGAACCCCGGTGCTGCCGAAGCGGACCGGGGCTCGCTTTCAAACTGGACTTCAGGTTCATCTCGATCAACTGCCGGTGGAGAACGATGCTCTGGGTGCGCAGGTCCATGGACTCGTAGTCAAGGCGATTCTCGAATCGCCTTGACTGGCGTGGAGCTTCGATTGGTCACGAACATATTTGGCGCCTGGCCATGACCGCTCGGCTCTGGGCCGAACGCAGAGCAGGTTCCGGGATCAAGGCATGCGAAAGTCCAGCCGGCGACAATTGGGCGTATAGCTGCCGATCGACCCAGCACTGCCGGTTCTCAGATAGTCCTCTATGGGATCTGCCAAAACCCAGCTTTCCTGCGGATTTCGGGAAATGGTGCCGCTTCCAGGACAAAGATGGGCACTCAGACCATTGGGAAATTTCTATCCGGAGAGAGATTGAAGATGGCCGATGGCTGTCCGGCAGGCTTTAGGGGGCAATCGCCGCTAGGCGGGCGGGTGCTGCCGCCTCAATCCTTACGGTCGGACAGACCCATTTGAATTGTCACGGTGGTTTCGCAATCCCCGTCCAGTGGCTGGGGGTCGGAGAATCCCCAAGCGTGACCGTTTGCCCCCCTCATATTGTCCGATGGGTTTCACTTCATGTGGTCCCGCAGGAGCAGAAAGTCAGGGCGGCGCTGCGCCGGCTTGGGGTTGCCGAGAGCGATGTCGATGACCTGATCCAAGACGCGTATTGCCGCTTGGCCACGCTCACGTCGGTCGATCATATCGACCGGCCCGGCGCCTATTTCATGCAGATCGTCAAGAATGCGTGGCGGGACAGCCTTCGGCGCGCGCGGGTCGTGCGCCTTGAGGATTATACGGAAAATGCGACGCAGATCGTCGAGGACGAGGCGATAGGGGTCGAGGCCGCCGTCATTGCACGGGAGCAGCTCAAGCTCGTCGAAGCATTGCTGGTGACTCTTCCCGAACGATGTCGAACCATCTTCACCTGGAAGCGGATGGAAGGGATATCGCAACGCGAGATTGCGCAGCGACTTGGTGTCAGCGAACATATAGTCGAGAACGATGTCCAAAGGGCGCTCCGCACGATCCAGCGTGCGCTGCGAGGTGCCGACGAAGACGAACAGGAAGAACGGAAGATTGGCGACCAGCGGCGGAAAATCGGTTGAGAAGCTGGAAGCCGAAGCGGCAGCTTGGGCGGCAAAACTCGATGCCGCGCCGGATCAGGCTCCTCCGGGACTGGATGAATGGTTCGCGCAGGATCCGAGGCACGCCGGGGCATTGCTGCGCGCGCAGGCTACGCTGGCCGTCTTCGCTCCGCCCTGGCATGAGTCCGTTCCCGACATTGAGAAGCAAGCTGAGGATGACGGGCCAGCCTCGGCATGGAAGCGACGGGCAATCTTCGGAGGCGGAGCGCTTGCGCTCGCAGCATCGCTGGCCGCCGTCCTGCTGATCGGCTCGCCGAAAGAGACCTATGAAACCCAGATCGGCGAAGTCCGGTCGCTGGCGCTCAGCGATGGCTCGTCGGTTTCGATCGATGCGAAGAGCCGGATCGAGATCGACTTCGATGCGAAGAACCGCGATGTGCATTTCAGGTCCGGAAAGGTTCTGTTCCGAGCCGCGCACAATGCGCAGCGCCCGTTTCGGGTCATGCTGGACGGCATCGTCATCACCGATATCGGCACGGCCTTCCAGGTGACGAAGGACGACAGGACGCAGGCCGTCGAGGTTCTCGTCACCGAGGGCGCGGTGCGGATCGACGCCCCGGCGGGGCGTGTCGACCTTGTGGCCGGCCAGCGCGCCCGCTTCCCGCAAGCGGCTTCGGGCGGTCTCAGGCCGGAGCTGACCCGTGTCGCGCCGGCCGACATCGAGCGGACGCTCGCCTGGAAGGACGGTCAACTGGAATTGAACGGCGAAACGCTCGACAGCGCGGTCGCCGAGATCAACCGGCACAGTCGCCTCCAATTGCGCGTCGGCAATGCCGCGCTGGGCAGCGAAAGCCTTTACGGGTCCTTCCGCATGGACGACGCCGCGGGCTTTGCGCGCGCAGTCGCAGCGGGCCTCGGGACGGATGTTCGCACCGAAGCGGACGGCATCGTGATCGGCGCCGGCAAAAAATAGACGGATAGAATACGGAAACCCTCTCCCGGGTCGTCGTGAAGGCGAAACTGCCATTTCGACCAACCCAGGGGGATTTCATGCACGCTTCACTTCGTCTGCTGGCCGTCAGCGCGATTGCATCCACAATCGCACCGACCTCACCGGCCTTGGCGCAGACGGCAACCTTCAACGTGCCTTCGCAAGACGTGACCAGCGCCGTGCGGCAGCTGGCGCAGCAAGCCAGAATACAGATCGTCGTGACCGGCCGGGTCGCCGAAGGCCGCCGCACCAAGGCGATCTCCGGCGCGATGTCGGTCGAACAGGCGCTTGCGCGGATGCTCGCCAACACCGGCCTGGTTGCCCGGATGACAGGCGCCGGAACCTATGTGATCGTCGGCGCCACCGGGGCGACCATGCAGGACATGTCCGCCACAAGCGCGGCCGATGCGCCGGAGGCCGCGAATGCCGACATCGTCGTCACCGCACGGAAACGCACGGAAACGCTCGGGGCCGTTCCGATGGCGGTGACGGTGATGAAGCCACAGTCACTTTCCGACACGGGCAACAACACGATAAGGGATTATTTTCGCTTCGTACCCGGGCTGAACATCACCCCGATGCCGCGCGGCGCCGAACCCGGGCTGACGGCGGTCAACATCCGCGGCATCGCAACCTCCTCCACCACGAATCCGACGGTCGGCCTCGTCATCGACGACTCGCCGTTCGGCTCCAGCACCACCGCCGGAGCCGGAAATTCCGTATTTCCCAATATCGATCCGGGCGAGCTGGAGCGGATCGAGTTCCTGAAGGGGCCGCAGGGAACGCTTTACGGCTCGTCCGGAATGGGAGGGCTGATCAAGTTCGTCACCAAGGCTCCGTCCACCAGCGCCTTCAGCGGCAATCTGAGCGCGCAGGGTGTCAGGTCCGTGAATGGCGATAGCGGGTACATGATCCGCGGCGGGGTCAACGTTCCGCTCTCCGACAATCTGGCGATCCGCGTCGGCGCCTTTGACGGCCGCGACCCCGGCTATATCGACAATGTCGTGACAGGCCGGAAGGATGTCGACAGCAGTCGATCGTTCGGCGGACGAGCGGCGCTGCTGTGGCAGGTCGATAGCGGGACGACCCTGCGGCTGGACGTGATGCGGCAGAGAACGGAAGGCGACGGCGCCGGGCTTGTCGATGCCAACATCCAAAGCGACGGTACGCTCACCCCCGCGGAGGGGAAGTATAGCCAGTCCGGCCTGGAGGGCAACGCCAGCTACTCGCTCGATGTCTCGCACTATGCGCTCACCTTGAATACCAGCGTCGCAGGCGCGGCGTTGACGTCCATCACGACCTATAATCAGTACCCCTATCGCACGAAGACGGATTTGTCCGGCTATGCGCCCTATTCCAATGCAGCGCTCGCCAACTTCGGCACGCCTGGAGTATATCAGGAGACATACCGTCCGCTGCGCAGGTTTTCCCAGGAAATACGACTGAGCAAAACGGTTGCAATGTTCGACATTCTTGCTGGCGCCTATTTCACCAGTGAGGATGCCGGAAGCTGGTACGCCAATCTCTACGCGACTTCCCTTGCCAAGCTTTCTCCCGCGGGGAATGTCCGGGTCGCGCTCCCGGCGCCGAACTCCGACTATCGAGAATATGCCGGTTTCGCGAATGTGTCGGCGCATCTCACGGGCAAGCTCTCCGTCGAGGGCGGCATCCGCTACTCGTCCATGACTCAGGCGGCGACCACCCTCGCCCAGACCGGCCCCCTGGCGCCGGCTAACGCGACCACGACATCCTATCGCGGCACTCAGAGCGCTGTCACGTTTCTCGCTGACGCCAAATATCAGTTCAATCCCGACAGCCTGTTCTATCTGCGCGTGGCGTCGGGTTTCAGGCCGGGCGTCGTCAACGGCCCCGGCCTGACCTTCGCGATCCCTATTCCCTATACGACCAAGCCGGATCGGACGGTCAGCTATGAAGCGGGCTATCGTGGGGACTTCTTCGACAGGAAGCTGACGCTCGATCTTTCGGCCTATCGCATCGACTGGACCTCATTGCAGGTGACGGCCAATGCGCCGCTCCTCCTGGGCGGCGGCGCCATCGGGATCTATTCCGCCAACGCGGGCAAGGCCAAGAGCACCGGCATGGAAGCCTCAGCGACCCTCCGCCCGACCCGTCATCTGGACATCAGCGGCAATTTCGCTGTCGGGGAAGCGAAGCTGACCGAAGCGCTGCCCGCTGCGACGGCTTTCGCTCCCGCGGGCACCCTCCTGCCCTACAGCTCGAAATTCTCGGCGAGCTTGACGGCGGAACAACGGATCGATCTGGGTTCGGCCCAGGGCTTCATCGGGGGAGCCTATAGCTACACGGGCCGGCGCCTGGGTCTGTTTGCGACCAACAGCACCGCCGTGCGGCAGGTTTTTCCGTCCTACAGCCAATTGGATCTGCGCGCCGGCGTCCGTTACAAAAGCTACGAATTCAGCGTGTTCGCGAACAATGTCACCAATAGCTACACCTTCCTGACATCGACGATCGCGCAGGAATACGGATCCACCCCGCAGCAGGGCACGATCGTCCGGCCGCGAACGATCGGCGTCAATCTCAATTGGCATTTCTGAGCATCCCGCTTGCGCGGCGCCGAGCAAAGGTGGAGCGGTTCAGCCCGTTCCACCTCGACGCTCGGGCCGTCTGAAGGCGAACAGCATGATCGACCGCATCCGCCGGACCGCCATCATCGGAGCATTGAGCCTTGGCGCCGCCGCATCGCAACCGGTGCCGGGCAACGCGCAAGCCTATCCCTTTACGCAGCCCGATCTCGCCCGGCAGGCCTGTGAAAGGCTGAACGACCTTCACCTGCCGAAGGTCCAGATCACCTCGGCGACCCTGATGCCGGCCGGGGCGTTCCCCGAAGCCGAACCGACCGTTGCAGGCACTGTCGCCGTCGCGCTGACCGCGCATTGCGAGGTGAAAGCCGTGGCGCGCCCGGCAAGCGATTCCGAAATAGGAATCGAGATATGGCTTCCCGCGGAGCACTGGAACGGCAAGTATGAGCAGACCGGAAACGGCGGGTGGGCCGGCGCCATTCACCGGCGTCCGCTGGCCGCCGCCGTGCGGCGCGGCTATGCCGCAGCGGCAACCGATGACGGCCATCAGGGTGGGATCGGCGACGACGGCACAGGCACGCGATCGGCGGGATTCGCGATCGGACATCCGGAGAAGCTGATCGACTACGGCTATCGCGCGCTTGCCGAGACCCGAGCCGCCGCGCTGGCGGCGATCAAGGCATTCTATGGCCGCGACGCCGCCTGGTCCTACTTCGTCGGATGCTCCGACGGCGGCCGCGAAGCCTTGATGGTGGCGCAGCGCTTCCCCAAGGCCTTCGACGGCATCCTCGCCGGCGATCCCGGCAACAATTGGTCCCGTTGGGCCGCCGGCCTGGTCTGGAACCGGCAGGCCCAGCTTGCGGAATCCCCCGGTGCGATTCCCATCGCCAAGAGGGCGCTGATCCAGAATGCGGCAGTCGCGGCATGCGACGCGATTGACGGCGTCAAGGACGGACTGATCTCCGATCCGCGCTTCTGCCGCTTCGACCCCGCCGTGCTTGCCTGCACGGGCGCAGACACCCCCGGTTGCCTCACCACTTCGCAGGTTGCGACGCTGAGAAGTATCTATGACGGCCCCAGAAATCCACGGACCGTCCATCAGATATATCCGGGCTTTCCTCCGGGGATCGAGAACGCTCCCGGGAGCAGCCTCATCACGCCCTCGCGGCAGGGCGAGTTCTCCTTCGGCGACACCTATTTCGGCCAGGCCGTTTTCGAGCAAATGGACTGGGACTTCCGGGCGCTGGACTTCGACAAGGATATCGCGCTCTCCGATCGGAAGGCTTCACCCGTCGTCGATGCCGTCAATCCCGATCTCCGCGCGTTTCGCGCCCATGGCGGCAAGCTCATCCAATATCATGGCTGGTCCGACGCCCTGATGCCAGCCGGCGGCTCGATCGCCTATTACGAGAATGTCTCGGCATTCATGCGCGAATATGGCGGATCAGGCCCGGTCGATAACTTCTATCGCCTCTTCATGATCCCCGGCATGGGGCACTGCTATGGTGGAGCCGGCCCCACCTCGATCTCTCCGACGGACGATGCGGACGCGACCGATCCGAAGCATGATCTGATGCTCGCGCTCGAGCAATGGGTCGAAAAGGGCGTGGCACCGCAAATGTTCATCGGATCGGGCAAGGCTCCGAACGACCCCGCCACCACCATGTCCCGCCCCCTCTGCCCCTATCCGCAGGCGGCACGATACAAGGGGACGGGCGATATCAACGACGCCAGGAGGTTCGAATGCGCCACGCCACCAGCGCGACCGTAGATCGCGTTCCCCCCGCCCGTCTCCGCGAGGTCGAAACCTGCGGCATGATAGCGAGGGTGCAATGCTGACCATGCGGCTGCAAAGGCGCGCCTTCGTCATCGGAGGGCTCATGGGCGGGGGCCTGCTGATGCTCGAACCCCGCCGGGTCGCGGCGGCCCTCGGCACCTTGCCGCCATGGACGCCGGGGACACTCGACATCCATCACATCGACACGGGGGTGGGCAATGCGACCTTCATCCTTGGACCGGACGGCACGACGATCCTGATCGATTGCGGCGCGACGCGCGGCGGACCGCCCGCATCGACGCCGTTGCGGCCGGATTCTTCCCGATCAGCGGGCGAATGGGTCGCGCGCTATGCGTTGCGGCAGGCACGCGCGGCAGACCGAACGACCCTCGACTACATGATCGCGACACATGTCCATCCCGACCATGTGGGCTCGCCGAAGGACGACGATCCGCGCGCTTCGGAGGGCTATATCCTCACCGGCCTGAGCGAGGTCGATGCCCGCATGCCGGCCGGCCTTGTAATCGATCGCGGGTTCCCGGACTATGCACCCCTGCCCCTCATCGAGGCTCCGTTCGCCGCCAACCACCTCGCCTGGCTGAACGCGCGCGTGAAGGCGGGCCGGCGGGTCGAGCATGTCGCGGTCGGATCGGCCGAGCAGGTCGAAGCGCGTCGGGCGGGGGCCTTCTCCCTCAGGTTCGTCGGCGGCAACGGTCGCGTGTGGACGGGCATCGGCGATCAATCCCGCGATCTTTTGCCGCCGCGATCAAGCTGGACGACCGAAGCCTCCCCCGAAGAGAACCACATGTCGATCGCGACGGTCCTGTCCTATGGACCTTTCCGCTACTTCGCCGGCGGAGATCTTGTCGCCGACACGCATGATGGCGCCGTGCCGTGGCTCGACGTCGAGACGCCGATCGTTCGAGCGGCAGGCAGGGTCGATGTCGCCTCGGCCGACCATCACGGCTATTTCGATGCGTGCTGGCCAGGCTTCACGCGCGCGCTCGATGCCGATGCCTATGTCGTCCAGGCGTGGCACGCGACCCATCCCGCCATGGGATCGCTGCAGCGCATGCTCGATGCGTGGCGCGGCAGGACGCCCCGCGACGTTTTCGTCACGCGGCTCGATCCTGCCGGCCGGGCCGTCAACGATCGCTTCCTGCGGCAGGTGAAAAGCACCGAAGGCCATGTGATCGTCCGTGTCGGCCCGGACGGCCGCTACCGCCTCTATGTCACCGACAGCCGCGACGAGAGCGATACGATCACTTTCGCCGGAGATCTCAGGCCGTCCAAGCTCATGAAGGCTTGAACTTCCGGACTTTCCCTATGGGTGGAGCGGCGATCATGCGACGATCCGCCCCCTTTAAGGGTCAGTCCTCCGCACTCGCCTGCCTGGACTTCGGCTTCGCCGGCGCCACCTCCCCGCCGTCGCGCAGGATCGACGCCTCGTACACCTTCGATGCCCCCCAATCGTAAAAGGCGAAATCGAGCTGTTCCGCGCCGAGCCGCCACAGCGAGAGCCCCGACCGCGACATCGCGAACCTGGTGCCCTCGACCTGGTTGACGGGCCGGACGGTCGAACCGCAGCCGGTGGCGATGAAGTGCATCCCGGCCTTGTGGATGTGCTGCATGTCGTGATCGTGGCCGCAGACATAGGCCTGCACGCCATGCCGCTTCAGGATGGGAAGGAGATTGACGATCAGGTCGTCGCTGTCGCCATGCTGGCCGCCCGAGAAGACCGGGTGATGGCCGAAGACCAGCTTCCAGTCCGCCTTCGACTGACCGAGCGCCTTGTCCAGCCACGCATATTGCGCGTCCGCGTTCTGATCGTGGACATGATGCTCCGCCGTCGCCGCGGGCTCCTTGCGGTATTGCGAAACCAGCGGCGCGGTGTCGATCATGAAGATGTCGGCATTGGGCACGCTGATGCTCGCGCCGGGGATGACATAGTAGCGGCCCGGCATCGTCCAGCGGGGGCTCGTGCGCGAATAGTCGATCTGCGCCTGCGGATTGCCCTTGTAATCGTGGTTGCCGAGAATGGCGTACCAGCGATGCTGAAGCGACGGCGCCGTGTAGACGTTCTCGAACGATTCCTTCCACAGCGGATCCTCGACCGACTGGACGCCCGAATTGTAGAAATTGTCGCCCAGCGCCAGCGTGAAGCGGCTGCCGATCTGCGCGGCGAGCCGGCCCATCTCGTCCGCTACGCCGCGCTGGTGCGGCTCGCCCTGCCGGCCCCAGTCGCCGATCGCCATGAAGGAGACCGTGGGCGTGGTCTGCGCCTTCAGGCTGCTGAAGGGCGTCGCCGCGGCTGCGAGGCCGATCGCCTCCATGACGTTCCGTCGCGTGATCGTGATGCTCATGCCAATATCCTCGTTGTCGCGCCCGGCCCGCGAGCGCCTGTATGCTCGGCGCCGAAGATCGCTTCGGCGCCGCCTTCCCACATGCTCGATCCTAGAAGTTGGCGCGCAGGCCCCACAGGAACTTGCGCCCGAACACTTCGTGCTCGGCCTGCTGCGCGAAGATTCCGACATAGCGGATGCCGGGTTCGTTCGTCAGGTTGTTGGCCTGGAAGTAGACTTGCAGGCGCGGATTGACGGCATACTGCACGGAAGCGTCGAGCCGCCCGTTCGCCGCCCAATATTCGTCGCCCGCCGCATCGCCCAGCGAGTCGAGATATTTCGACCGATAGGTGTAGTTGACGCGCGCCGAGATCCCGTATTTCTCGTAATAGCCGGAAAGATTGAAGAGGCGTGGGGACGCGCCCTGGACGGGGACTTCGCGTTTGTCGGGCGTTTCGGCCTTGGACTTGTTGAATGTGGCGTTGGCCTCGACGCCGAAGCCGTCGATCCAGCCATGCAGGCCGATCGCGTGGAACAGCACGCTCAGCGGCTGCCGATAGCCGATCTCGACGCCCCTGATGGACCCGCTGCCGCCATTGATGGTGGTGCTGTACTCATAAAGCGAGCGATCGATGCCCCCGCTGTTGAGGATGTCCGAGCCGAATTCCTGCTCGGTATAGTCGAACAGCACGTCGCTCAGCTTCTTGTAGTAGCCGCTGACGGTGAAGAAGCCGGTCGAGGGCATGTACCATTCATAGGCGAGGTTCACCCCCTTCGAACGCTCGGGCTTGGCATCGGGATTACCGCCGCTGATCGCCTCTTCCTCGTCGTTGATCTCGAAGTTGGGCCGCAGCGTCGAATATTCCGGCCGCGCGGCGCCGGTGTTCAGCGACAGCCGCAGCTTCATGTCGTGATGGATGTTCCAGTTCACATGGAAGCTGGGGAAGACGAGCGTCTGCGAGGAGCTGGTCGAGACGTTCTCATAGCCATTGTCGCCGTTGACCATGGCGGTGCCTTCGTTCTCGACATGCTCGATCCGGGCGCCGTAGACGATGTTGCCCCAGGAGAACGAGGTCGTCCCCATCGCGTAGCCGGCATAGATCTGTTCGCGAACCCAGTAGTTGCTGGTCTTGATGTTATCCTCGTCGATCGTGGCGGCGCCCGACGCGATATACTTGTCCATCAAGTCCTGGATGGCGGAGTTCGAGAAATACTGGAAGCCGTAGGACAGGTCCCGCCCGCCCTTGTAGGGCGTGTCGATCGCGAGGTCGCCCTGGGTCGGCACGTCGAAACCCGCCGCCTGGATGTCGCCGGGCTCCGCGGTATAGGTCAGGTTGTTCCGCGACGTCTTGGTCCGCCGGTCATACTCGCCGCCGAAGCGGAATGTCGTGCTGGTCCCGAACAGCTCGACGTCCCGATCGATGTCGAACTTCCCCGTATAGGCATCGGTGCGATCGAGCCCGTCCTCGCGCGAGAAGCTGGTCAGGGCGAGCTCGGTGGGTGAAATCGATGTCTTCGCCGCGCCTGCCGAATAGGTCTTGTCCGCATTGGCGACGGTGGTGAAGAGGTTGATCTTGGGATTGCTGGGGTCCGAAAAGTCGTACGCTATGCTCGGCCGGGCCGTGGGGGTCTTGGCGTTCGCCCAATCGGTGCCGAAAGGAGGCCGGGCGATCTTGTCGGAGCGCGTGAAGTTGCCGGACCACTTGATCCGCCAGCTGCCCAGGTTGTGCTCGCCGGACAGGGTGTTCGAGAAAATGCGCTGGATGTCGTTGTCGGAATCCTCCGAGCTCTTTATCCCCACGCCCGTCTCGAGGCCCTGCATCGGTGTGTTGCCCAATCCGACGTTCGCATAGCCGGCGGCGGCGTCGCTGAAGATGAACTGGTATTTGTTCTCCAGCTGCTTGTCGTCGAATTCGGTGAAGACCGAAGAGAAGGACAGCTTGTTGTCCGCGTCGGGCCGCCATTCCAGCCTGCCGCTGTAGGAGGTGGTGGAGCGCTGCACCCGATAGAATTTGTCGGTATAGTTCTTGGCCCAGTCCTGGGTCTTGTCGTCGCCCTTGTCGGCGACGCTGGCCCAGCTGATCTCGTAATTGTCGGTCACCGAATCCCCCGCCTCGCGGGACGCGGTGAGGAGGATGCCGAGCGTGTCGTGCGCGAAGCGTGTCGAGAACACCCCGCCGACATTATACTGCTTGCCCTCGCCGAGCTCGTTGAAGCCGTAGGCGCCGTCGAGCAGGATCTTGGTGTGCGGATAGTCGAACGGGCTGCGGGGAATGATGTCGATATTGCCGGCGATGGTTTCGCCCGGCATGTCGGGCGTGACTTCCTTCTTCACGACGATGCGGCTCGCGAGCTCCGACGGAATGGTGTCGAAGCGCGCCTGCCGGCCTTCGGGGCTGACGACGTTGACGCCGCCGATGGAGAGCGTCGTCCACTGATTGGGCGCGCCCTGGATGGAGACATAGCGCGCGCGCCCCTGGTCGCGCTGCGCCGCGATGCCCGGCAGCCGCGTCACGGCTTCGGCGACGTTCTGGTCGGAATATTGCCCGAGCGAGTCGGACGAAAGGACGTCGATGATCGAATTCGACGCCTTCTTGAGCTGGAGCGCCGCCTCCTGCGACTCGGCGATGGGGCGCGATCCGGTCACCACGATATCGCTGCCGGCGGCCTGTTCGCCCACCGACAGGACGATCCGCAGCCTGGCTGGCCGGCCGGGAACGATCGTGACCTCCTGCGACGTGCTCGAACTGCCGACATAGGTGACGGTCACCGTGTGCGCGCCGGCGGGCACGTCGTCGAACGAGAACTGGCCCGAGGAATCCGCCACGGCGACGCTCTGGCTGCTGTCGATACGGACCTGCGCGCCGCTGGCGAATGCTCCGTCCGCGCGCACGACGACGCCGGTGACGCGACCCGCGTCGCGCCCTTCCGCGGAAGATGCCGCCGGGCCAGCATCCTTGGCGGATACGGGCATCGTGAGCCCCGCCTGCGCGAGTGCCGCCATGGAAACCAGGCCAAGCGACTTGATGCGATGGAGATTATTTCTTTTCATGCGAACGATATCCCCCAAGTAAAATTATAATAATACTCCTTGACGGATACCATATCGGCGCCGCCGGAACGTTATTCTATTCGCAGCACGGATATTATCAGTCGTTGAAATATTGTTATTAATGACCATTCCGCCGCATTATCTGTGCCGCTAGATTTCACCTGTTGCACTTCTGTTACGAGCAGCGAACCTTAAGGTCATTTAATCTGGCAGCATTCGTTGAGAATCACTCTCAATGCTCTCGAAAGAGCGGAGACTCGACGCCCCTGTCACGAAAGCGAAACGGAACCGATCTAGCGGCTTATGGGCAATTCGAAGCTGATCGCGCCGCAGCCGAGCGCCTGGCCGATCGAGTGCGCGCGAGCACGGGGACCCATTGTGCAGTCGGCCGCCAACGACAGGATCCTGGTTGTCGAGGACGATGCCGAGACGGCAGACTTCCTGATGACCGGCCTCGGCGAAGCGGGGTTCGCCGTCGACTGGGAACAGGACGGCGCCAAGGGCCTCGCGCGCACGCTGCAAGGCAATTACGCCATGGTGATCCTGGATCGCATGCTGCCGGGCAAGGACGGGCTCGCGGTCGTGCAGGAGATGCGCGAACGGCAGGTAAGAACCCCCGTCATCATCCTCTCCGCCATCGGGGCCACCAACGAGCGCGTGAACGGCTTCAAGGCGGGTTCCGACGATTATCTGGTCAAGCCTTTCGACCTGTCGGAGCTCATCGCCCGGATCGAGGCGCTACATCGCCGGAGCACCGCGGAAAACGCGAATACCAGGCTTTCCCTCGCCGATCTCACCCTGGACGTGGAGACGCTGCGCGTCGACCGGTCGGGGAAGCAGATCACCCTGCATCCCCGCGAGTTCCGCCTGCTGCGATATCTCTTGCGGAATCACGGTCATGTGGTCACCCGCTCGATGATAATCGAGGAACTCTGGGGATATAATTTCGACCCCGGCACGAACATCGTCGAAGTCCATGTCAGCAATCTCCGCAAGAAGATCGACGTGAAGGGTACCGATCCATTGATCCACACCGTGCGCGGCGTCGGCTATCTGTTCGGGACGATGCGCTGAAATGCGGCGCTGGCTCGGAACGACGACCGCGAATTTCCTGCTATTGAACTTCGCGCTCATCTTTATCTGCACATTGCCGGGCTATGTGCTCGTCTACGTTCAGGCGGACCGGCTCATGCTGAACAGCTTCGCCCGGCCGCTGGAGAGCCGGAAGGACAATCTGCTGCGCCACTATGCCAAGGGAGGCGCGCAGGAATTGGAGAAAGCCGTCCGGTCCAAGACCAGGCACGGCCCTTCGGACAACAGCGCCCTGATGCTGGTCGCACCCGACGGCCACCGCATCTCCGGAAACGTCACGACATGGCCTGCCGGCCTGAAGACACCGGCGGACTGGAACCCGATCACGCTTCACCGCGACGGGAGGAAGCAGGACGAGCCCTTCCTTGCGTTCACGACCGAGTTCCCGTCCGGCGAGCGGCTGCTGCTCGGCGGACTGCTCGACGGACGGGCCACAATGCAGCGGACATTGCTGCTGGCGCTCGCGGCCGCCCTGGCGTTGGCGTTGCCCATCGGCCTGCTCGGGAGCACGCTGATCATCCGAAGGATGAACCGCATGGTGGAGATCATCGCCGTCGCGGGGCAGCACGTCGCCGACGGCAACCTGTCCCGCCGCCTGGCGACCGATGGCAGCAGCGACCCGCTCAATCGCCTGCGCGAATCCCTCAACGCGATGATGGCGCGTATCGAAACGCTCGTGGAGGAACTCCGTCTGCTGACCGACGCGCTCGCGCACGATATCCGCTCGCCGCTGATGCGGATATCGGCTCATGTGCAGCGCGCGACGCGGATGCTGCCAGGCACGGACAATCTCGCCAGCTTCGACGCGATCTCACGCGAGGTCGCGGGGCTTCTCCAGCTGCTCGAATCCGCGCTGGAGATCGGTCGCGCAGAAGCGGGGATCGGCCGGGAGGATTTCGCCCCCTTCGACGTCGTCGAGGTGCTTCAGGATCTCTGCGAGATGTATCAGCCCTCCGCGACCGACAGGGGTGTCTCGATCGAGTGCGGGGTTTCTCGCCCAGTCCAGCTGCTCGGCGATCGCGGACTGATCGCGCGCGCACTGGCGAACCTCGTCGACAATGCCCTCAAATATGGCGCGGACGGCCGGCAAATCGCGCTCGCCGTCCACATCGAAACCGACGAGGTGGCGCTGGTCGTAGCGGATCAAGGCAAAGGCATCCCGGCGGACCGACACGGGGAGGCGCTGCGGAAGTTCGGCCGGCTGGATGGCGCACGGGCCGACGAAGGAAGCGGGCTGGGTCTCGCTCTCGTCAATGCCGTCGCGACCCTGCATGGCGGCAGCCTGACGTTGCAGGACAATCATCCTGGCCTTCGCGCTACGGTGCGGCTGAAACGCGAACCCGTCTCCGGCGGACAGCATCACCTGTCGCCCAAGCTTTCGAGGAAAAAGCTGGCGAAGCAGCACCAGGGGGCGATTGCGGCCTAGCCGGCACTGCAGAAGGATCGGCAGCGATCCCGAACAGGGCAGTTCGCGATGCCCGTGCGCTCGCCCATGCATGACCGGAAGCGCGTAGCGGCAGGAGAATATTTTCCGTCTTTTAACTTACATAAAGCAATTATATTGCCAGCGCATGAGGATGAGTCCATCGATGCGCAAAGCCATGGCCCTGGCGATGACGACCCTGCTGCAGACCGGCGCGACCGCCGGCCAGGAGCCTGTGCCCGAGGATATGCTGCGGCTCGACGAGGTGCAGATCATCGGCACGCACAACAGCTATCACCTGCGGCCCGACGCGGACCTGCTGGAGTATCTCCGGCATTCGGGCTTCAGCGACGGCAGCTACTGGACGGGCCCGCGCCTCGCCCGCGCGATCGACTATGCGCGCGAGCCTCTCGACCAGCAGCTCGACCGGGGCATCCGGGCGCTCGAGCTGGACGTCCATGACGATCCTGAGGGCACCCTCTTCCTCCGCCCGCCCCTGCTCGATGCGCTGGCCCGGGACGGCAAGGCGCCGGACTCCCTCTGGGATCCTTCCGGCAAGATGCGCGCGCCGGGCTTCAAGGTGCTGCACAAGCCGACCTACGATCCGCGCAGCAACTGCCCGCTCCTGGCGGATTGCCTCGCGCAGGTGGCGGATTGGTCCGGGGCCCATCCCGGCCATCTGCCGATCATCCTGATGATCGAGGTCAAGGAGGATCCGGCCGCGCGGAAGCTCGGCTGCGCGGGACTTTGCGCGGATGGGTGGAAGCGGCTCAAGCGGCAGTTGGCCGATGCCTTCGGCCCGGCCCTGTTCCGGCCGGGCGATGTCGGGGCCGCATGGCCGACGCTGGGCGCGCTTCGGGGCAAGGTCATGGTGATGCTGCTCGACGATGAGGACCATGCGCGAAGCTATCGCGCCGCGACCGACCGCGACGGCGACGGCGACGGCGACGACCTGATCTTCACCGCCGCGAGGCCGGTCAAGCGCGCGCCCTTCCGCGCCGGCCCGCATGACCGCATCGCCATCCTGCCCGATCCGCGCGATCCCCGTATCGCCGCGGCGCGCCGCGCAGGGCTGCTCGTCTATACCCGCGCCGACGCCGACACCGAGGAGGCGCGCCGCAACGACCCCACCCGCCGCAACGCCGCCTTCGACAGCGGCGCGACCTTCATCTCGACCGATTTTCCCGGCCCCGATCCGCGCTTCTCCCGCTATTCGGTGCGCTTCGGCGCCGGCTTCGTCCGCTGCAATCCGGTGACCGCACGGGAGAATTGCCGGAGCCGCTAGCCCAGCAGCAGCCCCGGCGCGGCGTCCTCATCTTCGCGCCAGTCGAGCAGCACGCGATAGATCGGCAGCGACGCCGCACCGACCAGGCCCGCGCGCACGCCAAGCATCGATCCCGCCACGCGCGGCTGGGGCAACCCCACGCCTTCGTCGCAGAAGCCCGGCACGTTCACTTCGGCGAGCAGCGCGTGGAGCAAGGGCAGCGGCAACCGACCGCCGAGCAGCACCGCCTCGGGATCGAACAGTCGCGCGGTGATGCCGAGCTGCTCGCGAAGCTGCCCGCCGGCGCGCTTGATCCAGGCGCGCAACGGCGCGCAGCTCTGGACGCTCAGCGCCTCCAGGTCGGCGAAGTCGTCGACCGCGATCCCCTCGCGCGCCAGCGTCGCGAACAGGTCCTGGCCCGAGGGGCGCGGCCGGTCGTTGGGGAACTGGATGCCGATCATCCCGGCATTGCCCCGGGCGCCGCGGATCAGCCGGCCGTCCATCATGATGCCGCCCCCCACGCCGTGCCCGATATGGACGAAGATGAAGGAATCGAGGTTCTGCGCCGCGCCGAGAATGCGCTCGCCAAGCGCGGCGCTCGCCGCGTCGTTCTCGACATAGACCGGCACCGGCACCGCCGCCGCGAAATCGCGCAGCGCGTCCCGGCGGGCCAGCTCGGGAAAATAGGCATGGGCGTGGAGCTGGTGGACGCCGTCGATGAAATCGGCCGGCACCGCGACGCCGACGCCCAGCAGCCGGTCCCGCCCGGTGAGGCCGCGCGCCTCGACATCGGCGATGAACGACGCGGCCAGCGCGCCGAGCGCGGCAGGATCGGCATTCTCGAGCACGCGCGTCTCGGCATGGAGGATCGTGCCGCCCAGGTCGATCAGCCCGATCTCGGCATGGCGATGCGAGAAATAGACGCCGATCGCCTGCGCGCCCGATCGGTTGATATGCACCGGCCGGGTCGGCTGGCCGCGCGCGCCGACGCGGTTCACCGTCTCCTCGACCAGCCCCAGATCGTTCAGCGTCCGCACCATCCGCGTGACGGAAGCACCGGTCAGCCCGGTGATCCCGGCGAGGTCGGTGCGCGCGATCGGCCCGCGCCGCCATACCAGATCGATCAGGCGACGTTCGTTCGCGGACAGGTTCAGCTTGGCCGTCAGCGCCTTTCTCCCGGATGAATCGCGACACACCTATCAATTGTGCCGCAGGGTTAAAGCTGCGCAGTTAAATTTATTTGTGTAATTAAAATGTCGCCCAGCGCGGCTAGTCGGCGAGTCGAAACGGAACACCAAAGGGGGATTCGCCAATGAAACTGTCTCGCGCCACAGCCCTGGCCGGCACCGCACTCGTCCTGGGAATGCTCCCCTGCGCCGCCTCGGCCCAGACCGGGGTGCCGACCGCCGATGCGCCGACCCAGGCCGACGAGACGATCGTCGTCACCGGCTATCGCGAGCTCAACCAGTCGGTGGGCGACGCCAAGCGCAATGCCGACCAGATCGTCGACACGCTCACCCAGCGCGAGATCGAGCGCATGCCCGATCGCTCGCTCGCCGAGGTGCTCGGTCGCCTCCCCGGCGTAAGCTCGGACCGCGGCTTCTCCAGCTCGCAGGCGCGCACCGTCACCGTGCGCGGCTTCGACGCGCGCTACAATTCGATGGACGTCGACGGCAACGTCATCTGGAACTCGTCGCGCAACAATCGCGGCACCCAGCTCGACGTGTTCCCCGCGTCGGTGATCAACCAGATCAACGTCTACAAGACCGTGCTGCCCGATCAGGACGCCAATTCGATCGGCGCCCATATCGAGCTGCGCACGCTGCGCGCCTTCGACGGCGGCACCGGCAGCTATTTCAAGCTGCGCGCGGCCTATGGCCTCTCGGATCAGGACGGCTATCCGGCGAGCGGCATCCCGTCCTTGCGCATCGACGGCGCCGGCAAGTTCACCTTCGGACCCGATCGCCGGTTCGGCGTGGTGCTGGGCGGCGAATATCAGCAGTTCGGCTTCTTCGACCGCTACAATGAAGTCACCGCCTACAGCCAGATCGGCGGGCTGAACGTCGCGAACGGCGACATCTTCCACGGCATCTTCCCGACCCGGCAGAAGCGCAAGGCGCTGTACGGCAAGATCGAGACCCGCTCGGAAGACAAATATTACGGCTTCGTCTCGCTCAGCTATTTCGACGACAGTCTCGCCCAGTCTTTCGATCGCGGCGGCACCTTCATCACCGGCACGCGCGTGACCGGCGCCACCGCCGACAGCGGCACCTTCACCAAGGGCACCGGCGAGACCTATTTCGAGCAATACCGCCTCAACCGCGAGACGATCCTGCTCGGCTCGGGCCTCGATTATCGCCTCGCCGATCGCGCATCGCTCGCGTTGCGCGCCGCCTATACCCGCTACAATCACGACGAAGCGCTGTTCCGGTCGGAGCGGTTCCAGATCGGCGGCCTCTCGGGGACCTACGACTTGGACGGCGACGTGCCCGGCGTGACGCTCGACAGCGCATCGCTCGCCTCGGCGTCGAACTCGGCCAACTGGGTGCAGCGCACCGGCAAGTCGGCCTTCCTCCAGACGCTGCCGCACCGCGACAATGTCTACAATGCCAGCGCGGAGCTGAACTGGAACGCGCAGGAAAGCGCCCGCGGCCTCGGCTTCGTGGGCGGCGTCTCGTGGCGCCGGCTCGACCGCAATTTCGACCAGACGACGAACAATTACGGCATTCCCGCCAGCCCCACGCTGCGCCTGTCCGACATCGTCGACATCGATGCCGGCGCACAGTCGCTCGACGGCGCCAATCCCGGCTTCATCGATCAGGCCGCCTACATCGCCTGGGTGATGGCGCACGGCACCTATTCGCGCGACGATGCGCTCACCACCGACTATCGCCTGAAGGAGGACGTTCTCGCCGGCCATGCCTCGGCGGTGTTCACCCGGCCCGGCCTCCGCCTGCTCGCCGGCTTCCGCGTCGAGAAGACCAATGTCGACAACGATACTGCCAGCACCATTTCGGGCGTGATCACCCCGCAGGCGCGCCGCAGCGACTATACCGAATTCCTGCCCAACGTGCAGGCTGCCTTCCAGCCGATCGCGGGCCTCAAGCTGCGCGCCGCCTATACCGAGACGATCGGCCGTCCCGACTTCGCCGATTTCGCCAACGGCACCACCGTCTCGTTCAATTCGCAGGGGGTGAAGATCGTCAGCGGCGCGAATCCGGACCTCGGCCCGCGCAAGGCGAAGAATTACGACGCCAGCATCGAATGGTATTTCAAGGGCGGCTATGTCTCGCTCGGCGTGTTCCGCAAGGATCTCGACGACGAGACCTTCCGCCAGGTCCGCAACACCTATGACGACGCCGGTGTGCTCACCCAGATCGACACGATCCCGCTCAACACCGGCAGCGCCCGGCTGAACGGGCTCGAGGCGAGCATCGTCAAGGAGCGGTTCGATTTCCTGCCCGGCCTGCTCGCCAATTTCGGGTTCAACGGCAATTACACCCTGCTGGACGGCAAGTGGAACGTCGTGTTCACCGACGGCAGCACCCGCACCGTCGACGGCCTGCGCAACCAGCCCAAATGGCTCGCCAACCTGATCCTGACCTACAACCAGGGCCGGTTCGGTGCGAATATCGGCTATCGCCTGCGCGGACGAACCTTCACCGGCACCTTCGGCGCGACGCCCGAGGGCGATATCTGGATCGACCATTACGAACGGCTCGATGCCCAGGCGACCATTCGCGTGATGCGCAACCTCACTTTGTTCGGCGAGGCCCGCAACCTGACCAACAGCTACTGGATCGAGGACACCGGCATCGACGCCAGCGCGCCGACCACCACGACCACGCCCGGCCGCTCCTACTGGTTCGGCCTGAAGCTGAAGATGTGATCAGGCGGAATTCGTCACCCCCGCGAAAGCGGGGATGACGAAAGGACTGCAACCCTGCGATCAGCTATGCGGCAGCAGCCCCCGGAAGATGGGCAGCGACGCCGCCCCGATCATCCCCGCCGCCGAGCCGAGAGACGAGGCGATGAGCGGCGGGGTCGGCAGATCGTCGAGCGGGCGCAGCACGGAGTCGAGGTCGATCCTCTCCGCCAGCGCGGTCATGATCGCCGGCGGCAACCGTCCCGCCAGGATGATCGCCTCCGGCCCGAAGAATCGGCCGACCCGGGCGAGGTCGCCGCGCAACTGCCCCGCCGCGCGCGCCACCCAGGCCTCGACCACCGGCGCGCTTGCCGGAGCCAGGCTCTCCAGCCCGTCGAAATCGTCCACCGCGAATCCTTCGCGGGCGAGCGTCTCGAGCAGGTCCTGGCCCGAGGGACGCGGCGCACCATAGGGATAATATTGGCCCATGATCCCCGAATTGCCCTGCGCGCCGCGATAGGGCTTACCGTCGATGATCAGCCCGCCGCCCACGCCGTGACCGATATGGACGAGCATGAAGGTACGATAGGCCGTGCCGGCCCCCATAACCCGCTCGCCGATCGCGCAGACCCGGCCGTCATTCTCCAGGATCACCGGCGCGCCGAGCCGCGCCTCAAGCCGTTCGGCCAGCCCCGGCTCCGCCAGCGCCGGGAAATAGTGATGCGGCGCCAGCGTGCCGTCCGCCTTGAAGTCGCCGGGAAAGGAGATGCCGATACCGAGCAGCCGGCCGCGCTCGAGCTCGTGCTCGGCGACCAGCTTGTCGAGCGCCGCGGCCGAGATCCTGCCGATCTCCTCCGGGTCCGGATTCGACAGCCGCGCCCGCGTCGAGCCGAGCATCGCGCCGGCAAGATCGACCACCGCCATCTCCAGATAGGAGTGCGAGAAATTCACCCCCGCCGCAAATCCGGCATCGGCGCGCACCGTGAGCGGGCGCGAAGGCTGGCCGCGCTGCCCCCCCTTGCGCGCCGGCTGCTCGACGAGCAGCCCCATCGTCGTCAGTTCCTGCACCATCAGCGAGATCGCCGGCCGCGTGAAGCCGGTCGAATCGGCGATTTCCGCCCGCGACGACGGACCGTTGCGCCACAGCGTGTCGAGCACGAGGCGATAGCTGTCCGTGAGGTTTCCGATCCACGCCATGCCCATCCCTTCCCCGACCTCTTCGTCCGGCGCAACCGTCTCAATTAAGATAAGTTCGATAACTTAAATAAAACTGTCACGCTAGCGGCCTAGTCGGAATGCGGACCGGCCAATCGACTCGGCAATCACAAAGGGGGAATCCGCAAATGCGCAGCTTCGCGAAGCGCCTCGCCTGTTCGGCGAGCATCCTGGCGCTGGCCGATCTCGGCACCGCCGCCGCCCATGCACAAACTGCCCGGACCAGCGAGCAGGCCGCCGACCAGACCAATGTCGGCGAGATCGTCGTCACCGCGCGCCGCTCGATCGAGACGCCGCCCGAGCAGATCAAGCGCACCGCGACGGGGGTCGTCGATTCGACCACCGCGACCGAGATCGAGAAGACCACCGACACCACCTTGGCCGAGGCGCTGGAGCGCGTCGTCGGGGTCAGCTCGGACGCGTTCTACGGCACGTCGGACGCCGGCTATGTCTCGATCCGCGGCTTCGATTCGCGCTACAACAGCATGGAGATCGACGGGAATCCGATCTGGTTCTCAAGCCAGAACAATCGCGGCGCCCAGATCAACATGTTCCCCGCCGCGATCGTCAAGGAAACCAGCGTCTACAAGACGGTGACGCCCGATCAGGACGCCAATTCGATCGGCGGCCATATCGCGCTGCGCACGCTGCGCGCGTTCGACGGCGGCTCGAAGCCGTATTTCACCGTCGGCGGCCGGATCGGCTTCTACGATCAGGAGAGCAAGGTCCACGACACGCCCTCGGGCAGCATCTACGGCGCGGGCAAGTTCACCTTCGGACCCGAGGGGCGGCTCGGCGTGGTGATCGGGGGCAATTACCAACGTTATGCCGGATCGGACATCTATGGCGGCGTCGATACCTATACCCAGGCGAGCGGCCATGATCAGGTCGGCGGCAACCTCTATTTCGACAGCGCCTATGACCGCTACACCGAGAACACCGCGCTCTACGCCAAGGTCGAGCTCCAGGCGACCGACAGCCTCTACGCCTTCGTCTCCGGCAATTATTTCGACGAGACCAAGGAACTCTACCTCCAGCGCGAGGACGCCTATATCGCCTCGGGCGGCGCGCGCACGATCACCCAGACCGGCCCCGGCACCGCCGATTTCGCCGGCGGCGAAGGCCAGATCCGCGAATATGACTACAATATGCAGCGCCGCGCCAAGGTGGTCGGCGCCGGTCTCGACTATCGCATGCTCGACAAGGGCGTGCTGGTGCTGCGCGCCAACTACACCGACTTCTACAACGACGTGCTGACCCGCAACCTTGGCGACGGCATCCGCCTTTCCGGGCTCAACGGCAGCTACGACCTGAACGGCGACGTGCCCGACGTGACGCCCGCCGACGCGGCCCGCTACGACAATACGGCGAATTGGGTGTTCCGGAACACCGCGGCGAGCAGCGGCAGCGCCTCGTATAATCGCGACCAGATCCTCGAGGACAAGGTCACTTCGGTCCGTGGCGACTTCAACTGGAACAACCACGCCACCGCCCGCGGCCTGGGCGCCGCGGCCGGCGCGAGCTGGACCCGGCTCGATCGCGGCTTCGACCAGACCCAGCGCTTCTACAGCCTGCCCGCCTCCTACGGCACGCTGACCCTCGCCCAGATCGCCCCCGCTGGCGCGACCATGGCGGACAACGACGCGATCAAGATGGACTGGAACAGCTTCTGGGATATCCTCCACGCCAACGGCACCGTCCGCACCGATCTCGCGCCGACCACCGATTATGCGCTGATCGAGGACGTCGCCGCCGCCCATGCCGAGCTGACCTTCGCGGGCGCCGGCTTCCATCTGCTCGCGGGCATGCGCTACGAGCATACCGACGACACCACCCACACCGCCAACCTGGTCAGCAATGTCGTGACGCCGGTGCGGCGCGACTTCAGCTACGGCAACTGGCTGCCCAACGTGCAGGCGACCTTCGACGCCACCCGGCGCCTCAAGCTGCGCGCCGCCTTCACCAAGACGCTCGGCCGCCCCGACTTCGCCGATTTCGCGCCGGGCCTCACCACCACCTTCGATTCCAACGGGGTGCAGGTGAACAACGGCACCAATCCCCATCTCCGCCCACGCATCTCGACCAATTACGATGCGAGCGTCGAATATTATCTCGACGACGGCGTGCTCTCGATCGCGCTGTTCCACAAGGACATCGCCGGCGAGACCTTCAGCGAGCGCACCGAGAACCGCGACGCATCGGGCCAGCTGACCTCGATCGACACGATCCCGCTCAACACCGGCAGCGCCCGGGTGACCGGCGTGGAGGTGACCGCCGCCAAGCGCCGCTTCGGCTTCCTGCCCGCCCCGTTCGACCGGCTCGGCCTCAGCGCCAACTTCACCTGGCTCGACGGCACCTGGAACGTCGTCTTCACCGACGGCACGACACGCGCCGTGGACGGCCTGCGCAACCAGCCCAAATGGCTCGCCAACCTGCAGGCGAGCTACGACGCCGGCCCGTTCGACCTCAACGTCAACTACCGGATGCGCGGGCGCAGCTTCACCGGTACCTTCGGCACCACCTCCGTGGGGGATCGCTGGATCGACGGCTATGATGCGCTCGACGTCAAGCTCAGCATCAAGCTGCTCGGCCAGCTCAGCGCCTCGATCGAGGCGCGCAACCTGACCGATTCCTATATCCGCCAGACCACCGGCACCGAGGATTCGGTCTATAATTCGGTCGGCGCCGGGCGCAGCTATTTCGCCGGCCTGCGGTTCCGCTACTGAGATGCGCGGCGTGGAAGGAAAGACCGGCGTGAAGTTCGCGCAGACCCTGGCCGCGAGCCTGTGCCTCGCGCTCACCGGCGCAGCGCAGGGGCCGGCGGCGACGGCCCCGGACGCGCAGGCGGGCGATGCGCTGCCGCCCTGGCAGCCGGGGATGCTCGACATCCATCATATCAGCACCGGCAGCGGCAATTCGGCCTTCTTCGTCCTGCCCGACGGCACGACGATGCTGTTCGACGCCGGCGATGTCGACCGCGCCCAGATCGCCAGGCTGCCGCCGCTCAAGGTCCAGCCTCCCCGGCCCGACGCCAGCCGCCGCGCCGGCCAGTGGATCGCCGATTATGTCCGTCAGTTCATGCCCGCGGGCCGCGCGCCGGCGCTCGACTATGCGCTGATCTCGCACTTCCATTCGGACCATTTCGGCAAGCTGCTGCCAAGCTCGCCGCCGTCGAAGACCGGCGCCTACAAGCTCACCGGCATCATGGACGTGGCCGAGGCGCTGCCGATCGGCACGCTGATCGATCGCGCCGCCCCCGACTACCGGATCCCGGTCGATCTCCGGAAGTGCGAGCCCGGGGGCACGCTCAACAACTATCTCGCCTTCGTCGACTGGCGCACCGGCCACGGCATGGCGGTCGAGAGCATCCAGCCGGGCAAGACGGGCCAGATCCGCCTGTTGCGCGACGCCGCCCGCTATCCCGGTTTCCAGGTCCGCAACGTCGCCGCCAACGGCCTGCTCTGGACCGGGAAGGGCGACAGGACCGCCGCGCATATCCCCTGGAAGGCCGCGGGCGGCTGCGGCTTCAACGAGAACCCGTTCAGCCTTGCGCTGCGCATAACCTATGGCAAGTTCGACTATTTCACCGGCGGCGACATCACGGGGCTCGAAGGCTTCGGCAATCCCGGCTGGTTCGATGTCGAGACGCCGCTCGGCGCGGCGGTCGGCCCGGTTGACGCGATGACGCTCGACCATCACGGCAATCGCGACGCCACCAACGCGAATTTCCTGCGCGCGATGCAGCCGCGCATGATCGTCCAGCAGAATTGGGTCTCGGACCAGCCCGGCGGCGAGGTGCTCCACCGCATGGCCTCGCCGGACATCTGGCCGGGCGAGCGGAGCATCTTCTCGACCGGCATGGCCGACGAGACCCGCGTCGCGATCGGGCCCTGGCTGGAAAAGGCCTATAGCAGCATGGCGGGGCACGTCGTGCTCCGCGTCGCCCCGGGCGGGGGGCAGTATGAGGTGTTCATCCTGGATGATACCGGCACCAGTCGCCGCGTGATCCGGCATTTCGGGCCCTTCGCCTCGCGCTGAGCGTGGCCCGGTGCAACCGACGGGTCACATTACTGGTGTCAGAGGAGCCGGGCCACCATAGGGACGCGCACGATACTGGGCCGGGCAGACAGCTGGGGGACAACTCTCGTCTACGGATTCGCGCATCTCGGCAAGAGCCTGTTCTGGTATTCGAGCGAGATCCTGTTCGCTTTCTTCCTGACCGAGATCGCCGGGCTTCCGGTGCGCCAGATGGGGATCGTGCTCGCGACCGGATTCCTCGTCAGCGCCGCAATAGATCTGGGAGTGGGCCATGGCCTGCAACGCCGCCTCGCCACCGGCACCTCGGCCAGCCGGCTGCAATTGGCGGGATCGATACTATGTTCGGTGGCGGGCCTCGCCGTGTTTCTCGGCGCATCGATGCCGGCAGAGCTTCGCTTCGGCTATGCGATGGGCTCCGGCATCGCCTTCCGCTTCGCTTTCGCGGCGTACGACATTCCCCAGAACGCGCTGATGGCGCTGGCCACGACCGACCCGGCGAGCCGGCTGCGCGTCGCTTCGACGCGGATCTGGTTCAGCGGCGCCGCCACGCTGGTGGTGGCGGCGACGGTCGGCCCGCTGGTGGCGATGCACGATGGGCCCGGCGGCGTCGGCTTCCTTCTTGGCCTGACCGCGATCTTCGCCATTGCCGCGATCGGCAGCGCCTGGCTGCTGGCATGGGTGCTGCACGATCGCTCGCCGCCGAACGCAACGGTCGAAGATCCCGGCCCCCCGGCGCTACGCGCCTCCATGCCGCCGTCATTCTGGCTGCTGCTGCTGGTGATGGTGGCGACTTCGGCCTTCACGCCCGCCTTCTCGAAGCTCGAACCCTATTTTGCCACCTATGCGCTACGATCCGCCTGGTGGGGCGGGGTCGTCATTTTCCTGGCCGCCGCGGGAATCCTGCTGGGCCAGCCGGTCTGGCTGGCCTTGTGCCGGACGGTGTCGCGCGCAACCATCATGCTTGGCGCCGCGCTGCTCCAGATCGTGGCGCTGGCCGCCTTCGGGCTCAACGCCCAAAACCCCCAGGCGGCGGCGCTCGCCGCCCTGCTTTTCGGTCTCGGCAATGGCGGCGTCGGCATGGTGCAATGGGCGGCATTCAGCGAGACCGTGAACGGCATGGCGCCCTCGCGGGCCGGCCCGAGCTACGGCATCTTCGCGGCGAGTGGAAAGATCGGTTTCGCAGCCGGCGGACTCCTGCTCGCGGCGATGCTCTCCGCCACCGATTTCCGCGGCGGCGGCAGCGCCGACCTGCCGGTCATGATGGTCGTCATCCCGGCGCTGGGCGCGGTCCTGGTAATCGCGGCTGCCATCGGCCTGCGCGCGTTGGAATGCAGGCCGGCCCACCCGTTCGTCTGAGCGAACGTCCGGGCTTGGGCAGCAGATATCGTGGAGAAGATCGGCCGATTCGAGCAAGGTGATCGGGCAGGAAGAGCCGCCTCGCGAGCCTGAAGCGCTATCGGCCCTTAGACAGTTCTCTATGGGGTCAGCCGGAATCGAGCTTTCCCGCAAGTTCCGGAAGATGGTGCCGCTTACAGGACTCGAACCTGTGACCCCCGCATTACGAATGCGATGCTCTACCAGCTGAGCTAAAGCGGCCCGTCCGAAGCGCCTGGACGCCCGGAGAGAGCGGCGCGCTTACCAGCATGATCCCTAGCTGACAAGCGTTGCGAAAGCCTTTCCTGAATCGAATGCGCCGGGCTGGGCCAGACCGGAGTTCGCCTTTTACGCCTCGTTTACCATGCAGGGTGCAAAACCGGCCCAATTGGTACTGGGCATACGCCCATAGTGGAGCACGCGCATGGATATGGCTCGCGGCATGAACGACCCGATCGATTCGCTCGTCGACAGCGAGCAGGACAACGCCGTCTCGGATCGTCCGCTCGATATCGGCACCGACGAACGCCGCATGCATGTGCGCGCCTACAACCATTGGGTGTCGCTGCTGCGCGGCCGCGCCTATCCCTCGATCGAGGATCTCGATCCGGGCAATATCGCCGATTTCGGCCCCAACAGCGTGCTGCTCGATTTCTCCAAGGGCGTCGCGGATCCCGCGATCCGCTATCTCGGCCGCGCGCTGCGCGAGGAATGCGGCGTCGATCAGTCGATCACCCATGTCGGCCAGGTGCCCAGCCGCTCGCTGCTGTCGCGCCTCACCGATCATTATCTCCAGATCATCGCCAATCGCGCGCCGATCGGCTTCGAGGCCGAGTTCGTCGGCCAGCGCGGGCACAACACGCTCTATCGCGGCATCCTGATGCCCTTCTCGTCGGACGAGGAAGGGATCGACTTCATCTACGGCGTCATCAACTGGAAGGAGCTGGTCGATGCCGAGACCCAGGCTCGGCTGAACGCCGAAGTCGAGGAATCACGCCGCTCCGCCCCGCACAATCCGGCGGCCGCTCCGGTCTGGGCCGACGGCCCGAGCGCGGACTTCGATGCACCGCTGGAGCTGACCATCGTCGATATCGATGCCAGCCTGGCCGATCGCCTGGTCGCGGCCCGCGAATCGGTCGCGGCGGCGCTCGCCAGCGACACCCGCAGCCGGGCCGCGCTCTATAGCGCGCTCGACCGCGCCTATGATTTCGCGCTCGCCGCCGAGCAGGACGAGGAAGCCTATGCCGAGCTGCTCGCCGATGCCGGGCTGACGATGCAGGCCCGCGCCCCGATGACGCCGGCGGTCAAGCTCGTCTTCGGATCGGACTACGACAAGACGCGCCTGACCGAATTCGCGGCGGTGCTGAGCTTCGCCAAGCGCCGCGCCATCGCCCGGGGCGGACTCGTCGCGTTCCTGGAAATCGCCGAGGGTGGGATCAAGGGCGTGGTCAAGGCCGAGCGCGAGCTGCGCCGCCCCGCCCCCAAGCCCGATGCCTTCGCCCAGGCCGCCCAGACGCTGCGCACCCGCGCGCCGCTGGCCCATGTCTCGATCGACGCGGGCAAGGGCGAGTTCGTCGTGCTGCTCGCCCGCGCGGGCGGAGACGGGCTCGACATCGTCGCCCGGCTGGAAGACAGCCCGCTCACCGAGCGCGCGATCCGCCAGGCGGCCGGCTGAACTGGTCTTGTTCGTTACTTTCCCCTGCTTCAAGCCTTGAGGTCGTAACCTCACAGGCGTAGGCGACGATTCCATGAAGAACATGATGACGTCGCTGACGCAGGCGTTCGAGGCGCGGCTGCTCGAAGGAGCGTTGCCGGGAGAGTTGGAGGATTTCGGCGAGGCCGAGCGCGCGGAGGCGGCGAATTTCGTCGCCGAGACCGCCGCCACCCGTCCGCCGGGCACGCCCCGCATCACGCTGGAGACCTCCCAGGGCGAGGAAGGGCGCCGGATGCGGCTCGCGGTCGTCAACGACGACATGCCCTTCCTGGTCGATTCGATCTCCAGCGCGATCGCCGCGCACGACATCGCGATTCTCCGCATCATCCACCCCGTCATCCCCGTCGAGCGCGATGCCGAGGGCAAGCTCGTCTCGATCGGTGAAGGTCGCCGCGAATCGATGGTCTATCTCGAGCTGGAACGCGCCGACGCCCGGGGCCGCCGCGCGCTGATCGCCGAGCTCGAACGTACGCTGGAGCAGGTCCGCGACGCGGTGGACGACTGGCGCGCGCTCCAGACCGCGATGGCCGCCGATGCCGCCGCGGTGCATTCGAAGGAAGGCGCCAAGCTGCTGCGCTGGTTCCACGACGGCGCGATGACGCTGCTCGCGCACGAGAACTGGCGGACCGACGGCAGCGCGAGCGACCAGCTCGGCGTGGCGCGCTACACGCTGGAGACGCCGATCCTGGCCGAAGCGTCGCGCAAGGCGGCCGTCGACTATTTCCGCAAGGGCGGCGAAGCGCCGCTGCTGCTCAAGTCCAATTCGATCTCGACCGTGCATCGCCGCGTGCCGCTCGACATCGTCGCGCTGCCGATCCTCACCGGCGCGGAAGTGACCGGCCTCTCGATCCATGCCGGCCTGTGGACCAGCGCGGCCCTGTTCGCCGCGCCCGAAGAAGTGCCGCTGCTGCGCGCGCGCCTGAACGCGCTGGAGGACAAGTTCGGCTTCGATCCCAAGGGCCATACCGGCAAGGCGATGACGCACGCGCTCACCGCGCTGCCGCACGACCTGACCACGGCCTTCGATCCCGCCTCGCTCGAAAACCTCGTGCTCACCTCGATGTCGGTCGCCGATCGGCCGCGCTCGAAGCTGGTGCTGGTGCGCAGCCTGCTCGGGCGGCACCTGTTCGCCTTTGTCTGGTTGCCGCGCGACGAAGTCTCGGCCGGGCGCCGCGAGGCGATCGGCGAGATGCTGGCCGAGGCTTCGAATGCCAGGATCATCAATTCCTCGATCGCGCTCGAGGACGGCGCGGTCGCGCTGCTGCGCTACACGCTCGATCTGCGCGACGGCGGCACCGTGCCCGATGCCGATGCGCTCGACCACCAGCTCGAGCGGATGGTGCGCGGCTGGGTGCCCGCCGTCGAGGCCGCCTTGGTCGAGCAGGTGGGCGCCGCCTCGACGCGCCTCGCGCTGCGCTTCGCCCAGGCTTTCCCCGCCACCTATCGCGCGACCAGCACGCCCGAAGAGGCCGCGCGCGACATCGTCCGGATCGCCACGCTGGAGAATCCCGGCGACCGCTCGGCCCGCATCACGCCCGCCCAGGGCAAGCCGGGCGAATATCGCATCAAGCTCTATGCCCAGGGCGGCGCGCTGGCGCTGTCCGACGCGGTGCCGGTGTTCGAGAATTTCGGCTTCCGCGTGATCGAGGAAGTGCCGGCCCAGCTTGCCGGCGGCATCTTCGTCCATGATTTCGAGGTCGCCGCGCCGCAGCTCAAGGGCGATGTCGCCGTCATCGAGGACGCGATCGCCGCGGTGCTCGAAGGCGGGGCCGAGAATGACAGCTTCAACCGGCTGATCGTCGAGAGCGGGATGCGCCCCGAATCGGTGGTGCTGTTCCGCGCCTGGTTCCGCTACCTCCGCCAGACCGGCATGAATTACGGCATGGCGACCGTGGTCGATGCGCTGCGCCGCGCGCCCGCCGTCGCCGCCGCGCTGATCGAGCGCTTCGCCGCGGCGCATGACCCGGCCCGTGCCGGCAATGCCGAGGCGATCGAAGCCGCGACCGCCGCGATCGATGCCGGCCTCGACGCCGTCTCCGCGATCGACGACGACCGCATCCTGCGCACGCTGCGCGGCGTCGTCACCGCGACGCTGCGCACCAACGCCTATGCCCCGGCCGCCAGGGAAGCCCTCGCGTTCAAGATGGACTCGAAGCTCGTGCCGGGCCTGCCCCAGCCGCTGCCCTGGCGCGAGATCTGGATCTATTCCCCGCGTGTCGAGGGCATCCATCTGCGCGCCGGCCCGGTCGCGCGCGGCGGCCTGCGCTGGTCCGATCGCCGCGACGATTTCCGTACCGAGATCCTCGGCCTGATGAAGGCGCAGCGCGTCAAGAACGCGGTGATCGTGCCGACCGGCGCCAAGGGCGGCTTCTATCCCAAGCAGCTCCCCTCGCCCGCCACCGATCGCGACGCCTGGTTCGCGGAGGGCACCGAGAGCTATCGCATCTTCATCCGCGCTTTGCTCTCGGTCACCGACAACATCGTCTCGGGCAAGGTCGTCCATCCCGAGGGCGTCACCGTGCTCGACGGCGACGATCCCTATTTCGTCGTCGCCGCCGACAAGGGCACCGCGACCTTCTCCGACGTCGCCAACGCGATCGCCATCGATCACAATTTCTGGCTTGGCGACGCGTTCGCTTCGGGTGGTTCGCACGGCTATGACCACAAGGCGATGGCGATCACCGCCAAGGGCGCCTGGATCTCGGTCCGCCGCCACTTCCTGGAGATGGGCACCGACATCCAGGCCGAGCCCGTCACCGTGGTCGGCTGCGGCGATATGTCGGGCGACGTGTTCGGCAACGGCATGCTGCTGAGCAAGGCGATCAAGCTGGTCGCCGCGTTCGACCATCGCCACATCTTCCTCGATCCCGATCCCGATCCGGCGAAGAGCTGGGAAGAGCGTAACCGCATGTTCGCCCTGCCGCGATCGAGCTGGGCGGATTACAATCCCGCACTGATCTCCAAGGGCGGCGGCGTCTTCCCGCGCACCGAGAAGTCGATCCCGCTCAGCCCCGAGGTGCAGGCCGTGCTCGGCCTGTCGGTAAGCGAGATCGACCCGACCAGCCTCATCTCCGCGATCCTAAGGGCGCAGGTCGGGCTGCTCTGGTTCGGCGGCATCGGCACCTATGTGAAGGCGGCGAGCGAAAACCATGTCGAGGTCGGCGATCCCGCCAATGATCGCCTGCGCGTCAACGCCGAGGAGGTCCGCGCCCAGGCGATCGGCGAAGGCGCGAACCTGGGCGTCACCCAGGCCGGGCGCATCGCCTTCGCCACGCATGGCGGCCGCATCAACACCGACTTCATCGACAATTCGGCGGGCGTCGATTGCTCGGACAATGAGGTCAACATCAAGATCGCGCTCAACCGCGAGATGATCGAGGGCCGCCTCGCCTTCGAGGACCGCAACAGCTTCCTCGCCGAGATGACCGACGACGTCGCGCATCTGGTGCTGGAGGATAACCGCCTCCAGACGCTCGCGCTCTCCTTCATGGAGGCGGACGGCGCGGTGGCGCTGCCCAGCTATGTGCGCGTGATCGAGATCCTCGAAAGCGCCGGCCGGCTCGATCGCGCGGTGGAAGGGCTCGCCTCGAACGAGGACATGCTCCGCCGCGCGCAGGACGGCCGCGGCCTCACCCGGCCCGAACTGTCGGTGCTGCTCGCCTCGTGCAAGCTCGCGCTGCAGGACGCGATCGAGCATGGCGGGCTCGGCCATGATCCCGCGCTGGAAAGCGACCTCCATGCCGCCTTCCCCGCGGCGATGCAGGCGCGCTTCGGCACGGCGATCGACGAGCATCGCCTGCGCGGCGAGATCGTCGCGACCAAGCTCGCCAACCGCGTCATCAATCGCCTCGGCGTCCTCCACCCCTTCGAGCTTGCCGAGGAAGAAGGCGCGTCGATGACCGACATCGCCGCGATGTTCGTCGTTGCGGAACGGCTCTTCTGCCTGCCCGAGATCTGGGAAGCGGTGGAGACCGCCGAGATCGGCGAAGGCGCCCGCCTCGCGCTGCTCGATGAGGTCGCGGTCGCCGCGCGCGGCCAGATCGCCGATCTGCTGCGCGTCTGCCGCCCGGGCGCCAGCCCCGCGGAAGTCATCGCCCGGCTCAAGCCCGGCATCGACAATCTCGATCGCCAGGCCAAGGCGCTGCTGCTCGACGAAGTGCGTGCCCAGAGCAACCGCATCTCGGCCAAGCTCGAAGCCGCCGGCGCGCCGAAGGAGCTGGTCGCCAAGGTGATCCGCCTGTTCGAGCTCGACGGCGCGATCGGCCTTGCCGATCTCGGCCAGCGGAGCGGCGTGGACGAGACCGTGCTCACCCGCGCCTTCACTTCGCTCGGCCAGGCGCTCGGCCTCGACTGGGCACAGTCGACCGCCGCGCGCATCACCACCGGCGATGTGTGGGAACGGCTGCTGATCGCCGGCCTCGCCCGCGACTTCCAGCAGCTCCGCCTGGAGTTCCTGGGCCGCGTGGACGACAAGGATCCCCAGGCCGCCGTCGATGCCTGGCTGGAGCAGAACAGCAGCCGCGTCGGCCAGTTCGCCAATCTGGTGAAGCGCGCGCGCCAGGCCGCCGTGCCCAACGCCGCGATGCTCGCCCAGATCGCGGGCCAGGCGCGGGTGCTGCTGGGCCGCGAATAAGCAAAGGCCAGCCCGGCGGGCTGGCCTTTGGCTTCGCAACGGGTTTGGGGCGCCGGCTAGCGTCGGCGCCCGAATCGATCAGCCTTCCAGATCGGACCCCGAAGGCGGCGAACGCCGGGTCACAGCGTACATGGCGCCCAGACAGCCCATGACACCCACCGCACAGACCGACGCCACTCCAGCATATAATCCAGCCATTCTTCTCTCCTATGTTTATTGAGAGGGAACCTGAGATGTTTTCTGGATCACTACAATAAACATTCGTCGCTGCGCCGCACACAAAACCCGCTATTTCATGTTGCATTGCAAGATGACTGAAGCGATATTTGGATCGCTTTCGGGCGCTGCGCTTCTTCGGAAAACATCTTGGCGCCGACTTGCTCTCAAGCCGGGCACGCGGCAGATTCCGATGGGCAAGATCGGCATGGCGATGGGCCATGATTGGTTGCAATTGCGAATCGTTCGCGTTATCGACCCTGACAATCAACCGCGTCCGAGACCAGTCCCATTTCCATGCACGGCACCGTCCCTCCGGCTACCAAGAAGCGCAGCCGGAAGAGCTTCTGGCTGAAGCAGCTTCACACATGGCATTGGATGAGCTCGGCGATCAGCCTGATCGGGCTGCTGCTGTTCGCGATCACCGGCTTCACGCTCAATCACGCCGCCGATATCGAGGCCGCGCCCAAATCGATCGAGCGCGCCACCCAACTTCCGCCCCAGCTCCTCGCCCAGGTGAAGCCCGACGACAAGCCGGACAGCAAACAGCCCTTCCCCGCCCCCGTCGCGAAGTTCATCGAATCCAAGCTGCCGATGAAGGCCGATGGCATCGCCGAATGGTCCGCCGACGAGATCTATCTCGCCCTCCCCCGCCCCGGCGGCGACGGCTGGATCTCGATCGACCGCGAGACCGGCACCGTCACCAGCGAGAGCACCTCGCGCGGCTGGATCGCGTACCTGAACGACCTCCACAAGGGTCGCAATGCCGGCGGCGCCTGGAAGCTGTTCATCGACATCTTCGTGTTCGCCTGCATCGTCTTCACGCTGACCGGCCTGGTATTGCTGTGGATGCATTCGAAGCACCGCAAGAGCACCTGGCCGATCGTCGCGCTCGGCCTCATCATCCCGGCGCTGATCGCCATTTTCCTCATTCACTAGAAAAGGGTCTCTCATGCAGTTTCGCCTGACCGGATTAACCGCCGCCGCGATCGGCGCCGGCAGCCTGTTCCCCGCCACGGCCGGCGCGCAGACGCTCGACCTGTCGATCGACATTCCGAAGCTCAACGTCGCCGAATATCACCGCCCCTATGTCGCGGTGTGGCTGGAGAAGGAGGGCGTCGCCCCCCGCACGATCGCGGTCTGGTACGACGTCAACAAGGCCAAGGGCGAAGGCACCAAATGGCTGCGCGACATCCGTCAATGGTGGCGCGCCGCCGGCCGCACGATGACCTTCCCCGCCGACGGCATCAGCGGCGCCACCCGCGCGCCGGGCACGCAGAAGCTGCGCCTGGTCGCCGGCCGCGGCGGCATGCCCGCGCTGACCCCGGGCAATTATACGCTGGTGATCGAGGCCGCCCGCGAAGTCGGCGGCCGCGAAGTCGTCCGCCTGCCCTTCGCCTGGAACGGCAATGCCGCCACCGCATCGGGCAAGGGCGCGACCGAGCTGGGCGCCGTTTCCTTCAATCTCAAGCGCTGAACCGGGGAGATATATTCCAATGAAGTTTCGCAAGCCGCTGATCGCCATCGCCGCCGTCGCGGCGATCGCCGCCCCCGCCGCGCTCGCCCACCGCATGTGGATGCTGCCGTCCTCGACCACCGTCTCGGGCACCGACAATTGGGTGACGGTCGACGCCGCCGTGTCGAACGACCTGTTCTATTTCGATCACCAGCCGCTGCGCAACGTGCCGGTCGTCACCCAGCCCGACGGTACCGAGGGCAAGGTCGAGAACCATTTCGTGGGCAAGTTCCGCGCGACCTTCGACCTGCATCTGACGCAGCAGGGCACTTATCGCATCGCCGTGGTCAATGAGGGCGTGTTCGGCCGCTACACGCTGAACGGCGAGACCAAGATGATCCCGCGCGGCACGACCAAGGCGAACCTCGCCGCCGCCATCCCCGCGGGCGCGACCGACGTCGTCACCTCGGAAGCCCTCACCCGCAACGAGATCTTCGTGACCCAGGGCGCGCCGACCAACACCGTGTTCAAGACCACGGGCACTGGTATCGAGCTCGTCCCCGTCACCCATCCGAACGACCTGATCGCGGGCGAGGCGGCGACCTTCCAGTTCCTGCTCGACGGCAAGCCGGCGCCGAACCTGTTCGTCACCGTCGTCCCCGGCGGCATCCGTTATCGCGACAACCTCAAGCAGATCGACCTCAAGACCGATGCCGAGGGCAAGGTCTCGATCAAATGGCCCGATCCCGGCATGTACTGGCTCAATGCTACCCCCAACGCCCCGCGCGCCGAGGGTGAAGGCGAAGGCGGCCCGCGCCGGGCGGCCGGCGAAGGCCCGCGTGCCGAGGGCGGCCCCCGCGCCATGCCCAGCGGCCCGCAGCCGCGCCGGGTGAGCTATGTCACCACGCTTGAGGTGCTCGCCCCCTGAACCTCGAACCGCGGATCGCCATTCCCGACAGCCTCGCGCCGGCGGCCTTCCACCGCCGGCGCTTGAGCGCACCCGTCACGTCGCTCGGCGGCGAGACGATGGGCACGAGCTGGTCCGCCCGCATCGTCGATGCGCCCGCGAATGCGCAGGCCGAGATCGAGGCCGTGCTGGCCCGCATCGTCGCCGAGATGAGCCATTGGGAGCCAGGCTCGGACATCAGCCGGTTCAACCGCAGCGTGATGGGCCGCTGGCAGCCGCTGCCGCCGCAATTCCTCCACGTCCTCTCCGCCGCGCTCGATCTGGCGCGGGCAAGTAGCGGCGCCTTCGATCCCGCGATGGGCCTGCTCGCCGATCTCTGGGGCTTCGGCCCCGCCGGCTCGCGCGAGTGGCTGCCGGAAGCACATGCGGTCGCCGAGGCGCTCGCCGTCTCCGGCGCCGGGCATATCGAGTTAGACCCCGCCGGCCGCCGCGCGCGCCGCCTGACCCCGGCCCAGCTCGATTTCTCCGGCATCGCCAAGGGCTTCGCCGTCGATGCCGTCGCCGAGAGGCTGCTCGGCGCGGGCGTGCCCGACTTCCTGGTCGAGATCGGCGGCGAGTTGCGCGGCGAAGGCATCCGGCCCGACGGCCAGCCCTGGTGGGTCGATCTGGAGCCCGTCCCCGGTGCGCGCCTGGCGCCGATTCGCGTCGCGCTCCACGGCCTGTCGGTGGCGACCTCGGGCGACTATCGCCGCGCCTTCACCCATGGCGGCAGAAGCTACGCCCACACGCTCGACCCGCGCACCGGCCGCCCGCTGGAGAATGGCGTCGCGTCGGTCAGCGTGCTGCACGCGCAGGCGATGCTCGCCGATGCCTGGGCGACCGCGCTGGGCGTGCTGGGGGGTGCAGGCATTGCCCTGGCGGAGCGCGAAGGGCTGGCGGCGCATATGGTGATGCGCGACGGCACCGGCTTTGCCGAACACCTCTCCCCCGCGCTGCAGGCAATGCTCGACTGAGCGGATCGCAGCCTCCGGCAGCGTGACCCGTGCCGGACGACAGTCAATCAGCTTGACCATCGTTGTTATTGATAATGACTTGCAAAGTCGTATTCACCCCCATATGCGCTGCGAACGAATCGCAACAAGAGAGAAAGGGGTAATTGATGACCATGGGCCGCAAGGGGGGAATCCGGAGCAAGCGACGGTCGATCGAAGTCACGATGGGCCTGTCGCTGGCGGCGCTCGGCGTGCAGCAGGCATCGGCACAGGAAGGCTCCCGATATCCGCAGGATCAGCAGAACCCGGCCGTTCACGCCGATGGTCCGCGCGATCATCGCCGGCATCGGGAAGCGGACGACGATACGCAGGATTCGATCCTCGTCACCGGACAGAAGGGCCACGTCGACTCGCCCAAGTTCACCCAGCCGCTGGTGGATACGCCGCAGACGGTCCAGATCATCGACAAGGAGCTGTTCAACCAGCAGGGTGCCACGACCCTGACCGAGGCGCTGCGCAACAGCCCCGGCGTCGGCACCTTCTTCGCCGGCGAGAACGGCACCACCAACACCGGTGACTCGGTGTACATGCGCGGCTTCGACACTTCGAACAGCATCTTCGTGGACGGCATCCGCGACCTGGGCTCGATCTCGCGCGACATTTTCAACACCGAGCAGATCGAAGTCGAAAAGGGCCCAGCGGGCACCGACAACGGCCGCACCGCGCCTTCAGGCGCGATCAACATGGTCAGCAAGCGGGCATTTGTCGGCAACGCGGTGTCGGGCACCGTCTCCGGCGGCGTGGACGGACAGAAGCGCGCGACGGCGGACCTGAACCAATCGCTCGGCGGCGTGCCCGGCGCGGCGCTGCGCCTCAACGTCATGTGGCAGGACAGCGACCAGCCCGGCCGCGACCATGTCAACAACAAGCGCATCGGCATCGCGCCATCGGTCGGCTTCGGCCTGAACGGCGACACCCGGGTCTATGCCAACCTGCTCTATATGAAGCAGGACAACATCCCCGACGGGCTCGTGCCGACCATCGGCCTGCCGGGCTGGACCCCGCAGCCGGGCCTGGAGCAGCTCGCGGGCCACCCGGTGGATTCGAAGAATTTCTACGGCACCCGCGACGATCACGACAATGTGACCGCGCAGATGGCGACGCTGCGCTTCGAGCATGATTTCTCGGACAATCTGAAGCTGACCAACACCGCGCGCTGGGGGCTGACCAAGCAGGACTATCTGCTGAGCGCGTTCATGTCGACGGGCGGCACCGTCGCCAATCCGCAGGCCGGCAACATCAAATGGACCGACATCGACGACCTGTCGACCTATACGATGGCGCGCAGCAACACGACGGTGAAGGACCAGCGCAACGAGATCCTGACCGACCAGCTCAACCTTCGCGCCGATTTCGCCACCGGCGCCGTGGAGCATAATCTGAGCGCCGGCGTCGAGATCACGCGCGAGCAGCAGAATAATTACGGCGTCACCGTCTCGGGCACCCGGCCGGCTGCCAGTCTCTACGATCCGGACTGGAACGACACGGGCACGCTGAGCCTGTCGCGCAACGGCACCGGCAGCCGCGGCGTGACCGATACCCAATCGGCATATCTGTTCGATACCGCCAAGTTCTTCGACGAGAAGCTGCTGGTGACGGGCGGCGTGCGCATCGATCATTACGAGACGAGCTACAGCGCCAGCGCAATCTGCAACGACGGCACCGGCCGCGGCGCCGTCCCCTGCAATGGCCAGCCGGTGGGCAGCGCCGTCACCACCACGGACCTGACCGCCAGCGACACGCTGTTCAACTGGAAGCTCGGCGCAGTGTTCAAGCCGATCCAGCCGGTCAGCCTCTACGTCAATTATGCGATCTCGCAGCAGCCCCCGGGCGGCGCGAACTTCTCGCTCAGCTCGGCCGCGACCAGCCTCGACAACCCCAATCTGAAGCCGCAAAAGGCCAAGACGATTGAGGGCGGCGTGAAGTGGGCCGCGATGGGCGGCAAGCTGCTCGTGACAGCCGCTGTGTTCCGCACCGAGGTGTCGAACGAGATCAACAGCCAGATCCTCGACGACACCGGCAATCCCACCCAGACGGGCGAGAAGCGCGTCCAGGGCATCGAGCTCTCCGCCGTGGGCAACATCACGCCCGACTGGTCGATCTCGGCGGGCTACAGCCACCTCAACACCAAGGTGAAGGAAGGCGCGGCGGTGACGGCCGACGGAACGCCGAATCTGACCTACACGCCTGACGATTCGTTCTCCGCCTGGACCAACTATCGCCTCCCGTTCGGGCTGAACCTCGGCGGCGGCGTGCGTTACGCCAGCAGCATGCGTCGCGGCACCGATGGCGCGGTGGGCACGCCCGCCTTCACCAACGGCTGGACGGTCGTCGATGCGCTGGCGTCCTACTCAGTCAACTCGCACCTCACGCTGCGGGTGAATGCCTACAATCTGTTCGACAAGGACTATGTCTCGGCGATCAACAAGAGCGGGTATCGCTACACACCCGGAACGCCGCGCACGTTCCTGTTCAGCGGGGACTTCCGCTTCTGAAGCCCATGAGGCAAACCGGTGCGGCGGGGAGGAAACTTCCCGCCGCGCCTGGTTTCAACTGGTGAGTTCGCAATGCTGCTGCATATCCCACAGGTTCTGGATTCCGAGCAGGTGGCCGAGTTCCGGCGCAAGCTGGACGCGGCCGACTGGGCGGACGGACGCGAAACCGTCGGCGCGCAGGGCGCGCAGGTAAAGCACAACGAGCAACTGCCCGACGCTTCCCCGCTGAAGGCGGAGCTCGGCAAGGCGCTCCTGACCGCGCTCGAGCGCAATCCGCTGTTCTTCGCCGCCGCGCTGCCCGCGAAGATCCTGCCGCCGCGCTTCAACCGTTATGCCGATGGCGGCGAATATGGCTTCCATGTCGACGGCAGCGTGATGCGGATGCCGGACGGATCGCAGCTGCGCTCGGACGTGTCGTGCACGGTCTTCCTCAACGAGCCCGACGAATATGACGGCGGCGAGCTGGTGGTCAGCGACACCTATGGCGAGCATGAGGTGAACCTGTCTGCCGGCGACGCCATCGTCTATCCTTCGAGCAGCCTGCACCGGGTGACGCCGGTGACCCGCGGCGCGCGGCTGGCCTCGTTCTTCTGGATCCAGAGCCTGGTGCGCGACGACAGCCAGCGCCGGACGCTGTTCGAGATGGACACATCGATCCAGCGGCTCACCGCCACCGGTGCCGACCGGGAAGCCGTGGTGCAACTGACCGGCGTCTACCACAATCTGCTGCGCCGCTGGGCCGAAACCTAACGGATCTTCAGTCCGCGCGCTCCGCCATAAGCCAGATGCGGATCGCGCTGGCGAGGTTGGGCGGGTCGTCCGATCCGATCCGCGCATGGTCGATCGCCGCCACCAGCGCATTGAGCGGCAGCCCGCGCCGGATCGCCTCGGCTTCCAGCGCCTCCCAGAAGATCGGCTCCAGGCCGATCGAGGTCTGGTGCCCCGCGATCGTCACCGATCGCTTGATCGCAGGCTGGAAGCCGCCGGGCGGCGTCTCGATCATTCCCACCGATCCGCTCGCGGATCGGACATCATTCAGAGTCGAACAAGGCGGCGAGCTGCTCGACCATCGTGCCGGCAAGCTGGTCCGCATCCATGATCGTCACCGCCCGCGCATAATAGCGCGTCACGTCATGGCCGATGCCGATCGCCACCAGCTCGACCGGCGAGCGCCCCTCGATCCAGCCGATCACCTGGCGCAGATGCCGCTCCAGATAGGAGCCCGAATTCACCGAAAGCGTGGAATCGTCCACCGGCGCGCCGTCGGAGATCACCATCAGGATCTTGCGATCCTCGGGCCGCGCGATCAGCCGGCTATGCGCCCAGAGGAGCGCCTCGCCGTCGATATTCTCCTTGAGCAGCCCCTCGCGCATCATCAGCCCGAGCGCCTTCTTGGCACGGCGCCACGGCTCGTCGGCCTGTTTGTAGACGATGTGGCGGATGTCGTTGAGCCGGCCTGGCTGCGCCGGGCGGCCCTCGGCCAGCCACTTCTCGCGCGACTGCCCGCCCTTCCAGGCACGGGTGGTGAAGCCGAGGATCTCGGTCTTCACGCCCACCCGCTCCAGCGTGCGCGCCAATATGTCAGCGCTGATCGCCGCGATCGAGATCGGCCGTCCGCGCATCGATCCCGAATTGTCGATCAGCAGCGTCACCACGGTATCGCGGAAATCGGTGTCGCGCTCGACCTTGTAGCTGAGCGACAGCATCGGATTGACCACCACCCGCGCCAGCCGGGCGGCGTCGAGAATGCCCTCTTCCTGGTCGAAGTCCCAGCTGCGGTTCTGCTGCGCCATCAGCCGGCGCTGGAGGCGATTGGCGAGCTTGGTCACCACGCCCTGCAAATGGACGAGCTGCTGGTCGAGATAGGAGCGCAGCCGATCCAGCTCCTCGGGATCGCACAGGTCGGTCGCCGCGACGACTTCGTCGAACTGCGTCGTGAAGGGCTTGTATTCGAATTGCGGCGGCAGATCGCTCCACGGGCGATTGGGGCGGACGGGCATCATGCTGTCCTCGCCCTCGTCGCCAGGCTCGCCGTCGCCATCCTCCATCGCGTCGGACTGTTGCTGCTCGCCGTCCTCGCCCTGTTCGGACTCGCGCTGCTCGCCGCGTGCCTCGGCCTGGCCCTCGCCCTGCTGCGCCTCGCTGTCGCCCTCTTCCTCGCCGGGCTCGTCCTGGTCCTCGGTGCCTTCGTCCTCGCCGCCGCCCTCATCGCTCTCGTCGGGGAGCATCTCGCCTTCGACGAGATCGAGATCCTGAAGCAGGCGATTGGCGAGCGTGGCAAATGCCCGCTGGTCGTCGATCGCCAGCGCCAGCGCATCGAGATCACCGCCCGCGCGCTCCTCGATCCAGTCGCGGACCAGCGCCAGGCCCATCGCGGCGCCGGCGGGCGACTCCCGCCCGGTCAGCCGCTCGCGGACCATCAGGGCGAGCGCGGTGGAAAGCGGCACTTCGTCGCGATTGCGCGCCCGCGCGATCGGATCGGCGCGCAGCCTGAGATTCAACGCATGCTCCAGATTGTCGACGATGCCAGCATAGCCGCGCGAACCGAGCGCCTCGACGCGCGCGGTCTCCACTGCGTCGAACACCGCGCGCGCCACGGCTTCCCTGGGCGCGCCGCGCAGGTGCAGGCCATTGTCATGATGCCGCATCCGCAGCGCGAAACTGTCAGCGAAGCCCCGCGCCTCGGCCACCTGATCGGCCGGCAGCGTGCGCGAGGGCATCGGCACGCGAATCTGGTGCCCCGATTGCACCGGCGAATCGGCGGTGAAGCTCAGTTCGGCCTCGGCATCGCCGGAAAGCGCGCGCGCCGTGCCTCCGAGAACGTTGCGAAGACGATCGAGAGCGGAATCCTGAGCCATTTTCCCTGCATGGGGCCGATCGCGGCGAAGTCAAGGACCGCAATTTCTCGAAGGACTTACAGAGCAAGTCTCAAGCAATTATCCCTGTTTAGCACATACTTAGTCAGTTAATGGCTTGTTAAAACCTCCCGAATGGATCAATTTTGTGCGGCGCGGCGAGTCTCTGTACCGAGTCGTCAAGTCGCGTGGATGGTCGCAACTATTCGTCTTAAATTATTGTGTTTGCATCATTCTTAAGGGGATTCATCATGCGTAAGTTCATCGTGGCGGCATTGCTCGCCAGCAGCACGCTTGTCGCCGCCCCGGCACAGGCACAGATCACCTATTACACCAACTATGCCGCCTTCCTGGGGGCACTCGGCGGCACTGCGGTCATCGAAGATTTCGAGGACACGACCCTCGTTCCGGGCCTGGCCTATGCCTCCAGCGCCGGCAATATCAGCGGCGGTCTGTTCAACGACCAGCTCATTCCGAGCTCGCAGACGACAACCTTCGTGTTCGGTGGCGCCGTCAACGCATTCGGCGGCTTCTTCGATCTGTCTCCGGGCGGCCCCGGTCTGGGCATCCAGCTCACCAACGCGCCTGGCTCGACCCTGGCCCTGGAAGTTCCGAACACCTATTCCGGTCAGTTCTGGGGCTTCATCAGCAACAATAGTTTCCAGGCACTGCTGCTGACCGCGGGCACCCAGGGCGGCGTCGCCGAGACCTACACGCTCAACAACCTGACCTTCGGCACCGGCACGCCGGGCGTTCCCGAGCCGGCGGCCTGGGGCATGATGATCGGCGGCTTCGGCCTGGCCGGTATGGCGCTGCGCCGCCGTCACATCCGTACCACCGTCTCCTACGCCTGAGCCGAACGGCACAAGCGCGAGCGTGGGGCGGCCTCCTTCACGGGAGGCCGCCCTTTCGCTTTTTGAAGGGTCAGGCCTTGCCCACCACGCTCTCGGGCAGATCCTTGCCGAACACGCGCTGGTAATATTCCGCCACCTGCGGCCGCTCGGCCTCGTCGCACTTGTTGAGGAACGACAGGCGGAACGCGAAGCCGACATCGCCGAAGATCAGCGCGTTCTGCGCCCAGGTGATGACGGTGCGCGGGCTCATCACGGTCGAGATGTCGCCGTTGATGAAACCGCGCCGGGTGAGATCGGCCACGCGGACCATGTTCTCCACAGTCTCGCGCCCGCCCGGCTTGTCATATTCGCCCGACTTGGCGAGCACGATCTGCGCCTCGGTCGCGGCCGGCAGATAGTTGAGCGTGACCACGATGTTCCAGCGGTCCATCTGGCCCTGGTTGATCTGCTGGGTGCCATGATAGAGGCCGCTCGTGTCGCCTAGGCCCACCGTGTTGGCGGTGGCGAACAGGCGGAACCAGGGGTTCGGCCGGATCACCCGGTTCTGGTCGAGCAGGGTCAGCTTGCCTTCGGTCTCCAGCACGCGCTGGATCACGAACATCACGTCCGGACGCCCCGCGTCATATTCGTCGAACACGAGCGCGGTCGGCGTCTGGAGCGCCCAGGGCAGAAGCCCCTCGCGGAACTCGGTGATCTGCTGGCCGTCCTTGAGCACGATCGCGTCGCGGCCGATCAGGTCGATGCGGCTGATATGCGCGTCCAGGTTGATGCGGATGCACGGCCAGTTGAGGCGTGCCGCGACCTGCTCGATATGGGTCGACTTGCCGGTGCCGTGATAGCCCTGGACCATCACGCGGCGATTATGCGCGAAGCCCGCGAGGATCGCCAACGTCGTATCAGGATCGAACACATAGGCCGGATCGAGATCGGGCACGCGCTCATCGGCCTCGCTGAACGCGGGGCATTCCATATCGGTGTCGAGCCCGAACAGCTCGCGCACCTTCACCATCTTGTCGGGCGCATCGAGGATGGTGGTTTCCCGGCTGTCGGGCTGGGTGTTGGGAATATCGGCCATGGTCAATCCGGTCGCATCAAAATGAGTCGGTTTCCGACTAGGCGTTGCGCCGCCGCGTCGCAACACGCGATACGCTTGTCAGGCCGGGAACGTCGGAAGCGCGAACAGATCCACGAAACGCTGGCCGAGCGCCAGGTCTCCCGCAGCCGCCACTTTCCCCAGCCGCTGGGACTCCGCGAGCGGATCGCGGCCGTAGAAGACCGAGGCCATGGGCGAAGGCTGGCCGATGAATACCACATCGGCGCCATCGGGATCCACGCGCTCGATCTCCAGCTTGCCCTCGACGATCTTCGCGCGGAACGGCTCACCGCCGATGCGAAAGCCCAGATCGACCGGCGGCAGCGTCCGTGCGCGCTCCCGATCCATCATCGTGCGCAGCGACAGCATGAAGGCCGTGTTGCTGAGCGGCAGCGTCACGTCATGCGCGGGCGAACCCGCCGCCCAGCGGCTGAGCGCAAAGATCGGCTCCTCCGCCGCCCGGCCCCAGCGGGTGAGCGCATAGACCTGCGCATTCGAAGGCGAAGGCAAATGGCGGCGTTCGAGGATGCCCGCCTTCTCCAGTCCCTCCAGCCGCTGGGTGAGCACGTTTGCGCTGAGGCCCACCAGCGCCCCGCGTATCTCGCCGAAGCGCCGCGGCCCGAGCAGCAGCTCGCGGATGATGAGCAGCGCCCAGCGCTCCCCCACCAGGTCCATCGCGAGCGCGGTGCCGCACGCATCCTGATACCAGCGCCGCGACCTGGCGAAATCAGATTTGGTTATTTTTTGTGACTCCATAGTTGCTTTTTGTAACCATCAGGGGCATCAGGATCAAGAAAGCGATTCGCACGCCAATCCCAACCGGAGGTTTATCCAATGGCACTGGTCCCGGCCGAAGAGCTGGCCGCGCGCGAGACGGCGCGCTGGCCCAATGAGAGCTCCGAATATCGCGCCGCGCGCACCGCACTGCTCGCCGAGGAGATCGAGCTGCGCCGTCATATCGAACGCGTCGCCGAGCAGCGTCGCGCGCTGCCGCCCGGCCCGCCCGTCACCGGCGACTATCGCTTCGAGGGCGAGCAAGGGCCGGTCAGCCTTGCCGAACTGTTCGGCGGCAAGGATGTGCTGGTCGTCTACACCTATATGTTCGGCCCCCAGCGCGAGCGGCCCTGCCCGATGTGCACCTCGCTGCTCTCGGCCTGGGACGGCGAGGTGCCCGACCTGCTCCAGCGCGTCGCCTTCGCGGTCACCGCGCGCTCGCCGATCGGGAAGCTCGTGGCGTTCAAGCGCGAGCGCGGCTGGCGGCACATTCCGCTCTATTCCGACCCAACCCAGACGTTCAGCCGCGACTATCACGCGATCGCCCCCGACGGCAGCGACCTGCCCCAGTTCCTGGTCTTCACCCGCCACGACGGCGCGATCCGACTGTTCTGGGCCGGAGAGATGGGCGGCGAGAGCGCCGATCCCGGCCAGGATCCGCGCGGCGCACCCGATCTGATGCCGCTCTGGACGATTCTCGATTCCACACCCGAGGGGCGCGGCACAGACTGGTATCCGTCGCTCACTTACTGACCAAAACACCAGGAGAGATACGATGCCCCAGATGATCTTCGTCAACCTGCCCGTCGCCGACGTGGCGAGGGCAACCGCCTTCTACGAAGCGATCGGCTGCACGAAGGATGCGCGCTTCAGCAACGAGGTCGCCTCGGCGATGCAGCTCAGCGATGAAATCGTGTTCATGCTCCTGTCGCACGACTTCTTTAAAGGCTTCACCCCGAAGCCGATCGCCGACGCCCATGCGACCAGCGAAGTGCTGCTCTGCATCTCGCGCGACAGCCGCGAGGCGGTCGATGCGATCATGGCGAAGGCGGCGGCCGCGGGCGGCAGGATCGATATCCGGGAGAAGCAGGACATGGGCTTCATGTACGGCCGCAGCTTCGAAGACCCGGACGGCCATATCTTCGAGCCGATGTACATGGATGTCGACGCCGCGATGGTCGCAATGGACCACACGGCCGACGCCTGAGAGGAGGCGAACATGGCACAGAAAATCACCCCCGTCCTCTGGTTCGACACGGCCGCGGAAGAGGCCGCGAACTTCTATGTCTCGCTGCTGCCCGACAGCAGGGTGACCCGGATCATCCACGCGCCTTCCGACTATCCGGCCGGCAAGGCGGGGGATGCGTTGGTGGTCGAGTTCACCCTCGCCGGCCAGAGCTATGCCGGGATGAACGGCGGCCCGATCTTCCCGCCCAACGAGGCGGTCTCGTTCCAGATCCTCACCGACGACCAGGCGGAGACCGACCGGCTGTGGAACGCGATCACCGGCAATGGCGGCGCCGAGAGCGCGTGCGGCTGGTGCAAGGACAGATGGGGCTTTTCGTGGCAGGTCACGCCGCGCCGCCTGATGGAACTGATAACCGACAGCGATCCCGGCCGCGCCCGCCGCGCGTTCGAGGCGATGATGGAGATGGGCAAAATCGACCTCGCCGCCATCGAAGCGGCGGCGGACGGCAACTGAGGAGAGAGACGATGTCCTATGTCGACGGCTTCGTGGTGCCCGTGCCCGAGGGCAACCGTGAGAAATATCGCGAAATGGCGCTCCACGCCGCGGCGGTGTTCCAGGAATATGGCGCAACCCGCGTCGTGGAAGCCTGGGGCAGCGACCTGCCACACGGCGAGACCACCGATTTCTACAAGGCTGCCAAGGCCGAGAAGGGCGAGAATATCGTCTTCTCGTGGATCACCTGGCCCTCGAAGGAAGCGCGCGACGCGGGCTGGGAAAAGGTGATGGCCGACGAGCGGATGAAGCCCGATTTCGAGAACATGCCCTTCGACGGCAAGCGCATGTTCTGGGGCGGGTTCGAGCCGATCGTCGATCAGGGCGAAGGCTAAAAGGGAGAAAAGTCATGTCGAATCCGCACGGAAGTTTCCTCTGGTACGAATTGCTGACCAAGGATCCCAAGGCCGCCAAGGCGTTCTACGACGATGTCGTGGGATGGAACATCGATGCCGAGCCGGCTCCGGGCGGCATGGATTACCGGATGATCGTCGCGCATGACGGCAATGTCGGCGGGGTGATGGGGCTGAATGCCGAGATGATCGCCGGCGGCGCCCGGCCGGTCTGGCTCGGCTATCTCACCGTCGACGATGTCGACGCTACGGTCGCCGCTATCGTCGCGGCGGGCGGGCAGGTCCATCTGCCCGCCTTCGACATCCCCGATGTCGGACGGCTGGCGATGGTCACCGATCCGCAGGGCGTGCCCTTCTATGTGATGCGCGGCGCCACCGAAGACGGCACCAGCAATGCCTATGACCGGATGAACCTGGGCCATGTGAGCTGGAACGAGCTGCTCACCCCCGATCCCGACGCCGCGCTCGCCTTTTACGAGAAGCAGTTCGGCATTCGGAAAGTCGGCGCGATGCCGATGGGCGAGATGGGCGACTACAGCTTCATCGCCCATGGCGAGAGCGACGAGGCGATCGGCGCGGTGATGCAGACGCCGCCGGGTGCCGGCTCCGGCTGGGGCTTCTATTTCCGCGTACCCGATATCAACGACGCCAAGGCGAAGATCGAGGCGACGGGCGGCAAGGTCCATCAGGGACCGATGGAAGTCCCCGGCGGCGAATGGGTGCTCAACGCCGAGGATCCCGAAGGCGTCCATTTCGGCCTGGTCGCGCCGGCCAACTGATTGTTCTCCTCCCTCGGAGCCAAGCTCCGGGGGAGGAAAAAGGTCAAGCGAACGCCGGCGAGCCCTTCAATTGCTGATAGGCCTCGATCACGCGCTGGAGCCGTGCTTCGTGGCTCCGGTCGCCGCCGTTGCGGTCCGGGTGGTATCGGCGCACCAGCTCCGAATAGCGTTTCCGGAGCGCCATCCGATCGGAATCCACCTCAAGCTCCAGCGTCTTCAGCGCCTCGCGGTCCTTGCCCGAGAGCGGCCTGCCGTCCTGGCGCTCGGCGCGGTCCTTCATCCGGTCGCGGAAGCGGGCGCCGATCGCGTCGAGCGGATCGGCGAAATCGGCCCAGCGCGGCGGGCGATCCGCGCCGCCGGTCGCGTTGAAGGCGCGCGTCTCGCGCTCCCAGCCGGCGAGCGGGCGCTGGGCATCGTGGATCTCGTCGGGACTCATCCCGGCGAAGAAGTTGTAGCCCGAATTGAAGGCGCGGACATGATCGAGGCACAGCCAGCGGAATTGCGGCGGGCCGTCGCCGGTGAAGCCGGTGCCCTCCAGCGGCGGGGCGCGGAACTCGCCGGGCTCGGCGCAGCCCGGCTCGGCGCACATGCGCCCCTGCGCCTCCACGCGACCGTGGAAACGGGCATTTGGACGATCCTTCTTTGACTGACTGCTGGGCACGCGACTCTCTCGAATAATCGCCCTATATAGTCGCGATGACCGACCTCGCCACCGGCCCGCTGGCCGATCTGATCGCCGCCCGCCTCACCGCCTCCCTCGCCCCGACGCAGCTCGATGTCAGCAACGACAGCGCCCAGCATCGCGGCCATCTGGGCGACGACGGTACCGGCGAATCGCATTTCACCGTCACGATCGAAAGCGCCGCCTTTGCCGGCGTCTCGCGCGTCGAACGGCAACGGCTGGTAAACCGCGCGCTTGCCGATCTGCTCGCGGAGCGCATCCACGCCCTGGCGATAAGGGCAAGCGCACCGGGAGAATGAAATGGCATATGACCTTTGGTACTGGACCGGAATCCAGGGCCGGGGCGAGTTCGTAAGGCTGCCGCTGGAGGCGGCCGGCATCGCCTATCGCGACCGCGCCCGCACGGAGGGCGACAATGCGCTGATGGCCGACATGGAGCGGCGCCGGCGCAAGCCCTTCGCCCCGCCCTATCTCGTCGCCGGAGACCGGGTGATCGCGCAGGTCGCCGAGATCCTGCTGTTCCTGGGCCAGCGCGAAGGCTTCGCGCCGACGGACGAGGCCGACCGGCTCTGGCTCCACCAGATCGAGCTGACCGTCACCGACCTTATCGCCGAGGTGCACCAGGTCCATCACCCAGTGGGCGCCGGCCTCTATTATGAGGAGCAGAAGCCCGAGGCGGCGCGCTTCGCCCAGGAGTTCCGCGAGGAGCGGATGCCCAAGTTCCTCGGCTGGTTCGAGGATGCGATCCGGGCGAACGGCCGCGACTGGCTGGTGGGAGACCGCTGGAGCTATGGCGACACCAGCCTGTTCCAGATCGTCGAGGGGCTGCGCTACATGTTCCCCCGGCGGATGAAGGCGCTGGAGAAGGGTTTCCCCGGGCTGATCGCGATCCATGGCCGAGTGGCGGAACTGCCGGGCATCCGCGCCTATCTCGCCAGCGACCGCCGCCTCGCGTTCAACACCAGCGGCATCTTCCGCCATTATCCCGAGCTCGACGCGGAATAGGTCCGTTTCCGGAAACCACCCCATAGAGTGATTGTCCGCACCTCGGCCGGCGCGCTATTCCGGCTGCGAAAACGGAGAAAGCCGATGCGCGAAGACCTGGTGATCCAGACGATCGAACCGACCACGCACGATCTGGGCGGGTTCAAGGTGCATCGCACCCTGCCTTCGCGGCCGCGGACCATGGTGGGGCCGTTCGTGTTCTTCGACCAGATGGGGCCGGCGCATCTGGACGTCGGCACCGGCATCGACGTGCGGCCGCACCCGCACATCAACCTGGCGACCGTGACCTATCTCTATGCCGGCGCGATCGATCATCGCGATTCTCTGGGCACCTTCGCGACGATCGAGCCGGGCGCGGTCAACCTGATGACCGCCGGGCGCGGCATCGTCCATTCGGAGCGCTCGCCATCGTCCGAGCGCGCCAAGGGTCCGGAGCTGTCGGGCATCCAGACATGGATCGCGCTGCCCGAGGCCGTGGAGGAAAGCGATCCCGCCTTCGAGCATGTCCCCGCCGCCGAGCTGCCGGTGATCGAGGCGCATGGCGCGACCGCGCGGGTCATCATGGGCGACCTGTGGGGCGTCTCCGCGCCGACCACTATTTATGCCCAGACCATCTATGCCGACATCGCGCTGGAGCCGGGCGGCTCGATCCCGATCGATCCCAGCGCCGACGAGCGCGCGCTCTACGTCTCGATGGGCGAGGCGAGCCTGGACGGGTTGCCGCTGGTGCCAACCACGCTCTACGTCCTGCGGCCGGGCACTTCCGCGACGCTGCGCTCCGATCGCGGCGGGCGGGTGATCCTGTGCGGCGGCGAAGCCTTCACCACGCCGCGCCATGTGTGGTGGAACTTCGTCTCGTCGAACCGCGACCGGATCAACCAGGCCAAGGAAGACTGGAAGGCAGGCAATTTCCCCAAGGTGCCCGGCGACGACAAGGAATTCATCCCGATCCCGGAAGTGCCGAAGACGGTGAGCTATCCGTGAGGACGGTTAGCGCGCCCATTTCGCGAGCCAGTCCGCCAATGCCTGGGGCGTGAGGCTTCGTGCATCGGCCAGGGCGGCGATACTGCCGGCATTGACCAGCTTGTCGGTGCGGGGATCGACGATCAGCACCGCAGGAACGCCGGCCAGCCTGTCGCGGATGCCATAATGGGCGGGAATCTGGAGATTCTTGTCGAAGCGGCCGACATCGACGGTGACGATCTCATAATGCCGCGAGAGCCAGGGCTTCAGCGAAGGCAACTCCATCGTGCCCGCCAGCAGCCGGCAATCGAGGCACCAATTGCCGCCCAGATCGATGAGCAGGAGCTTCCCCGAACGCCTGGCCTGGAGCTTTGCCGCCGCGACGGCGCTGTCGGCATTGGCATGCTCGTCATAGGGCAGGGGCAGCGGCTTGGGCAGCGCCTCGAACGAGGAGACCGGCAGGCGCGGGGCCGCTTCGGGGGCCGCCGCGATCAATGCGACCGGCAGGACGGCTGCGGCAAAATAGCTCAGGAAATGCATGGAATGCCCCTTGGAAAGGCCGGAATGACGGCTGGCACCGATACTCTACTTTTCCAGTGGGAATTGGATGGCGGAAAATCTATCATGGCCGCAAGTTCGGGTTTTCTCCTCCGCCCGGATGCCGGCTTGCCGAACCGCCGGCCCTGCTCCAAGCTCGGGAAAGGGCCGCGAACGGGCCCGACGGGAAAGGGAGAGCGATGGCGGATTTCACTCTCGAGCGGATAGCCCTGCCTACCGGCGTGGAGCTCGACGTCGCCATCGCCGGCGATCCCGCCAGCCCGCCGATCCTGCTGCTCCACGGCTTTCCGGAATCGCACCGCACCTGGCGGCACCAGATCCCGGCGCTGGCCCGCGACCATTATGTGATTGCCCCCGATCAGCGCGGGTTCGCGCGCTCTTCCAAGCCCGAGGGCGTCGGCAACTACACGCCGGACAAGCCGGTGGCGGACCTGCTCGCGCTCGCCGACCATCTCGGCATCGGGCGGTTCACCTTGGCCGGCCATGACTGGGGCGGCGCGATCGCCTGGATGGCGACGCTGCAGAACCCGCAGCGGATCGCGCAGCTCATCATCGTCAATGCGCCGCACCCTCTGATCTTCCAGCGCACGCTGCTCGACGATCCGGCGCAACGCGCGGCGAGCCAATATATTCGCGCCTTCCGCAATCCCGATCTCGAAAAGCATATCGCCGCGATCGGCGTGGAGGGGTTCTTCGACACCAGCTTCGTGAAGCATGCCGATCCGGCGCTGCTGGCGCCCGAGCGCGCCGCCTATCTCGACGAATGGGGTCAACCGGGCGCGATGACGGCGATGCTCAACTGGTATCGCGCCAGCGCCATCCAGGTGCCGGCGATGGACGAGAACCCGGAACGCCCAGCCTGGATCGACGCGCCCTTCCCGCCCGTCTCCCAGCCGGTGCTGGTGATCTGGGGGATGAAGGACCAGGCGCTGCTGCCGTGCCAGCTCGACGGGCTCGACGCGCTGGTGCCCCGGCTGACGATCGTGCGGATCGCGGATGCCGGGCACTTCGTGCCATGGGAAAAGCCCGAGGCGGTGACGGCGGCGATGCGGGAGTGGCTGGGAAACGATTAGCGGCTGCGGCGCATCCCCGGCGTCTTTCGGATCGCGGGGTCGTCGAGCAGCCGCCGATACCCATCGCTCTCCGCACCCACCAAGGCGATCCGTCCCTCGGCATCGTGATGGATGCCCCAGCCGAACTGCTTCACCAGCGGCGAGGCGCGCAGGCATGCCTGAGGCTTGGCGAAGAAGGCGTCGCGCTCCTTCTCGCCGCCACGGGCACGATGCACCGCGTGGAGCAGATCGTCGCTCGACATCGCATAGGGGCTGGCGTGCAGCATCGCATATTGCAGGCCGGCGACTGAGGCCGGCTTCTCGGGGATGGTACCGACAGCGACCGGCGAGTCCGGCGAAACGGTGACCAAAGTGTCCCGATAATTGGTCGTGTGCATCAGCCCTCCCGCATCACATAGGGCCGCGTCTCATAGGGAGGCTCAAGCCCCTCCACCCAGGCGCCATGCGCTTGGGTGAGCGCTACGAGCTGCATTGGCGTATCACCCGGCCAGCCGCGCACGCGGACCTCGTGACGATGCAGGTCGCGATTGGGTTCCATCATCACCCAGCCGAGCGGTCGCCCGGGCGTGGCGCGTTCGCCCGCTGCCTGCATCGCATCGGCGATCCGGCGCTGGGTGGCGGGAGGCAGATATTGCCAGACGACCGAGTGCATCAGCACCCGCGTCACACCTTCGGGCTGCGGCTCGGCGAGGCGCGCCTCGATCCAGTCGGCGGCGTCGCCCTGCGCCAGATCGACGCCCTCGGCGCGGACCATCGCGATGGTCTTTTCGAGACGCGCCTGACGCTCGACATTCTCGACCCAGCAATAGGCCTGGAGCCGCTCGGCATCGCGGGTGTCCGAGAGATCGAGCGGCTGGATGTCCACGCCGCGCGCGGAAACGATCTCTACGGCCACGTCCGGCGGCGGCGGGCCGCGCCATTCGGGCCTGATCTCGACCGGCGAATCGATGGGGCCAGTGTGAACGTCGCCCAGATCGAAGCGGTAGCGGCCGATCAGCAGGTTGAGGCCCGCGCTGGAACCAATCTCCAGCACCTCGAACCGGGGTCCGTAGCGCGCAGCAAGATGGAGGATGCCGGTCATCAGGCCGCCCGAACGCCCGGCCTCATTGGTTTGCGGTGGGCCGTCGAGCCAGGGCAGCAGCTCGGCGTCATGCTCGACCAGCTCCTTGCCGAGGATCGCCGCGACCACTTGCTCGTCGGTCGCCTCGCCGGTGAACACCGGTGCCAGCTCGCCCACGCCGCGCCGGTGCAGCGCGTGGAGCCCACCGATCAGCCGCAGCACCACCGCGTCGGCAACTGGCTCGCCCGGCCAGTCGAGCACGCGGCGGCCGGTCTCGCTGTAGCGCGTCATCGTCCGGCCGAGCACGGAGGAGATACGCGCGGTGATCGGGGCGTGCATCGCGGTGCAATAGGCCGCCTGGATGTCGAAGCTTTGCCGGTTCGCCTGTTCGTCCGCCATGCCGCGCGTGTTGCGCCCGGGGGCACCCCCAAGTAAAGCCCCGCCACTCATGCAGGAACCGCTGATCCTTGCCGTGCCGAAAGGCCGGATCCTCGAAGAGGCGCTGCCGTTGCTGGCAGGCGTCGGAATCGTGCCCGAACCCGCTTTTTCGGACAAGCATTCGCGCGCCCTGCGTTTCAAGACCAACAACCCGGCGATCGACCTGATCCGGGTACGCGCCTTCGACGTGGCGACCTTCGTCGCGCATGGCGCCGCACAGCTCGGCATCGTCGGGTCCGACGTGCTGGCCGAGTTCGCCTATTCGGAGCTGTATGCGCCGGTGGATCTCGGCATCGGCCATTGCCGCATCTCGGTGGCCGAGCCCGCCGACATGGCCGAGAAGGACGATCCGCGCGGCTGGAGCCATGTGCGCATCGCCACCAAATATCCGCACATCACCCGCGCCCATTTCGAGGCACGCGGGGTGCAGGCCGAGTGCGTCAAGCTGAACGGCGCGATGGAGCTTGCCCCGGTGCTGGGGCTGGCGCCGCGCATCGTGGACCTCGTCTCCTCGGGCAAGACGCTCAAGGAGAACGGCCTGGTCGAGGTGGAGGTGATCGCGCAGGTCACCTCACGGCTGATCGTCAACCGCGCCGCGTTCAAGACGCGGGCGAGCCAGGTCGTGCCGCTGGTTGATGCGTTCCGGAGGGTAGTGGCATGAAGAGGGCTGCTTTCTCTTCAACCCCTCCCTTTCAAGGGAGGGGCAAGGGGTGGGTCCAGCAGCGGCGGGGGCTCGATGCCCCCGGTGTCGCTTTCTGCCGCGCGAGAACGAGTCTTTTGGGCGCGCAGACGCGCGCACCCACCCCCATCCCCTCCCTTGAAAGGGAGGGGCTTTCCCTATGATCCGGCTCGATGCCTCCGCGCCCGATTTCGCCACCGCCTTCACCGCGCTCGTCAATGCGCGGCGCGAGGCGGATGAGGATGTCGCGCGCAACGTCACCCACATCATTGGCCGCGTGCGCGACGAGGGCGATGCGGCGGTCAAGGATCTGACCCGGCTGTTCGACAAGCACGACCTCGATCAGACCGGCTGGAAGATCGACCGGGCCGACTGCCTCGCGGCATGGGAAGGGCTTTCCCCCGAGCTGCGCGACGCGCTGGAACTCGCCGCCGAGCGCATCGCGACCTATCACGCCAAGCAGCGCCCCGCCGACACCGACGAGATCGACGCGCAGGGCATCCGCCTGGGCGCGCGCTGGAAGGCAGTGGATTCGGCCGGCGTCTATGTGCCCGGCGGGCGGGCGGCCTATCCCAGCTCGGTGCTGATGAACGCCCTGCCCGCACGCGCCGCGGGCGTGGGCCGGCTGGTGATGGTGACGCCGACGCCCCGGGGCGAAGTGAACCCCCTCGTGCTGGCCGCCGCGCATCTGGCCGGCGTGGACGAGATCTGGCGCGTCGGCGGCGCGCAGGCGGTGGCGGCGCTCGCTTATGGCACCGATCGCATCGCGCCGGTCGATGTCGTCACCGGCCCCGGCAATGCCTGGGTGGCCGAGGCCAAGCGCCAGCTTTACGGCGTGGTGGGCATCGACATGGTCGCCGGGCCGAGCGAAATCGTCGTGGTGGCGGACGCGAAGAACGATCCCGAATGGATCGCTGCCGACCTGCTCAGCCAGGCCGAGCACGACCCGACCAGCCAATCGATCCTGTTCACCGACGATGCCGCATTCGCCGATGCCGTGGCCGAGACGGTCGATCGCCAGATCGCGCAGCTCGCCACCGCCGAGACGGCACGCGCGAGCTGGGATGCCAATGGCGCGATCATCCTCGTGCCCGGCCTGAGCGACGCCGTGCCGCTGGTCGATCGCCTCGCCCCCGAGCATCTCGAACTCGCCTGCGACGCAGCGGAAGCGCTGTTCGAGCAGGTCCGCCATGCCGGATCGGTGTTCATCGGCCGCTACACGCCCGAGGCCGTGGGCGATTATGTCGCCGGCCCGAACCACGTCCTTCCCACCGGCCGCCGGGCGCGCTTCGCCTCCGGCCTCTCGGTATTGGATTTCATGAAGCGCACCAGCTTCCTGTCCCTCGACCAGGCCGGCCTCGCCGCGATCGGCCCTGCCGCCGTCGCGCTGGCCGAGGCCGAGGGACTCCCCGCACATGCCCGATCCATCGCGATCCGGCTCAACCGATAAGAAGAAGACCCATGGCCAGTCCCAAAGCCCGTTCCCGTTCCAAGGCCCGCGCCGCCGCGCGGCTCGCCGCCGTCCAGGCGCTGTACCAGCAGGAGATGGAAGGGACGCAGATCGTCGTCCTGCTCAACGAATTCCATCAGCACCGGCTGGGCGCAACGATCGAGGACGTCGAATATGCCGACGCCGATGTCGCCTTTTTCGACGATATCGTGAAGGGCGTGGACGCCCGCCGCGACGAGATCGACGGACTGGTGGCGTCCAAGCTGACGGCCGACTGGTCGATGGAGCGGCTCGACAAGCCGATGCGACAGATCCTGCGCGCGGGAACGTATGAGCTGCTGGCGCGGCCGGACGTGCCGGTGGGCGCGGTTATCAGCGAGTATCTCGACGTGACCGACGCATTCTACGACCGGCGCGAGAAGGGGTTCGTCAACGGCATCCTCGATGCCGTGGCAAAGGAAGCTCGGAGCTAGAACATCGACTACATGTGTAGTTGACTACGTTTGTAGTCAACGCCTATGCCGGCTTCGCAACCATGGCGGAGTGGGCATATATGCGAAGATATCGGGGCCTGGGCGCGCTCTTCCTGGTGACGGCCGCCCCCGCGGCCGCAAGCCCCGGGCTTTGCGACGAAGCGGGTTGGCGGGCACAATTTGCCGGCGCGCTAAGCTGCGTCGCCACGCGTGACGGCATCGCGATCGCAGCCACCGGCGAGGCGGCGACCCTGGCATCGGTGATCGATGAGGCGAGCGACCGCTATGCCGCGGCCTTCGCCCCGCCGGGCAAGCCGATCGCAGTCGTGGCGGGCGGCAGCCTGACCCGCGATCAGGGCGACTTTCTGCGCGCGCATGGCTATATTCCCTTCCCATGGATCAGCGGCGACCAGCGCCGGACCCTGGCGGCAGGCGCAATCCGCGCCCAGATCGTGGCGCAACATCCCGAATTGTCGCCGGAACAGCGCGACGCCGCGGTGGCGGGCGCGCTCGCACAACGGTCGAGCGATCCCGGCGGCGCGCGCGAGCGTGGAGCGCTGGCGCACGAACTCGGTCATATGTGGTTTCGCGACATGTTCGATCGCACCCCCGCACCCGCTTCCGAGGAAACGCGCTACGGCAGCGCCGCACCCGACTGGATCGACGAGATGGCGGCGATCCTGGTCGAGAATGACCAACTCACGGAGCAGCGCCGGGCGGCGCTCTCGCGCTATGTCGCGGGAAGCGGGACCGACGGACTATATCCGCTCGCCGAGTATCTGACGATGGAGCACCCGGTCCTGCGCGCGGCCGAAGCGCGGCAAGCCGTGGCGGGAACGCCCGTCCAGGAGGGCGGTAGTCGCGTGATGGTGTTGTCCGGCGCCGACGCGCAGAAGCTGACCGGCACCACCACGCCGATCCGCTTCTACGTCCAGTCGCGCGGCTTTGCCGATTTCCTGATCGAGCGGAGCGCGGAACCGCACATCTTCGATACGATCGCCAAGGCATTGAGCCGTGGCCAGGGTTTCGAGGACTGGTTGAGGCGCGACGGCAAGCGACATCGCCTGCCCTCCACCCTGGCGGAGCTCAACCTGGCCTGGGAGGCCTGGGCGAAAGCACGCTAGCTCCGGCATTCGCGTCGGCGGTGCGGCACTGCTATGCGGTCGCGATGCGCGAATCCGCCTTTATCCATGCCTTGCGCGCGCTGCCGCTCCACTCCGGCGCGCGCGGATTGATGGATGACGCGGCGGTGCTGGGCGATCTCGTGCTGACCCATGACATGCTTGCCGAGGGCGTGCACTATTTGGCCAGCGATCCGCCGCAGGACGTGGCGTGGAAGCTGCTGGCGGTGAACCTGTCCGATCTCGCCGCCAAGGGCGCGCGCCCGCGCGGCGTGCTGCTCGGTTATCCACTGGCGGGCGATAGCGCCTGGGATGCCGCGTTTCTCGACGGGCTGGGCGCAGCATTGGCGACATTCGAATGCCCGCTGCTGGGGGGCGACACGATTGCCCTCGCGCCCGGTGCGCCCCGCATCCTCTCACTGACGGCGCTCGGCGCCAGCGGCTCGGCGCCGGCCCGATCCGGCGCGAAAACGGGCGACGCCCTGTGGGTGACCGGTACGATCGGCGATGCCGGCGCGGGCCTGAAGATCGCACAGGGCGCCGAAGGCCCGCCCAAGCTTCTTGCCCGCTATCGCCGCCCCCGCCCGCGGCTCGCCGAGGGACAGGCGCTCGGCCCGGTCGTCCATGCGATGATGGACGTCTCCGACGGGCTGCTGATCGATGCCGACCGGATGGCGAAGGCGAGCGGACTTGCCGTCTCGATCGACCTCGGCGCCGTCCCGCTATCGGCCGCCTATGCTGAATTCGCCGGGACCGACCGGCCGGCACGGCTCGCGGCGGTGACAGCGGGCGACGATTATGAACTGCTCTTCGCCGCCGCGCCCGGCATGGTGCCGCCGGTCCCCGCCGCGCGCATCGGCGCCTTCGCCACGGGCGCCGGGATCACGCTGACGCATGCGGGCGAAGCGCTTCCCCTGCCCGCCCGTCTGGGCTTCGAGCACGGCTGAATCGCCCCGGGAAGCGCTGCTTGCGCTCGCCCCGCAATCCTATACCTTCCTCGACGCGCAACAGATCGGCGGCAAAGCCGACGTTTCCGCGAACCTCGAAAGTTCCAAGGGGAAGGACTTCACCAGATGACGATAGTTTATCTCGCCATCGTCTGCGGCCTGATCGCCGTACTCTATGGCTTCGTGACCAGCCAGCAGGTGCTGAGGGCGCCCGCCGGCAACGAGAAGATGCAGGATATCGCCGCCGCCATACAGGAAGGCGCGAAGGCCTATCTGGGCCGGCAGTACATGACCATCGGCATCGTCGGCGTGATCGTCGCCGTCGTGTTGTTCTTCACTTTGGGCGGGCTTTCCACGCTCGGCTTCGTGATCGGCGCGGTGCTCTCGGGCGTCGCCGGATTCGTCGGCATGAACATCTCGGTGCGCGCCAACGTCCGCACCGCCGAGGCCGCGCGCACCAGCCTGCAGGGCGGGCTCACCCTCGCCTTCCGCTCGGGCGCCATCACCGGCATGCTGGTGGCAGGGCTCGGGCTGCTCTCGATCTCGGTGCTGTTCTGGTATCTGGTCGCCCAGGCCGGCTATGCGCCCAATGCGCGCGAGGTCGTCCAGACGCTCACCGCGCTTGCCTTCGGCGCCTCGCTGATCTCGATCTTCGCGCGTCTCGGCGGCGGCATCTTCACCAAGGCCGCAGACGTCGGCGCCGACCTGGTCGGCAAGGTCGAGGCGGGCATTCCCGAGGACGACCCCCGCAACCCGGCCGTGATCGCCGATAACGTCGGCGACAATGTCGGCGACTGCGCCGGCATGGCGGCCGATCTTTTCGAGACCTATGTCGTGACGCTCGGCCTCACCATGGTCTCGATCGCGCTGCTGATGGGGAGCCTGCCGGGCGACCTGCTGCTCAAGCTGATGTCGCTGCCGCTGATCGTCGGCGGCGTGTGCATCATCACTTCGATCATCGGCACCTATATGGTCCGGCTGGGCAAGGGCCAGTCGATCATGGGCGCGCTCTACAAGGGCTTCTGGACCACCGTGATCCTGTCGATCCCGGCGATCTGGTTCGCGACCCAATATGTGCTGGGCGACATGCACGCGGTAATCGGCGGACTGGGCGACGCGAGCGCGCTGACCAGCGAGGAAGGACTCACCGCCGAAGCCGTGGCTGGCCTGATCGCCACGCCGCAGATTACCGGCCTCAGCCTGTTCCTCTGCATGATGATCGGCCTGGCGGTGACCGGACTCCTTGTCTGGATCACCGAATATTACACGGGCACCAATTATCGGCCGGTCAAGTCGATCGCCCGTGCATCGGTGACGGGGCACGGCACCAACGTGATCCAGGGCCTGGCGGTCAGCCTCGAATCCACCGCGTTGCCGACCCTGGTGATCGTGGTGGCGGTGATCGCCACCTATCAGATCGCGGGCATATTGGGCGTGGCCTTCGCCGCGACGTCGCTGCTGGCGCTGGCCGGCATGGTCGTCGCGCTGGATGCCTATGGGCCGGTGACCGACAATGCCGGCGGCATCGCCGAGATGGCGGGCCTGCCCGACGATGTGCGCCACCGCACCGACGCGCTCGATGCGGTGGGCAACACCACCAAGGCCGTGACCAAGGGCTATGCGATCGGCTCCGCCGCGCTCGCCGCTTTGGTGCTGTTCGGGGCGTACACGACCGACCTCAAGGAATTCTTCCCCAACGTCGTCGTCGATTTCTCGCTCAGCAATCCCTACGTGATCGTCGGATTGCTGCTCGGGGCGCTGCTGCCTTATCTGTTCGGCGCGTTCGGCATGACTGCCGTGGGCCGGGCGGCAGGTTCGGTGGTCGAGGACGTCCGCGCCCAGTTCAGGGGCAATCCGGGCATCATGGCCGGCACCAGCCGCCCGGATTACGCCCGCACCGTAGACATCGTCACCAAGGCGGCGATCAAGGAGATGATCATCCCCTCGCTGCTGCCGGTGCTGAGCCCGATCGCGGTGTATTTCATCATCACCGCGGTTGCCGGCCAGCATGAGGGCTTCGCGGCTTTGGGCGCGATGCTGCTCGGCGTGATCGTCTCCGGGCTGTTTGTCGCCATCTCGATGACTTCGGGCGGCGGCGCCTGGGACAATGCCAAGAAATATATCGAGGACGGCAATTATGGCGGCAAGGGCTCCGACGCCCATAAGGCGGCCGTGACCGGCGACACGGTGGGCGATCCCTATAAGGACACCGCCGGTCCGGCGGTGAATCCGATGATCAAGATCACCAACATCGTCGCGCTGCTGCTGCTCGCGGCACTGGCGGCGGGCCATATCGGCTGACCCCTAGACTAAAGTCGAATACCCTTCGGCCCGCCGGCTCCATGCCGGCGGGCCTTTTGGTCCAAGCTGTCAGGGCGAAGTGCCTGCACGGAACGCATAATTCGCCGATCACCCGGAATCGCCGCGGGTGCCGCTCCGCCCGCCCCGACATACCTGTTGTTCGAAAATCCGCCGCACCGCGCCATCCCCCTTCCATACCCCTCCTATAATGCTCCCAGATCATGGGATTATAAGGCGTGGGAGAAGTCCTTTGCGGTTGAAAATTGGGGCTCGGGTGAATCTGATCGGCCTGGCGGCGTTCGCCGGCCTGGTGCTGATGCTGTGCTTGTCGATATTCCAGCTCGACAGGGTCATGCGCAGCGACATCGCCAATCAGACGCAGAAGACCGTCGAGAGCGCCTATAGCGTGATCGCCCATTACCAAGCCGAGGAAGCCGCCGGCCGGCTGAGCCGCGAAAAGGCGCAGGCCGCAGCGATCGAGACGATCCGCGCGATGCGCTATTCCGGTGAAGAGTATTTCTGGATCAACGACATGCAGCCGCGGATGGTGGTGCATCCGATGAAGCCGGAGCTCGCCGGCAAGGACATGTCGGAAGAGGCCGATCCGAACGGCATCCATCTGTTTCGCGAGATGGTGAATGTCGTGCGCGCCAAGGGCGAGGGGTTCGTCAACTATAGCTGGCCCAAGCCCGGCAAGGCCGAGCCGCAGCCCAAGATCTCGTTCGTGAAGGGCTTTGCGCCCTGGGGCTGGGTGGTCGGCAGCGGCGTCTATGTCGATGACGTCGAAAGCGCGGTGTATGGCGCAGCCGTCCGCCAGGGGACGATGGCGCTCGCGTTGATCCTTGCGGTCAACGCCCTCGCCTATTTCCTCGGCCTGTCGATCACACGCCCGCTGACCGCGATCACCCGCCGGATGCGCGCCCTCGCCCAGGACGACAGGGACAGCGACATCCCCGGGCTCAACCGCGGCGACGAGATCGGCCAGATGGCGGATGCGCTGGAAGTGTTCCGCGAAGCCGCGGTGGCGAAGGACCGCGCCGAAGCCGCCAAGGCGAAGTCGGATGCCGAGCAGCAATTCGTGGTCGATACCGTGTCGGGCAAGCTCGCGAACCTTTCCGGCGGCGATCTGACCGCCGAGATCGACGTCGATTTCCCGCAATCCTATTCGGCGCTCAAATCCAACTACAACACCGCCGTCGGCAATCTGCGCGACCTGATCGGCGCGCTTTCCGAGACCGCCATCACGATCCGCACCGGCGCGAGCGAGATCGCCCAGGCATCCGAGGATCTCGCCCGCCGCACCGAAGCCAATGCGGCAAGCCTGGAGGAAACCTCGGCATCGCTCACCCAGATGCGCGGCCGGCTCCAGAATTCGGCCGAGGCATCGGATCGCACCGTCGGCCAGGCCAATGCGGCGATCGAGATCGTCGGCAACGGCCGCTCCACCGCCGACGACGCCGTCGCCGCGATGAATCGCGTTTCGGACAGCGCACAGGGCATCGACGGCGTGATCGAGGGTCTCGACAAGATCGCCTTCCAGACGCGCGTGCTCGCCATGAATGCGGCGGTCGAGGCAGGCCGTGCCGGCGAGGCGGGCCGTGGCTTCGCAGTCGTCGCCGATCTGGTGTCCGCGCTCGCGATGCGCGCCGAGGAAGAGGCCGGCCGCGCCCGCGACCAGCTCACCGCCACCCAAGCCGACATTGGCGCGGCCGTGGACGCGGTGCGCAATGTCGACGGCGCGCTCGCCAGCATTTCCGGCAGCGTCGAGCAGGTGCATGGGCTGGTGGCGTCGATGGCGGAGGACAATCGCGCCCAATCGGACACGATCGCAGAGATCGCCACGGCGGTCGGCGTGATGGACACTTCGACCCAGCAGAATGCGGCGATGGTCGAGCAGACCTCGGCGGCGGCACGCACCCTTTCGGGCGAGGTCGATCGCCTGGCCGAGCGGGCAGCGGGCTTCCGCACGGGCGCCCCGCATGCAGCAGTCGCAAGCACGAGCCGCCAGGCTCCGCGCAAGCCGGCCGCGACCGCCACGGTAGCGGCACTCCGCACGCCCAGCCTCGTCCCGGCCGCTGCCGGCGACTGGGCGAGTTTCTGATCGCCGGGCGCGCGGAGAAAATACCATGGTTTCAAATCGTGCGCGGGCCCTGCTCGCGGGGACGATCCTTGCCTGCTGCCCCGCCCCCGTGCTGGCGCAGCAGGCGCCGCGCGAAGCGGACCTCACGGCGCGCCTCGCCGCTCTGGAGAACCAGCTACGCGCGCTCGATGCCGAAATGACCATATTGCGCGCCGATCTGGCGGCGGAGCGGCAGAAGAACGCGCCCGCGCTGCCGGCGACGCCTTCGACGCCCATCCCGGCGCAACTCGCAGTCCAGGCCCCTGCCAGGGCGCCGGCCTCCAGCGGCGGCACGACGATCCGCATCGGCGGCTTCTTCAAGTCGGTGGCTTCGTTCAGCCATACGAGCGGCGGCGCGATCCCGGCCAATTCGACCGGCCGCGATTTCTACGTCCCCTCGACGATCCCGATCGGCGGTCGATCCGACGGCACCGATTACGAGGCGCATGCGAAGCAGACGCGCATCGTTGTCAATGCGACCACGCCGGTCGAGGGGCATACGCTGTCGGGCCTGCTCGAAATGGATTTCCAGACCTCGCCCGGCGCGGGCAACCAGCGCATGACCAACGCCTATGCTCCCGGTCTGCGCCGCGGCTATCTGGCGTTCGACGATTTCCTGGTCGGGCAGGAATGGAGCAATTTCCAATATGTCGCCGCGCTGCCCGAGACGACGGACTATCTCGGGCCGAGCGAGGGCACGGTGTTCGTCCGCCAGGCGCAGCTCCGCTATACGCGCGCCCTGGGCAAGCGGCTGACCCTGTCGGTCGCTGCCGAGAATGCCGCGACGGTGACAAGCGCGAAGGGCGACGCCACGCTGATCGAGAATGACAGCGATCGCCTGCCGGACGTGACCGCGCGGCTCAGCGTGCGTGCCGGCGCGGGCGAATTGTCGCTGGCCGGGCTCGTCCGCCAGTTGACGGTCGCGGGAGCCGCGAACGGCTCGGACGATGCCGCCGCCTGGGGCGTCTCCTTCGCCGGAAAGCTGCCCTTCGGCCCCGGCGGGCGGCACGACCTGCGCTTCATGGTCACGCGCGGATCCGGCATCGGCCGCTATGTCGGGCTCAATCTCGCGCCCGACGCGATGCTCGTGACCACGGCATCCGCATTGCGGCTGGAGCCGGTGGACGTCACGGCAGGCTTCGCCGCGCTGCGGCTCGGCTGGAGCGGCACGCTGCGATCGACCGTGATGGGCAGCTACCAGAAAATCGGCTTCCCGGACGGCCTGGCGACGCCCGCCGCCACCGACCGCGCCTGGAGCGCGACCGCGAACCTCTTCTATTCGCCGGTCAAGCCGCTCGACCTCGGCATCGAGATGCGGCACGGCGAGCGCGGCCTGGTTTCGGGGGACAGCGGCACGCTGGATCGCGTCGAGATGATCGCCAGGTATAATTTCTGATCCCGCCGCGTGCCTCCGGCGCTCTGGTATCGGCGGGCGGCAACGCCCACCTTCCCTTTTTCATCACACCAGAGTAAAGGCACCGCCACTTCGCGGGCGCTCACCTAAGAGAGGCATATTTTTGGCCAAAGAAGAACTGCTTGAAATGCGTGGACAAGTTGTGGAGCTTCTCCCCAACGCCATGTTCCGTGTCCGGCTCGAGAACGATCACGAGATCCTGGGCCACACCGCCGGCAAGATGCGCAAGAATCGCATCCGCGTGCTGGTGGGCGACGAGGTTCTGGTCGAGCTCACGCCCTACGACCTGACCAAGGGCCGTATCACCTACCGCTTCAAATAAACGGCAGCCCGCGTGCGGCTGGTCCTCGCTTCCACTTCCCCGCGCCGCCGCGACCTGCTGGCGCGCATCGGCGCCGCGCCGGATCGCATCGCCGCGCCCGATATCGATGAGGACGTCCGCGCGGGCGAGCTTCCCCGTGCCTATGTGCTGCGCGTCGCCTCCGAAAAGGCACATGCGGTGGCGCGTGCCGAGGGCGAGATCGTCCTGGCGGGCGACACCACGATCGCGGTCGGCCGGCGCATCCTCGCCAAGCCCGAGGACGAGGCGGACCTGCGCCGCATGCTCGGCCTGCTCTCCGGCCGGCGGCATCATTGCCTGTCGGCGGTCTGCGTGATCGATGCGGCGGGCAAAGCGCGCACGCGCGTCTCCGATACCGTCGTCGCCTTCAAGCGGCTGAGCCAGGCCGAGATCGACTGGTACGTCGCCAGCGGCGAAGGCATGGGCAAGGCGGGCGGATACGCCATCCAGGGCAAGGCCGAGGCGTTCGTGCGCTTCCTGTCGGGCAGCCATTCGGGCGTGGTCGGCCTGCCCGTGTTCGAGACGCGCGCGCTGCTCGAAGCGGCTGGATACCAGCTTGGCTGAGTGGCTCTACGAGGCGGGAATCGGCGAGAATCGCGCCGCCCTGGTCTCGCGCGGCAATATCTGGAAGGCGCGGATCGAGCTGGAGGGCACAGGCGCGCGGGCGGGCGCGGTCCTCGACGCGCGCCTCGTCGATCGCCATACCGGCAAGGTGGCGCTGGCGGGCGGCGGCGAGGCTTTGTGCGATCCGCTGCCCAAGGGCATCACCCAGGGCGCGGCGCTGCGAGTGAAGATCGTCCGCGAGGCGATCCCCGAGCCCGGCCGCGCCAAGCTGCCCAAGGCCGTGCCAGCTCTGGCCGATGCGGCGCTCGATCCGGGCCTCGACCTGCTGGGGCGGATCACCGCCACCGGCCTGCCCGTCCGCACGCTGCGCGCGCACGAGCCCGACCTGCTCGAAGAGGCCGGCTGGTCCGAAGTGCTGGAGGAAGCGGTCACCGGCGAGATCGTCTTTCCGGGCGGCGCGCTGCGCCTCTCGCCCACGCCCGCGATGACTTTGTTCGACGTCGACGGACCCGCCCCGCTCGAGCCGCTCGCGGTCGCCGCCGCGCATGCCGTCGCCCGCGCGATCGAGCGGCACGGCATCGCGGGGTCGATCGGCATCGATTTCCCCACGCTTTCCGGCAAGGCCGCGCGCAACGCGATTGCCGAGGCGATCGACGCGGCGCTGCCCCAGCCGTTCGAGCGGACCGCCGTCAACGGTTTCGGCTTCCTCCAGATCGTCCGCCGCCGCACGCGCCCGTCGCTGCCGGAATTGCTGCGCGCCGATCCGATCGGCGCCGAGACGCGGGCCGAGCTCCGGCGGATGGAACGTCTTCCCCCGCCGCCCCCGGCCACCCATATGGTGAGCATGCGAATCGCCCGTCGCATGGCCCAGCAACCCGGCTGGAGCGAGGCACTGGCGCGGCGCACCGGCGGCACGACTCGATTCGTGTCCGCGAAGGAGCAGAATCTTGAAGCGTGACACCTGCCCGATCTGCGGCAAGCAACCCCAGTCCGAGTTCAAGCCCTTTTGCAGCCGCGGCTGCAAGGATCGCGACCTGCTGCAATGGCTGGGCGAAGGCTATCGCGTGCCCGCCGGACCCGCCGATCTGGACGAACAAAGCGGGCTGGACACGGCTGCGAGCGACGACTAAGAGGCCCCCTCTCCGGCCATCGCCGGGGTGCGCCCGGGTAGCTCAGTTGGTAGAGCATGCGACTGAAAATCGCAGTGTCGGCGGTTCGACTCCGTCCCCGGGCACCATTTCCCAGCCATCGCCGAATTCGAACGCGCCGCGAAGCCGCGCGCATTTGATCCACCGCATTCCCATCGCCGCACTTCCGGTCGAGGATATGCGCATATGCGCGAACGGGGACGGGACATGCGGATAATCATCGCCGGGGCGGGTCCGGCGGGCCTCAGCCTGGCCGCTTCGCTCGCCGGGCGCGGGCTTTCGATCACGATCGTCGATCCGCAACCGCTGCGCGCGCTGGAGGAACCTGCCTGCGACGGCCGGGAGATCGCCCTTACCCACCGATCCGTCCGCATCCTGCGCGATCTTGGCGCCTGGGACGCATTGTCCGCCGAAGCGGCGCCGCTGCGCGAAGCCCGGGTGCTGAACGGGCGCTCCCCCTTCGCCCTCACCTTCGCACCGCGCAAGAGGATCGAGGAGCTGCTCGGCTGGCTCGTGCCCAATCACGCCATTCGAAGGGCGCTTTTCCGCGCAGCCTTCGCCCGAGGCGATATCGAGCTGATCGGCGGCACCGGTGTGGCATCGATCGATGTCGAGGAACGCGGCGTCCGCGTCGGGCTGGACAATGGTTCGGATCTGCAGGCCGAGCTGCTGGTAGCGGCCGATTCGCGCATGTCCGGGACGCGCGCGAAGCTCGGCATCGGCGCCGATATCCATCCGCTCGGCCGCGCCATGCTGGTGTGCCGCATGGAGCATGAGGCCGATCACGGGCGCGTCGCGACCGAATGGTTCGATCATCGCCAGACGCTCGCGCTGCTGCCGCTGAACGGTGGCGTCTCCTCCGCGGTAATCACGCTGCCCACGCACGAGGCCGAGACGCTGGCGGCCCTGCCCGAAGGCATGTTCAATCGCGAGATGACCCGACGCTTCGCCGCGCGGCTCGGCGCGATGCGGCTGACCGGCACGCGCCACCTCTATCCGCTGACGGTGACCTGGTCGCATCGCTTCGTGGCGGCGCGCGCGGCACTGATCGGCGATGCGGCGGTGGGCATGCATCCGGTGACGGCGCATGGCTTCAACCTGGGGCTGCTCGGACAGCATGTGCTGGCCGGGCAGATAGTGCGGGCGAAGGAAGCCGGCGCCGACATCGGCGGCGACGCGCCGCTCCGCCGCTATGAATTGCGGCACCGGCTCGCCAGCCGGCCGATCTACGACGCCACCAACGCGCTGGTCCGGCTCTACACGAGCGAAGGCGCGGCGGCGTGGATGGCGCGGCACGCGACGCTGCGGCTGGGGCATCGGCTCCCGTTCGCGCGCCGGGCCGTGGGCGCGATGCTCGCGCAACGCTGAGCGACCCGCGCGATGCTCTGTTCCCCATGCGTTCGCATCGCGCTAGAAGGCGGCGATGGACGTCGTGGTGCGGAAAATCATCCATGTCGACATGGACGCATTCTATGCGTCGGTGGAGCAGCGCGACGATCCTTCGCTGCGGGGTAAGCCGGTGGCGGTGGGCTATGGCGCCGCGCGCGGCGTGGTGGCGGCGGCGAGCTATGAGGCGCGGAAGTTCGGCGTGCGATCGGCGCTGCCCTCGGTGACGGCGCTGCGGCGCTGTCCCGAGCTGGTGTTCGTCCCGCCGCGCTTCGACGTCTATCGCGCGGTCTCCCGCCAGATTCATGCGATCTTCGCCGACTATACGCCGCTCATCCAGCCGCTGTCGCTCGACGAAGCCTATCTGGACGTGACCGCGAACCTGCGCGGCCTGCCCACCGCCTGGGCCACCGCGAAGGAGATCCGCGCGCGCATCCTGGCCGAGACCGGGCTCACCGCCTCGGCCGGAATTTCGTACAACAAGTTCCTCGCCAAGCTCGCCTCGGATCAACGCAAGCCCAACGGCCAGTTCGCGGTGACGCCGGAGATGGGCGCGGCCTGGGTGGAGACGCTTCCGGTATCGCGCTTCCACGGCGTGGGGCCGGTGACGGCGCGCAAGATGCAGGCGCTGGGGATCGAGACGGGGGCGGACCTGCGCGCCAGGTCGATGGAGTTCCTGCGCACGCATTTCGGGAGTTCGGCGGGGTGGTATCATGCGATCGCACGGGGCGAGGACGACCGGCCGGTCGAGCCCGATCGGGTGCGCAAATCCTCGGGCACGGAGACGACCTTCGATCGCGACCTGACCGAGGATGCCGAGATCGAGGCCGGCGTCCTGCGCATGGCCGACGACGTGTGGGCATGGTGCGAGAAGGCGCAGGCATTCGGGCGGACGGTGACGGTGAAGGTCAAATATGGCGACTTCCAGCAGATCACCCGCAGCCGCAGCGTATCGGGGCTGGTGGATACCCACGGTCTGCTGCGCGAGATGAGCCTGATGCTGATCCGATCGGTGCTGCCCACGCCCAAGGGAATCAGGCTGGTGGGGGTGACGGTGTCGAACTTCGAGGTGCGGGAGGACACGCGGGAATTGCCGATGCTGCTCTAATTCCTCCCGCAGCTTTGCTGGGAGAGGAATTGGATCAGGGCAGCTTGCAGGCATCCACCCAGCGCATGGATACCAGCGCCGCCAGCCGATCGGGCGACAGTTCCACCGAGCTGGTCCGTGAGCCCGCTGCGGGAAAGACCGTGCCGAACGCCCGCAGCGACACGTCGCAATAGACCGGCAGCGGGTTCGCCAGGCCGAAGGGGCAGACGCCGCCCACCGCATGGCCGGTCAGCGCCAGCGCCTCCTCGGGATCCAGCATCCGCGGGCGGCCGCCGAACTCGGCCTTGCACCTGGCGTTGTCGAGCCGCGCATCGCCGCGCGCGACCACCAGCAGCACCGTCTCGCCGACCCGTAGCGCCAGCGTCTTGGCGATCCGCGCCGGCTCGACGCCGAGCGCCTCCGCCGCCTCGGCGACGGTGGCAGTGCTGGCGCCCTGATCGATGATCGCGAGGTCGGGCGCGTGCTCGGCCAGCCAGGTCCGGGCGGATTCGAAGCTCATGCCGGGGGAATAGCCTCCACGGCGAGGATTTCGATCGCCTCGGCCTTGCCGCCGAAATCGACGCGCTCGCCTTCCCAGCCGCCGATCAGCGCATGGGCGAGCGGCGCGGAGAAGGCGATGCGATCGGCAGCCGGATCGGCTTCGTCATGGCCGACGATGTCGATCACCCGCTCCTTGCCCGCCAGCCGGATGCGGACCCGCGAGCCGATCCCGGCCACGCCGTCTTCCGGCTCCGGCGCAATCTGCGCAGTCGCGCGGCGTGTCTTCCAATAGCGCAGCTCGCGCTTGAGAACCTCGCGCGGTTCCTCTTCGCTCTCGGCCGCTACCGCGGCTTCGAGCTCGATTACCTTGGCCTCGGTCAGCGCCAGCCCGCGCGCGGTCACCAGATTGGGGCCGGCGGGGAGCGGCAGCTCGAACTTCGGTTCCTTATGTTCCTCGTCGCTCTCGCGACGGAAGGCCACGCTCATCTCTGCGGCAGATCCTCGAGGGTCGATGACACCTTCCAAAGATCGATCGCGCCTTCGGTTGCGTGGCGATCGATCTCGGCAAGCTCTTCCGCGCTGAAATCGAGGTTGTTCACGGCATCGAGCGAATTATCGAGCTGCTCGACGGTGCGCGCGCCGACCAGCGCCGAGGTGACGCGCGGATCGCGCAGCACCCAGGCGATCGCCATCTGCGCCAGCGTCTGGCCACGCTTGCCCGCGATGTCGTTCAGCGCGCGGATGCGGGCGAGATTGTCGTCCGAGAGCAGCCGCTGGTTGAGCGAGCCGCCCTTGGCCGCGCGGGCATCCCCGGGCACGCCGTTGAGGTATTTCGACGTCAGCATCCCCTGCGCCAGCGGCGAGAAGGCGATGCAGCCGGTGCCGAGATCGCCCAGCGTGTCGAGCAGTTCCGCCTCCACCCAGCGATTGAGCATCGAATAGCTCGGCTGGTGGATGAGCAGCGGCACCTTGTAGTCGGCCAGGATCGCCGCGGCCTTGCGGGTCAGCTCGGGCGAATAGCTGGAGATGCCGACATAGAGCGCCTTGCCCTGCTGGTGGATATGCGCGAGCGCGCCCATCGTCTCCTCGAGCGGGGTCTTGGGATCGACGCGGTGCGAATAGAAGATGTCGACATAATCGAGCCCCATCCGCTTGAGGCTCTGGTCGCACGAGGCGATCAGATATTTCCGGCTGCCGCCGACATCGCCATAGGGCCCCGGCCACATGTCCCAGCCGGCCTTGGTGGAGATCACCAGCTCGTCGCGGTGGCTCGCGAGATCGGCGGCCAGGACGCGGCCGAAATTCTCCTCGGCCGAACCATAAGGCGGGCCGTAATTGTTCGCGAGATCGAAGTGCGTGACGCCGCGATCGAAGGCGCGGCGGAGCATCGCCCGGCCGGTCTCGAACACGTCCTCGCCGCCGAAATTCTGCCAGAGGCCGAGGCTGATCGCCGGAAGATCCAGCCCCGAACGGCCGGTGCGGCGATAGGGCATGCGGCCGTCATAGCGGGCGGGATCGGCGGTCCAGGGCGTCGGATAGGGCATGGGGAGGCTCCGTTGGTGTATGGATTGCCTCTAGCGGCAATTTCCCCCCGTCGTCATCCCGGCGCAGGCCGGGATGACGGAATGGGGCGTGTCAGACGGTGAAGCTCTCGCCGCAGCCGCAGGCGCCCTTGGCGTTGGGGTTCTCGAAGGTGAAGCCGGCGGCGAAATCGTCCTCCACCCAGTCCATCTTCGATCCGATCAGATAGAGCACCGATGCGCCGTCGACGAAGAACAGGCCGCCGGACGTCTCGATCCGCTCGTCGAACGGCTTGGCCTCGGCGACATAGTCCACCGAATAGGCCAGCCCCGAACAGCCGCGGCGCGGCGTCGAGAGCTTGACGCCGATCATGCCCTCGGGCGCCTTCGCCATCAGATCGGCGATGCGCTGCTCGGCGCGCGGCGTGAGCGTGAGCGCGGCAGGGCGTTGGCGGGTCTTCACGTCGGTCATCTTCAAATCTCCCCCCTCCCGCTTGCGGGAGGGGTCGGGGGAGGGCCTGTTCACAAAATAGGAAGGGTCACGGCTCCTGACATCCCCTCCCCTAGCCCCTCCCGCAAGCGGAAGGGGAATTTAGAGCATCCCCAGTTCGAGCTTGGCGTCGTCGCTCATCTTCTGCGGATCCCAGGGCGGATCCCAGACGAGATTGACGTCGGCGGTGGCGATCCCCGGCACCGAGCCGACGCGCAGCTCAACCTCGCCGGGCATCGATTCCGCCACCGGGCAATGCGGCGTGGTGAGCGTCATCGTCACCGCGGCATGGCCTTCGGCGGTCACCTCGACGCCGTAGATTAGGCCGAGATCGTAGATGTTCACCGGAATCTCGGGATCGTAGATTTCCTTGAGCGCCTCGATCACGCCCTCGTACAGCGCGCCGCCGGGCTCGCCCTCGGGATGCGGCTCGGGCTTTTGCGACAGGAAACCGGCGAGATAGTCGCGCTTGCGCTCGAACGTCTCCTGGACATCCTCCACGCGCGCCTTGGCCGGCGCCGCGACGGCATCGACTTCCTCGACTATGATCTTGCGTTCCTCGTTCACCCGAAAATCCCTACCCGAAAATACGCGTTACGCGCTCGATACCTGCGACCAGCGCGGCGATGTCGTCCGCGCCATTATAGACCCCGAAGCTCGCCCGTGCCGTCGCCGGCACCCCCAGCGCGTCCATCAGCGGCTGCGCGCAGTGATGGCCGGCGCGGATCGCCACATTGCCTTCATCCAAGATGGTGGCGACGTCGTGCGGATGCACCCCCTCCACCGCGAAACTGACGATTCCGGCGCTGTCCTCGGGGCCGAACAACGTCACGCTGTTGAGCTTCGACAGCGCCTCGCGCGTCTGGCGGACCAGCGCCATTTCATGGGCGTGGATGCGATCGAGACCGATGCTGTCGACATAGTCGATCGCGGCATGGAGCCCGACCACGCCGACGATGTGCGGCGTCCCCGCCTCGAACCGGCCCGGCGGCGGGGCATAGGTGGTCCTGGCGAAAGTGACGCGATCGATCATCGATCCGCCCCCTTGATAGGGAGGCATCGCGTCGAGCAGCTCGTAGCGGCCCCAGAGCACCCCGATGCCGGTGGGTCCGTAGAGCTTGTGGCCCGAGAAGACGTAGAAGTCGCAATCGAGCGCGGCCATGTCGACGGCTATGCGCGGCACGGCCTGGCAGCCGTCGAGCAGGATCTTCGCGCCGACGCCATGCGCCAGATCGGCGGCGCGGCGCGCATCGAGCACCGAGCCGAGCACGTTCGAGACATGGGCGAGCGCGACCAGCTTGTGCGCGGGCGTGAGCATCGCCGCCATCGCGTCGAGATCGATGCGCTGATCGGCGGTGAGCGGCACGACGTCGATCGCGGCGCCGACGCGCTCGGCGACCATCTGCCACGGCACGATGTTCGAATGATGCTCCAGCGTGGAGAGCAGGATGCGGTCGCCGGCCTTCAGGTGCGTGCCGGCCCAGCATTGGGCGACGAGGTTGATCCCCTCGGTCGCGCCACGGACGAATATGATCTCGCGCGCGGCGCCGCCGAGGAACTTCGCGACGCGCTCGCGCGCGGCCTCGAACGCGAAGGTCATGTCCACCGAGCGCTGATAGACGCCGCGATGGACGGTGGCATAGGTCTCGCCATAGCCGCGCGTGATCGCATCGATCACCGGCTTCGGCTTCTGCGCGGTGGCGGCGGTATCGAGATAGGCCCAGCCGGCCGGGATCGCGGGGAAATCGGCGAGCAGATCGAGGGGGCGGGTATCGAGCGCGGTCGTCATGCCGCCCCCCCCGTCAGGTTGACACGGTTGACACGTATATTGCGAAAAAACCTTCCGCCCCGGAGCGACGGAATCGAGCATCGGCCTGAGCCGGCGACAGGGTGAATGGGAAGAATGGGGCGAATGGAATGCATTGCCGCGAGCCTGTCAGGCGAAATCCTATTTTGGAAGCCGTTCACAGCGCAGCCTCCAGCCATTTGTCCGCGTCCGCCACGAACGCCTCGCGCACCGAGACGCGAGCAGGTTCGTCCCCCGGACGAACCAAAGGGCTCGCGTCTCCCTCGCCGATCCGCGCGAACGCATCGGCGACGAAGGCGCGGGTGAGCAGCGCCTTGGCGCGGGCCTCTTCGAGGCCGCGGCTCTGGAGGTAGAACATCGCCGTCTTGTCGAGTTCCCCCACGGTGGCGCCGTGCGCGCACTTCACGTCGTCGGCGAAGATCTCGAGCTCGGGCTTGAGGTTCACCGTCGCCGAACGCTGGAGGAGCAGGCCGCGCAGCGATTGCTCGCCATCGGTCTGCTGCGCGCCGCGCGCGACCTCGACGCGGGCGGCAAGGCTCGCCGCCGAGCGATCGGCCGCGACCGCGCGCCAGAGCTGGCGCGACGTGCCCTCGATATTCTCATGCCGCACGGTGACGGCGGCTTCCTGCTTCTGCGTGCCGCGCGTGAGCAGCGCGCCGCCCATCTCGGCGAAGCCGCCCTTGCCGGTGAGCGTCAGCGCGCCGTCGATCCGGCTGCCCATGCCGCCGGCGCCGAGGAAGATCGACACCAGGCTCGCCGCCTCGCCGATCTCGGCTTCGTCGCGGATCGAGACGAAGCCTTCGTCCTGCACCAGCCGCACCGAGCGCATCAGCCGCGCGCCCTTGCCGAGCAGGATGGTCGTCAGCCGGTTCGCCCAGCCAGCGCCCGCATAGGTCTCGACCACCGAGGCGACCGCATCCTCCTCCAGCACCAGCCGCGCGGGGACATGGTTCTCGCCGCCCGATCCGAGATGGACGACCTGGATATGCGTCACCGCCTCTTCGCGGCCGAGATGGAGCGACCAGCCCTCGCCCTCCGCCTGCCTGCCGAGCGGATGCGCGGTCTCGGGCACGATGCGGCCGACCTGCACGCGGCCCGGGCGGCTGTGCGCGGGCTCGAACATGCCGTCGACGAAGAGCAGGCGCGGGCCTTCGATATCGAGGAACAGATCGGCGGGGGCGATCGCGGAAGCACGCGGTTCCGCTTCGGCGGCCGCGCGCAGCGCGGCCATGTCCGACCAGCGCCATTCCTCCAGGCGCGGCGAAGGGAGATCGAGCGTCGTCACGATTCCGACCTCGTTGCGCCGTCGCGGCGTAGCGCGAATCTGTCTTCCTCGCGCAACGACGCCACGACGCTACGATGATTGGCGGCGCCTCCGGCGCGGAAGCCGCTCATGCCGCCAGCGCTCCATAGCCTTCGCGCTCCAGCTCGAGCGCGAGCTCCGCCCCGCCCGAGCGGACGATGCGCCCTTCGGCCAGCACATGCACGAAGTCCGGCTTCACATAATCGAGCAGCCGCTGGTAATGGGTAATCAGGATCACCGCCTTGTCGGGCGCGCGCATGATGCGGTTGATGCCGTCGCCCACCGCCTTGAGCGCATCGATGTCGAGGCCGGAATCGGTCTCGTCGAGGATCGCGAGCTTCGGCGCGATGATGCCCATCTGGACCATCTCGTTGCGCTTCTTCTCGCCGCCCGAGAAACCGACATTGACCGGGCGCTTGAGCATCTCCTGGTCCATGCCCAGCGCATCGGCCTGGGCGCGGGCGAGCTTGAGGAACTCGCCGCCCGACAGCGGCGCCTCATCCCGGGCGCGGCGCTGCGAATTGAGCGCCTCACGCAGGAACTGGACATTGGAGATGCCGGGGATCTCGACCGGATATTGGAAGCCGAGGAACAGCCCCGCCGCGGCGCGCTCGTTCGGCGCCAGCGCAAGCAGGTCTTGCCCCTCGAACGTCACCGAACCGGCCGTCGCCATATAGCCGGGGCGGCCGCCCAGCGTATAGCCGAGCGTCGACTTGCCCGCGCCGTTCGGCCCCATGATCGCATGGATCTCGCCCGCGTTCACTTCGAGGCTGAGCCCCTTCAGGATTTCCTTGCCGTCGATTTCGGCATGAAGGTCTTGGATTTTCAGCATGTTCAGAGAGCCACCGTGACGAGGCGCACCGTGACGGGATTGGGAACGTCATAGGCGTCCACCACCGAACCGTCCGGCAATTGCCAGTTGATCTTGTATTGCGCGGGCGAGGTGATCGCCGCGGCGACGCCGGCCTGGACCGCATCGAGCGTCACCTGCACCTTGCGCCACCAGCTCTTCTCATAGGGCTTGCCGTTGAGCGTCAGCCGGCCGGCGGCATAATCGGCGTCGAGGAAGCTGCGGCATTGCGATACCGCCGCCTGCACCTTCGCCGCGCGCGCGGCCGCGTCCGCCGGGGCCCTTCCCACCGCGCGGACGATGCAGCGGGCATGGTTGGTCGCCACGCCGATCTGGCCGGAATTGTCGATCGGCACGCCGGGAGCCGCCTGGGCCGCGAGCAATGCGAGTACGCCGAACATCATTTCATCACTCCTGGAGGCGCGGATATCCGCCTCGCATCCATTCCTACCGCCGCATTGCTTGCGCGGCGCTGACCGGCGCTCATGGCTGCGACTCCGGCGCGGGGCCGAAGCGCACGACGGGGCCGTCCGAGGGCGGCCTGGGCAAGGGCGGCAGCTTGACGCGCTGGCGCTCGGTCTCCTTGCTCTCCTCGGTATTTTCGAGCGGGCCGGCCTGGCCGGCCAGCAGCGCGGGCTTGGGCTGGGTGAGCTTCGGCAGGGTGAAGGTCTGCGGCGCGCCGGGGCTTGCCGGCCTGGCCGCGGCCGAAACGCCGTTCGCCTCCGCCATGTCGAGCACGGTGAAGTCGATGCAGTCGGTCACTTCGTCGGCGGTCTTCGCATAGCAGACCGGCGTCTGCTGGCAGGCTGCGGTATCGCGCCTCTGGCTGCCGCTGGAGACCATGATCCGGCAGTTGCGCAGCTTGCCGTCGGCGCCCTTGTCGAACAGCATCGTCGTGTGGCCGAAGGTGGCGCGCACGACGATGTCCTCGTTCTCCGGCACGTCCTGGGCGGGCGCGGGGACGTCCTGCGCGAAAAGGGCGAGCGCGGCGAGGATCACCCGACCGAGCCTTCAAGGCTGATCCCCAGCAGCTTCTGCGCCTCGACGGCGAATTCCATGGGGAGTTGCTGGAGCACCTCCTTGGCGAAGCCGTTGACGATCAGCGCCACGGCGGCCTCCTGGTCGAGGCCGCGCTGCATCGCGTAGAAGAGCTGGTCCTCGCTGATCTTGGAGGTGGTGGCCTCATGCTCGATCTGGGCGGAGGGGTTCTTGACCTCGATATACGGCACGGTGTGCGCGCCGCACTGGTCGCCGAGCAGCAGGCTGTCGCACTGGGTGAAATTGCGGACATTCTCCGCGTTCGCATTCACCAGCACGCGCCCTCGGTACGTGTTGTTCGACTTGCCCGCCGAAATGCCCTTCGAGACGATCGTCGAGCGCGTGTTCTTGCCGATATGCAGCATCTTGGTGCCGGTATCGGCCTGCTGGTGGCCGTTGGTGACCGCCACCGAATAGAATTCGCCGACCGATCCGTCGCCCTGGAGGATGCACGAGGGGTATTTCCAAGTGATCGCGCTGCCGGTCTCCACCTGGGTCCAGCTCACCTTCGAGTTGGTGCCGGCGCACAAGGCGCGCTTGGTGACGAAGTTGAAGATGCCGCCGACGCCGTTCTCGTCGCCGGGGTACCAGTTCTGCACGGTCGAGTATTTGATCTCGGCATCGTCCAGCGCGACCAGCTCGACCACGGCGGCGTGGAGCTGGTTCTCGTCGCGCATCGGCGCGGTGCAGCCTTCGAGATAGGAGACGTATGCGCCCTTGTCGGCGACGATCAGCGTGCGCTCGAACTGGCCGGTATTCTCGGCATTGATGCGGAAATAGGTGGAAAGCTCCATCGGGCAGCGCACGCCCTCGGGCACATAGACGAACGTCCCGTCGGAGAAGACCGCCGAGTTGAGCGCGGAGAAATAATTGTCGCGCTGGGGCACGACCTTGCCCAGCCACTTCTTCACCAGATCGGGATATTCGCGGATCGCTTCCGAGATCGACAGGAAGATGACGCCCGCGGCCTTCAGCTCCTCGCGGAAGGTGGTTGCGACCGATACGCTGTCGAACACCGCGTCGACCGCGACCTTGCGCGCACCCTCGACGCCGGCGAGCACCTTCTGCTCCTCGATCGGGATGCCCAGCTTCTCATAGACGCGCAGGATCTCGGGATCGAGCTCGTCCAGGCTGCCGATCGCCTTCTTCGCCTTGGGCTCGGCGTAATAATAGGCGTCCTGGTAATCGATCTCGGGGATCTGGAGCTTGGCCCATTCGGGCAACTCCATCGTCTCCCACATCCGATACGCCTTCAGCCGCCAGTCGAGCATCCATTCCGGCTCGCCCTTCTTGGCGGAGATGAAGCGGACGGTTTCCTCGCTCAGCCCCTTGGGCGCGAACTCCTGCTCGACGTCCGAGGAGAAGCCCCATTCATATTTCTTGTTGGCGGCAGCGAGTGCCTCGGCATTCTTGGTGGCCATCAGGCACTCCTACTCAGACTGGCGAGGGAGACCCCCGCGAGCGCGCCCTTTACCGCGCCGTTCACGGCATTCCAGTGCGGCTTGACCCGGCACGTGCTCTCGACCGAGCAATCGTGGCGGCCGCTCTCGACGCAGGCGGTCATCGCGATCGGCCCCTCGATCGCCTCGACGATATCGGCCAGCGAGATCGCCACGGGCGGCCGCGCCAGGCGGAAGCCGCCGCCGGTGCCGCGCGCGCTCTCGATCAGCCCGGCGGCCGAAAGCCTGCTCACCAGCTTCTGCACGGTGGGCAGCGGCAGCCCGGTCTCCTCGGCCAGCGACGTCGCGTTCAGCCGGCACGACGCGCCGCAATGGCGCGCGGCGGCGGCCATCATGACTACGGCATAGTCGGCAAGGCTGGAGAGACGCATCGAATCCAATCGGACGAAGTTGATCCGATTGGCATGTGGTCTCAGCGGCGGCGCACGTCAACCGTTTCCGGGATCACATCGGGCAGGAAATGGAAGCTCTCATTGTCGAGCGTCACCGCCAGGATCGGATCGATATCGTCGCGCAACGTCGTCGGGGTGTGGCCGGTGAAGTGCTTTATCTCGTTTATCATGTGCGACTGATCGGCGAAGGGGCCGATCACGTCGCCGAGCGGCGCGCCCTGATAGATGCGCATCGCCGCGCCGATCGCGCGGAACTTGCGCCGCAGGTGCGTCGGCGGGCCGGCGAAATATTCCTTGCACAGCCGCTGGACCTGGCGCTCGCCCATGTCGGTCTCCGCCTTCATCGCGGCATAGAGCCATTCGATCGTCGGATCCTCGGTCGCGGCCCATTCGCGGATGACGCGCAGGAAGATGACATGCGCCTTGGGCACGGGCTTCACTTCCTGCTGGCGCATCATCAGCAGCGGCTCGATCGCGGCGACCATGTCCTCCAGCCGGTCCATCTTGCGCAGGCGCTGGAGGAGCAAAGGCGCCTGTTCGCAGAACAGCTTCTCGCCATCGATGATGTGATCGGCCACCTTGTCCGCCGGCAGGCCGATCAGCGCCTTCCAGCCGATGCCCCTGAGCGACACGCCGAACACATGGACCGGCCCGCGCATCTTGTAGGTCGCGGCCGCCGTGCCGGGGCCGTTGACCATGATCCGGCGCGTGGATTCGACATGGCCGTCGGGGAAGGTCATCTCCCCCTCGCCGCGGATCAGGAAGCGGAGCTGCCCCAGATCGACGCGCTCGATCCCCTCCATCTGCGCGGCGTCGCAGCGGAACACGTAATAGGATTCGACGTGCGGCAGCAATTTGCCGGTCGCCTTGATGAATTCGATGCGCGGCAGGGTCGGGTCTTCACCCGGCTCCAGTCCCGCCATCTTGCGACTCGCTGCGCCCCGCATGTTCGACCTGATCCCCCAGGTTCGGATATCGTTCTGGCCAACGACTATAGCGGGGGAGTGCGACAGATAAAAGTGGCCCGGCCGGTTACCCGGCCGGGCCATGAGGAAAAGGGTTCCCCCCGTTTAAGCGGAACCCCTCGGGTCGCAATTCCTCCCTAAACGATACACCGCCCTCGGTATTGTACGGAATCGACATGCGGCGTTTTGACGCCGCAGGGAGGAGATGCGAAGGCCGGGAACATGGCCTATCCGCTCCAATCCGCACTCTTCGCGCTCGACGCCGAGCGCGCGCATCGCATTGCTATTGCTGGCTTAAAGCTGTGGGGAGCTTTGGGCACGCCCTTCGCTGCCAAAATGGATGCAAAGGATCCGGTCGAAGTCGCCGGATTGGTTTTCCCCAATCCGGTCGGCCTTGCCGCGGGGCTCGACAAGGATGCCGAAGCCGTTGCCGGGCTGTTCGGGCTGGGCTTCGGATCGGTCGAAGTCGGCACGCTCACGCCGCTTCCGCAGCCCGGAAATCCCAGGCCGCGGCTGTTTCGATTGGTCGAGGACGAGGCCGTCATCAACCGGATGGGCTTCAACAATGGCGGAATCGATGCTGCGCTGGCCCGAGTCGCGGCGATTCGGCACCGCGCGGGCGTGCTCGGCATCAATGTCGGCGCGAACAAGGATTCGGCGGACCGGGTCGCCGATTATGCGCTGGGCGTCGCCAGGGCCGCGCCGCTCGCCGACTATATCACCATCAACGTCAGCTCGCCCAACACGCCGGGCCTGCGCGACCTGCAATCGCGCCCCGCGCTCGACGAACTGCTCGCCGCCGCCGATGCCGCGCGAAAGAACGCCGAAAGCGCGGTGCCCCGCACCCCGCTCTTCCTCAAGGTCGCGCCCGATCTCGACCGGGCGGGGCTGGAGGGCGCGATCCGTGCGGCGATCGACAATCATGTCGATGCGCTGATCGTGTCGAACACCACCCTCTCGCGCCCGCCCCTGCGCTCGCCCCATGCCGGCGAGGCGGGCGGGCTCTCGGGCGCGCCGCTGCGCGCGCTCGCCCGCGCCAAGCTGGCCGAGGCGCTGGAAGCGAGCGGCGGGGAGCTTCCGCTGGTTTCGGTGGGTGGGATCAACAGCCCGGACGAGGCGCAGCGCCGGATCGATGCGGGGGCGAAGCTGGTGCAGGTCTACAGCGCGCTGGTATTCAAGGGGCCGGGACTGCCGCGCCGGATCGTCCGGGGGCTGCGGGCCGGCTAAGCCCTTGCAAAATAGGATTTGAGAGCCGAGCGGAGGCACGGCTCTTTCTCATCGTCGGGTTCCGGAAACGCGCGTGAGTCGAGTCAACTTGGTCAACCGACAGGGCCGTCACCCCGGCCGAAGTGCCGGGGTCCACCGTGCGGCTGGGTGAGCGGCTGGAGGTGTGATGGGCTCGCGCGCGGAGGAGTGGACCCCGGCACTACGGCCGGGGTGACGGTAATGGGTTCAGACCATCCTATCGCGCCGGCTCGGCGATCGCCCTGCCCTCGCGCCGGGGGTCGTAGCCGCCATCGAAGCGGCCGCCCGGGCGGACCATCACGCCCTGGATACCCGAATCCTCGCCCTGCCCCGGCAGCAGCCTGATTCCCCGCACGGCCAGCGCCTGGAGCAGCTCGGGCGAGAATTTGGTGACCTCGCCGTTGAACGCCGGCCCGCGCGCGACGAGGTTCGGCAGCGCGATCGCGTCCTGCACCGGCAGGTTCCAATCGATCGCGCCGACCATCGACTTGGCGACATAGGGCAGGATCGCATTGCCCCCCGCCGAGCCGAACGCCCCGGCGAACCGCCCTTCCCCGTCGAGCACGACCAAGGGCGTCATCGACGAGCGCGGCCGCTTGCCCGGCGCGGGGGCGTTGGCGAGCAGCCGGCCCTGATCGTCGCGCGGCTGCATCGCGAAATCGGTCATCTGGTTGTTGAGGAAGAAGCCATCGACCATCCGCCCCGATCCGAAGATCGATTCGACCGTGGTCGTCATCGACACGACGTTCCCGTCCGCATCCTCGATCACGATGTGCGAGGTGCCCATGGGCTCCAGCGTCCGATCGGCGGCGGCGACGGGAGCGCCGGCGGGCATGCCCGCCACCGGCGACGGCGCGGCGACATCGCCGATCAGCTTCGCCCGGCCCGCGACATAGGCGGGATCGAGCATGCCGGCGACAGGCACCTGCACGAACGCCGGATCGCCGACATAGCGATCGCGATCGGCATACATGATCCGGCTCGCCTCGGCGAAGAGGAACCAGGCCTGGGGATCCTGCGGTCCGCGCGAGGCGATGTCGGTGTGCTCCAGGATCGCGAGGAGCTGGAGCAGGCCGACGCCGCTGGCGGGGGGCGGCGGGGTGCAGACCAGATAGATGCGGTAATGGCCGCACAGCGCCTCGCGCTTGACCGGGCGATAGGCGGCGAGATCGGCGAGCGTCATCGATCCGCCGAGCGGCGCGGCATGGGTGCGCTCGACGATGCGCTCGGCGGTGGGGCCGGCATAGAGCGCGCTCACGCCCTCCTCCGCCAGACGCCGGACGAACGCCGCATAGGCGGGGTTGGTCAGCCGGTCGCCGGCCTTTTTCAGGCTGCCGTCGGGATTGGAGAAATAGCTGCGCACGTCCGGCGCGGCGTTTTCGGGGAAGCTGCCGGCGATGAAGCGGCCGAGGCGCGGCGAGATGACGAAGCCCTCCCGCGCGGTGCGCTCGGCATCGCCGAACAGGTCGCGCCAGGCGATCCTGCCATGATCGTCATGGGCGACGCTCAGCATGCGGATGGCGCCCGGCACGCCCGTCGCGCGGCCGCTCAACACCGCCTCGCCGAAGGGCAGCGCCTTGCCGTCGCCGCCGAGGAACATGCCCTCCGAAGCGCCTGCGGGCGCGGTCTCGCGGCCGTCATAGACGGTCACCTTGCGCGTCCTGGCGTCGTAATAGCTCATGAAGGCGCCGCCGCCGATGCCCGAGCTCTGCGGCTCGACCAGCGAGAGCATCGCCTGCATCGCGATCGCAGCATCCACCGCACTGCCGCCGCGGCGGAGCACGGCGAGGCCGGTCTCGACCGCGAGCGGGTTCGCCGCCGCCGCGAAGATCTGCGCCTTGCCCTGCGGAGCGGTGGGCTGCTCGGCGATGCGGTCCTGGGTGACGGCGCACGCGGCAAGGGCAAATGCGGCGAATGCCGCCACGACGTTACGGAACAATCTCATGCGCGCTCCCGATTATGCGGCCGGCCTAGTTCGCAAATGCACGGTCCATATGTCTGCCGATAGCGCAGCGGGCGGGGGGCCGTCCACGCCCGCCGGGCACCGCTGGCGGAACCCGATCGGGCACTCTAAGACTAAGTGCAGCAATTGGGGGCAACGCCGGGGGAATTCGAGCGTTGGGCTGGGGAAAGGGGATGCGATGAGCCGCAAGCTCGAACGGTTCGAAAATCTGGTGGGCATGTTCTTCGCCCGTGCGCGCGAATTGGGCGACAAGCCTTTCCTGTGGCACAAGGCCGAGGGCGAATGGCGGCCGACGAGCTGGACCGAGGCGGCGCGGCAGGTCGCGGCCCTCGCGACGGCGCTGGAGGGGCTGGGCCTGAAGCGCGGCGACCGGGTGATGCTCGTGTCCGAGAACCGGCCCGAATTCTGCATCAGCGACCTGGCGATCATGGCCGCCGGCTGCATCACCGTGCCGACCTACACCACCAATACCGAGCGCGACCACCAGCACATCATCGAGAATTCGGGCGCCTGCGCGATCATCATCTCGAACAGCAAATTGGCGAAGACGCTGCTGCCGGCGGCGATCCGGTCGTCCTCGGCGCGGATGGTGATCGGCATCGACGACGTCCGCGCCGGCCAGCACGGCACGATGGAGTTCCACGACTGGCGCGAGCTGATCGCGAAACACCCGGCCGATCCGGCCCAGGTCGCCGCCAGGGCCGATTTCCGGCGCGAGGAGACCGCCTGCCTCATCTACACCAGCGGCACGGGCGGTAGCCCGCGCGGCGTGATGCAGCATCACGGCGCGATCCTCCACAATGTCGAGGCCTGCGCATCGCTGATCTCGGAGGATTTCGGCTGGGACGACGAGGTGTTCCTCTCGTTCCTGCCCCTCTCCCACGCCTATGAGCATACCGCCGGCCAGCACTTCCCGATCGCGCTGGGCGCGCAGATCTATTACGCCGAGGGGCTGGAGAAGCTCGCCTCCAACATGGAGGAGGTCCGCCCGACGATCATGGTGGTGGTGCCGCGCCTGTTCGAAGTGCTGCGCACGCGGATCACCAAGCAGGTGGAGAAGCAGGGCAATTTCGCCAGCTACCTGCTCGACAAGGCGGTCTCGATCGGCGCGCGCAAGGCCGCGGGCGAAGGCAGGCTGACCGATGCGCCGATGAACCTGCTCCTGAACGCCACGCTGCGGCCCAAGCTGGCGAAGCGCTTCGGCGGGCGGATCAAGGCGATGGTATCGGGCGGGGCGCCGCTCAATCCCGAGGTGGGGACGTTCTTCCAGTCGCTGGGGCTGACCTTCCTCCAGGGCTATGGCCAGACCGAGGCGGCGCCGGTCATCTCGTGCAACCGGCCCAAGGCGGGCCTCAAGATGGACACGGTCGGCCCGCCGCTGGAGGGCGTCGAGGTCCGCATCGCCGAGGATGGCGAGATCCTGGTCAAGGGCGAGCTGGTGATGCACGGCTATTGGCGCAACGAGGCGGAGACGGCGCGCGTCCTCAAGGACGGCTGGCTCCATACCGGCGACATCGGCCTGATCGACGAGAAGGGCCGCATCAAGATCACCGACCGCAAGAAGGACATTATCGTCAACGACAAGGGCGACAACATCTCCCCGCAGAAGGTGGAGGGGATGCTCACCCTCCAGCCCGAGATCGTCCAGGCGATGATCGCCGGCGACAAGAAGCCCTATATGACCGCGGTGCTGGTGCCGGATCCCGAATGGACCCAGGAATGGTGCGCCAGGGGCGGCGCCAGATGCGACTTCAAGTCGCTGGCGCAGGATCCCGATTACCGGGCCGCGCTGGGCCATGCGGTCGAGCGGGTGAACAAGGATCTGTCGGTGACCGAGCGGGTGCGGAAGTTCATCATCGCCGACGGGCCGTTCACGATCGAGAACGAGCAGCTGACGCCCAGCCTCAAGATCCGCCGGCATATATTGAAGCAGGTGTACGGCGAGCGCCTGGATGGGCTTTATTGAGAAGCGGACAATTAGCCCCTCCCCTTCAGGGGAGGGGCTAAAGCGTCACTTCGCCGCTTTCTCCGGCACGACCACCATCGTCCAGTCGGTGTCCGGGCGCAGGAAGCGGGCGGCGAGCGCCTGGATCTCGTCGGGCGAGGTGGCGGCATAGTCGCGGCCCAGCGTGCCCACCGACGCGATCCGCGCAGGATCGTAGCTCCCGCCCTCGACCAGCGTCATCCAGAACATGTTGCCGCTCGAACGGCGGATGATCATCTGCTTGAGCGGCGTCAGCGCGCGATCGAGCTCGTCGGCATCGACCGGCTTGGCGATCAGATCGGCGGCGATGCCCCGCGCGAGCTGGAAGAAGAAGTCGGTCTTGTCCGGCGGCACCATGCCCATCGCGATCACCTTGCCGCCCGCGGTCATGCCCAGCGGCCAGGAGCTATCGACGTTCGGCGAATAGCTGACGCCCGCCTGGCTGCGGAGCTGGTCGATCAGCCGATCACGAAAGATCGCGGCGAGGATCTCCAGCTTGCGGCTCTCGGCCACGTCGGCGCTGCCGCCGCCGGTGGGCCATGCGATCACCGCCGCCGCCTGGTTGGGCGTGCCGGTGTGGGTGCGGACCACGGGCTTGTCGACATGCGCCGGGAACTTGACCGGCGGGGGCGGCGTCGTGCTTGCGCTGCGCGGCTTGAGCGCGCCCAGCGTCTCGGCGACCGCCTTGATCGTCGCTTCGCTGTCCATGTCGCCGAACACATCGACTTCGATCGGCCCGCTGGCGAGCAGCGGCTCCCAGAGCTTGCGGAAGGATTCCGGCGTCGTCGCCTCCACCGCGGCGCGCGACGGGATGCCCCAGCGCGGATCGCCGGAATGCGCGAGCGTCTCTAGGTCGCGCGCCATCACCGCGTCGGGCGAGGCCGAGAGGCCGGCATAGCCCGCCAGCATCGCCGTCTTGGCGCGCAGCACCGGATTGGGATCCCAGCCGGGCGCGGCGAGCTTGGTGGCGAACAGCTTGAGCTGATCGAGCAGATCGGCCTTGTTGGTCTGGCCCGAAAGCTCGAACGCATCCTCGTCGATCGAGAAGCCCAGGCCCATCTGGCGGTTGCCGGTCAGCGCGTCGAGCTCCTCCTGGCCGAGCTTGCCGATGCCGCTCGCCATCAGCGCACCCTCGCCCGCCCAAGCGGCGCTCGGACGCGCGGGCAGCGCGTTCAGGCCGGCGCCGAAGCGGACATTGACGAACACCTTGCCGACCTCCGACTGGTCCTGGCGCATCAGCAGGCGGACGCCGTTCGAGAACACGACCTTGTCGATCTCGATATCGGGAAGCACGCGCTCGCGGCTGACCACCGTGGCGGGCTTGCCCAGGCGCGGAAGCTGGGCGAAGGTGACGTTGAGCGCGCGGCGCTTGGTCGCCGACGCCTTCACATCGGCCTGGAGCGCGGCGGTGACCTTGGTCACCAGTTGCGGATCGGGCTTGTGGGTGTTGACCAGCGCGCGCACCGCGACGCCTTCGAACACCTTCTTGGCCGATGCCTGCACCGTCGCGGGCGTGAACATCTTGTTCGCCACCGCCTGCTTGAAGATGTCGTAGGACGCCTCGGGCGTCGTCACCGTCTCGTTGATGTCGACCGCCTGGACCAGATCGTCGGCGATCGACACGCCCGATTCGACCGCGGCGGTGTTGATGCGCTGCTGCATCACCGCGTCGATCTCGGCGACTTCGCGATCGATCTCGGCCTGGGTGGGCGGCGTGGCGGCCGCCTCGGCGATCTCGGCGCGGGCGTCGCGCAGCGCGGTCTCCCAATCGTCGCCGACCGGCAGCACGTTGATCGTCGTCACATTGGCGGAGCGGGCGATGTCGTTGAGATCGCCGCCGGCGGCGATGTAGCTCGCCCCGGCGCGGGCACGCGATTCGAGGCGGCGGTTGATGATGCGCAGCGCCACCAGATCGACCATGCGCTTCTGGTTGAAGATCACGGTATCGGCGAAGACCGTCCAGGGCCGCACGATCAGCATCATCGCCATCGGCTGGAGGGCGGGCTCTACGACGCTCGCGGCGACGGGATGGTCGGGCGTGGGCTTGCCGAAATCGGGATTGGCCGGCGCGGGGCCAACGCCCTTCCAGTCGCTGAAATGCTTGACGACCATCGCCTCCAGCACGGCCGGATCGACGTCGCCGATCGCGATCACGACGGCGCGTTCGGGGCGATACCAGCGATCATGGAATGCCTGCACGGCGGCGGGCGTGGCGGCGTTCAGCGTCTCGACCGTGCCGATCGGCTCGCGATCCGCGAGCGGCTGGCCGGCAAAGGCCAGGTCCAGCATCGCATCCTGCATCCGGACCTGCGGCCCCGGCTGCTCGCGCTGCTCGGCAAGGACGACAGGGCGCTCGGCGGTGAGCGCCTGCTGGGTGAGCGCCGGGCCGGACATCATGCCGGACAGGATCTTGAAGCTCTCGTCCAGCCCGGCCGGCGTCGCGTTGGGCAGATCGAGCTTGTAGGTGGTGCTGGTGAAGGTGGTGGACGCATTGCTGTCCGAGCCGAAGGTGACGCCCAGCCGCTGCCAGACGCGCTTCGATTCGCCATCGGGCACGTACACCGATCCGCGGAAGGTGAGATGCTCGATCAGATGCGCGAAGCCGCGCTCGCTGTCCTTCTCCATCAGCGATCCGGCATCGATGCGCACGCGGATCGAGACCTGGCCCGGCGGCACGCCGTTCCTGCGCACCGCATAGCGCACACCGTTCGACAGGCGCCCGAACTTCCACTGATCGTCATGGACGAGATCGCTGCCCTTGTAGAGCCAGGGATCGTCGGCCGTCTGGACCGGGCGGGCCGCCGTTTGCGCGGGTGCGGTCTGCGCCTGCGCGGGGAGCGCCGGGGAGAGCAGGGCAAGGGCGAGGAAGGCGAGGCGCGGGAACCGCTGGGTAGAAAGCATAAGGCCCCATCTAGTGGCGTTATCGCCGCCTTGCCAGCGAGTTCCTTTCTATCGCCTGTACGCATGCCCCGCCACGCGAGCGCCACGTTTTCGACCAAAGTGGCGGTGTAGAGCGAGTCCGCGCGGATGCCGCGACGCAATACGGCACCTGCCCCGGCGCGTTTCAGGGTGTTGTTGGCGTGAAGGCGAAGATGAACTGTGCGCTCCGGCGCGACTCGAACGAGATGACGGATTCCGAAGCCCGCGCGGTGGGAGCGCCCGATCAGAGGCGGGGCTCAGAGCAGCCCGATGCGCCGATGCGGGCCGAGACGAACCGCCCCTTCCTGATAAAATATGGCAAGCATCTGCGCGGCTTCTTCGATCGCCTGATCGCCTCCTCCTCGCTCGTGCCCAACGATCCGGTGCTCGACGTGCGCGATTTCGGATGGACCGCGCTGCTCCGCGCGAACTGGCAGGCGATCCGCGACGAGGCGATCGCCGCCGCGCTGGACCGCCGGCCCGCGCCCTCGCTCGCCAGCATCTCGCCCGATCACCGCGCGATCGCCCCGGTCAACAAATGGCGGTCCTTCTTCCTGTGGGGCTATGGCTATCGCGTCCGCGAGAATCTGGAGCGGTGCCCGGCGACCTCGTGCATCGTCGCGCAGATACCGGGGCTCAACAGCGCCTTCTTCTCGATCCTGGCGCCGGGCGCGCACATCCCCGCGCATCGCGGCGTCACCAAGGGGCTCATCACCTGCCATCTCGGCCTGATCGTGCCGCGCGACGGCGATGTGCGGATGCGCGTCGCGGACCGCATGGTGCGCTGGTCCGAAGGCGAGACCCTGGTGTTCGACGACACCTATGACCATGAGGTGTGGAACGAGACGAGCGGCACCCGCGTCGTCCTGCTCATCCAGTTCCGCCGCCCCTTGCGCAATCCGGGGCGCTGGATCGCCGACAAGTTCCTGCGGGTCGTCCGCAGCTCGGCCTTCGTGCAGGATGCGCGCGCCAATGTGATGCGCTGGAACGAGGCGATGAAGGCGCTGGACGGCTGAGACGGCCCGCCGACCGGGGTTGGACATATTGTCCCACCCTCGCCTGCTTTGCTTGATCCTGGTCAATAAAGGGCCAGATAGTCCTTGCGGGCCTCATTTGCGCTCGCCGAAAGGACGCAATCATGGTTGCCGAACGCGCCAAGGCCTGGACCGATTTCAAGCGGATGCTGGCATGGATTTCCGTCGCCGCGGTGCTGATGGTGGCGGGATCGCTCTGGTATCTCTCGCTCTACGGCCCGCTTTATCCTTCGATGGTCTTCGCGACCGTCGGCGGCGTCTTCGTCTCGACTCTGCTCGGCTGCGGCCTGTTCGCCGCGGCGTTCTTCAGCGACAAGAGCGGGCATGACCGCGACGTGACCGACGCGACCCGCACCAGCGACGACACCGCGGACTGATCTTCGCGCGGCAACCCAGCGTTTCGCGCCACCCGCTTGATCCGGCCGCCCCGCACGCCCACATGCACGCCATGCTGATCGAGACCGAATCCACGCCCAATCCGGCAACGCTGAAGTTCCTGCCCGGCAGGACCGTGATGGACGCCGGCACGCGCGACTTCGCCAGCCCCGAGGATGCCGAGGCATCGCCGCTCGCCGAGGCGCTGTTCTCGCTGGGCGACGTGACCGGCGTGTTCTTCGGGCGCGACTTCATTTCGGTCACCGCAGGGCCCGGCGTCGAATGGACCGGGCTGAAGCCCGACGTGCTCGGCATCCTGCTCGATCATTTCTCCGCCAACATGCCGCTGTTCCGGCTGGGATCGGCGGCGGGCATCTCCGTCCCGCCCGAGAGCGGCGATTTCGGCGACAATCCGGAAGATGCCGACATCGTCGCGCAGATCCGCGAGCTGATCGACACGCGCGTCCGCCCCGCCGTCGCCAATGACGGCGGCGACATCATCTATCGCGGCTTCGATGCGGGGAAGGTCTACCTCCAGATGCAGGGCGCCTGCTCGGGCTGCCCTTCGTCCACGGCGACGCTCAAGAACGGCATCGAGCAGCTGCTCAAGCATTATGTGCCCGAAGTAACCGAAGTCCGCGCCGTCTAAGCGCGATCCCCAACCGAAAGGACCGAACTATGGCCCGACCCCTCGACGATGCGGGGCTGGATACGATCTTCCGTACCGCGCGCACTTATAACGGCTATACCGACACGCCCGTCACCCAGGACGACATCCGCCGCATCTACGACCTGCTCAAGATGGGGCCGACTTCGGCCAACCAGCAGTCCGCGCGCTTCGTCTGGGTGGTGAGCCAGGAGGCCAAGGACAAGCTGGCCTCGTTCGCGAGCGGCACCAACGCTCCCAAGATCCAGGCCGCGCCCGCCAGCGTCATCATCGGCATGGACCTGGCGTTCAACGAACAGCTTCCCTGGCTCTTCCCGCACGCGCCGACCGCCAAGGACTGGTTCCCGGACCCGGAGGTCCGCTATACCCATGCGATCCGCAATTCCTCGCTCCAGGGCGCCTATTTCATCATCGCGGCACGCGCGCTGGGCTTCGATACCGGGCCGATGTCGGGCTTCGACAATGCCGCGGTCGACGCCGCCTTCTTCGCCGACCAGCCGAACGTGAAGTCGAACTTCATCTCGACGCTCGGCCATGGCGATCCCTCGACGATCTTCGACCGCCTGCCGCGGCCGGAATTCGAGCGGTTCAACACCGTCATTTGACGTGCGCCATTTGACGCTTGGCCGAGCAATTGGCTAGCGCGGGCCAATGTCCATTGGCCCGCGTATCCTGGTGATCGAAACCGCGACTGCCGCCTGTTCGGTGGCGTTGCTGGAAGACGGCATCCTGCTCGCCCAGGCGCATGAAGTCGTCGGGCGCGGCCATGCCGAACGGCTGGTGCCGATGATCGCCGACCTGCCCGGCCAGGGACGCGCGGCGCGCATCCTCGTCGATGTCGGCCCCGGCAGCTTCACCGGCGTCCGGGTGGGGCTGGCCGCGGCGCGCGGGCTGGCGATCGGCTGGAGCGCCGAAGTCCAGGGCTATTCGTCGCTCGCGCTGCTGGCGGCGGCGGGCTTCGCCCCGGACCCGGCCCTGGCCGCGCTTGCCGTCGTGCTCGAAGGCGGCCACGGGGAAGGTTTTATGAAGGGGTTCGCTTCTTCCCCCCTGGCCGAGGACGGTCCGCTCCGCTAGCTCCTTCCGGCCGCCGCGCTCGACGCGATCGGCACCCGCGCCGCGATCGGCAGCGGCGTCCGCCATCTCGCCGCCCTCGCGCCCGACCGCGACCTGCGGGAGGCATTGCCCCGCGCCGCCGACGCGCTGCTGCTTCCCGCCGCATTCGCCGCGCTGCCGCCGCGCCCGATCTATGGCCGCGCGCCCGATGCCAGGACGCTGGCCGAGCGGGGGCTGGCATGAGCAGCACCCTTAACCTCACCGAGCTGCGCGAAGGCGGCATCCAGGACGTGCCCGCCGTCAGCGCCATCATGCAGGAAGCGTTCGATCCGCGCTTCGGCGAGGCATGGACCAGCGCCCAGTGCATGGGGATGCTCTCGCTGCCGGGCGTATGGCTGGTGATCGCCAGCCTGGACGGAATCGATTCGGGCTTCGCAATGGCACGCTCGACCGGAGACGAGGCCGAGTTGCTGCTGCTCGCCACCCGCCCCGCCGCGCGCCGCCGGGGAATAGCGGGCGCACTTCTTCGCGCAGTTGTCGCCGAAGCGCGTGATCGCGGAGTCGTCGAAATGCATCTTGAGGTCCGTTCCGGCAATGAAGCGGTCCAACTTTATCGTCGCGAAGGTTTCGACAAGGTCGGAGAACGCCGCGCTTACTATCGCGGCAACACCGGACAAGCGTTTGATGCACAAACCTTTGCCCGGAAGTTCATCTGAATTTTTGCGCAGTAGATGGTTAAGCGCTTGCCATCGAAGCGAATTGGTCCGATAGGGCGCCCAGGCGACATATATAGTCGCCCGCAATCGGGTCGAAAGGAAAACCATGGACGCTTCATCAGACATTCAGGAAACGTTGGTCACCCTGACAGCGGATATTGTTTCTGCCCATGTCAGCAACAATAGTGTTGCCGTTTCGGATCTTCCGCTACTGATCCAGAACGTGCACAGCGCGCTCACCGGTCTCGGCACCGCCGTCGTGGAACCGGAAGTGAAGCAGGAGCCGGCCGTTTCGATTCGCTCTTCGGTGAAGCCGGACTTCATCGTCTGCCTCGAAGACGGCAAGAAGCTGAAGATGCTGAAGCGCCACCTGATGACCCATTATCAGATGACCCCGGAACAGTATCGCGCCAAGTGGAACCTGCCGGCCGACTATCCGATGGTCGCCCCGAACTATGCCGAGCAGCGCCGCACGCTCGCCAAGAAGATCGGCCTGGGCACCAAGCGCCGCAAGCGCTGATCCCGATACCCTCCTTTCGAGGGGGCGGGAACCAGACGCCGGCCAGGGCAAGCGCCCCGGCCGGCGTTTTGTTTTTGCGCGCAGTCGCGCCCTTCCCCCGAGGCGCCAATGGCGTTACATCGGCATCATGCCTCGCAAGATCGATCTCGAAGCGCTCTGCCATGAAAAAGGCCTGCGCATTACCGAACAGCGCAAGGTGATCGCGCGCGTCCTTTCCGACGCCGAAGATCATCCCGACGTCGAGAAGGTGTATGAACGCGCCTCCGCGATCGACCCCGGCATCTCGATCGCCACGGTCTATCGCACCGTGCGGCTGTTCGAGGAGGCCGGCATCCTCGACCGCCATGATTTCGGCGACGGCCGCGCGCGCTACGAGCCCGCGCCCGAGGCGCATCACGACCATCTGATCGACGTCGAGACCGGCCGCGTGATCGAGTTCGTCGATCCCGAGCTGGAGCAGCTCCAGAAGCAGATCGCCGAGCGGCTGGGCTTCCGGCTCGTCGATCACCGGATGGAGCTTTATGGCGTCGCGCTCGACCGCAAGAGCTGAAGCCGCCGCGCGGCGGCGCGAACAGGCCGCCCAGGGCATCCCCGCCAAGCTGACCCCGGCCGAACGGATGCGGCTGACTACACGCGTCGCGATGCTGGTGGGCGCGCTGATGCTGTTCGTGCCGCTCCATTATCTGTTCCGCCTGTTCCACCTCCCCTCCCCCTGGCCGCGCCATTTCCTGAGCACCGCCGCGCGGATCTGCGGCGCGCGGGTCCGGCGCGTCGGCACGCCGTTGAAACGCGACGTCTTCTATATCTCCAACCATCTGAGCTGGATCGATATTCTCGCGCTGGGCGGCGCCAGCGGCACGGCCTTCGTCGCCAAGGCGGAGATCGCGACCTCGCCGATCGTGGGCTGGCTCGCGGGGCTCAACCGCACCGTCTATGTCAAGCGCGAGAACCGGCTGGGCGTCGCCGAGCAGATCAACCAGCTCCGCGACGCGCTGGCGGAGAATTGGGCGATCACCGTGTTTCCCGAAGGTACCACGACCGACGGCAAGTCGCTGCTGCCGTTCAAGACGCCGATGCTGCGCGTGCTCGAGCCGCCGCCACCCGGGGTGATGGTCCAGCCGGTGATGCTCGCCTATGACGCCGCCGGCGAGGACATCGCCTGGATCGGCCAGGAGCGCGGGCTCGACAATGCGAAGCGTGTCCTCAGCCGCAAGGGCAGCTTCCGGCTCGATGTGCATTTCCTGGAGCCCTTCCACCCGCGCGACTTCCCGGGCCGCAAGGTGATCGCCGCCGAGAGCCGCAGGCGGATCGAGACCGCGCTGGTGGCGACGCTGGGCCAGCCGCTGCGGCCGTTCCGGTTTGCCGAGGACGGGATCGGGTACAAGGCGGAACGGCCTTAGGGCTGCGACACGATCAATTCACGGACTGGCGGCAGGTGGCCTTTCTGCTTTCCCGGCCTTCGCCGGAGAAGGATTCATCCGCTGGTCCTGCCGGTTGACTCATTTGACTCTATCGCGCGTGTTTCTTCGCACGCTTTCGGGATGCCTCGACGATGAGAAAGAGCCGGCTCCCCGGTCTGCTCTCAAATCCTACATTGCAAGGGCCGAGCGTCGATCGGCCCAAGCTTTCGCCGGGGTGACGGATAGTGCCGGGAAAGCTATAGCCCCGCCGATCATGACCACCCCCAAGACTTTCCACGTCAAGTCGTTCGGTTGCCAGATGAACGTCTATGACGGCGAGCGGATGGGCGAGCTGATGGCCGCGCAGGGCCTGACCGCGACCGCCGACGCCAACGATGCCGATCTCGTCGTCCTCAATACCTGCCACATCCGCGAAAAGGCGACCGAGAAGGTCTATTCGGACATCGGGCGCCTGCGCAAACATGGCCGCGCGCCGATGATCGCGGTGGCGGGCTGCGTGGCGCAGGCCGAGGGCGAGGAGATCGTCCGCCGCGCCAAGGTGGACGTCGTGGTCGGCCCGCAAGCCTATCACAACCTGCCCGAGCTGGTGGCGCAGGCCGCGCGCGGCCAATCGGCGATCGATACCGACATGCCGGTGGCCAGCAAGTTCGGCGCGCTGCCCTCGCGGCGCAAGGTCGGCCCCTCGGCCTTCCTCACCGTGCAGGAAGGCTGCGACAAGTTCTGCACCTATTGCGTGGTGCCCTATACCCGCGGCGCCGAGGTCAGCCGGCCCTTCGCGGCGATCGTCGACGAAGCGAAGGCACTGGTCGATGCCGGGGCCAGGGAGATCACGCTGCTCGGGCAGAACGTCAACGCCTGGGATGACGCCGAGGGAAGCGGGCTGCACGGGCTGATCGCCGCGCTCGACCGGATCGAGGGGCTGGCGCGCATCCGCTATACCACCAGCCACCCCAACGACATGCGCGAAGGGCTGATCCGCGCCCATGCCGAGGTGGAGAAGCTGATGCCGTTCCTCCATCTGCCGGTGCAATCGGGCAGCGACCGCATCCTCAAGGCGATGAACCGCTCGCATACGCGGGACTCGTATCTGCGCATCCTCGACCGCGTCCGCGCCGCGCGGCCGGACATCGCACTGTCGGGCGACTTCATCGTCGGCTTTCCCGGCGAGACCGACGCCGAGTTCGAGGAGACGCTGCGGCTGGTCGATGCGGTCGGCTATGCCCAGTGCTTCAGCTTCAAGTACAGCCCCCGCCCCGGCACCCCGGCGGCGGAGATGTCCGACGCCTTCGTGCCCGCCGAGGTGATGGACGAACGGCTCCAGCGGCTCCAGGCCGCGCTCAACCGCGATCAGGCCGCCTTCAACGCCGCCACCCTGGGCAAAAGCTGCGCGGTGCTGATCGAGCGCCGGGGCAAGCTGCCCGGCCAGATGCTCGGCAAATCGCCATGGCTGCAATCGGTGCATCTGGCGACCGACGCCGCGATCGGCGAGATGGTCGAGGTCGAGATCGTCCGCGCCGATCCCAATTCGCTCGCCGGCATCTATCGCTCCTGAGATGCCGGCCGCTCGGCCAGCCGCGTGCCGCGGTGGCATTGGTGGCAGAAGGCGAAATCGAAGGTCTCGCTGAGCACCCAGGCCTGCAGCGCCACATCCCATTCCGCCCAGGCATCGCGGGTGACCGCGACGCCGCCGCAGCGTTCGCAGGCATATTCGACCGGGGGCAGGCTTTCGGACATCGCCGCCCCATAGCCCAGCCGCGCTCCGCTTCGGATGGGACTCGCTCCGGAATGGATACACTTCCATGGACGATTGCCCGTTCCCGGCCGGTGGGATAGCGTGACAGTCAAACCCAACATGGAGGCAGTCATGCGGCTTGGAACCTGGGGCTTGGCGGGCGCGGCGCTGCTGCTCGGAACGGCGGTCGCCTCGGCCAGCGGCAAGCCCGTCGCCGCCGATGCGGGCAGCGCAATCGCCGGACGGCAGGCGGCGTTCCGCATGTCAGGGGCGCTGTTCAACGGCATGAAGGGCATCGTCGAACGCGGCGACGACGTGGCCGGCCAGGCATTCGCCGCGCGCTCCCTTGCCGGCTGGGCCAAGGCGATCCCAGGCATGTTCCCCGCCGGCAGCGACGGGGCGCCCTCCAACGCGCTGCCCACGGTATGGAGCGACCGGGCGGGCTTCGAGGCCAAGGCAGCCGATTATGCCGCAGCGGCGGCCAAGCTGGCTGAGCTTGCCAAGGCGGGCGACAAGGCCGGCTTCGCCGCGCAATTCGGCGAGGTGGGCAAGACGTGCGGGGCGTGCCACGACGGCTATCGCAAGCCCGACGAGCACCGCTGACCGGCTGGGAGCGATCGACATTGGGATTCCCCTCCCCGCAAGCAGGGAGGGGAGCGCTGATCCTGGCCCTACCCCGCCGCCATCTCCGGGCGGGGGACCATGGCGAAGGCCATCCGGTCCAGCGCCTCGCCGAGCTGACGCGCCAGGGCCGGATCGATCCGCGGATCGGCGGCGATCGAGCGCAGCATCGCATCGGACCATTGCCCCGCAAGTACCGGCGTGACCGACATCGCCCGGTGGAGCCGCATGATGCAGGTGCCCGGCCGCGCCTCGAACCAGTCGCGCGGGCCGCCCAGCCAGGCCTGGAGGAACAAGGCGAGCGACTCGCGGATCGGCTCCAGATCCGCGCCGTGGAGCGCACGCAGCTCGGCATAATCCGGGTCGGCGTCGAGCAGCGCATAGAAGCGGGCGGCAAGGGCGCGGACGACTTCGGCGCCGCCGATCCGTTCGAAAGGCGTGGCTTGGGACATGGCCGGAGAGACTAGGGCCTGACCGCGCCGGAGCGTTGACCGGCGTCAAACCGGGGCGCGGCGCCCGGCCGATCAGGGCAGCGCGCGATGGGCGTAGCTGAGCACCCGCGCCAGCCGCCAGCCATCCGCCGCCTTGCGCCAGAGCTGGACGAAATGGGCGCGGCCGACCAGCTTTTCCGGCCCGTCGCCCTGACGCTCGTAGAAGATATGATCGCCCTCTTCGATCGCGCCGAAGCCGGGGACCGGATCGACATGCAGCGTGCCCGCCACCAGCTCGCGGCGGCTGCGCCAGGCGTCGGGCGCCTTCTTCGCCTCGCACCCCTTGGCATAAAGGGCGACAAAGGCCTCGCCGCTGGTCGCCACCACGCCGTCGCGATCATGGTACATCTCGAAATCGGGGGTTACCATCCGGCCCAGCCGGGCGGGATCGCAGCCCTGGAAGAAGGTGGCGAAGAAATCGATATCGGCGGCCTGGATCTCGGCCGTCAGCGCATTGCCGGCGGGGATGGCGACCGTCTGGGGCAAGGCGAATGCGAGGGCGGCGGCAGCGAGGATCATCCAGGGCTCCTTGGTGTATTGCTTGCACAATACACACACGGACGCCCCGCGCAACTAGCCCCTGGGCTGCTGTTCCGCGGGCACGGGCGTAAGCTCATAGACGTCGACATCACCCGCGCGCTGGCCCGTCACCGCCAGGCGCCAGCGGAAATTGCCGACCCGCTCCGCCACGCCGACCACGTCGCGATCGGGATCGGCGCCATAGGGATAGCTGTTTTCGCCCGCGCGGCGCTGACGGGCGCCGAGGAAGATGTAGCGCTTGCCGTCCGGATAGAAATAGCCCGCGGCGATATCGGTGCCGGTCTGCTTGGAGAAGGCAAGCGAATCCGCCTCGCCCGAGACATAGCAGAAGCCCTGCGGCGTCGCCCTGACCGATGCGGGTCCGCGCGCGGCGGCGCGCAGATGGAGCGTGCGGCAGCGATAGGAGCCCGGCGGCAGCTCGGCATTGGCGAGGCCGGCGGTGGGATCGAGCAGCGGCCCCTGAGCGGTGCGCGTCGCGGGGCGCAGCTTGCCGTGGAGCTTCGCCCATTCGGCGGGCAATATGGCGAGCCGATCGCTGTCCTGCGGCGCGATCGCCTTGCGCCAGGCAGGCTCGACGACATGGGTGGACGGCGCCGCGTTCATGCCGAGATCGGCATGGGGCGTCTTGCCCGCGCATGCGGCGAGAGCGGGCACGATGAAAAGCGCGCAGACGAGCCGGTACATTGGCTTCCCCCTGGAAAGTTTCATCGATCTGAAAAGCTTACCGAAAGATGAACGCGAATTGTTAACGAAACGTAAACGCTCGCCTCGTTCTACCGCAACTGCGAAGAAATTTGCGCGGGGGGTGCCGGACACCCGGCCCGGAGGCCGTGGCGGAGCGGTATCCCGATACCCTAAAGTCGCAAAGGTCGCGGGTCATCGCGCGTGCGAGGCCTTACCAGTCGCTGTCGATGTCGAACGGCGCCTCCTGCGGATCATGGCCGCGCAGGATCGGCGGGGCGGCATAATCGGCCGGGGCCAGCGGATCGGCGGGGGACCGGCGTGGGATGATCGTGCTTCATGGACTCGGCTCCGGTTGGTTGGAGCGTAGTCATTTAGCCATATTGGTTCGTGTAGGAAAATGTTTTCATATGGTCCCGCAGGCGCGACGGGATTGCTCCCGCCGCGCCCGCCGGAACGGCTTGCTCAGAAGTGGGCGATGACGCCCGCTACCGGCTGGAAGCTGTTGAAATTGCCGAAGCTGTTGACTTCGAGCCGCAGGCGGATGCCCGAATTGCCGGTGATGCCGCCAAGGCCGATCGACTTGGGGCCAACCTCGACGCCGAGGCCGGCGGTGACGGCGTGGAAATCGCGGCTGTCGTTGCCCAGTGCATCGAAATTGACCCACTGATAGCCGGCCTTGCCGTAGATCATGCCGCTATCGCCCAGCCGCACGCCCGCGCGGCCGGCGACGCCATATTCCCAATCAATCGCGCCCTTGAAGCCCTTGGTGGCATTGCCCTCCACGCCGACGAACAAGGGGCCGAGCGGCACGTTCACGCCGGCGACGCCCTGGACGATGCCGCCGTCGAAATCCTTGCCGCCGGGGGCATGGGGGATGCCGGCCGCGGGATTGGTGTCGTCGAACTGCTCATAGCCGCCCATCACGCCGAAATAGGGCTCGATGCCGAAGGGGCGCGAGCCATCGGGGCTGGTGGCGACGCTGGTCTCGGTGGGGCTGGTTTCGGTGTCCTGCGCGTAAGCGGCGACAGGAAGGACCGCGGCAACGGCCGCGGCGAGAAGGATACGCATGTGGGGAAACCTTTGCACTTGTGACTACGGGCCGATGCCGCATGGCCCCTGTTACGCGGGGCGCCTGGCGGCATCGGCATGAGACTAAAGCGCGGGGGAGTCCTTTTGTTGCAATGCGATGACAGCGGGAGGGGCAGTTTCCGGCGGGTGTGGCTTTGGGGGTACGGTTTCTTGCTGGGGGATGAATGGGGTGGCAACTGAGCCCCGGCCTTCGCCGGGGAAAGTGCGAGCGCATCCATGTTCGACGGGGACGAATCCCGAACAAGTCCGGGGTGACGCAAGCTCCGATCCGCTGGTCGGACAGGAAGCATTGCCACCTGTCCTCCCGGATCGGACCTACCGGATTTCGAGACGGAAGCCTCGTGCCACCCGGATCAAGACCGTCTTATTCCGCCGCGATCCCGGCCTTGGAGAACATGTCCCCGCCCTCCCCGGCATCCTCGTTCGCCGGCTTCTCGATCTTGGCCTTCTGGCGCTTGTCGAACGAGTCCCACACTTCGTTCCAGTTGCCGCGCGTCGCGCCCTTGGAATATTCCGTCGCGCGCTGCTCGAAGAAATTGGCGTGCTCGACGCCGTTCAGCAGCGGGGCGAGCCAGGGGAGCGGGTGCTCGTCGATCATGTAGATCGGCTTCATGCCGAGCTGGCCCAGGCGCCAGTCCGCGATGTAGCGGATATACTTCTTGATCTCCTTGGGCGTCATGCCGTTGACCGGGCCCTGCTCGAAGGCGAGATCGATGAAGGCGTCCTCGAGCCGCACCGTCGTCTGGCACATGTCCATGATCTCGCCGCGCACCGACTTGGTGAGGCAATCGCGCTCGCGGACGAAGGTGTGGAACAGCTTGATGATGCCTTCGCAGTGCAGGCTCTCGTCGCGGACCGACCAGGAGACGATCTGGCCCATGCCCTTCATCTTGTTGAAGCGCGGAAAGTTCATCAGCATCGCGAAGCTGGCGAAGAGCTGAAGTCCCTCGGTGAAGCCGCCGAACATCGCCAGCGTCTTGGCGATATCCTCATCGCTGTCGACGCCGAAGGTGCCGAGATAATCGTGCTTGTCCTTCATCTCGGCATATTCGAGGAACATGCCGTACTCGCTTTCGGGCATGCCGATCGTATCGAGCAGATGGCTGTAGGCGGCGATGTGCACCGTCTCCATGTTGGAGAAGGCGGCGAGCATCATCTTGATCTCGGTGGGCTTGAACACCCGGCCATATTTCTCGTGGTAGCAATCCTGCACCTCCACGTCGGCCTGGGTGAAGAAGCGGAAGATCTGCGTGAGCAGGTTGCGCTCGTGATCGGAGAGCTTTTGCGCCCAGTCGCGGCAATCCTCGCCCAGCGGCACTTCCTCCGGCATCCAGTGGATCTGCTGCTGGCGCTTCCAGAACTCATAGGCCCAGGGATATTCGAAGGGCTTGTAGGTCTTGCGGGCTTGGAGAAGGGACATGCGGGTTACTCCTGGGCGATTACTGGAAGAAAGAAAAAGCGAGATTGGCGAGACAGACGATGCCGAGCAGCGCCCCCCATAGAATTACGAAGGCTCCGACGAACTTATAGCCGGCGGTTTCGATGGCACGGCTTTTCTGACCCGTGTGCCAAGCAGGTGGCTTGATCGGCCCCCTCGCCTCGAAATCGATCGTGGCATCCGCCAGTTTCCGCGCATGACGAAAGATCGCCCTGCCGCCGAACATGGAGAGCCCAGCGAAGGGAAGCCAGAGCAAGGCGACCCACCAGATCACGCCGCCCCTCCCGTCGCCAGCGCGAACACCGTCGCGAAGCCGGTGAGGAACAGGCCGAGCGCGGCCAGCATCATGCCGGCGATGCGCAGGCCATAGGTGGCGGGCTCGCCCTCGGGCACGCCGAGCAGGCGGCCGGCGTCGCGCGGGCGGAGCAGCAGCCCCAGCCCGATCACGCCCGACACCGCGCCGATGCCGGCCTGGAGGACGAGCGCGCGCGTCATGCCCGAAGGGTCCGCGAGCCGCGCGTCACTGGTCGATGATCCGGGTATTGCGCTCGCGGATAATGCGATCGCGATAGACCACTTTCCTGCCGCCGCTCGCGCCGACGCCGAGGAAGACCACGCCGATGAAATAGCCGAAATCATACCAGCCACCGTTGTTGGGCACGGCATAGACCGCGATGTCGGGCACGAAGAGCGAGAATATCCAGGCCACGGGGAAGATGAAGCCATGCCACAGCCCATATAGGAAGCCGGGCGCGCCGGGCGCGACGGCGCTCTGCACCTGGTGCGCGCAGGCGGCGAGCAGGATGAGCGCGGCGAGCGCGAGAGGCACGCGGACGGGCTTCATGCGATCCCTCCAAAGGGTAGGTGACGGCGCGCGATCGGCGCTGCATCGTTTCGGGCGGGCGTGCGTTGGAACGCCGAACCCACAGGAGAACGATCATGGCGGATGCGAGTGCTATTCGGGAACATATGGAAGTGATCGGCGCCGACGGCGTCCATGTCGGCACCGTCGATCATGTCGACGGCGACCGGATCAAGCTGACCAAGAAGGATTCGGGCGTCGACCTCGAAGGCGCCGAGGGCAGCCATGCCGGGCACCATCATTACATCTCGCTCGGCCTGGTCGCCGATGTCGAGGGCGATCAGGTGCGGCTCTCCGCCAACGCCGATGTGGCGGTGGAGATCTTCGAGGAAGAGGCAGAATAGGCGCGCGCGCCCCTCACCCTTCCGCGCCTTCGGCGACGCATCGTTCCCTCTCCCCTTGTGGGAGAGGGAAGGGGCCTGCCGCCGAAGGCGGTGGGAAGGGTGAGGGGGCCGTGCAATCACGCGAAACTTCCCCGCAATTCGGATGGCAGATTGCGCGCGATCTCCGCGATCACGCCCTCGACGTTCGTCATCACATCGTTGTTCCAGAAGCGGATCACACGATAGCCTTCGCCGTTCAGGAAGCGCGTGCGCGCTTCGTCTTTCTCACGCCGGAGCATGCGTCTCGTCATCCACTTCCACGATCAGACGAGCCGCATGGGAGCAGAAATCCGCATGATAGGGGCCCATGGGAACCTGCCAGCGAAACTTCGCACCCGGCAAGCTCGATCGCAGCGCGGCGCGCAACTTCCGCTCGGGCGGCCCCGCTTCACGGCGAAGCGCACGCGATCGGAATAGGGTCGTGGCGGGGAGGAGCTGGCGCTTGGTCAGGCCGGCTTCATTCCCCCTCACCCTCCCACGCCGCTGCGCGGCGCGGGCCCAGCGTTGGGTGAACAGCGCCCCGCGCTGTTCAGGCTGCGCCGGGGGCACAGCCGGCCCAACACTCTCTCCCATAAGGGGAGAGGGGTTTTCAGGGCGAACTACCCTATCCACCTCACTGGCACGCCAGGCATTCGTCATAGTCCTTGGACTCGACCTGGATCTCGCGCAGGTCGATCGTGTTGTCGGCCTCGACACCGCCCGCGAAGCCGGCGCGCTGGATGCTCTTCGAGCGGAGATAGTAGAGGGACTTCACGCCCAGCTCCCAGGCGCGGAAGTGGAGCATCAGCAGATCCCATTTCTCGACGTCGGCCGGGATGAACAGGTTCAGCGACTGCGCCTGATCGATATAGGGCGCGCGATCGCCGGCGAGCTCGAGGATCCAGCGCTGATCGATCTCGAAGCTGGTCTTGTAGCAGTCCTTCTCCTCCGGCGAGAGGAAGTCGAGATGCTGGACCGAGCCGCCCTGCTCGAGGATCGTGCTCCACACCGCTTCGGAATTCTTGCTCTTCTCGACCAGCAGCTTCTCCAGATACGGATTGCGGACCGAGAAGCTGCCCGACAGCGTCTTGTGGGTATAGACGTTGGCCGGGATCGGCTCGATGCAGGCGCTGGTGCCGCCGCAAATGATCGAGATCGACGCGGTCGGCGCGATCGCCATCTTGCACGAGAAACGCTCCATCACGCCCATGTCGGCCGCGTCGGGGCACGGGCCGCGCTCGACCGCGAGCGCCATCGACGCCTGATCGACCTGGGCGCGGACATGCTTGAAGATCCGCATGTTCCAGCTCTTCGCCATCGCGCCTTCGAACGGCAGGCCGCGCGCCTGGAGGAAGGAATGGAAGCCCATCACGCCCAGGCCCACCGAACGCTCGCGGCCGGCGGAATAGGCGGCCTTCTCCATGCCGGGCTCGGCGCGGTCGATATAATCCTGAAGGACATTGTCGAGGAAGCGCATCACGTCCTCGATAAAGCCCTTCTCGTCCTTCCACTGGTCCCAGGTTTCGAGGTTGAGCGACGACAGGCAGCAGACCGCGGTGCGATCGTTGCCGAGATGGTCCTTGCCGGTCGGCAGGGTGATCTCGCTGCACAGGTTCGAGGTCGAGACCTTGAGGCCCAGATCGCGGTGATGCTTGGGCATCGTCCGGTTCACGATATCGGAGAAGACGATATAGGGCTCGCCGGTGGCGAGACGGGTCTCGACCAGCTTCTGGAACAGCGCGCGGGCATCGACCTTGCCGCGCTCCGAACCGTCCTTGGGCGACTTGAGCACCCACTCGGCGCCGTCGCGCACGGCCTCCATGAAGGCATCGGGGATCAGCACGCCGTGGTGGAGATTGAGCGCCTTGCGGTTGAAATCGCCCGACGGCTTGCGGATCTCGAGGAACTCCTCGATCTCCGGGTGCGAGATGTCGAGATAGCAGGCGGCCGAGCCGCGGCGCAGGCTACCCTGGCTGATCGCAAGGGTGAGCGAATCCATCACGCGGACGAACGGGATGATGCCGCTGGTCTTGCCGTTGAGGCCGACCGGCTCGCCGATGCCGCGGACATTGCCCCAATAGGTGCCGATGCCGCCGCCGCGCGAGGCCAGCCAGACATTCTCGTTCCAGGTATCGACGATGCCGTTCAGGCTGTCGGGCACCGAATTGAGAAAGCAGGAAATGGGCAGGCCGCGCCCGGTGCCGCCGTTCGACAGGACCGGCGTGGCGGGCATGAACCACAGCTTCGAGATATAGTCGTAGAGGCGCTGGGCGTGCGCGGCATCATCGGCATAGGCCGAGGCGACGCGGACGAACAGATCCTGGAAATTCTCGCCGGGCAGCAGATAGCGGTCCTTTAACGTCTCCTTGCCGAAATCGGTGAGCAGCGCGTCGCGCGAATGATCGACCTCGACCGGATAGGGGTGCGGATTGATCGCGCGGCTGTCGCGCTGGTGCTTCTCGCCTTCCGCGGCCAGCTTGGTCGCGGTCTCGGTGACTGCCTTGATGGCGGCGTCGGTGACGGTCTCGTTCACGCTGTTTTCCGTGTCTCTGAATTCCATGACTTCGACCCCTGCAATGCTTGTACGCGCCTCCCCCGAAGGGAGGCCAAAAATCCGACTCGGGGGCGTATGTTCCGATGGTAGCATCGGCGCGTCTTTGCGCGAGAACAAAAAGTGTCCGCCGCCCTTGGAGCCCGGCGCAGCAGAACCTGTTCCGCATATAGCTATGCGGCGCTGGTTCTACCAGTGCTTGAGCTTGCCCCCTAGTGCAACCACTACAGATTGTGCCCAAATGAGTCCGAGAGCAAGACGGTAAATGGTTAATTCCCGTAACGGCTCGTCGCTAAAATGACTCGGTTCATGGCATGCCGGCAGGGGGTACAATGCAGCGACGCACGGACTTCCGGGGGGTTCCGGAAAGGCAAGGGAACGGATGGGGAACTGAAAATAAATTTCGGGGGAGGAATCCGGGGATACCAGGGATTGTGTTCCGATCCGCGGCGCGCCCCGAAGAATGCGTGAAGGCGAATATTCGGCCGCGGGCAGCCCGATGGCCGAGCGCGCCGGAACGGAGAGATCGGCGATCCTGCCGCCGCGGCGAGATCGCCACGCGCGCGGTGGTTTACTCCATCCTAATAATCTCGTTCGATACCATTACGTATCCGCTATTCCCGAGTCCGTTTCACCGTTCCACATCCGCCGCCGCCCCAGACCAAAGGCAAGTCCCATGCAACCCAATCCAGCAGACGCTCTTCGCAAAGCCGATGTCCGGGATGCACTGACCTATTCCGGCTTCGCGCTGCTGCTGCTCGGGCTGCTCGTCCTGATGCTCTGGATGAGCGGCTTCGCCTCCCTGAAGGGCATCGAATTCTATGTCGCCGCGACGGTGATCGCGGGATTGGTTTGCATGTTGCGCGCGCGCAGCGACTGGAAGCGCTCGCGGTTGAACGCCCATCAGCGCGCCCTTGTCGAGGAAAAGAAGCAGGCGGCGACCAGGGCGGTCGCTTCCAAGAATTCCTGGGCGAAGCGCATCTCCGAGGATTCCTGATCCGCACTCGATGACGGCCTCATGCTCGGGCGCCGCCTTGGTCATCGCATCCTCCGTGGCGAGCGCCGATCACGACCGGGGCCATTTCGCCGCCCGACCGATCTTGCGCAAGTTCGGGCCAGATCGCCTTCCCCCCTTTCGCCACCCCGGCCGCAGCGCCGGGGTCCACCGGGATGCTGGGAGAGCCGCTGAAGGCGTGAGGGGCTCGCTCGCGGAGGAGTGGACCCCGGCACTGCGGCCGGGGTGGCGATGGAGGTGGGCGGTGGGACTTTACCGCGCGCGCCGGAGCGCTCTAGGCTGCCTTCCGAACCAACAGGGGGACGGGCATGCGGCGGACGGGGCTATTGGCATTGGCGATCGGGCTGGCGGCGGCTTCGCCCGTGGCGGCGCAGACGCGGATCGCGGTGGACGAGGTTTCGATCGACGCGCTCCAGGCGGCGATGGCTTCGGGGCGGGCGAGCAGCGTCGCCCTCACCCAGGCCTATCTGGCGCGCATCGCCGCGATGGACCGCAAGGGGCCGACGCTGCGCGCGGTGATCGCGATCAGCCCCGATGCGCTCGCCCAGGCGCGGGCGAGCGATGCGCGGCGCAAGGCGGGGAAGACGCTGGGGCCGCTCGACGGCATTCCGGTGCTCATCAAGGACAATATCGAGACCAGGGAGCTGTCGACCACGGCGGGGAGCCTGGCGCTGGCCGCCAACGACACCCGGCGAGACGCGCCGGTGGTGGCGCTGCTGCGGGCGCAGGGCGCGGTGATCCTGGGCAAGACCAACCTCAGCGAATGGGCGAACATCCGCTCCAACAACTCGATGAGCGGGTGGAGCGCGGTGGGCGGGCTGGTGCGCAATCCCTATGCGCTCGATCGCACGGCGTGCGGATCGTCGAGCGGCTCGGGCGCGGCGGTGGCGGCGAGCCTGGCGGCGGTGGCGGTGGGGACCGAGACCGACGGTTCGGTGGTGTGCCCTTCGGCGATGAACGGGCTGGCGGGGCTGAAGCCGACGCTCGGGCTGGTGAGCCGCACCCATGTCGTGCCGATCAGCCATAGCCAGGATACGCCGGGGCCGATGGGGCGCAGCGTGAAGGACGTGGCGATCCTGTTCTCCGCGATGATCGGCGACGATCCCGCCGATCCGGCGACCAAGGGCGCGGACAGATATCGCAAGGATTATGCGGCCGGGCTTTCCCGGGACGCGCTGAAGGGCGTGCGGGTGGGCTATTGGAAGCCGGAGATGGCCGACGACCTGGCGGCGCGCTTCGATAAGGCGCTGGACGAATTGCGCGCGGCAGGCGCGGTGCTGGTCGAAGTGAAGCTGCCCAAGCTCGACGGGCTGGGCGAGGCGGAGGGCGTGGTGCTCCATGCCGAACTCAAGGCCGACATGGCGGCCTATCTCGCCTCGACGCCCGCCGCGGTGAAGGCGCGGACGCTGGCCGACCTGATCGCCTTCAACGACGCGCACAAGGCGGCCGAGATGCCGTTCTTCGGGCAGGAGACCTTCGTCAAGGCCGACAGGACCAAGGGGCTGGACGATCCCGAATATACCCAGGCGCGGGCCAAATCGCTGCGGCTGGCGAGCGTGGAGGGGATCGACTGGATGCTCAAGCAGGCGGATGCGAAGCTGCTGGTGACGCCCACCTATGGCACGCCCTGGCTGAGCGATCCGGCGCATGGCGACCAGTTCACGGGGCCGTCCGCCAGCGAGCTGCCGGCGGTATCGGGCTATCCGCACCTGACCGTGCCGATGGGGCTGGTGAACGGACTGCCGGCGGGGCTGTCGTTCATCGGGACGGCCTGGTCGGACGGGCTGCTGCTGAATGCGGGCTATGCCTATGAACAGGCGACGCATGCGCGGGTGGCGCCGAAATACCTGCCGACGATCCCGGCTGATCTGGGGGCGCGGACGCTGCGCTAAGGCGAGCCGACCTTCGCATGACGAGGTGCGGCGCGTTTAGAGAGCTTCTCCGTCACCCCGGCCGAAGTGCCGGGGTGACGGGTGGTTCCGAGATCGTCCGCTACTTCTTCCCGCCGGTGCGCCTGGCGATGGTGTCGGCGCGCAGGATCTCGGTGCGGGTCTGGAGCTCGGCCTTTTCGGAATCCGAGAGGCCGTCCTGGGCGAAGCGATCCTCCAGCGTTCCGATCATGTTGCGCTCGCGGCGGAGCGCGCGGGCTTCGCTGCGGCTGAGCTGGCCGCTGCGCCGGCCGGCGCGGATGTCGCCGCCGATCTGGCCGATCTGGCCGCTGATGCCGGAATCGCCGCGCATCGGACGCGGCGGCGGTGGGGGATTATATCCGCCGAAGCTCTGCGCCGCGGCAGGCGCGGCGGCGAGCAATGCGAGGGTCAAGAGCGGGGCTGCGAATACGCGCATCACGGTCTCCCTGAATCGATCGGGCTGCGCGGTTTTAGCACAGCAGATCGCTCACTTGCTATCGAGTTCCAGCAACTCCTGGCGGACATGGATCGCCCGCAGCGACATGCGCACCTCGACCAGGAAATAGATCAGCCCGGCCATCAGCAGCAGCATCGAGACGATGAAAGCCAGCGCGACCAGGCTGCCGACATGGAGATTGCCGAGCCGCGAGACGAACATCAGCGCGACGACGAAGCAGATCGCGAGCGCGCTGGCGGTGCATAGGAAGATCGCGTTGTTGATGACGGAGATGCGACGATCGATGATGCGCAGCTCCCAGACATGGCGATCATGCTCCGGCCCGGTGAAGCGCGGGTGGAGCTGCTCGATCACCCGGGCGCGATCGACGATGCGCGCGAGGCGGCCGACCATCACGTTCAGGAACGCACCGATGCCGGCGAGCAGAAACACCGGCGCGATCGCCGCCTGGATCGTAGCGGAAACGGTGGAGAGATAGGGGCCTTCCATGCGATAAGCCTTATGAGGGCAGCCGGGGCGATGCTGCAAGCCGGAGAGTGCGCTGATGATGAGCTTCGAGACCGACGACGCGGCGGGCGTGATCGAATTCACCGTGGAAGGCGGGATCACCCGCGCCGAATATGATGCCGGGGTGGAGGCGATGGAGGCCGAGATCGCCAGGCACGGCAGGATTTCCGCGCTCGCGGTGATCCGCAACTTCACCGGCATGGAGCTTTCGGCCTGGTGGAAGGACGTAAGCTGGGGCGTCACCCATATGAACAAGGTGCGCCGCGCCGCGATCGTCACCGACAGCGGCTGGATCGAGGCGGCCACGCGCGCGGGAAGCATGGTGCTGCCAGCCGAAGTGAAGGTGTTTCCGCCGAGCGAGGTCGAAGCGGCGCGCGCCTGGATCCGCGAGGCGTGAGCATCTCCACCGCTTGGTAACCGCTCGGGCGTAAGGAAACCGGGATGACCCGGCCGATGCCCCTGGACGAATTCACGCGCCTGCCCCCCGCGCTCGCCGCCGACTGTGTCGATGGACTCGCAGGCGGGATCGACCAGGTGGCGGCGCATGCCGCGCCGACGCACCGCTTCCTGCGCTATGGCTGGTACGACGCGGCGCTCCGGGCCTATGGCGGCGCGGCGCGGACGCTGACCGTGGCGCGCGAGGGGGAGACGGTGGCCGCCCTGCCCTTCGTCGCCAAGGGGCCGGGCTGGCTCGGGCTGGCCGAGGTGCCGGGCTGCTATTGGCCGTTCCGCAGCTTTCCGGTGCGCGGCGATGCCGATGTGGCGGCGGGCAAGGCGCTGCTCGATCGGCTGCGGCGCGAAGTGCGGGCGCTGAGGATCGGGCCGGTCTATGACGGCGATCCGGGGCTGGAATTGCTCAAGGAAGCGGCGAAGGCACGCGGCTGGGCGGTGCTCGATCGCTTCGTGGCGGACAGCTATGCGCTCGACATGGCGGCGCTCAGGGCCGAGGGCACCTGGCCGCGCAACTCGACGCTTCGGAAGAACCGCTTCCACGAGAAGCATCTGGGCGAGCATGGCGCACTCGACTGGGATTTCGTCTCCGGCGCAGGCTGGGACGCGGCGGCATTTGCCGCGCTCGGCGCGATCGAGGAGAAGAGCTGGATCGCGGCGCGGACCGACGGTTCGGACGCGAAGTTCACCGCGACCGGGCATGGCGCCTTCTGGCGGCGGGCGGCGGGCGATCCGGTGCTGGCGGAGATGATGTGGGCGGCGATGCTGCGGGTGGACGGCGTGCCCGCGGCCTTTTCGTTCGATCTCAATGCGGGATCGCTCAAATACGCGATCGCCAACAGCTATGACCCGCGCTTCGCCAGGCATTCGCCCGGCAAGCTGCTATATTATCGCAATTTGCTGCGGGGAATCGAGGACGGAATCACGCAGGTCGATTGGGGCGCGGGCGACAGCGGCTACAAGCGCGTGATCGGCGCGTCGAAAGGCCCGGCGATCCGCGACTGGCTGTTCGTGCGGCCCGGCCTGCCCGCGCTGGCCGGGAAAATGCTGCGCAGCATCTGGCGGCGCAGCGGGCACCATCCGGTGCCGGAGACGACCGAACCGGCCGAGGATTGACGCGGATCAGCGCGCGCCGTGGCGGGCGTCGCTGATGCTGAGCGCGGCAAGGACGACCGAGAAGCCGACCATCGCGGCGATCACGAGATAGAGGTACATGGGCCATTGCTCCGGCAAGGTTGGAGCAATGGCGTGCGCCCGCGCGGGTGGCGGCCGCTTTGACTTTGGTCAAAGTCGTGCGCGCGCCGCCACGGCAAGGCGTTCGCCATGGCCGATTTCGACAATGCCCGAATCTGCTCGGATTGCGCGGTGCGCGACCGTGCCTTGTGCGGCAGCCTGGACGACAGCGAGCTGCGCGCACTCAACACGCTCGGCCGGCGGCGCAGGCTGTCGCGCGGCGACACGCTGATCTGGGCGGGCGACGAAAGCCTGATCTGCGGCAATTTGCTGTCGGGCGTAATGAAGCTGAGCGTATCGACGGTGGACGGGCGCGAGCAGACGGTGGGGCTGCTCTATCCGGCCGATTTCGTCGGGCGGCCCTATGCCGAGCAGGCCGATTTCAGCGTGACGGCGCTGGGCGATGTCGAGCTCTGCATCTTCCCGCGCAAGGCGTTCGAGCAGGTGCTGCAGGACCATGCGCGGATGGAACGGCTGCTGCTCCAGCGGACCTTCGCGGCGCTGGACGAGGCGCGGGCGCGGATGCTGGCGCTGGCGCGGCTCTCGGCGGCGGAGAAGGTGGGCGGGTTCCTGCTCGACATGGCCGACCGGTCGGGCGGATGCCGGGCCACCGCCTTCGGCCCGGTGACGTTCGACCTGCCGCTGACGCGCGGCGAGATGGCGGAGGCGCTGGGGCTGACGACCGAGACGGTCAGCCGGCAGCTCACCCGGCTGAAGGCGAAGAAGGCGATCGCGCTGCACGGCGCGCGGGGGATCACGATCCGCGACCGGGATCTGGTGACGGGCGGCTGAGCGGCCGCCCCACCGGTCAGAACAGTCCCGCGGTCTGCGCGAGCAGCCACAGACCGATGCCGAGGAACAGCAGGGCCGCGACGATCCGGACGACATGGAGCGGCACGCGGCGGATCAGTTCGTTGCCCAGGAACACGGCGGGGACATTGGCGATCATCATGCCCAGCGTCGTGCCGGCGGTGACCCACAGCACCTGATGGAAGCGCGCGCCCAAAGCGACCGTGGCGATCTGGGTCTTGTCGCCCATCTCGACCAGGAAGAAGGCGATGGCGGTGGTGAGGAACGCGCCGAAACGGCCGGCTTCCTCCGCCACGTCGTCGAGCTTGTCGGGAACCAGCGTCCACAGCGCCATCGCGATGAACGAGGCGGCGATCAGATAGCGGAACCACAGGCCCTGGAGCAGCGAGGCAACTTCGGAGCCGAGCAGCGCGGCGAGGAAATGATTGGCGAGCGTCGCCGCCAATATGCCCGCGATGATCGGCCAGGGCCGCTTGAAGCGCGTGGCGAGGACGATGGCGAGAAGCTGGGTCTTGTCGCCGATCTCGGCGAGCGCGACGACCGCGGTGGAGGTGAGCAGGGCTTCCAAGCGAAATCTCCGGGCCGGGCGGATGCGAATCCAACAGCATCGCAAATCCCGCCCGGCATGAGCGGAGATGCGACGCCATTGGTCTCGCCCGAACGGAAATTCCGTTCCCCGTGCGCCACGGCCTCTCGACCGAGTATGTTGACGCGCGGGCCCGTCCCGATGCGGACGGCTGGCTACTCCCCAGATGACGGGGCCGCGCTAGCCGCTTCGGCTCAGACGCGCAAGTAGCGGAAGTACCAGACCTCATGCCCCTGGCGGCGCGCCTTGCGCTCGTAGCGGGTCTCGGGCCAGTCGGCGGGGCGGATGAGGAAATCCTGCGCGGTCCTGGCCTGCCATTCGAAATCGCGGCGACCGTTCATCACCATCATCGCCCAGCGGCAATAGGTCGGGTCGTCGGTGCCGAGGCGGAACTCGCAGCCGGGCTTGAGCTTCGCCGCGATCAGGTCGAGCGGGCCGTTATTGACCATGCGGCGCTTGGCGTGGCGCGCCTTGGGCCAGGGATCGGGATGGAGCAGATAGAGCCGGTCGAGGCTGGCATTGGGCAGGCGATCGAGCACCGTCAGCGCATCGCCCATATGGAGGCGGATGTTTTCGAGGTTGCCGTCGCGGACATGATTGAGCGCGCCGACCACGCCGTTGAGGAAGGGCTCGCAGCCGATAAAGCCGTGATCGGGGCGCATCGCGGCCTGGCCGGCGAGATGCTCGCCCGAGCCGAAGCCGATCTCGAACTCCAGCGGGCGCCCAGGGTCTTTGGCATCGCCGAACAGGGTGCGGGCATCGAGCGGGCCGCTTTCGGGAACGCTGACCTGGGGCAGCAATTCCTCGACGAGCGCGGACTGGCCTTGGCGCAGCTTGTGCCCGGCGCGGCGGCCATAGAGGCGGCGAATGGTGGTCGGATCGGCCATCCGGGCGCGCATAGAGACGACCGGCGGGGATCGCAAACCCTGGTGGTGCTATTGGTGGGAAACGGCCGTTCTTAGACCGTCTCCTTAGTCGGAAGTCGGAAGTTGGATGAGGGAAAGCGAGGCCGAGCCTCGCGCGGTCGCAAGTGCGACCGCTCACCCTCACCCAGCTCCGACTTGGGCCGCGCTGAAGGAGCGCGACCCAAGTCTGCGCAACCCTCTCCCACAGGGAGAGGGAAGAAGAGGGCGCGCTGCGCGGTGTGCCAGACGGAACGTCGCCGGGGCCGGGCGAGGCTGGGCGATCCAGTCGCTCTGGATATGGCGGAGGCCGAACGCGGCGAGTGCCTGGATCTCGCCGCGCGTCTCGATGCCGGTCGCGATGACGGTGACGCCCATGCCGCGCGCGAGGCGCATCACGCTCTCCACGATCGGGCGGCGCGAGGCGCTGGCATCGATGCGGTGGACCAGCGCGGCGTCGAGCTTGACGAAGCGCGGGGTGAAGCGGGCGAACAGATGGAGCCCCACCGGGCCCGCGGCGAAGGCATCGAGCGCGACCGAGATCCCGCGCCTGTTGCATGCCTTGACCAGCGCCGCGGCGGCCTCGCGATCGCCGCGCTCGTCGGCGCTGACTTCGACGACGAGGCGATCGACGGGAAAACGATGCGCCAGCGCGGTGCGGAAGAGATGCGAGAGCAGGGGTTCGGCCTTGCCGCCCGCCGCGCCGATGGGAACCGCGAGCAGCGCATCCGAGCGGAGCAGCCCGGCGGCGACGGCACGCTCGACGGCCAGGGTGATGCGGCGCGCCTCCAGCGCAATGCGGTGTTCGGACGGGAGCGCGGCGGCCGTGGCAGCGAAGCTGCGGCCCTGCGACGCAGTGGCGACCGCCTGCCAGGCGAAGGGCTGGGATGCGCCGATCGCGATCATCGGCTTGAGCGTGACGCCGAGCTGTAGGCCGTCGAGCGCGCGATAGATCATGGTTCGTCTCCCTGTCGGGAGAGGGGTATTGGTTAACAATGGCTTCGCCCACTCCGTGCGACGCCGCGTTGGATTCCTCCGCATAGGGATTCTACCAAGGGGCCGGTTCGGCGGGGTCGGCTGCAATCCTTCATTCCGTCACCCCGGCACTTCGGCCGGGGTGACGATGGGTTTTCGGGATCGGCGTCAGGCCGCGTCGCGCTGGAGGATCGGTTCGGGCAACACGCCGATCTCGGGCGGGCCGACATGATCGCCCTGGACGTGGAAGATGCCGAAGCTGCGCAGCCGCGCGAGCACCGCCTGGCTGTCGACCCCGCCGGCGAGGATGCGGATGCCCAGCTTGCGCACGCGCGGGGTGAGGTCTTCGAGCACCAGCCGGCGCGACCAGCTATTGGCGATGCCGCTGACGAGATCGCTGTCGAGCTTCACCGCATTGGGCGCATAGCGCGCGCAGGCGCCGAGCCCGACCTGATCGGCGCCCAGGCCGACGAAGATCGTCTGGCTGCCCATGCTGGCATTGCAATGGACGATGTCGGCGAGCTTCGCGCCGGGCAGATCCTGATAGCCGTGCAGCGCGAAGATCATCCGTTCGGGGATCAGGCCGCATTGCCTGCCTATCCGGACCGCAGTGAGCATCGGTTCGCCGGGCACTGAGGCGCCGGGGGCATGGACGGGGATGCACAGGCGCGCGGCGGTGTTCCCCAGCCCCGCCGCCATTGCCCAGCGCACCGCGGCGGCGGCGCAGCGGCGATCGAAGTCGCCGCGCGATTCGGGGACGATCCGCGCGAATATCTCGGCGGCGGTTTCGCCCTCGGGTCCGTGCAGCACGGCCTCATAGGCATAGACGCGCCCCTCGACGACATCGACGATCGGCTGGAAAGCCATGGTCATGCCCGACTCGGCCGCCGGGCGGATAGGCGCTTCCGGGTTTATGATTCCCGAGCTCATCTCGCGCTCCTCTCAAACCCTTTTCCGCTGAAGAAATGAAGGTATCGATTCTTATAGAGGCGCGTCGCGCACGGCCGCGTGCGAGGCTGCAAAAAACCAGACGGCCCCGCGCAGCAGGGTGCTGCGCGGGGCCATGGCAATCAGCGGAAACCGTGATGGAAGATCAGGCCAGGGCGGCCTTCAGATCCTCGACCAGATCGGTCTTTTCCCAAGGGAAATAATCGCCCTCGGGCTTGCGGCCGAAATGGCCATAGGCCGCGGTCTTCTGATAGATCGGCTTGTTGAGGCCGAGATGCGTGCGGATGCCGCGCGGGGTGAGGCCGCCCAGCTTGGCGATGCTCATGATCGCTTCCTCGATCTTGTCGTCGCCGACGGTGCCGGTGTCGTGGGTATCGACATAGAGCGACAGCGGCTTGGACACGCCGATCGCATAGGCGAGCTGGATCGTCACGCGCTGGGCCAGGCCGGCGGCGACGATGTTCTTCGCCAGATAGCGGGTGATGTACGCCGCCGAGCGATCGACCTTGGTGGGATCCTTGCCCGAGAAGGCGCCGCCGCCGTGCGGGGCCGCGCCGCCATAGGTGTCGACGATGATCTTGCGGCCGGTCAGGCCGGCGTCGCCGTCCGGGCCGCCGATCTCGAAGCTGCCGGTCGGGTTGATGTGATAGACGGTCTCGTCCGAAAGCAACTCGGCCGGAAGAATGCCGGCAACGACCTTCTTCACATAGGCGTGGAGCTCGGCTTCCTTCTCGCCCTGGTCATAGCCCTTGCCATGCTGGGTCGAGACGACGATCGCGGTGGCGGCGACGGGCTTGCTGCCCTCGTAGCGCAGCGTGACCTGGCTCTTGGCGTCGGGCTCCAGGAACGGCGCGGCGCCCGAATGGCGATCGGCCGCCATCTGCTCGAGGATCTTGTGGCTGTAATAGAGCGTCGCCGGCATCAGATCGGGCGTGTCGTCGGCCGCATAGCCGAACATGATGCCCTGGTCGCCGGCGCCTTCGTCCTTGTTGCCGCTGGCGTCCACGCCCTGCGCGATATGCGCCGACTGCGGGTGGAGATTGTTCTCGAAGCGGAAGGTCTCCCAGTGGAAGCCGTCCTGCTCATAGCCGATGCGCTTGACGGTATCGCGGACGGTCTTCTCGACCTCTTCCTGGACGCCGGGCGCCCAGTTGCCGGCCTCGTCCATGATGCCGCGCCCGCGGATTTCACCGGCGAGCACGACGAGCTGGGTGGTGGTGAGCGTCTCGCAGGCGATGCGCGCCTCGGGATCCTTGGACAGGAACAGATCGACGATCGCGTCGGAAATCTGATCGGAAACCTTGTCGGGATGGCCTTCGGAGACCGATTCGGACGTGAAGAGATAATTGGAACGCATGATTTTCCTCGTGCAGGGGCCAGGACAGCCGGGCCGTTGCCATGCCCATATAAAGCTTTCCTTATATGCTGCCCCTAACGGGCAAAGCGGCGATTGGCAACGGCGAAGACGAGGAACAGCCCCGCGACGAGGAAAGCGAGCCAGTTGCCGAGCCTTGCGAACAGCGTGGGCGGCAGCGGGCGCGGCAGCGGCAGGCGGATCGTCCCCTCCTGCCCCGCCGGCACCGTGCCGAGCACGCGGCCGCGCGCATCGATCACCGCCGAGATGCCGGTGGGCGTGGCGCGCAGGATCGGCAGCCCTTCCTCGATCGCGCGCAGCCGCGCCTGGGCGAGGTGCTGGGGTGGGCCCCAGGTGCCGAACCAGGCGTCGTTCGAGGGGTTGAACAGGAAATCCGGGCGGTTACGCCTGTCCACCACCTGGCCCGAGAAGACGATCTCGTAGCAGATCTGGATGCCGGCCCTGCCGAAGCCGGGGACGTCGAGCGTGCGCGGGCCGGGGCCGGGGATGAAATCGACATCGCCCATCACCAGCCGGGCGAGGCCGAGCGGCTCGAGCAGCGGGCGCATCGGGAGATATTCGCCATAGGGCACGAGGTGCGCCTTGTCGTAGCGCTGGCCGAGCATGCCGGCGGGATCGACCGTCCAGACCGAATTGCCGGCGCCGGTCAGCCGCTGATTGGGATCGAACATCAGCGCGGTGCCGCCGACCATCGCCTGATCGAGCGGGCCGAGCACCGAGGCGATGCGGGCGCGGATGAGGCGCGGATCGGCGCGGAAATAATAGCGGCCGGGATAGCCGTCCTCGATATATTGGTTGACCATCCCCTCCGGCCACACGACCAGCCGGGGCAGCGCGGCGGGGCCTCCGCTGAGCGCGATCAGCTTTGCGAGGACGCGCTCGGCATAATCGGGAGCGTCGACGCCGTCCTGGCCGATATTGGGCTGGACGACGGTGACCTCGGTGCCGCTCGCGGTGCTGATGCACTTGATCCGGTCGCAGCGGTCGGAAGTCAGGACAGCGAACAGCGCGAGCGCGGGGAGGAGCAGCAGCGGGCGATAGTTGCGCTGGGCGGCGAGGAAGATCGTGCCGGCGACCGCGATCGTGACGCCCGACAGCGCATAGGTGCCGATCCAGGCGGCGAGATTGCGGATGCCGGGCACGGGCACCCAGAGCACGCCGAGCGGGTTCCACGGATAGCCGGTGAACAGCACGCCACGCAGATATTCGGTGGCGATCCAGGCGGCGGCGGCGGCCAGGACATAGCCCAGGTCCGCCTCCACCCAGCCGGCGCGGCTGCGGATGCTGCGATCGAAGCGCCAGGCGAGGCCCATCGCCAGCGCGGGATAGAGTGCCAGATAGAGCGCGAGCAGGACGACGGCGAAATAGCCGAGCACCGGCGGCATCTTGTCCTGATAATCAAAGGCGTGCTGGATCCAGTTGTCGCCCAGGGTGAAATGGCCGACGCCGAACACCCACCCGCGCAGCAGCGCCGATCTAAGGCTGGGGGCTTCGCGGACCAGCCACAGCAGCAGCGCGAAGCAGGCGAGCGCGACGCCCCACCAGTCGAGCGGCGCGAAACCGGTCGCGGAAAGCAGGCCTAGGGCGAAGGCGGTGAGCAGGGGACGGCGGAGCATGGGCGCGGGCTTAGCCGATGGGGGCGGGCTAGAGGAAGCGCCTGCCGGTCAATTCGAATGTTGGCTATTGGTGGAAAGCGGACATTCGATGATTGCGAGGACGGGGCACCCAGCGGCCCCTTGTCGTCGTTCAGCGGTTCAGTTGCTAGCCCCGGAACCTGCCGTTCGTTCATCTGGCTCGCTGCACGATTTGGAACAGCTGATTTTTGGGGACTTTCCTGCCCTTTGCAGGGGCGGGGCGGAGACGAATGACAGCTTGTCCAAAGCGGACTTCGATCTCGGCTGCTCGAAACGCGGCCCATGCAAAACCTTCGTCAACAACCGCCCGGCACCAACTTTGCCGAAAGTTCGTCCCTTGAGACAGGGCAATCACGAGTTTCCAACGGCGTTCCTATGGTGCGGAATGCGGGAGGCCACCAACCAGCGTTAGATGTGCAAACGGGCCGGAAGAATCCCTTTCCAGCCGCTGCGGTCCGCCAAGATCGTTGCTTAAACCTGCCGTGCGAGCAGCCTGCGATCGGGAGTTATGGTGACGAGCAGCACGAAGGCGCAGAGCACCGCGACGAAGGCAAAGATGCTTCCTTCCGGCCCTACGGCTCCCCCGGTAATCATGCTCGAGCCGGTTGGCGTGAAGTCAAGAAGATGACCTTCATCGAGATAGCCGCTGCCCGCTGCGCCGAATAGCGGCGCACTCGCCCAATTCCAGCCGGTATGGTAGCCAACCGACCACCAGACCGACCCTGTCCGGTACACCGCATAGGCCAACAACGCGCCCTGGAAGAACAGGCGCGCAAGCCAGATCCAGCTCGCTCCGGGGTTGCCGAAGTGAAGAACGGAGAACATCAACCCGGAGACAATGATCGCGCCGCGCCATCCGACGAAGCGTTCTGCGACCAGCAAGACCGCTACTCGCCCGAAAAGTTCTTCGCCCGTCGCTCCGATAAAGTCGAAGATCAGCCAGCCGCCGCCGTGCAACAGGGCCGAGAGGGGCGATTGCGTTGACACAGCAACATTGGCGTTCCCGGTGACCATGATCGCCAGGATGGCGCAGACCATGACGGCCAGACCGATCGCCAGCCCAATCGCTGTCAGTTTCCCAATCTCGGGACCGACCAGCGGAAAGCCGAACATACGGCAACCCAGGATTCCACAGACGGCTGCAACGACAAGCAACTCCAGTACCAGTCGCACTGCCATTAGTAGCGCGTAGGGTAACAGCTTAAGCTCGCCATAGGCAGAGACGGGCAGGTTGAACGCCTCGGCCAACGGTGTGTCGATGGCATCCGCAACCTGGTCGAATCCGAGGTAAACTACGGCCACAAACAGCAACGCAAGCCAACTCCGGGATGTCGGCGGCCACGCAAGGGGCAAGTTGCTCATATTGAACGTCTCTTCCATCTTGTAGAAGGTCGCCCTTCGCGGAATGTTAGTTCCCCTAACCCGTACCTGAAAATACATCACCACCCGATGTAGTCATCGCCTGACTGATCTCTAGCCGTCGAACGGCGGCTTCTGGCAGGAGCAGGCGTCGTCCACCGGGCCGTAGAATGACCGGAAGTGGGTCGTTAGCAGTCATTCGCCGGAAGCGATCGCGTGCACGCAGCGCCCTGGCATTGAGCGACATTGTTCCTGCCCCACTGAATCGGCTAGAACCACGTCATGATCCGCCCCTTCCACCTCGCCTTCCCCGTCCATGATCTTGCCGCGGCGCGTGCCTTTTATGGCGGGGTGCTCGGCTGCCCCGAGGGGCGATCTTCCGCGCATTGGATCGATTTCGATCTGTTCGGCCACCAGATCGTCGCGCATCTCGATCCCGCCGCGAAACCGGTCGCCGTCGCCAACGAAGTCGACGGGCACGACGTGCCGGTGCCGCATTTCGGCGTGGTGCTGACGATGCCGGACTGGGAAACGCTGGCAGCACGCGTCGAGGCGGCGGGCATCCCCTTCGGGATCGCGCCCTATGTCCGCTTCAAGGGGCAGGTGGGCGAGCAGGCGACGATGTTCTTCCGCGATCCCAGCGGCAACGCGCTGGAATTCAAGGCATTCGCCGACGATTCGATGCTGTTCGCCCGCTGATGGGCGATCCGGTTTCCGTCGATGTGCCCCACAAGCTCGGCCGCGAGGCGGCGCGCGGCCGGATCGCGGGCGGCATCGGCAAGCTCGCCGACATGTTCCCCGGCGGCGGCGCGATCGAGCAGCACTGGGAAGGCGATACGCTCCATTTCACGCTGAGCGCGATGGGGCAGGTGATCGCGAGCCGGCTGGAGGTGTTCGAACAGCACGTCCATGCCGAAGTCGATCTGCCGCCGATGCTGGCGCTGTTCGCCGGCAAGATCCGCGAGAAGCTGGCGAAGGAAGCGCCCAAGCTGCTGGAATGAAGGTCGCGAGCGCATTGCGCTGAGCCCTCACCCAACCCTCTCCCAAAGGGAGAGCGCTATCGCGCCGCGCTCACCCGCCAGACCGTATTGCCGACATCGTCCGCCACCAGCAGCGCGCCGGTCGCGTCGGTGATGACGCCGACCGGGCGGCCCATCGCCTTGCCGTCCTTGTTCAGGAAACCGGTGAGGACGTCGGCCGGCTTGGCGTCGCGGACCGGGAAGCCGGCCGTACCGAAGGGGACATAGACGACCTTGTAGCCTGAGCGCGGCTCGCGGTTCCACGAGCCGTGCAGGCCGATGAACGCGCCGTCGGCATATTGTGCGCCCAGCTTGGCGTCGGCGGCGAAGGTGAGGCCCAGCGGCGCGGTGTGCGGCCCCAGCGCGAAATCGGGGCGCTTGGTGTATTCGCGCAGGTCCGGCCGCTCGGGCGTGACGCGCTTGTCGACATAGCCGCCCCAGTAATTCCACGGCCAGCCATAAAAGGCGCCGAGATCGACCTGGGTGAGATAGTCGGGCGGCAGATCCGAACCGAGCATGTCGCGCTCGTTGACCACGGTCCAGAGCTGGCCCGAATGCGGCTCCAGCGCCATGCCGTTGGGATTGCGCAGGCCCCAGGCATAGACGCGCAGCGCCTTGCGATCGGGGAAGACCTGGAGGATCATCGCGCGGCCAGGCTTGTTCGACGCGGCCGCCATCTCGGATGCAGTCTCGGCGGTATAGGTGGGGCCTTCGGCCTCCAGCCCGTTGTCCGCGATGTTCGAGGAGGAGCCGATAGCGACGAACAGGCTGCCGTCCGGCCCCGGGATCACGTTGCGCGCCCAGTGATTGCCGCCGCCGGGCAGGTCGACGATCTTCTCGGGCCTGGCGGTGATCTGCGTCTGGCCGGGCTGGAAGGGATAGCGGACCAGCGCGTCGGTGTTGCCGACATAGAGCCAATTGCCGACCACGGCCATGCCGGTGGGCGAATTGAGCCCGGTGAGGAAGGCGGTGCGCATGTCCGCCACGCCGTCGCCATTGGTGTCGCGCAGCAGCGTGATGCGATTGGGCGAGGCGACGCCGGCGCCCGCGTCGCGCATCAGCCAGCCCATCACGAAGCCGGTGATCCCCCCGCCCTTGCGCGGCGGCGAATTGGTCTCGGCGACCAGCACGTCGCCATTGGCGAGGCGATAGAGCCAGCGCGGATGTTCGAGCTTGTCGGCGAAGGCCGCAACCTGGAGGCCGGCAGCGGGGGTCGGCTTGGCGCCGTTCTGCCAGCCGATCGCCTTGGCGACGCCGATCGTGGGGATGCTCTGCTCGCGCGGGGGGCTGAGCTGCGGCACGCGGCCGGTGACCGCCTGCTCGCTATATTGCGCCACATCGGGCTGACTGGCCCAGAACCAGATGGCGGCACCCGCGACGACGAGGATGCCGAGGGCGATCAGAAGGCGTTTCAACATGGCGCCAGGATAGGAGGCAGGCGGGCCGAAGCCAATTCTTAATTCCTCCCCGGAACGGGGAGGGGAACCATGCGAAGCATGGTGGAGGGGCGGCGGTGCAACCGCCGTTGACGCGGCGGCCCCTCCACCACTCGCTTCGCGAGCGGTCCCCCTCCCCGTTCCGGGGAGGAGTTTTGGTTATGCCAGGTCGTAGCGGTCCAGGTTCATCACCTTCGCCCAGGCCGCGGCGAAGTCCTTCACGAACTTCTCCTTGCCGTCCGCGCTGGCATAGACTTCGGCGGTGGCGCGAAGCTGCGCGTTCGACCCGAAGACCAGATCGGCGCGGCTGGCGCTCCATTTGACCGCGCCGGTCCTGCGGTCGCGGCCTTCATAGCCGTCGGGCGCGGGGGTCCAGACGGTGGCCATGTCGAGCAGGTTGACGAAATAGTCGGTGGTGAGCGCGCCGGGCCGGTCGGTCAGCACGCCCTGCTTCGATCCGCGGCTGTTGGCGCCCAGCACGCGCAGGCCGCCCACCAGCACGGTCATCTCGGGCACGGTCAGCGTCAGCAGCTGCGCCTTGTCGACCAGCAGCGCTTCGGCGGGCACGCCGAGGCCGGGCTTGAGATAGTTGCGGAAGCCGTCCGCCACCGGTTCCATCGCTTCGAAGGAATCGACATCGGTCTGCTCCTGCGTGGCATCGACCCGGCCGGACGCGAACGGCACCTCGACCGGCACGCCCGCCGCCTGCGCGGCCTGCTCGACGCCGACATTGCCGGCCAGCACGATCAGATCGGCGAGCGACACCTTGCCCGAAGCCGCGCGGATCTCCTCCAGCTTGCCGATCACCCTGGCGAGCTGGGCGGGATCGTTGACTTCCCAGTCCTTTTGCGGGGCCAGCGCCACGCGCGCGCCATTGGCGCCGCCACGCTTGTCGCCGCCCCGGAAGGACGCGGCCGATGCCCAGGCAGTCGAGACGAGCTCCGCCACCGTGAGGCCCGACGCCGCGATCCGCGCCTTCAGATCGGCGATGTCCGCCGCGCCCGGCGCGGGAAGCGCGGGCGCGGGCAGCGGATCCTGCCAGATCAGCACCTCGCCCGGCACTTCCGATCCGAGATAACGGGCGCGCGGCCCCATATCGCGATGGGTGAGCTTGTACCAGGCGCGAGCGAAAGCGTCGTAGAACTGCTCCGGATTCTCCAGGAAGCGGCGCGAGATCTTCTCGAACTCGGGATCGAAGCGCAGCGTCAGATCGGTCGTGAGCATCGTCGGCACGCGCTTCTTCGACGGATCGAAGGGATCGGGGATGGTCGCCTTGCCATCCTTGGCGATCCATTGGTGGGCGCCGGCCGGGCTCTTGGTCAGCTCCCATTCGTGCCCGAACAGATTCTCGAAGAAATTGTTGCTCCACCGGGTGGGCGTCTGGGTCCAGACGACCTCCAGGCCGCTGGTGATCGCGTCGCCGCCCTTGCCGCTCCCGTAGCTGTTCGCCCAGCCCAGGCCCTGCGCCTCGATCGGAGCCGCTTCGGGCTCCTTGCCGACCGCGTCGGCCGGGCCGGCGCCATGTGTCTTGCCGAGCGTATGGCCGCCCGCGATCAGCGCGACGGTTTCCTCGTCATTCATCGCCATGCGGCTGAACGTATCGCGGATATCCTTGGCGGCCGCGACGGGATCGGGATTGCCGTCGGGCCCTTCCGGGTTGACGTAGATCAGGCCCATCTGCACCGAGGCGAGCGGCTTCTCCAGATTGCGCGAGTGGGGCGCATCGCCGCTTTCCTCGCCCACCAGCACGCCGCCTTCCTTCTCGACGCCGTGCGGCCCCCGCGCATAGCGCTCGTCGCCGCCCAGCCAAGTTCTCTCGCTGCCCCAATAGACGTCCTCGTCCGGCTCCCACACGTCGACGCGGCCGCCCGCGAAGCCGAAGGTCTTGAAGCCCGAGGATTCGAGCGCGACGTTGCCGGCCAGGATCATCAGATCGGCCCAGGAGATCTTCTGGCCGTATTTCGCCTTGATCGGCCAAAGCAGGCGGCGCGCCTTGTCGAGGCTGACATTGTCAGGCCAGCTGTTGAGCGGAGCGAAGCGCTGCTGGCCCCGGCCGCCGCCGCCGCGCCCGTCGCCGATGCGATAGGTGCCGGCGCTGTGCCATGCCATGCGGATGAAGAGCCCGGCATAACTGCCCCAGTCCGCCGGCCACCAATCCTGCGAATCGGTCATCAGCGCGAGGATGTCCGCCTTGAGCGCCGCCAGATCGAGCTTCCGGAATTCCTCCGCATAATTGAAGTCCACGCCCAGCGGGCTGGAGAGCGACGAATGCTGGTGGAGAACCCTGAGATTGAGCTGGTTGGGCCACCAGTCCTTGTTCTGGGTGCCGCCGCCCGCGAACGGGCATTTCGCTACGCTCGACAGGCTTTCGCTCGGATCAACATCGGCCATGGCACATCTCCCTAGGTAAGCGATTCTTCGAAACGAAGACTGCCACGCGGGGGTTCATCGCCTAAACACATTAAAGCGTAGTCGCTGATCGAATTTATAGATGACGGAGGATAAATGCCGGGGCCGCGAACGGCCCCCGGGGTTCATTCCTCGCCCGTCCCGTGCCTGGCGGGCGGATGCAGGCGCAGGCGGGTGACCTTGCGGGCATCGGCCTCGGTCACTTCGAGCGTCCAGCCGCTTTCATGCTTCAGGCACTCCCCCGGCTGGGGCACATGGCCCGCCAGCACGAAGGCGAGGCCGCCCAGCGTCTCGACATCCTCGTCGACTTCGCCCAGCCGGGGATCGACCATCTCGGCCACGTCCTCCAGCTCGGCGCGGGCATCGGCGTCCCAGCCGCCGCCGTCGATCGGCACCAGCAGGGCGTGCGGCGCTTCGTCATGCTCGTCCTCGATCTCGCCGACGATCTCCTCGATCAGATCCTCGATCGTGATGAGCCCTTCCGTGCCCGAATATTCGTCGAGCACGATCGCGAGGTGCGTGCGGCTGGAGCGCATCTGGGCGAGCAGATCGAGCGCGCCCATCGATTGCGGCACGTAAAGCGGATCGCGGATCAGCTCGGCGATGCTCGGCGGATGCGGCGCACCGGCGGCGAGGATCGCGAACACGTCCTTGATATGGACCATGCCGACCACGGTATCGAGCGCATCGCGATAGACCGGCAGGCGGCTGTGCCCCGCCTCGGCGAAGAGCTGGACCAGATCGGCGAAGCTGGTGCCCTCCTCCACCGCGACGATGTCCGCGCGGGGCACGCCGACGTCGCCGGCATCGCGTTCGCCGAAATGGAGCAGGTTGCGCAGCATCTGGCGCTCGATCGGGGCGAGGTCTCCGGCGGGGGCGCGGGCGCCCACCTCCTCATGCTCATCGATCGCCTCCTCCAGGCGGTCGCGCAGCGTCTCCTCATGCTCCTCGCCGAACAGCAGGGTGCGGAGTCCCCGCCATATGCCGCCGCTTTCGTGAACAGTTTCGCCAGCGGCGCTGCTACTGGGGCCCTCGGGCATGTTCGTGGTCAGTCCTCGCGTACCGGGTACGGATCGTGAAGACCGAGCTGATCGAGCGCGGCGCGCTCCATCTCTTCCATCGCCTCGGCTTCGGCGTCCCCCATATGATCATACCCTAACAGATGCAGCACCCCGTGGACAATCAGGTGCGTGGCATGATCCGCGACGCCGATCTCGCGCTCGGCGGCCTCGGCGGCGCAGACGCCATGGGCGAGGACGATGTCGCCCAGGATCACCTCGCCGTCGTCGCTGTTCTGCGTCACCGTTTCCAGCAGGTCGGGCTGGACCATGGGGAAGGACAGGACGTTGGTCGGCTTGTCCTTGTCGCGATACTGGTGGTTGAGCGTGCGAACCTCTTCGTCGCTGGTCAGGCGGACGGCGATCTCGATCACGGTCGGCCAGCCGAGCCATTCGGCGAAGGGCGTCTGGCGGATCGCGGCCTCGGCAGCCCGATTGGCGAGGGCTTCCCAATCGCCCGTCGGCCAGGGGCTTTCGGGGAGAGCGGCGACGTCAAGCATCAGGCGAGGTCCGTTTTCGAAAAGTCGTCGCCCTTGTAGAGCAGGCGCGCATTGTTGGCCCTGGCGCAGGCATAGGCGAAGCAATCGCCCATGTTGAGGCGAGCGGCGTGTCCGCTGCGCTTGCCGTAAAGGCGGAACGCTTCGAAGGCGATCTCACTCTCATCTTCGCCGATCGTCATCAATTCAATTTCATATTCCTGCCCAAACGCGAAGACATCGCTCCTTGCGGAATGGACAGTCGCGTATTTCTGTAGTCGCGAAAGTGCCACGGCAGCTTCCCACTTGACGATCGGCGACCAAAGCAAGCGCGAAGCCTGGCCGATCCGATCGGCAAGTTCGAGCGCGTCAGGCTCCTTGCTCATCATCGCCACGACCGCCGAGGCATCGACGAACAGGATCACAGATCGCCCGAAAGTTCGTCGAAAAACGCCTTGTCGGCCTTCAAGCCGGTGGGCGGCGGCAAAGGATGTTCCCGCCAGAAACGTTCAAGCTTCTCCCGCGCGCTCAGCCGTCGCTCGCCCCGATTCAATTCCGCTTCGCGCGCAGCCGCCAATTCGCGGATCAGCGCGGTATTGGTCAGGCCGGAACGCTCGGCCACGCGCCTGACCAGCGCAGCGGTGTCTTCGTCCTTGATATAAAGGGCGCCCATCGTCCGAATCCTCAGGATATCCTCAATTTAGCTTGGGATATCCCTCCCTTCAAGCCCCCGGCCCCTCATAGGCCTCGACGATCCGCCCCACGATCGGGTGGCGCACCACGTCGTGGACGCCGAAGCGGCAGATCGAGATGCCTTCGATCCCCTCCAGCTTGCCGACCGCGTCGTTGAGGCCCGAGCTGGGCGGGCCGCCGGGCAGATCGGTCTGGTTGGGATCGCCGCAGATCACCATCCGGCTGTTCTGGCCGAAGCGGGTGAGGAACATCTTCATCTGGGCGGGCGTGGTGTTCTGCGCTTCGTCGAGGATGACGAAGGCTTCCGCCAGCGTGCGGCCGCGCATGAAGGCGATCGGGGCGATCTCGATCTCGCCCGATGCGATGCGCCGCTCGACCTGCTCGGCGGGCAGGCAATCATAGAGCGCGTCGTAGATCGGCCGCAGATAGGGATCGACCTTCTCCTTCATGTCGCCGGGGAGGAAGCCGAGCCGCTCGCCAGCCTCCACCGCCGGGCGCGACAGGATCAGCCGCTGGACGGTGCCGGTGATGAGCTGCGCGACGGCCTGGGCGACCGCGAGATAGGTCTTGCCGGTGCCCGCCGGCCCGAGCGCGAAGATCATGTCGTTCGAGACCAGCTCGCGCATGTAATGCACCTGCGCGGCCGAGCGCGGCACGATCGTCTTCTTGCGCGTGCGGATCATGATCTGCGCCGCCCCGCCACCGCCGGGCGCATCGGCGCGGACGATGCCGGTCAGCATCGGCTCGCTCGACATCGCGATCACCGAATCGACCAGCCCGCCGTCGATATCCTCGCCGCGGATCACCCGGCTGTGGAGCTCCTGGAGGACTTCGCGGGCATGGGCGACGGCCTCCGCGCTGCCCTCGATCACGACGCGCTGGCCGCGGGCATGGATATAGACGCCCAGCCGCTCCTCGAGCATCAGCAGGTTCGAATCATATTCGCCGAAGAGCTGCGGCAGGAGTTGCGGCTTGTCGAACGTCACCTCGACCCTGGAGCGTTCACCGGACTGGGCGGGGACGGGCTTTCGGCTCATGCGATCCTTTCAAGGCGAGAGGCAAAGTGCGCGGAGATGCGCTCCATTCGTGCACTTTGGGGCGCAGGGCATGCACGGCCTGAAGAGGCGAAGCCGGAGCAGGTACGGGTGGTTCCGTGGTGCATGTGCGAGGGAGAGTCTGGCAGAGGAAATCCTACATGGACAGCGGAAAAACCGGCATGCCGACGCGATAATTGGGCGGTGTGACGCGGGAGAGACAGCGGACCGCATTTCGTGCCGGCTTGGCGGCGGTTTTCGCCCGATGCCCGTTCGGCGCTTTGCGCCGAGCGCGACCTGGCGGCCGCGCACCCACCCCCGACCCCTCCCTTCCAGGGAGGGGAGCGTCAAATGTCGATTCGTCCCGGGATCTCAGCCGATCTTCCCCGACTGGCTCATCCGCCACATCAGCGAATCGAGCATCCGATCGGGCAGCCAGCGCGCCAGGAACAGGAAAACCTTCGCGCCGCCCCCGGTGGCATAGCGGATGCGCGGGCGGCGCGCGGCGACGGCCCTGGCGATCGTATCGGCGACCACTTCGGGCGGCGAGACGAAGCTGACATTGTCGGCGCTGCCGAGCATCGCGGCGTGCTTCAGGGCATAGGGCGCATAGGCGCTCTTGCCCGAACGCTCGATCAGGCTCTGGACGGCGATGCCGCCCCATTCGGTGCGGATCGCGCCCGGCTCGATCACGACGACGCGGATGCCGAACGGGCGAAGCTCCAGGCGGAGGCAATCGCTCAGCCCCTCCACTGCGAACTTGGTGGCGTGATACCAGGCGCCGAAGGGCTCGCCGAACTTGCCGCCGATCGAAGTGACGTTGAGGATCGTGCCCGACCCTTGCGCGCGCATCAGCGGCGTCGAGAGCTGGCACAGGCGCGCGAGGCCGAACAGGTTGACCTCCACCTGCCGGCGCGCCTCCGCCATCGGCACGTCCTCCAGCGCGCCATAGCTGCCATAGCCGGCATTGTTGACGAGCACGTCGAGCCGGCCGGCCTTTTCACGGATCGTCGCGATCGCGGCGACGATCGAGGCATCCTGGGTGAGATCGAGGTCGATCAGCTCGGCGCCCTCGGCGGCGAGGCCGGCCATGCGATCGAGGCGGCGGGCGGCGGCGAAGACGCGATAGCCGTCCTTCAGCAGCCGGCGGGCGGTGGCTTCGCCGATGCCGGCCGAGGCACCGGTGACGAGTGCGGTTTTCTGCATGCTTTGCTCCAGTTGAAATCGGAGCCAGGGGATATAAGTGTGGACCTTGGTCCATGGTCAAGGGATAAAATCATGCTGATCTCGGAATTCGCCCGCGCCGCGGACTTGAGCGTCGACACGGTGCGCTTCTATGTCCGCAAGGGGCTGCTCCGGCCCGAGACCGGGCGGAAGGGCGGCGCCAACCCCTATCAGATCTTCACGCCCGAGCATGTCGAAGCCGCGCGGATCATCCGCATGGCGCAGGGGCTGGGCTTTTCGCTGCGCGAGATCGCCGTGCTGGCGGAGGAATATAATATGGGCGGAATGACGCCCACGCGCAGCCTGGAAGTGATGCGGATGCAGCTCGTGCGGCTGGAGGAGAAGGCCGGGCAGCTCAACGCGATGGTCGGCTATGTCCGCGCCAAGATCGCCTGGCTCGAAGGCGGCGAGCAGGGGCCGGAGCCGGGCTTCGGCGCATTCGAGGAATGCCCGGCGCCGGTGACGGCGGCGCGGGCGCGGGCCTCCTGAAGATCCGTCGGCCGAATCATTAACTGCATTCATTCGCATCTGTCGTGCCGGACCGGGACAGGCCCCGCGTCGGGTAACCATGGCCGCGCATTTTTCCCGTTTCAGGACAGGAAAGCGGCGGAAAAGCCCTGGCTGGATGCCGGAATGCCGATAGCCCCGAAGCATCAACAGCGGGGATATAGCGTATGAAGACCGTCGTCCGTGGCCTTCTGGCCGGTGCCGCCCTGATCGCCTCGGCCAATGCATCGGCGCAGACGATCGTCGATACCGGCACGCCCGCCAATCCCTATTCCGGCTATTCGCTCGGCTGGGGCCAGCTCCTGGCCGGCAGCTTCACCCTGGACCATGCGACCACGCTGGCGAGCATCCAGGGCTGGATCGGCAGCGATGGCGGCGAGGCCATCATCGGCGTCGCGGGCGATGCGGGCGGCCTGCCCGGCGCGACGCTCTTCTCCGGCAGCTTCACGCTCAACGACTCGGGCTGGCAGGGCCTGAACGCGCTGGACTGGGATCTGGGACCGGGCACCTATTGGGCGACGTTCGCGTTCGTCGACGATTTCGGCATCCTGCCCTGGATGCCCTCCAGCGCCGGCAACCCGCTCCAATCCTATGCGATCCGCCGGTCGGGCGCGGGATGGACCACCGAATACGGCCCGCTCGACCTGGGCGTGCGCATCACCGAGGGCACGATCAGCCCGGTTCCCGAGCCCGCCGCATGGGGCCTGATGATCGGCGGCTTCGGCCTGGCCGGCATGGCGCTGCGCCGCCGGGTGCGCGTGCGCTACGCCGCCGCCTGACCGGCGCCTCAATCGAACAGGCCGTCCTGCGCCGAGGCCGGGGGATCGAGGCCGAGATGCTTCCATCCGGCGGGATTGAGGCAGCGGCCCCGCGCGGTGCGGGCGATCATGCCGATCTGGATGAGATAGGGCTCGATCACTTCCTCGATCGTGTCGCGCGGCTCGCTGAGCCCCGCCGCCAGCGTCTCCACGCCGACCGGGCCGCCCTTGTAGATATCGGCGATCATCGTGAGGTAGCGGCGGTCCATCGCGTCGAGGCCGAGCGAATCGACCTCCAGCCGGGTGAGCGCCGAATCGGCCACCCGGGCATGGACCGTCTCCTCGCCCAGCACATTGGCGAAATCGCGCACGCGGCGCAGCAGCCGCCCGGCGATGCGCGGCGTGCCGCGCGAGCGCCGGGCGATCTCGCGCGCGCCGTCCTGGGCGATATGGAGGTCGAGCAGCGTCGCGGCGCGGGTGACGACGCTGGTCAGCTCCTCGACCGTGTAGAATTGCAGGCGGACCGGGATGCCGAACCGGTCGCGCAGCGGCGTGGTGAGCAGGCCCTGGCGCGTGGTGGCGCCGACCAGGGTGAAGCGCGGCAGATCGATCCGCACCGAGCGGGCGGACGGCCCCTCCCCGATCATCAGATCGAGCGCGCGATCCTCCATCGCCGGGTAGAGGACTTCCTCTACCGCGGGCGCGAGGCGGTGGATCTCGTCGATGAACAGCACGTCGCCGTCCTCGAGATTGGTGAGCAGCGCCGCGAGGTCGCCCGACTTGGCAATGACCGGGCCGGAGGTCGCGCGGAACCCCACGCCCATCTCGCGCGCGACGATCTGGGCGAGCGTGGTCTTGCCGAGGCCGGGGGGGCCGAAGAAGAGGACGTGATCGAGCGCCTCGCCGCGTGCCTTGGCCGCCTGGATGAACACGCGGAGATTCTCGCGCGACGCCTTCTGGCCGACGAACTCGTCGAGCGATTTGGGGCGCAGGGCGGCGTCGATGTCCTCGGGCTTGCGCGCGGGGGCGAGGATGCGATCAGAATCAGACATCAGGCTTCCAACCGCGCTTCTGTTCTTGGAGCATCGCAAATACTGCTCGCTCCATTGTCCCCACCCAAATATCTAGCTCAACCTTAGGTGTAGACCATTCGTGTGCTCCCTCAAGGAGACGATAAAAATCCGCCCATCCGTTTGTTAGACCGGCCCTATCAATCGACTTTATCGCCCCTCCAAGCGCGAGACCGAAGGGAATTAATCTTCCCCGCGCCAATGGTGTTATCTCCACGAGGCCCGCATAACAATTTTCGATAAAGCGCTCTAATATCTCTCCACTGGCGCCAACGATCTTGGAATACCCATGAATGTGAGCGCAAAAGTATGCGCAAAGCACTTCGCTATCTCGGTTAAACCCCAACTCAGTGACAATCGTGACTTGCACTCCAATGGCCAGGGATAAGAGGCCACGAGATGCAGAAGTTTTTCGATCAAATAACCCCATCACCCCAGCACTCCGCTCAGCAGCGCCGGATGGAAGCTCCAGCCGGCGAAGCCGCACAGGCCTATGAACAGGCCGAACGCGCCGAACGCCCAGGCCGCGCCGAGCAGCCAGCCGCTCTCCGCCAATGCCGAGACGGCCGCGATCGAGATGGCGGTGGAGATCGCCGCGTCGCTGGCGTCGAACTGGTCGTCATGGACGTTGAGCGCGTCATAGCGATCCGACTGCGCCCTGGCTTCGGCCGCCAGGCGCGGGGCCTCGGCCCGGTAGCGGGCGATGTCGCGGTCGATGCCCGCGAGCACGGGCGCGGCCCGGGCCGGATCGGCGGCGAGCGCCGCGATCTGGGTGCGGCTGGTCTCGGCGATGTGCAGCTTGGTGCGGGTCGCCTGATATTCGTTCCAATCGTCCACCGATGCGGACTGCGCCGCCTGCATGGCCTGGACGATGTTGCCGTCCTTGATGCCGCACAGGCCCATCACCACCGACAGCACGACGACGGTGATCGCGACGCGGCGATTGAGCGACTTGTCCTTGGCCTCGGCGCTGACTTCGATTTCCATGGCTATTTCGCCGCCTTCCGGAGCGCCAGGCGGACCAGCGCATCGAGCGTAGCGCCCGGCCCCAGCTCGTCATTGGCGGCGCTCACCGCGCCGCTTGCCTCGGCGGGCTTGAAGCCGAGGTTGAGGAGCGCCGAGACGGCATCCGCCGCCGCGCCGCCTGCCGGCGCGGCGGTCGCGCCGCTGCCGCCCAGGGCGATGCCGCCGGCCTTGTCCTTCAATTCGTTGACGATGCGCTGGGCGAGCTTCGGCCCGACGCCGTTGGCACGGGCGATCATCGCGGAATCGGCGCGGGCGACGGCGGTCTGCACTTCCTCGGGCGAGAGAATCGAGAGGATCGCCAGCGCGACCTTGGCGCCGACACCCTGGACCGAGGTCAGCAGGCGAAACCAGTCACGCTCCTCGGCGCTGGCGAAGCCCATCAGGCGGAGCGAATCCTCCGATACCAGCATCTCGGTATGGATCGTGACCAGATCGCCGATCGTGCCGAGCGCGGTCAGCGTGCGGGCCGAGGCGCCGACCAGATAGCCGACGCCATTCACGTCGATCACCGCATGATCCGCGCCGGTGGCGGCGAGATGGCCCTTGAGGTGCGCGATCATCGCCGGCCCTCCGGCCACCGCAGGTTGACACGGTTGACACCGGCATTGCGAAAAAACCCACCGGTCGCGGAGGCGCGAGCGCGGGGCCGCGCATGGCGGGCGGGCGGACAGGCGCGGCGGAGGGCGTGCGGCATCACGCGCGGTACATAAGCGGAACAACGGCGTGTAGGAAAGCGGAAAACGAAGCGGCCGGCCATCGGCGGGCCAGGAGCAATCGAGCTTTCCCCTCCCTGCTTGCAGGGAGGGGGCCGTCAAATGTCGATCCGTCCCAGGCGGCCGCTTCGTTTCCGGATCAATAAAAGGCGCCGTAGATCACATCGACCACACGCCGCGTGCGGATCTGGATGAGCAGCAGGTCCGGCCCGTAGCGCACCCAACGATAGCCCGGCGGGGGCGGCCCGACGCCGAGCGCGCCATAGTCGTCATAATAATAGGAACTCGACAGGAAGATGCTCGGCAGCAACAGACCCGTCGTCCAGCGGCGATAGCGGTAGCCGCGCGGATAGCGATAGGTGGGGCCGTGGACCGGCCGGAAATTCGGCGGACGACCCGCGCCCGGGCGGTCGGGGCGCACCGGCGAGGGG
>NZ_JAAVVE010000020.1 GCF_018449795.1 Sphingomonas sp. dw_22
TAACGCTCCGTTGAAGAGCACCCCGTCGGTGGAGGCGTCATCTATGCGGGCGACGCGGGACCGTCAACCCTGTTTTTAGAAAAATCGACATCCCGGTGCGAACAATTTTCAGCCGGCTCTGAAACCATGCGCCGGCTCAGAACGCCGGAATCACCGCCCCGCCATATTTGCGCTCGATGAACGCCCTCACCTCCGGGCTGCGCAGCGCCGTGACGAGCTTCCGCACGCGCGGATCGTTGCGCGCGCTCTCCGGCCCCACCAGGAAATTGACATAGGGGCTGTCCTTCCCCTCGATCGCCAGCGCATCACGCGTGGGATTGAGCCCGGCATCGAGCGCATAATTGGTGTTGATGAGCGCGAGATCGACTTGGTCGAGCACGCGCGGCAGCGTTGCCGCCTCCAGCTCGCGGAACTTCAGGTTCCTGCGGTTCTCGACGATGTCCTTGGGCGTCGCCGAGGTGCTTTTCGGATCGAGCAGAGTGACCAGCCCGGCCTTGGCGAGCAACTGGAGCGCGCGGCCGCTATTGCTCGGCTCGTTGGGGATGGCGACGGTCGCGCCGTCGGGCAGGTCGCCGAGCGTCTTCCACTTGCGCGAATAGGCGCCGAACGGCTCGACATGCACGCCCGCGATCGTCACCAGATGCGTGCCTTTCGAGCGGTTGAACTCGGCAAGATAGGGCTCGGTCTGGAAATAATTGACCGCGATCCGCCCCTCCGCGACCTGGGTGTTGGGCTGGACATAGTCGTTGAACACCCGGACATCGAGCTTCAGGCCCTGCTTCGCGAGCGTGGGCTTCACGAAATCGAGGATCTCGGCATGCGGCACCGCGGTCGCCGCGACGCTGAGCGCGTTCGGATCATCCGTCGAGCCGGACTTGCCGCAGCCGGCAAGGGCCAGGGCGGCGAAGGCGGCGAGGAGCAGGCGGCGATGCATGGACGGTCCTATCGGCGTGTAAAGTGTCGGACGAGGCCGTCGCCCGCCATCTGGAGGAGCTGGACGAGAAGCAGCAGCAGCGCGACGGTGACGAGCATCACGTCGGTCTGGAAGCGCTGATAGCCGAAGCGGATGGCAAGGTCGCCCAGGCCGCCGGCGCCGACCACCCCCGCCATCGCGGTGAAGGAGACGAGCGCGACCGCGGTGACGGTCGCGCCCGCGATGATGCCGGGCATCGCCTCGGGCAGCAACGCGCGCAGGACAAGGTCGCGCGTGGGGGCGCCCATCGCCTGCACCGCCTCGATCGTATTGCGGTCCACTTCGCGCAGCGCCGTCTCGACGAGGCGCGCAAAGAAGGGCGCGGCGCCGACGACCAGCGGCGGGATCGCGCCGGCGACGCCCAGCGACGTGCCGACCAGCAGCACGGTGACCGGGATCATCACGATCAGCAGGATGATGAACGGCACCGAGCGGAGCAGGTTCACCGCCATCGCCAGCGCTCCGTTGGCAGAGCGGCTTGCCCAGACCTGGCCGGGGCCGGTGAGGAAGAGCAGCACGCCGAGCGGCAGGCCAAAGAGGATGGTGAGCGCGAGCGATCCTCCCAGCATCGCCAGCGTGTCGAGACCGGCCTGACCGATCTCGGCCCAGTCGATATGGACGAACCACCCGCTCATGCCGCCACCTCGCCCTGGCGACGTAGCGCCGCGATCGCAGCATCGGCGTCGCCACCGGTCAGCCCCAGGGTCAATTGCCCGAAGCCCGCGCCCTTGAGCCGTCCGATCCGGCCGTCGAGGATCGTGAAGTCGACGCCGGTCTCGCGCGCGATCCGGGTGAGCAGCGGCTCGCCCGCCGCCGGTCCGTGTAGCGTCAGGCGGACGACCCGTCCCGCAAAGGCCGCGGGTTCCGCCTGCGTGTCGGTCTCGGCAAGCAGGGCGCGCGTCTCGGCTGCGCGCGGATGGAGGAATATCTCGGCAACGCCGCCGCTCTCGACCACCCGCCCGGCATGGAGCACCGCGACGCGGTCGCAGACCTGGCGGACCACGTCCATCTCATGGGTGATGAGCACGATGGTCAGGCCCAACTCGCGATTGAGGTCGGCGATCAGGGAAAGGATGCTGCGCGTCGTCTCGGGATCGAGCGCGCTGGTAGCCTCGTCGCACAGCAATATGTCGGGGCCGGTGGCAAGCGCGCGGGCGATGCCGACGCGCTGCTTCTGCCCGCCCGAAAGCTGCGCCGGATATTTAGCGCCATGATCGGTGAGCCCGACGCGCGCGAGCAGCTCGGGCACGCACGCGGCGATCTCGGCGCGGGACACGCGCGCGATCCTGAGCGGCAGCGCCACATTGTCGAACACCGTGCGCGAAGAGAGCAGGCCGAAATTCTGGAAGATCATCCCCACCCGGCGCCGGAGCCGGCGAAGCGACTCGCCCGCAAGGCCCGCGACATCCATGTCCTCGATCAACACCCTGCCCTCCGTCGGACGTTCGAGCCCGTTGAGCAGCCGCACCAGAGTCGACTTGCCTGCGCCCGATCGGCCGATGATTCCGAACACCTCTCCGCGCGCGATCTCCAGATCGACGCCCGCAAGCGCGGCATGCACGCCGTCGAATTGCTTGTGGACGCCTTCGAGCCGGATCATGCCGCGATCACCTGGGCGGCGAACCGCTCCATCTCCTCGCGCTGGGGGCTCATCTGGAGCAGCAGCAGGTCGAGCCCCGCAGCCTCATATTCGGCGATCCGTTCCTTGAGCTGCTCGGGCGTGCCGACGAGATTGGGGCGCAGGCCACGGTTCGACACCGAATATTCCTGGATCTTCAGCTCGCGCTCGAGCTGGGTGCCCGAGAGCCACTGGTCGAAATTGGCGTAGCCGGCGGGGAGTTCCTTCACCTCGGTAATGCGCGCGAGCTCGCGCTTCGCCTCGGCCTCGCTGTCGCGCACGATAGCATAGGCAGCCATGCCGAAGGTCATCGGCCTGCCGCCCGCCGCCGCCCGGCGCGCGCGCATATCGGCAATCTTGGGCGCGATCGCCTCGACCGGATCGCCATGCATCACATAGGCGTCGCACTGACCGGCGATCATCGTCTTGGCCGCCTCGCTCTCGCCGCCGGCATAGAGGATCGGTGGATGCGCCGGCTTGGGCGCGCAGATCGCATCCTCGGTGCGGTAGAACCGTCCCTCGAAGCTGAACCGCTCCTCGCGCCACAGGCCCTGCACTACCTCCAGCCATTCGGAGGTGCGGGCATAGCGATCGTCATGCTGGTCGAACTGCAGGCCGTACTGCCGCGCCTCGTCAGCCCACCAGGAGGAGACCACGTTCAGCGAAAGCCGCCCTCCCGAGATGCGGTCGATATTCGCAGCCGCCTTGGCGAACAAGGCGGGCTGGTGGAAATTGGGGCGCACCGCGACCATCAGTTCCTGCGTCTTCGTCACCGCCGCCACCGCCGCGGCGGTGGACCAGGCATCGAGCGCGGGCTCGGTCACGCCCTTGATGTCGTTTAGGTTCAATTCGGCGATCAGCGTCAGGTCATAGCCGATCTGCTCGGCGCACACCGCGAGATCGCGCGCATAGTCCCAGCTCGCCTCCATGCCCTCGTCGGGCACGTTGCGCAGCCAGCCGCCGAACACCGGCATCCAATATCCATATCTCACGCCCTGGCCTCCGCGATCAGGGTTTCCAGCCAATCGACCAGCCGCTCGTGCGGATCCCAGCCTAGCACATCGAGCGGGTTGGCGACGAAGTTGGAGAGCGCGTTGACGTCGTAGAAACGCGGCGTGCCGTCGCGATCGTCGATCATCACTTCGATCCCGCCGACATCCAGCTTCGCGGCCTGCGCGATCCGTTCGGCAGCTTCGATCAGCGCTTCGTCGGGACGCGCCTCGGTGATGGTGATGACCGGCTTGCCCGGCGCGGCCAGGCACACATCGGCGGGGCAGAGATCGAAGCTGCCGCCGCCATCGACATCGATCGCGTAGAGGAACCTGCCGCCCAGCGTCTCGATCCGGGTGATCTTCCCGTCGCGCACCGGCACATATTCCTGGACGAGCAGCACCCGATCGATGCTGTCGGGCACCATGCCCTCGTCCACCGCCGCGGCCAGGCTCTCGCGGCTGTCATAGCGGACGATGCCCGCGCCCGATCCGCCGATATTGGCCTTCACCACGATCGGAAAACGCAGCCCCTCGCTGGCTGCGACCAGATCGGCGGCGCGGTGCACCACGCGCGTCGCCGGGATCGGCAGCCCGAGCCCGGCGATCACCGAAAGCTGGCGCGCCTTCGACGCGTCGACCGCCAGCGTATCCGCCCCGTTGAGCACGCGGGCACCCGCCGCGGCCCAATGCGCCATCAGCGCCTGAGCATAGAAGATCGGATGCTCGGGCGCGCGCAGGAAGCTCGACATGGCGATACGATTGAACACGATCGGTGCCGGCAGCGAGCGATCGGCCGGATCGAAGCCATGGCCGTCGGCATGCTGCGCGGCATAGGCGACGCCGCGCCGATCGAGCGCGTCCAGCAGCGGCAGGAACCATGCGGGATGTTCATACAACAGGACGAGGTCGGTCATGCTTCTCCGGGCCTGAAAGGGAGTGCGCCCGATAGGCGCCAAGCTGTGCTGGATAGCCGCTCATCGGGGCAAAGGGCGAGAGATTGCCTTTAGCCGCGCATAGCCGAAATTGCTTATAATATCCACTAATTTGATGGATGTTCAGATCCGTTCCCCGGTGAGGCCGGATTCGCTCTCTCGGCTTTGTTTCGGAAACGGGCTTCGGGATCCCTTTCTCCCCAGCTCACACTAGCCGCGCCTTCCCAGCAAGGCGCGGCTTCTTTCGTTCGGGAGCACGGCCATCTCGTCCTGCGATGGCCGGCCAGTCGATCCTATTGCTTGGTGATCGCGGTCACTTCGGCCCCGCCCCCCTTGAGCGCCAGGTCGAACGTCACCTTGTCGCCGATCGCGACGCCCTCGACGACGGCGGGCTTGGCATCGAACGCCATCTTCATCGCCGGCCAGTCGGCTTCGGGGATGGCCTGATGGTCGAGCGTGATCTTGCCGGTCGCCTTGTCGATCGCAGTCACGGTGCCGGTGCCCCTGGCGGTCTTCGCCTCAACGGGCATCGCCATGTTGCCCATGCCGGCCATGTCCTCGTTCATGGTGCCGGACATCGTGGAGGACTGGGCGGAGGACTGGCTCGCCTCCGCCGCCGCGGGCGCATCGGCCTTCTGGCCGCACGCGGCAGTCAGGGTGGCAAACCCCAGGACAATCGCCAATTGCGCAGGCTTCATGGTCTTCTCCTTCATGATGAGACAGGTTGACGGGTGGGCCGCCGGAGCAGCAGATAGGCGGCGGGCAGGACGAACATCGAAAGCAGCGGCGCGGTGAGCATCCCGCCGATCATCGGCGCGGCGATCCGGCTCATCACCTCCGAGCCGGTCCCGGTGCCGAGCAGGATCGGCAGCAGGCCGGCAAGGATCACCGCCACCGTCATCGCCTTGGGCCGGACGCGCAGCAGCGCGCCTTCGCGCACCGCCGCCTCCACCTTGTCCGCATCCGGATCGGGACCACGTTCCTCCAGCGCATGCTTGAGGTAGATCAGCATCACCACGCCGAACTCGGCCGAGACCCCGGCCAGCGCGATGAACCCGACCCCGGTCGCCACCGACTGGTGAAAGCCCAGCGGCCATAGCGTCCAGATGCCGCCCGTCAGCGCGAACGGCAGCGTGCCCATGATGAGCGCCGCTTCGTCGAAACGCCGGAAGATCAGGTAGAGCAGCACGAAGATGATGAGCAGCGTCGCAGGCACGACCAGCTTCAACCGCTCGATCGCGCGCTGGAGATATTCGAACTGGCCCGAATAGGCGATGCTGACGCCGGGCGAGAGCTTCACCTGCTTCGCCACCGCACGCTGGAGGTCACTTACGACCGACGCGAGGTCGCGATCGCGCACGTCCACATAGACCCAGGTCGAAGGCCGGGCATTCTCGGTCTTGAGCATCGGCGGCCCCTCGGCGATCGAGATGGCCGCCACCGTACCGAGCGTGACCTGCTGGCCCGAAGGCGTGAGCACCGGCAGCGTCCGCAACCCTTCGAGGCTGCCGCGCAGTTCGCGCGGATAGCGCACGCTGATCGGATAGCGCGCCAGCCCCTCGACGGTCTCGCCGATCGTCTCGCCCCCGATCGCGCCCGAGACGATCGCCTGGACGTCGGCGATGTTGAGCCCGAACCGCGCGGCGGCGGCACGATCGATATCGACATCGACATAGCGCCCGCCGGTCAGCCGCTCCGCCAGCGCCGAGCTGACGCCCGGCACCGTCTTGGCGACCGTCTCGACATCATGGGCGATGCGATCGAGCTGGGCGAGATCGGCGCCCGACACCTTCACCCCGATCGGGCTCTTGATGCCGGTCGCGAGCATGTCGATCCGGTTGCGGATCGGCGGCACCCAGACATTGGCGAGGCCGGGGAGCTTTACCGTGCGGTCCAGTTCCTCGACCAGCCGCTCCGGCGTCATGCCGGGCCGCCATTGGTCGCGCGGCTTGAACTGGATGGTGGTCTCGAACATCTCCAGCGGCGCCGGATCGGTGGCGCTTTCGGCGCGCCCCGCCTTGCCGAACACGCTTTGCACTTCGGGCACCGTCTTGATGAGCCGGTCGGTCTGCTGGAGCAGTTCCGATGCCTTGGCGGCCGACAGTCCCGGCAGCGCCGAGGGCATGTAGAGCAGGTCGCCCTCATCGAGATTGGGCATGAACTCGCCGCCGAGCCGCGACAGCGGAAAGGCCGTGGTGGCGAAGACCAAAGCGGCGATCAGCAGCACCGTCCTGGGCCGCCGCATCGTCCAGTCCAGCGCGGGGCGATAGAGCGCGGTGAGCGCGCGGTTGACCGGATTGGCCTGCTCGGCCGGGATGCGGCCACGGATCAGCCAGCCCATCAGCACCGGCACCAGCGTCACCGACAGGATCGCCGCACCCGCCATCGCATAGGTCTTGGTGAAGGCGAGCGGCGCGAACAGCCGCCCCTCCTGCGCCTCCAGCGTGAACACCGGGATGAAGGAGAACGTGATGATGACGAGACTGAAGAACAGCGCCGGCCCGACCTCGGCGGCCGCATCGGTGATGACCTTCCAGCGCGTCTCGCCGGCCAGCACCTCGGCGGGATGATCGTGCTCCCAGCGCTCGATCTTCTTATGGGCGTTCTCGATCATCACCACCGCCGCATCGACCATCGCACCGATCGCGATGGCGATTCCCCCCAGCGACATGATGTTGGCGTTCACGCCCTGGAACCGCATCACCACGAACGCCGCCAGCACACCCAGCGGCAGGGTCAGGATCGCGACCAGCGCCGAGCGGACATGCCAGAGGAACAGCGCACAGACGATCGCGACGACGATGAACTCCTCGATCAGCTTGTGGGTGAGATTGTCCACCGCACGATCGATGAGCTGCGAACGGTCATAGGTGGGGACGATCTCGACGCCGGGCGGCAGGCTCGCCTTGAGCGTGGCGATCCTGTCCTTGACCGCCGCGATCGTCTCGCGCGCATTCTTGCCCGAGCGCAGGATCACCACCCCGCCCGCGACTTCGCCTTCGCCGTTCAGCTCGGCGATGCCGCGCCGCATCTCGGGGCCGATCTGGAGCGTGGCGACGTCGCCCAGCGTCACCGGCACGCCGCCGGCGGCGGCGCGCAGCGGGATCGCCCGGAAATCGTCGAGCGTCTTCAGGTAGCCCGAGGCGCGGACCATATATTCGGCCTCGGCCATCTCCAGCACCGAGCCGCCGGCCTCCTGATTGGCCTGCTGGATCGCCTGTACCGCCTGTTGCTGGGTGATCCCGTAGGCGGCGAGCTTCACCGGATCGAGCAGCACCTGATATTGCCGGACCATGCCGCCGATGCTGGCGACCTCGGCGACGCCGGGCACGGTCTTCAGCTCGTAGCGCAGGAACCAGTCCTGCAAGGATCGGAGCTGCGACAGGTCGTGCCGACCGCTCCTGTCGACCAGCGCATATTCATAGACCCAGCCGACCCCGGTCGCATCCGGCCCGAGCGCACTCTTCGCGCCGGCCGGAAGCCGCCCCTGCACCTGGTTGAGATATTCGAGCACGCGGCTGCGCGCCCAATAGAGGTCGGTGCCGTCCTCGAAGATCACATAGACGAAGCTGTCGCCGAAGAAGGAATAGCCGCGCACCGTCCTGGCGCCCGGCACCGAGAGCATGGTGGTGGTGAGCGGATAGGTGACCTGGTTCTCGACGATCTGCGGCGCTTGGCCGGGATAGCTCGTGCGAATGATGACCTGGGTATCGGAAAGGTCCGGCAATGCGTCGATCGCAGTCGAGCGCACCGCCCACACTCCGGCGGCGGCCAGCGCCAGCACGCCGACCAGGACGAAGAAGCGGTTGCGGACCGACCAGCGGATGAGTGCGGCGATCATTGGCCCCCCGCCTCTTCGAGTGCCGATCGGGGCTTTGCCGCGGGCTGCGGAGCCCCGATCGGCCGCACTTCCATGCCCGAAAGGCTCGCTTCGGAATCGAGCAGGAACTGGCCCGAGGCGATGACCTTCTCCCCTTCCGACAGGCCGGCGAGGACTTCCGTCTGCCCGCCCGCCTCGCGGCCCACCCGCACCTCGGCGGGGTGATAGCGGCCATCGTCCGCCGCCAGCATCACCAGGACGCGCGTGCCGGTGCGGATCACCGCCTCGCTCGGCACCAGCAATGCCGGCCGCGCATCGCCGCCGAGCGCGACGGTGGCGAACATGCCCGGCCGCAGCCGGCCGCCGCGATTGGCGAGCTCGATGCGGACGGTCAGCGTACGGCTGTCCGCCTGCGTGGTCGGAAGGATCGCGATCACGCGACCCGCGAACGTCTCGCCCGGAAATCCGGCCAGCGCCGCCGTCGCGCCCTGCCCGATCCGGACATCGCCCGCGCGCGCCTCGGGCACGGCGGCGTTGAGCCAGACGGTGCCCAGCCCGCTGACCTGCGCCAGCGTCTGGCCCATCGCCAGCGTGACGCCCTGCCGCGCATCGAGCGTCTGGATCACGCCCGAGATCGGTGTCGTGACGGTAACCACGCCGTTCGGCCGGCCGCTGCGCTCGACGCCGGCGATCAGCCCGTCGGACATGCCCATCAGCCGCAGGCGCTGCCGCGCGGCGGCGGTGAGGTCCGGCCGGCCCAGCCGTCTCACGCTCAGATATTCGGCCTGGGCGCCGCCCCAATCGGGCAGCAGCAGATCGGCAATCGGCGCCCCCGCGCGGATGACATCGCCCGGCGCGCGGGCATAGACGCGCTGCACGAACCCGCCCGATCGCGCCTGGACGATCGCCACGTCGCGCTGGTTGAAATCGATCGTCCCGGTAACATTGAGCGTACCGGCAAGGCTGCCCGTCTTCACCGCGACCACCCGGATGCCCAGGCTCTGCCGCGCCGCCGAATCGATGGCGACTCCGGCAGGGCCGGCCGCGCCGCCTTCATCCGCATATTTGGGGATGAGCTGCATATCCATGAACGGCGACTTGCCCGGCTTGTCGAAATGCTGGGCCGGCGCCATCGGGTCGTAATAATAGAGGATTTGGCGCCCCGCGGCGGCGGGCGCCGCTTGCGGCGCGGGCTCGCTACGATGCCCCAGCCAATATCCGGCCCCACCGGCGACCAGTGCCGCCGCGAGCAAGGAAGCGCCCCAGCGGGCCTTTTGCGTGGATGCGGGCGTCATGGCCGCTCCTCCCCATAAGTGATGGCGATGCGCACGGCGTCGCGCGCGACTTCGGCTTCGCGGTTGAGCATCTCGACCTCGGCTTCGGCGAGCGCGAGCGTCGAGAGAAGCGCCGTGCCAAGATCGGTCTTGCCGCCGGCATAGCTGTCGCGATCCAGCTCGGCGCGGCGCTGGGCGAGCGGCACCAGCGTCTCGCGGGCATTGCGCAGCCGCTCGTGATGCATGGCATGATCGGCAAGGTCGGCGTCGAGCGCCGCGACCAGTTCGCGCCTGCCCGCCTCGCGATCGAACCGCGCCCGCTGGGCCTGGCTCGCGCTCGCGTCGATCTTCGGATTCTGGCGCCGGCCGGCGAACAGCGGCAGGTCGACCGATACGCCCACCGAGGCAAGATCGCCGAACGCGGGATCGCGCCGCCCATAGGAAACCCCGACCCGCCAGTCCGGCCGCTTGTCGGCACGCGCCATGCGGACATCGGCATCGGCGGCGGCAATGCCGGCGTCGAACGCGCGCAGCGCAGGCAAGGTGTCGAGCCCGGCACGCAGCCGATCCGGATCGACCTCCGGCGCCGGCGGGTCGCCCATGACCTGCGGGTCGGGATCGCCGGTGTACCGCGCCAGCCTTGCGCGCGCCTGCGCGATCACCGCGACCATTTCGGCGCGGCGATCGGCGACGGCGGCCCGGAGCTGCTCGGGCTCGAGCGCCTGGCTCGGCCGCGCGCTTCCCGAGGCGAGGCGCGCGGTCACCGTCTTCTGGAGATCGCCAAGGCTCGTCTCGAGCAGGCCGAGCTGGGCCAGCCGCCGCTCGCCATAATAGAGGTCGATCCAGGCGAGCGCGGTCTCGAGCCGGACGTTGCGCGCCTCGACCCGCTCGCCGGCCTCGGCCACGCCGATCTCAGCAGTGGCGCGCGCGGCCCGCGCATGGCGCTTGGCGAGATTGGGGAATTGCTGGCTGAACCCGATCGTCGGCATCGTGAAATCGTCACGCGTGAAGCTGCCCGCATTGGGTCCGGTCACCGGGAAATCGCGGATGCCGAAATCGAGCGTCGGATCGGGCAGGCGATCGGCCGCGATCGCCGACGAACGCGCCGCATCGGTCGAGGCGGCGCGCGCCTTGAGGCTGGGGGCATTGGCGGCGGCGCGTTCGAGCGCCTCGGCATAGCTGATCGGATCGGCCAGCCCCGCCGACGGCAGCACGACGAGCGCGGTCCCCAGCAGCACCGGATACAGGGAGAGTCGCATGGCAGCCTCCTCGAGAAGATCGACCGCCCGCGACGCGCACCTAGGCGCCCGCCGCAGGCGGCGACCGTCAGCCCTTGTTGGAAGGCGCGGCGGACAGCATCCGCCGGTCGCTGCATTCAGGCATCGCCATGCAGGCGGCCATGCGCTTCCCCGTGTGCCGGGTAGCGCGTGCCGCCCACCATGCCTGCTGGGCCTGGCGTTCCTGCGCCGAGAGGGTTGGAACGCCCTTGCCGGAGAGCGCAGCGGACTGGGCATGGGCAGAGGGTGCGACGAATGTCGCCGCTGCCAGCATGGCAGCCATGATCGTCTTGATCATCGTTCGAATCCTTGGATGAATCTTGTCGATGCACGCGGATCGGTTCGTGGCCGCCGTCGAAGGACGGCGCAGCCGGTCAGCCGCGCGTGCGCGCAGGTTCAGCCAAGGAAGGCCGGTGGTTCCGGTTCCGGGGCGACATCGCGCCCGGTGAGGATGGTCGATGCCGGCCAGAAATCCGCCGCGGGGCTCCGAAGCGCGACCGCGGCCGGAGCGGCGGGCTCCTTCATCGCGAGTACCGCGGTGCACGCGGCCATCGCCAAACAGCCCGGCGCCTTGTCCTTGCCATTCTCATGGTGCGTCGGGCTGGACTGGGCCATGTCGCAATCGGGCATGTCCGCCATCGCCGCCGGCTGGCTGTGCGTCATCAGGATGCACGGCGCGGCCAAAGCGACACCGTTCCCGGCAAGGCCGAACAATATGCCCAGGCACAGGAGATGGCGAAGCAGCTTCAGCACGGGCTATTGATGCGCCGCACCATGGCGCGAGTCAATTCGCCGTGCATCCCGATTGACAATGCGCGTTTCCACGCGTTTGGACGGTCATTCGATTTCGACAGGCTTCACCCTCCTGTCCACCGCCACCATGACGAATTCGGCCGCCGCCGCACGGCGGCGGTCCCCGGTCAGCAGATTTTCGGCCCATAGCTCGACGCCGACGCGAACCGAGGTCCGCCCCGTCATCCTGATCCGCGCGACCAGGTCGATCATCTCGCCCTCATGCACCGGGCTCACGAAATCGATACGGTCGGACGCCGCCATGACCATCACCGCGCGAGCATGCCGGGTCGAGGCGATGAAGGCGGCCTTGCCGAGCATCCGCAACGCGTCCCCGCCGAACAGCGTGCCGTAATGGTTGGTCTGCGGCGGGAAGACCATGTCGACCATATGGAGCGCGCCATCCTCGGCATCGGCGGATGCGGGGCCGAGCGGCGGCAGCGCCGGCCGTCCTCCCGCCTCCGTCACCGCTACCAGCGTGAACCGCCCCCGCGTGCACAGCCGCCGCTCGCCGCTGAGCAGCACCTCGGCGACCAGCTCGACCTCCACGTCGAGCGAGCGGGTGCCGACGCGCACCACACTCCCCGTCGCCTCGATCAGCTCGCCCTTGAGCGCCGGGGCGGCGAAATCGATCCGCTCGGAAGACGCCGTGACGAAGGGCGCCCGGCCATGGCGCGAGGCGGCGAGGAACGCCACCTTGTCCATGTGCGCGAGCGCCACGCCGCCGAACAGCGTGCCGTGATGGTTGGTGTCGCCCGGAAAGATCATGTCGATCAACCGGACGACGCCGCTGCCGGCAGCCATCGTCATGCCGCCGCCATCGCCTCGACGCGCAAGGTCCGCGCGGCCTCGACCATCGCCTCGATCGCCGGCTTCACTTCCTCCCATCTGCGGGTCTTGAGCCCGCAATCGGGATTCACCCAAAGCTGTTCAGGCCGCAGATGCTGCTGGGCGAGGCGCATCAGCTGCACCATCTCCTCTCCGGACGGCACGCGCGGGGCATGGATGTCATAGACGCCCGGCCCGATCGCGCTCGGATAGCGATAGCGCGCGAAGCCTTCGAGCAGCTCCATCTGCGAGCGCGCGGTCTCGATCGAGATCACGTCAGTATCCATCGCGCCGATCGAAGGCAGGATGTCGTTGAACTCCGAATAGCACATATGGGTGTGGATCTGGGTGGCATCGCCGACCCCCGCCGCCGAAAGCCGGAAACAGTCCACCGCCCAGTCGAGATACTGCTGCCAGTCGCGCTTGCGGAGCGGCAGTCCCTCGCGAAGGGCCGCTTCGTCGATCTGGATCGCCTTGCAGCCCGCAGCTTCGAGATCGAGCACTTCGGCGCGGATCGCGAAGGCGATCTGCCGGCACGAGGCTTCGCGCGGCTGATCGTCGCGCACGAACGACCAGTTCAGGATCGTGACCGGGCCGGTGAGCATGCCTTTCACCGGCTTGCCGGTCAGCGACTGCGCGTAGCGCCACCATTCGACGGTCATCGGATCGGGCCGCGAGACGTCGCCATAGAGGATCGGCGGACGCACGCAGCGCGAGCCATAGGACTGGACCCAGCCATTGACGGTGAAGGCGAAGCCCGAGAGCTGCTCGCCAAAATACTGGACCATGTCGTTGCGCTCGAACTCGCCGTGGACGAGCATGTCGAGCCCCACTTCCTCCTGCCAGCGGATCGCGCGCGCAGTCTCCTCGCGCAGGAACTGCTGGTACGCGGCGTCGTCCAGATGCCCGCGATTATGTTCGGCACGGGCATGGCGCACCTCGGCGGTCTGCGGGAAGGATCCGATCGTGGTGGTCGGGAATGCCGGAAGCCCGAGAACCTCCGCCTGGGCCAAGGCGCGGGTTTCATAGGCCGAATGCCGCTCGCGCATCGCCGGCGTGGCGGCCGCGACACGGGTGGAGACGTTCGCGTCATGGATGCGCGCCGATGTCAGGCGGTTCGCCGCGGCCTGCGCGGACGCGGCCAGCTCGACCGCGACGCTCGCGCGGCCCTCGTTGAGCGCGCGCTTGAGTATCGCCAGCTCCTCGATCTTCTGCACCGCGAAGGCGAGCCATTGCTTCACCTCGTCGTCGATCCTGCCCTCCAGCGCGAGATCAACGGGCACATGCAACAGCGAGCAGGACGGCGCGAGCACGATGTCCCGCCCCGCGGCGATCGGCTCCACGCGATCGAGGATGCGCTGCAGATCGCTGCGCCAGACATTGCGGCCGTCGATCACGCCGAGCGACAGCAGCAGCGATCTGGGCGCGGCCTTGAGCACGCGATCGAGCTGGTCGGGCGCCCGCACCAGATCGATATGCAGCCCCGCCACCGGAAGCGAAGCAGCAAAAGTGAGATTGTCCTCAAGCCCGCCGAAATAGGTCGCCAGCATCAGCTTGACGCCGCAGCGCGTCAGCTTCGCATAGGCGCGGGTCAGCGCCTTGCGCTGCCGCTCGTCCAGATCAAGCACCAGCACCGGCTCGTCGATCTGCACCCATTCGGCGCCGGCATGCCCAAGATGGCCGAGGATGACGCTGTAGAGTCCCAGCACTTCATCGAGGAAGTCGAACGGATCGACGTCGCGGCCCTTGGCAAGACTCAGCCAGGTCACCGGGCCGAGCAGCACCGGCCGGGTCTCGAAACCCTGCGCCCTGGCCTCGCGATATTCGTCGACGATCTTCGATCCGTTCAGCGTGAGCTTCTGTCCGGCCACCAGCTCGGGCACCATATAGTGATAATTGGTGTCGAACCATTTGGTCATCTCGCACGCCGTCAGGCTGGCATGCGCCTGGCCGCAGCCATCGTCCGTCGCGGTCGTGCCGCGCGCCATCGCGAAATAGGTGGCGAGATCCGCCTCCCCCGCCCCGGCGCCGTAGCGATCCGGAATCGCACCCAGCATCACGCTGGTATCGAGGACGTGATCGTAGAGCGAGAAATCGTTGGACGGCAGCCAATCGGCGCCCAGCGCCTTTTGCCGCGCCCATGCGGCGGTGCGCAGGCCCGATGCGGCGTCCTGCAATTCGGCTTCGGTCGATTTGCCCGACCAGTATTTCTCGAGCGCGAACTTCAGCTCCCGGCGCGGGCCGATGCGCGGGAATCCGAGCGTGGCAACAGTGGCAGTCATGGTCTTCATTACCCCGATGAAGGGCGAGGCAGAGAACCAGACACAAGCAGACGCGGACCAAATCGCGCTGGCCGCAGCATGCAAGCGGCCAGCCCGGACACCCCGCCGGTGGACGTTATCGCGTCGGAGGCAGGTCTCCTGGCTCGCGGGTCGTCACGTCGGCCTGGCCTTCCCGGGGCGGACCCCAGTGACACTTCATGGCCGCCGCTCGCCGCTTACAGTTGCGGGGGCAGCGCCGGCATTGGACAGGCGTCCGCACCGGCTTCCCGTCTTAGCTCCGGCGCGCTTGCACGGCCGGAGAACCTTCGACCCATCAAGCATCGGCTCCCGGCGAGGCCGCGTCAAGCGGCATATAAAGATTTCTTTATATCAGCTTTCAGATCCCCTCCACCGGGTAGGTGCGCGGAAGCACGGTACGCACCGATCGGTAGAAGGCGGGCAATATGCCCGTCAGCCACAGCAGGATCATGCCGCAGAGCAGGATGCCGATATCCACCAGGAGCGCGATCGTCGAAGTCGTCCCCTCGGTCGCCATATGCAGGGTCGCCAGCGCCACACAGGCCACCGCGCCCGCGATGCGCAGCCCGCGCACGATCACGGCCGGACTCGCCACCCACAGGCTCGCGACCAGGACCGCGATTACCCCGCCCCAATAGACCGGTAGCGGCGGCGCCCCCAGCATCGCCGCGATGGCGGTGCCGGCCCAGGCCGACGGCTGGACCCAGATCAGCGCGCTCCACAGCCGCTCGAGCCGCGGCGCCGCGCGACCCTGCTCGCGCCGGCGCGCCAGCCAGATATTGCCGCCCGAGGCGACGACGGTGCAAAGCCCGGTGCCCAGCAGGGCATAGATCAGCTTGAGCCAGATCCCGCCATAGGTGCCGTAATGGAGCGGCGTAATCATGCCGTAGATCCGCATGCCGACGCTGCCATCGGTATAGCCAGCCTTCCACACGAAGCGCCCGGCGCCGTCGAACGTCCAGGCCTCGGCGCGGGTCAGATGGCCGGGCGCCGCCACCGAGACGGTGACGCGCTGGCCGCGCGTGCCGACATCGTCATAATCGAGCGAGGTGACCAACGCGCCGGGAATGCGCGCGCCGATGAAGGCGATCATCGGCCGCACGTCCGCGAGCGGTGCCGGCCGCGCATCTTCCACCGCCTGCGGGCCGAGCAGCGCCGCGATCGCCTTCTCGGTATCTCCCTGGAAGGCGACATAGGCGAGGACCATGATGATGAGCCCCGAAAGCCCGAGCAGCGATCCGGTGAGCGACACGATCAGGTGAAAGGGCAGCGCCCAGACCCCCACCCGGTTGTGGAGATCGGCATTGGCGAGCCGCTTCGATCCGCCCCAGCGCAGGCGGAAGGCGTCCTTGAGGATGCGGCGATGCGCGACCACGCCGGTAATCAGGCTCGCCAGCAGCAACGTGCCGACGATACCCACCAGATAGCGTCCGATAATCCCGAGGTTCAGGTTGAAATGCAGATCCTGGAGGAAGCTGGTCCAGGGCGTTTCCGGACGCGGCCCCAGCCGCCCTTCCGCATCGGCGTTCCAGATCCGGCTGCGGCCATGATCGAACGCGCTCGCGGTGAGGCGCGGCAGTTCGGGCGTCGGCGCCGTCACGAACATGTCGTGCGCGATCCCCTCGGCCTTTGCCGCGGCATAAGTGTTGGTCGCGACGCGCGCGAGCAGCTCGGGCGAGGCGCTGGCGACATGCGGACCGTGCGGCGTCTCCCACACCGCGAATTCGTCCGACAGCACGGCGAGCGTGCCCGACACGCAGAGCAGGAAGGTCACCGTGCCGAACAGCACGCCCAGCAGCGAATGGCTGTCGAGCACGGCGCGCGAGAAAGCGGGGCTGATGGATAGGCGCATGCTCAGGCCCTCGGGATCATGGTGAAGCCGAAGCCGGCGCCGCCGATCGCCAGCAGGATCGCGGCAGGCACGCCGAGCCGCCGGTCGGCGACGGTCCAGCCGATGAATACCGCCCAGAGCGAAGGCACGATCAGGCCCGCGAGGATCAGCCGGGTCTGTTCGGCGAGCGGCGCACCGGTCGCGACGACGAAGGCGATCCCCATCGCCGCGAACATGCCGATCGGCCCAGCGATCAGGAATTTCGCCGCGCCGCGCAGCCGGCGATAGCGGGAAGCCGGCAGCGGCGGCACTTCACGTTCCCGTGGCGTGCGCGCTACGCGGCGCTCCATCCGCGACAGGATGAAGGCGAATCCAGCCAGCGCCGCCGTCTCGAGCGCGAGCGGAATCCCGATCTCCGCACCAAAACGCGCGATCCAGAGCCCGGCCGAGCCGATCCAGAAGCCGATCGCGGCCCAAGCGCGCGGCCCCCAGCGCCGCTCCCGCCATGCCGACCAGATCAGCAGGATTCCCCCAAGCGAGAGCGCCAGAGCCCCCAGCACGATCACCGAATCGATCAAGTCCAAGCCCCCAATAGCCATGGCGCCGCCATCTATTGATAATGCAATTGACTCGCAACAGCATAAACGTCTAGCGGGCCGCTCGATCGCAAACTTTGGGGGTCTGCATGAAGCCGCTACTGCTCGCCACGACGATGTTCGTCGCCATCGCCACGCCCGCTTTCGCGCAGCAGGAGCCCGCACCGGAGGCGAGCCAGGCCGGCAGCGACGGCACCGAGATCATCGTCACCGGGCAGAAGGCGAGCCGTACCCTCCAGGACACGCCGACCAGCGTGGGCGTCACCACCGCCGAGGACATCGCCGACCGCAACCTGACCAGCGTCTATGACGCGCTCGCGCAGACTGCGAACGTCGCCGTCACCGCCGACAAGCAGAGCTTCTCGATCCGCGGCATCGACGCGTTCAACGTGTCCGGCGCGGGCGACGGCGCGCTGGCCTCGGTCTATCTCGACGGTGCGGCGCTGCCGATGCGGGCGGTACGCGCCGGGCCGCTGGAGCTGTTCGACATCGCCCAGGTCGAAGTCTATCGCGGTCCCCAGTCGACGCTTCAGGGCCGCAACTCGCTGGCCGGCGCGGTCATCATCCGTACGGCCGATCCCGCCTATGAATGGTCCGGCCGGGCGCGCGCGCAGATCACCGATGCCGACGGCGGGCGCCGCTTCGCCGCCGCGATCGGCGGCCCGATCGTCGACGACCAGTTCGCCTTCCGGATCGCGGGCGAGATCGGGCGCTCGGACGGGCTGAACTATGGCGCGACGATCCACGACGATTATGATCCGCGCCAGTTCGAGACGATCCGCGCCAAGCTGATGGCGACGCCCACCGCCCTGCCCGGCCTCAAGCTGATCGCCGGCTTCCTGCATGATCGCCATGCGTGGGGCGGCAACACCTATGTCGAGTTCGAGGCGCCCTATACGCCCTGGGACCGCGTCACGCTGATGAACACCCCGGCGCACGAGACGGTGAAGAGCGATATCGCGACGCTCGACGCCAGCTATGAGATCGACCGGCACCTGACGCTGTCGTCGGTCACCAGCTACGGCCAGGTGCGCTATGATTACAGCTACGATACCGATTGGAGCGCCAGCGCGATCGGCACGGGGCACGCCTATGAGCCGACCGACACCTTCTCGCAGGAAGTGCGGCTGAACTTCGATTTCGCCCGGCTCCAGGGGCTGATCGGCGGCTATTATTCGAACGAGGATGGCCGCGGCTCCTATTCCGAAGGCACGCAGCGGATCGTCTTCTCGACGATCGGCCTCGACCGCCAGCTCGTCGCGCCGCCGCCCGCCGGTTTCGGCCTGCCCCAGGCGACCGCCAATTACGTGATGGACTTGTATCCGGGCCGCGGCGTGCAGATCGATTCGCTCCTCGTCACGCCCAAGCAGACGCGCAACAAGGCGCTGTTCGGCGACGCCACCTGGGAGTTCGTCGACGGCCTCAAGCTGCATGCCGGCTTCCGCTGGGACCATGAGAAGCAGGACCAGGCCCTCGACCAGACCGTGACGCTCGCGCAGCCCCTGCCCGATCCGGCGAGCGTGCCGATCGCCGCGCTGCGGCCGCTTGTCGCCGGCATCAACCAGATCATCCTCGGCCAGGTCAGCTCCGCCAACAATGTCCAGCCGCCCTCCACGGTCAGCTATTCGGCCTTCCTTCCCAAGCTGGGCCTGACCTGGCAGGCGACCCGCGACGTCGCGCTGAGCGCCACGGTGCAGCGCGGCTACCGCTCGGGCGGCAGCGGCACCAACACGGCGCGCGCCCGCTATTTCACCTATGATCCCGAATATACCTGGAACTATGAGTTCGCGCTGCGCACCGAATGGTTCGACCATCGGCTCACGCTCAACGCCAATCTGTTCCGGATCGACTGGAGCGACCAGCAGGTCCGTGTGAACCTGACGCCGGGCAACAATTATGATTCCGAGACGGTCAATGCCGGCACCTCGCGGCTATGGGGCTTCGAGGTCGAGGCGCTCGGCCGCCCGACCAGGACGCTGACGCTCAATGCGGGCGTGGGCTTCACCCGCACCAAGTTCACCAGCTTCAACGTCGATACCGGCACGCAGATCTTCGTGGCGACCGGCAACGAGTTCGCCAACGCGCCGCGCTGGACGCTGAACGGCGGCGCGACCTGGAAAGCGGAAAGCGGGCTGTTCGCCAATATCAACGCCAATTATCGCAGCGCCGCCTATCAGGACGCGCTGGTCCAGTCGTCCCGCGAGGTCGATGCGCGCGCGCTCGTCAACGCCAAGCTCGGCTGGCAGGGCGAGCATTTCGGCGCCTTCGTGTTCGCCAACAACCTGTTCGACGCCCGCTATGTCCAGAACAGCTTCGTCAATGGCGACGGCCGGCTGCTCGGCGTCGTCGGCGATCCGCGGGTGGTGGGGCTCAGCTTCGAGGGGCGGTTCTGATCCTCGCGAGCGCCCAAGAGACCGGGCTCGCTAGGCCGGTGCCGCCGGCCGCAAGGTGACGGGGGTGGACTTGTACGAAGGCGTTCCGCTGCGCTTGTCGTGATCTCCCAGCGCGATCAGGCAGTTCGCCTCCGGATAATAAGCGGCGACCGATCCCTTCGAGATCGTATGTGCAATCGCCGTCTGCCCGGAAAGTACCCGGCCCGGCCCGGCGACCACATCGATGCGGTCGCCATGTTTCAGGCCCAGGCCCGCGAGATCCTCGGCATTGACGAACACCACGTCCCGCCGGCCCGTGACGCCGCGATAGCGATCGTTGAGCCCATAGATCGTCGTGTTATATTGATCGTGGCTGCGGATGGTGGCGAGTGTCAGGGGGCTATCGTCCTTCCCTTCATCCTCGTCGGTGCCGGAAAATACCAGGAAGTGCGCCTTCCCATCCGGCGTGTCCCATTCGCGATTCGATGCGCCGACGCGAAGCCGGAACCCGCCCTTCGGGCGCACGCGCCGGTTGAAGTCGTGAAAATCGGGGAAGACCTCCTCGATCTTGTCGCGGATCCGGTCATAGTTCGCGACAAGGGCGTCCCAATCGACGCGGACGCTTGGAAGCGCCGCCTTGGCGATGCCCGCAATGATCGACGGCTCCGAGCGGAGCTCCGGCGACGCGGGCTTGAGGCGCCCGCGCGAAGCATGGACCATCGACATCGAATCCTCGACCGTCACCGCCTGCGGCCCCTCTGCCTGCACGTCGAGTTCGGTCCTGCCCAGGCAGGGCAGCACGATGCTCTCTTTGGCGACCAGCAGGCAGGTTCGATTGAGCTTCGTGCAGATCTGGACGTTGAGATCGAGCTTGCGAAAGGCGGCGAACGTCGCGTCGGGATCGCTCATGGCCGCGGCGAGATTGCCGCCAAGTCCGATGAAGCCCTTCGCATCGCCGTCGCGCATCGCCTCGACGGCCTCGACCGCGTTGTGGCCATGCTTGCGCGGGCTGGTTATGCCGAACGCCTTGTCGAGGCGCGCAAGAAAGGCTTCGGTCGGGATCTCGGTGATGCCGACGGTCCGGTCGCCCTGGACATTGCTGTGGCCCCGCAGCGGACAGATGCCCGCTCCGGGCTTGCCGATATTGCCGCGCAGCAGCATCAGATTGGCGAGTTGCTGGACATTCTCGGTACCATGGCGGTGCTGCGTCAGCCCCATGCCATAGCAGACGATCACCCGCTCGGATTGCCAATAGACCGTCGCCATGCTCTCGATGGCAGCGCGGCTGAGCCCTGAGCGCCGTTCGATATCATCCCAACCCGTATTCGCGATATCGGCCGCAAGCGCTTCCAAGCCCGTCGTGTGCTCGGCGATGAAGGCGCGATCCAGCAGTCCGTCGCCTCCGGTGCCCAGGCTCACGGCGTCGGCCTCCAGCAATGCCTTCATCATCCCCTTGAACACCGCCGCATCGCCGCCGATCCGGACCAGATGATAGGCTGACGCGAGAGGCGTCGACCCGAGGATGGTCATTTCGACCGGCTCCTGCGGATCCTGAAAGCGCTCGAGCCCGCGCTCGCGCAGCGGATTGACGACGATGATCGGCGCGCCGCGGCGGGAGACCTCGCGCAGCGTACCGAGCATGCGCGGATGGTTGGTTCCGGGATTGTGACCGATGCAGAAGACTGCGTCGGCATGCTCGAAATCCTCGAGCGTCACGGTGCCCTTGCCGACCCCGATCGACTGCGGCAGCCCGACGCTGGTCGCTTCGTGACACATGTTGGAGCAGTCGGGGAAATTGTTGGTGCCATAGGCGCGGGCAAGCAACTGATAGAGGAAGGCCGCCTCGTTCGACGCGCGGCCGGACGCATAGAATTCCATGCGGTCGGGATGGTCCATGGCCTGCATCGCGGCGCCGATGCGCGCGAAGGCGTCGTCCCAGCCGATCGGCACGAAATGGTCGGTCGCGGCGTCATAGCGCAGCGGCGTGGTCAGCCGCCCGGCGTCCTCCAGCGCGTAGTCGGACCATCCCCACAGCTCGCTGACGCTGTGCCGGGCGAAGAAGTCGGGATCGACCCGCTTGGCGGTCGCTTCCCAGGTGACGGCCTTGGCGCCGTTCTCGCAGAATTCGAAGGACGAGGTGTGCTTGGGATCGGGCCATGCGCAGCCGGGGCAATCGAAGCCATCCGGCTGGTTCATCTGGAGCAGCGCCCGGGTTTGCGTGCTGAAGCCCATCTGCTCGCGCACCGCCCGCGCCACCGCCCGCAGCGCACCCCATCCCCCGGCCGGGCCGGGATAGGGCCTTACGCCTTCAGGTTCATCGCTCGACATGTCGCCACCCTTCCCTTCGCAACGAACGGGCCAGGCCTTTCAGCGCCTGGTCAGCCCCGCCATTAGCGCATCGAAAGAAAATGGTCCCGCCCCCAACGCGATCAAGGCATCGGCCCAGCCTTCGGGGCGATGCGCTGAATGACACCGGTCATCATCAATACGGTGATGGTTCCTGCGCCGCGTGGAATTGCATGAACCGCGCGACGCCCCGTTCGACGCGCATCGCGATCTCGTCCTCCGACATGGGATCGCGTGCCCGGAGATTGATCTCCAGGCCGGGGATGCCGAGCCAGGAGCCGAGGAGATCGCCCGCCGCCTCGGCGGGATTGTCCACGACGAGGATCTTTTCCGCGGCGCCCGCGGCGATGAGCGCGATCAGATAGGCATGCTCCCTGGCCGGCCCCTTCTCGAAGAAACGGCGGGCAAGATCGGGATGTCGCGGCAGCAGCGAGACGATAAGATGCCCCCATCCCCTTAGCTGATCGTTGACGAACCCGACATAGCGCACCCCGAAAGCCACAAGCGCCTCGGTAAACTCCATTGCCGCATATGTGCTTTCCTGCTGCTGCGATATCGATTGCTCGGCCTCGCGTTGCAGCACGGCTTCCATGAGATCGTCCTTGTCCAGGAATTGCCGATACAGGAGGGGTTTGGAGATCCTCGCGCGCGTCGCGATCACCTCGATCGGGACGTCGGGTCCGATTTCCAGGAACAGCTCCCGCGCGACGGCGACGATGGCCTCCCGTGTGACTTTGCTCTTCGGGCGACCCCGCCGCCGCCTCGTAACGGCCGTATCGGTATTCATCCTGCTCACCTGGTGACGGTGGGGGCCGGGGTGCCCCGAGGGGCACCGCGTGCGGAAATCCGCGTTTCAAGCGCAAATCGACCTGGGGATACCCTCACCGCGCCTATCGGTGAGGCCAAGCAGATATTCCGGCCCCTTCGGAATGTGGAATGCTTCCTGACGTTCGAGGGTCTTAAGGACGCGGGCTACGGACACGGCGACGGTCCTTGCCCCGGACGGAAGGGAACGGACCGGATCCGTCCGGCGCCATCATGCCGTTTGTGCTCTGAAATCAGCATCTTTCGAGTCGGGACCGCCAGTTACGAGCTCAAGCTCATAGCCTTTGGCACGGGCCTGCTGGTGCACAATCGAATTGATGCGCGGCTTGGCTGCGGCAGGCTGTTTTTGCCCCAGTCCATGAACGGGCGACTGCCTGGAACGCGCGGCGGATTGCGCATGCTGGGCACGTCCATCGGCCGAATGGACCCGGAAATAGGCGATGCTGGTCTGGAGCTCCTCGGCCTGGGCGGCGAGCTCTTCCGACGTGGCCGAGATCTGCTCGGAGGCGCCGGCATTCTGCTGCGTCACCTGGTCGAGCTGCTGGATCGCCTCGTTGATCTGGGCGGCGCCGACATCCTGCTCGCGGCAGGCCGCGCTGATCTCGGAGACCAGTTCGGCCGTCCGGCGGATGTCCGGCACCAGCCGGGTCAGCATCTCGCCCGCCTCGGTCGCGGCCTTGACGGTGTCGGACGACACCTCGCCGATTTCCGCGGCCGCGGTCTGGCTGCGCTCGGCGAGCTTGCGCACTTCCGACGCCACCACCGCGAAGCCGCGGCCATGTTCGCCGGCCCGAGCAGCTTCCACCGCTGCATTCAGCGCCAGCAAGTCTGTCTGGCGAGCGATCTCCTGGACGATCGAGATTTTCTCGGCGATCGTGCGCATCGCGCCCACCGCGCGATCGACCGCCACGCCGCTTGCTTCCGCGTCCTTGGACGACTGGCGGGCGATCTTCTCGGTCTGCGCCGCGTTATCGGCGTTCTGCTTGATGTTGGACGCCATCTCTTCCATCGACGCGGAGGCTTCCTGCGCAGCGGCGGCCTGTTCGGTGGCGCCTTGCGACACCTGTTCCGAGCTCGACGACAATTCCTGGCTGCCCGTCGAGACATTCTCCGCCGCGACGTTCGCGTCGCCCACCACGCCGCGCAGGCGCTCGACCATCCGCACCAGCGCCAGGCCCAGCTTGTCCTTGTCGGAGAGCGGTTTGTGATCGACGGTCAGGTCGCCATCGGCGATCTTGTCGGCAAGGGTGGCGCTGACGCGAAGATTACCGGTCATACTGTTCACCGTGTCGACCAGATCCTTGATCTCGTCGTTCGACGTGACCTTCACCTCCTGGTCGAGGTCGCCGATCGCCACGGCATTGATCGCCACCGAGATGCGGCGCAGGCCGCCCGAGACGATCCGGGAAATCCACACCGCGCTGGCGATCGCGATCACCAGGGCGATGCCCGCCGCGATGAACAACAGGCCGCGCGCATTGGTATAGAGCGCCTCGGTCTCGTCGTCGGCTTCCTTCATCATCGTCTGCTGCGCATCGACCAGTTGCTCGACGGTCTTGGTGAGGACCGACGCCTTCTCGCGGGATTCGCCCATGCTGAGCGCCGCGGCGGCCGCCTTGTCTGTGGCACTCAGCGCCCGGACGCGCTCGTTCACCGGCTGGAAGTCGTTCCAATGGTCGCGGAGCTGCTTCCATATCGGCCTGGTCCGCTCGGAAGCGCCGGCATTGGCCTGCTCGACCGCCTCGTTGACGCGCCCGCGCCAGGTCGTGATCGAGCTTTCGAATTCGCGCCGCATCTCCGGGTCGCTGGTCATCACCAGGTTCTTCTCGGCACGGATCATCATGCTGACGCCCCCGTCGATGGCACGGGCACGATCGAGCTGCGCGGCCGGGCCGTTGATGACCTGGCCGATCGCGTCGTTGAGCGTGGCAAGGCGGGCGATGCCCAGCACGGTGACGGTGGACATGATGATGAGGAGCAGGGCGAATGTCACCCCGAGTTTGAGCTTGATCGTGGCACGCATGGCAGGCTTCCTTGATCTTGATGGGTTCAGTGAATGGATGACGGTGCAACGGCGGGATCGCCGTCGCCGGTAAGCGCGTGGAAGATTGCGGGGAGGTCGGGCAGGACGATCACGCCGTCCTGCCTGCGGACCAGTTCGCGGACATAGTCGCGGCGCCAGCGCATGCCGACCGCCGGGGGCTCCTCGCTCGCGTCGCGGGCGAGAATGGTCACTTCGTGCACCTTGTCGGTGCGGATGCCGAGCTGCAGCGTCTCGCCGTCGATCTCGGTCTCGATCACGACGATGCGGCTGTCGACGGTCGGCGCGCCCTGGGGCATGCCGAAGGCGAGGCGCAGGTCGGCGATCGGAATGATCTTGCCGCGGAAATTGACGACGCTGCCGACCAGTGGCCTCGCCCCCGGCACCGCCGTTTCAGGCAGCAGGTCGAGGATCTCGCGAACCGATATGGCTTCCAGCGCGAACGTCTCTTCCTGCAGGTTGAACGTCAGCACTTCGAGCTGGCCGTTCGCATCCCATTGGGTGTGGGCGGCTTCATGCATGGCTTATCCCTCCTGGTTCTGGCCGAGGGTGACGAGCTGTGCGACGTCGAGGATCAGCGCGACCTCGCCATCCCCCAGGATCGTCGCGCCGGCAAAGGTCGCCACGTCGTGATGAAGCGACGACATCGACTTGATGACCGTCTGGTGGCTGCCGACGATCTGATCGACCACCAGCCCCACCCGCTCGGCGCCGGTCGCGATCACCACGATCTTCTGATAGGTGTCGGGCTCGGTGCCGGTGACGAACAATTCGCGCAGGCGCAGGAACGGCACCAGCCGGTCGCGCAGCGTGATGAAGCTGCGGCCCCGCGAGCGCAGATCCTCTTCGAGGCTCAGCTCGATGCATTCCTCGACCGCCGCTAGCGGGATCACGTAGCGGCCGTTGCCGATGCGGACGAGCAGCCCGTCGATGATCGCGAGCGTCAGCGGAATGCGCAGCGTGACGGTGGAGCCTTCGCCAGGCGTGCTTTCGATATCGATCGAGCCGCGCAGGCTCTCGATGACGCGCTTGACCCCATCCATGCCGACACCATGCGCCGCCGTGGAGAAGCCGGAATGGAAGATCAGGTGCAGCAGTTCCTGGTCGCTCAGAATCTGGCCGGGCTGGATCAGCCCCTGGGCCTCGGCCTTGGCGCGGACCCGATCGCGATCGATGCCGCGGCCGTCGTCGCAGATCGTTATCATCACCTCGCCGCCCGCCTGGTGGGCGGAGAGCTTGACCTGCCCCGCGGCAGGCTTGCCGGCGGCGATACGTTCCCCGGGCGTCTCCAGCCCATGGCTGCAGGCATTGTCGATCAGATGGACGATCGGATCGGCGAGCCGTTCCATCACGGTCTTGTCGATCTCGGTCGCCTCGCCTTCGGTGACGAGCTCGATCGTTTTGCCGGCGTCGTGCGCCAGATCATGGACGAGGCGGCGGAAGCGGCCGAACAGGCTGGCGACCGGCACCATGCGCAGCACCATCATCGTGTCGCGCAGCTCGCTGGCCAGCCGTTCGATCTCCTCGGAGACCGAGTGCAGCGCGAGCCTGCTCACCGCGAGATCGCCATTGGCGACCTGGGACACGCGGCTCTGGATGATCGTGAGCTCGCCCACCCGATCCATCAGCGCATCGAGCTGCTCCGCCGGCACGCGGACATGCTCGTCCCCATGCCGGGCCTCGGCATAGGACACCAAGCCGGAAGCAAGCGCATTCGCGCCGGCATTAGCGATCCCCTCGGCTGAATCTCTAGTTATCATCGCCACTCCAATCGCCCCATCCAAACAATGGCGGCACAGCCATTGTAGGTTGGAAGATCGAGCTACGATCAAATCCGGAGTATATTTGGCATACTTTTTATGTATTCGGCAATTTTATTGAAGAATAGTTATTAATGTACTTTAGAGTTACAAAATTGATCGAACGAAAATAGCTTAGACCAGCAAAGTATGCGGCATGTGGAAGCAACGCGCGAGCGGCAGCAATGCCGCCCGAAGAGGCTTGGGGGACGTCCTCTTCGGGCGGCGGGGGCTCAGCGGGTGCCTTCCTTCAGGCCCAGCAGCTGCCACTCCCAGCGGAGCCCCTGTCCGAATCCGCCGCCCAGCTCGGCGAACAGATTGGCGACGTCGTCGGCCGTCTCCGTCCGGCCCCAGTCGCGCTGGAGCTCGCTGACATAGGAGGCGACGGTGAGCGGGCGCGCGCCCATCTGCATCATGCGCTGCACGGCGCGCTCATGCCCCTCGACGCTGCCGCCGCCCGAAGCATCGGTGACGATATAGACCTCATGCCCGGCCGCGATCGCCGAGAGCACCGGCATGGTCAGGCAGACTTCGGTCCAGAGGCCCGCCATCACCAGCTTCTTCTTGCCGCTAGCCTTGACCCAGTCGCGGACGCGTTCGTCGTCCCAGCTATTCAGGCCGCTGCGGTCGATCGGAACCTGCTCGGGATGCACGGCCTGGATCTCCTGGATCAGTTCCTGCCGTTCGGCGAAGGCGGTGGTGAACAGCGTCGGCACGCCGAAGATCCTGGCGCCCTTGGCCAGCATCACCGTGTTGTTCACGATCGTGTCGTTGGCGTGCGAGCGCACGGCCAGCAATTGCAGATATTGATGGTCGATCAGCAGGAGCGCGTGATTGTCGCTCGTCAGCAGGGTGTCGTCGGTGGGCATGATGCATTCCTTTCGGGCGCTCGCTGGGTTTCCGCGCGGACCAGCGTCCGGCGGCTGGAGACGGAGCGAGCGCACGCCGTCCCGATGGCGATGGAAGGGTGCCCCGGTCCCTTGCCGGACCGGGGCGGGGATCAGGCCGCGATCGTCGCGAAGCGGCCGTTGTTGAAGTCGTCGATCGCCTGGCGGATCTCGGCCTGGCTGTTCATCACGAACGGGCCATGGCCGGCGATCGGCTCGTCGATCGGCTCGCCGGTGAGGACGAGCAGGGTCGCCTCGCCGAAGCTCTGGAGCGTCACCTCGCTGCCCGCGCGATCGAGCAGCAGCATCTCAGCATCGCGGAGCGGCTCGCCCTCCACCGTGACATGCCCATCCAGCACGACCAGCATGGCGGTATGCCCCTCGGGCAGGTCCAACGTCAGCGCGCCGGTTCAGCCGCACGTCCCACACGTTGATCGGGGTGAAGGTGCGCGCCGGTCCCCTGGTGCCCAGATAGTCGCCGGCGATGATCCGCGCCCTGCCCGCGCCGCCCGGCAGATCGACCACCGGCACATCGGCGGAGAGGATGCCCTGATAGCCGGCGGGCGCCATCTTGTCCCTGGCGGGCAGATTGACCCAGAGCTGCACCATCCGGAACGGCCCGCCCGCTTCGGCATAGGCCGGAGAATGATATTCCTCATGGATGATCCCGCCCGCGGCGGTCATCCACTGGACGTCGCCGGGTCCGATCACGCCGCCATTGCCGGCGGAATCGCGATGCTCGACTTCGCCGTCATAGACGATGGTCACCGTCTCGAAACCGCGATGGGGATGTTGGCCGACGCCGCGCCGCTCGGTCGTCGGCGCGAACTGGTGCGGCCCCGCATAGTCAAGCAGCAGGAACGGGCTGATATGCGCGCCGAGGTCATGATAGGAAAACAGCGAGCGGACCGGGAAACCGTCACCCACCCAATGGCCGCGATCGTTGCCGTAGCGGCCGAGTATCTTCTTGCGCATCGAACTTCTCCGTGGCGGCCGGCGAATGGCTTGCCGGTTGCCGTTGATGCAGAGATAAGCGCAGGACGTTAGCGGCGAAAGATTGCGACACTCGACGCAGCGTCCTATCCACAGGACGATATGCAGGATCTCAACGACCTCTTCTATTTCGTCCAGGTGGTCGATCATGGCGGTTTCGCGCCTGCCGGCCGAGCGCTGGGCATCCAGAAATCGAAGCTCAGCCGCCGCATCCTGCTGCTGGAGGAAAGGCTGGGCGTGCGCCTGCTCAATCGCTCCTCGCGCCGCTTCTCGATCACCGAGATCGGCCGCGAATATTATGATCGCTGCGCCGCGATGCTGGTCGAGGCCGAAGCCGCCGAACAGGTGATCGCCCAGGTGCGCGCCGAACCGCGCGGCGTCATCCGGATCAGCTGCCCCACTGCCCTGCTCTCCTTTCAGTTCGGCGCGCTCGTCGCCCGGTTCATGGCCGAGCATCCGGCGATCGAGGTGCATCTGGAGGGCACCAACCGGCGCGTCGACGTCATCGCCGAAGGGTTCGATATCGCGATCCGCGTGCGCTTTCCGCCGCTGGCGCCGAGCGATCTGGTGATGCGCCAGTTGGACGAGAGCACACAATGCCTGGTCGCCAGTCCCGCGCTCGTACCGCAGGCGCCCTTGTCTCCCGCCGATCTCGCCGGCCTGCCCAGCCTCGATCTTGGGCCGCCGCAGCGCGAGCATGTCTGGCACCTGCGCCATGAGGACGGCCGGACGGCGGCGGTGCGCCACGCCCCTCGCCTGGTCACCGACGACATGCCGGCATTGCGCGATGCCGCCTATGCCGGTGTCGGCATCGTCCAGCTCCCGATGATGATGATCTGGGAGGATCTCGCCGCCGGCAGGCTGGTCGAAGTGCTGCCGGGCTGGCATCCGCCCGCAGGCATCGTCCATGCGACATTCGCCTCGCGGCGCGGGCTGTTGCCCTCGGTGCGGGCGCTGCTGGATTTCCTCGTCCGCGAATGCGCCGCGCAACGGCTGCAGGCGGATAAGTCGCTCGGGCGCGACGATCTCGCCTGAGCGTTACCGGTTGCCGCCCCCAGCCCGCGCGCCGAACCGCGAGCGGAAATCGCCCAGGTCGATCGTGAAATCGTCGCGGCGCAGATAATCGGCGTCGGTGAGCTTCGACATGCCGTCATGCCCTTTGTACCAGGCGGCATAGTCCTTCATCTCGGTGCTGAATTTCCCATAATGCGTCGAATAGGTGCGGACGCGCACATCGGGCTTGTCCCCATCCAGGTGGAACGTCATCAGCCGCAGCCAGCCGTCGCCGAGCGTGGCGCCAGCATCCTTCCTGCCGAGATCCTTCGCCACCTGCCAGCGACCCTGATAGTCGGCCATGATCTGGTGGACCGCATGCCCATATAGATTGGGCTCGGCGCGGTAGCCCTGCCCGCCGATATGGCCGCTCAGCACCATGAAGATCTGGTCGTGCCGGCTGATGAACTTGTCCCACAGCATCTGGGGATTGTTGTCGCGTGGATCGAGGATGCTGTTGTCCGGGTTGGAATTGTCGTCATGCTCGCCGGCACGGTCCAGATAGTCATGGGTCGTGACGATCGTCGGCACCCCGGGGAAGCGATAGAGGACGCGCTCGGCCCAGGCCAGGGACTCGTCCGGCGCCTGATATTGCAGGCCGATATGGAGGAACTTGCACGAGCCGGCGGTGAAGACCTGGGCACTGTCGGCGCCACCGTCATGGGACGCGACATACCAGGCCTGCCCCTTGAAGAATTCCGATTGATCGGAAAAGGCCGACTGGAAACCTGCAACCCCGCCGAGATGACGGATGCCGGTCTTCAATCGCCCCCGCTGTTCCGGCTGCGCAGGATGTTCGGGATCGGTCCACAGCGCATCGAAATCATGATTGCCCGGCACCACCGAGAAGGGCAGCTTACCGGAGAGAAGCCGGAAGCCCTTGATGGCGGTCGGGATCTCGAAGGAACGGGTCTCCTTCCTGGGAGATTCGGCGACTTCGGAACTCTGCGAGTTGGGCATGCCCTTGAAGCCGCGTTCGGCGTGCCCCGGATCCATCCAGAGCGAATAATGCTGCCAGACATCGCCGAGATGCGTCGCGAACACGATATCACCGCCGGCGCCCTTCGCGTGATCGGCGATGTACCGCATCTGCTCGAAGAACATCTCGGCGCCGTCGACCGGATAGCCGGTCGCCTTCTGGTGCTGATAGTCCACGTAATTCTGCGTGTCGGGTATGACGGCGATCGTGAATTCGCCGCATCCCCGCTGCTGCCGCGGCGCGGCGGCGGCAACGGGCCCCGGCAGCGGCGAGGCTCCCGGCAGGAAGACCGCGACGGCCATCGAAGCGCACGCCGCGCGAAAACGGAAACCGCGATTCGTCATCTGTACCTCATCGGAGCGTGGGATCGGGAAGCCGTCACGGCCTGGCGCGGGCCGCCGACGGTGCGAAGGCCACGCCGTTGGCATCGAGTATCGCCGCGACGATATCGGCCGCCTGCTCCGCCGAGAGCGATCCCGGATCGTCCTGCGGCATCGAGAGCTTGATCTTGGAGAACAGTTCGGCCGGCTTGCCGCGCCACTCCTTGTCGAAGCGGACGCCGATAAGCGGCGGGGAATCGTCGATGCCTTCCATGTCGGGGCCATGGCAGGCAGCGCACCGCGCAGCGTAGAGCGCCCTGCCCTGCGCCGCCCCGGCGCGCGCATGGCCGCCGGATACGCCGCTCCGCGCGGCGCTTTCGCATGCGGGCGTGGAGACTATCCACGCCGCGCACGGAACCAGGAACCAGGCGGCACGCACCACGCCTATTCCACGCGCTTGCGCTTGCCGGGCTCCTGGACGGGCACCTGCTGCTCGGCGCCGGGAATGGGCGGCGCGGGCAGGTTCGCGGCGGCATAGTTCGCGCGGCGCAGCACCTCTTCCGTACCGGGCAGGACCGGCGGCTTGCCGGCTGGATCGCCGAAACGGAACGCCGCGGTCAGGTCGCCGAAGGCCTTGCGGCGCCAGTCGGTGATATTGGGCTCGCGAACGCCGGTGAAGCGCTCCAGGAATTGCAGGACCGACGTGTGGTCGAACGGCTGGCTGCACACCCAGCCGCCCGCCGTCCAGGGCGAGACGATGATGCACGGCACGCGAAAGCCGCCGCCGATCGGCAGGCCGCCCACGAATTCGCTCGCCGTACCCGCGGGCGGCACCGGCGGTGCCACGTGATCGAACAGCCCGTCATTCTCGTCATAGTTGAGGATGAAGACGGTCTTGGCCCACACGTCCGGATTGACGGCGAGCTCGTTGAGCCTGCGGGCGATGAAATCGGCGCCGGCGGCGGGCATGTTGTCGGGGTGCTCGTTCGCCTCGGCGCTGGGGAATATCCACGAGACGGGCGGCAGGCGATCGTGGAGCACGTCGTTCGCGAACCGCTCCTCGTCCGAGTCGGGCAGCCCCTTCACGGCGAGCGGCGAGCCGGCGGGCGCATCCGCGAAATGCGGGAAATATTTGAACATGTTATGGGCACGCTTGCCCAGTTCGCCATATTGATAGACGCGCCAGTCGATGCCGGCCGCTTCCAGCCGCTCGGCATAGGTCGTCCAGCGAAACCCTTCCGGCGGCTTCTTGTTGCTGGTGACCGGGCCGCCAGCCTGCCCGTCCGGGTCGATGGTGCCGGTCAGGTAATAGAGCCGGTTGGGCCAGGTCGGCCCCATCACCGAGCAGTGATAGGCGTCGCAGATCGTGAACGCCTCGGCCAGCGCATAGTGGAACGGAATGTCCTCGCGCTTGAAATAGCCCATCGTATAGGGGCCGTGCGCGCCATCCACCGCGCGGTGCGCCGGCAGCCACTGGTCCATCCTGCCGCCGTTCCAGGCCTGGTGCTGGACCTTCCAGGCATGGCTGGTCGAAGGCAGCTTCTGCGCATTGGTCGAAGCGGTGTCGAGGTGGAACGGCAGCATATGGCCGTTCGGGTTCTCCGCATCGGGCTGGTGGAACACGCTCTTGCCGCTGGACAAAGTGAGCGCGTGCGGGTCGCCGAAGCCGCGCACTCCGGACAGCGTGCCGAAATAATGGTCGAACGAGCGGTTCTCCTGCATCAGCAGGACGACGTGCTTGATGTCCTTGAGCGAACCCCGGCGGCTCGGCGTCTGCGCCATCAGCTTCTGCACATTGGGCGGCAGCAGCGCGGTAGCGGCCGCCAGCGAGGCGAGTTGCGCCGCGCCGGTGAACAAGCGGCGGCGCGTGAACGGAGGCGTATTCGACATGCGTAGGTTTCCTTTGCCCGGAGGTTGATGGGCGCGCCTAGAAGCGCGCGCGGATGCCGAATGTCCCGTTCCGCCCGTTATGGACGTAGATCGCGGTGTGATCGGCCAGCGTGCCGGTCTTCGCCAGGCTTCCCGGCACGATCACGTTGACGGACTTGTTGAGCAGGTTCGAGATCGAGAAGAACGTCTCCACCGAGTTCCTGCGATGGCGATAGAAACGATAACTGCCGGACAGGCTCATATCCAGGCGATCGTCGAACCAGGAGGGGGTGGTGCTGCGATATTTGTCGCCGGTCCAGACGCTGTTCAGGTACAGCTTCACCGGCCCGCCGCTCCACGACAAGGAGAAGGTTGCGATCTTGTCGGCAACGCGCACGACCGGAATATCGGGGTGATTGTACATGAACGAGCCGCGGATCGACAGCTTGTCGAACGGCTTGGGCAGATAGTTCATCGAATGGTTGAACTCCACCTCGACGCCCTTGATGTTGACCGCGTTGCCGGGAACCGTGGTGGTGGTGATGAAGGTATAATCGGCATAGTCGGTGCCGGTGTAGCCGACGTCCTGCGCGGTGAGTTCCTGCTGCTGGAACAGGCCCTTGACCCGGTTCATGTAGACTCCGACCGCCACGATGCCGACCGGCTCGAAATAGCGCGCCAGCCGCGCCGAGAAATTGTCCGATATCGCGGGCTTGAGGCCGGGATTCGGCTGGGAAACCGTCTGGTTGACCTCATCGACCACCGTGACGCCGGACAGCACGTCGGGCTCCGGCCGCAGGATGGTCCGGCTATAGCCGAGCTGTAGCTGGGTCTGATGGTCGAACTCGTATTTCAGCGAGGCGCTGGGGAAGAAGAACGAATAATCGGCCTCGCGCGCGCCCATCGGGTTCGTCAGATACTGATATTGCAGGCCCTCGATCGTCGTCGCCCGGCCCGTGCTGGCCGAAACCGCATAACCGGCCGACTCCACCGCCCCGGCCGACAGCGGATCGAAGCCGAGCGTCGTCGTCCCGGTATGCTCCCAGCGCACGCCCGCCCGGACCTTCAGCTTCCGGGTCAGCTCGGCGGTGCCCATCAGATAGACGGCCTTGGTATTCTCTTCGTAATGCGACTTGTTGGCGACGTTGGCGGCATACCAGTTCGCCGCGGTCAGCGTGTGCTGCCACTCGCCCGGATTCTGCCTGTACATCTGGTAGAGCTTGGCCAGGCTCGGCGTATACAGATAGTCGGAGCCGGAGAGCGTGCTGATGCTGCCGCTGCTGTCCCCATAGGAAAGCTGGCTGCTGCTCTGGACCGCGCGCAGGAACTCGGCATTCGTCATCGGGCCGGTATATGCATAGAGATTGTTACCGGACGTATCGTCGAACTTGTAGATCGCGTCGGCGATCTTGAAGCCGGTCTTGAACTCGACCGGCACCCCACCGAACACCGAGTCATAGGTCAGGTTCATCGCCCCGGCCTTCAGATAGGTTTCGGCCGTGCTCCCGTTCGTGGTGCGGATGGTCGGCGTGCCGGCCAGGGTATAGGAATCGGGGTTGCTCCAGTCCTTGCCGCTGGTCTGGGTGATGTCCCAATCCGCGTCCTTCAGGCTCCCGGCGCGCTGCGCCGAGAAATTGCCGACCGACGACAGGGCACTCGTCATGGTGACGACCTCGCCCCGTTGCGGCGTATCATAATAGCTGGTCGCGTCCGAATAGACGAAATAGCCGTCCAGCTTGACGTTCTTGTGGTTCCACTCGAAGCTGGGCGCGACGAAATTGCCGTTATTGACCTTGAATTGGGTCGAGCTCGTCGTCGCAAGCGTCTTGGCCGTCGCCGATTGCTGCGTGGTGAAGTCATAGTACGGATCGCCGGCCACGCCGGCCGAGCGGATGCCGGTCGTGTAGGTGGGCGTGATGTCGCTCTGATAGACGCTGCCCCGCGAGGCCATGCCCATCACCGAAAGCACCAGATTGTCGGTGGCCTTGAAGTCCAGGCTGAGCGTCGCGGAAAGGCGCTGGGTCTCGCGGCCTTCCGCTTCCGGCGCGATCGCGGTGATCCCTAGCGGATCGGGACTCTTGGCCGTGGGCACATAGTTGCGGCTGAGCGTGATCTGCTCGCGCTCGATATAGGTATCGGTCTTGCCGATGCTCGCCATCACGCCGAGGCGATGATCGAAGAAGCTGTTGGCGTAGCTGATCTGGCCGTTGGGCAGGAACCGCTTGCGGCCCCAGCCGCCGTCCTGGGGACCGGTGCCGGTCTTGCCGTCCCACATATCCTCGTGCGTGGCGCCGCTGAGCTGCACCGTCAGCAGGCCCCGCTTGCGGTCGAAGGCGCGCTTGGTGCGGATATTGATCGTGCCGGCCGGCGCGTTGGCATCGACGTCGGCGCTGGTGGTCTTGGATATCTCGATCGAATCGATGCCCGCGAGCGACATCGCCTCGAAGCTGAAGACGCGCGCCGAGCCTGCGCCGGTATTGGCGTCGGCGGAGACCAGGTTCATGCCGTTGAGCGTGACCGTCGTATAATCCTGCGGCAGGCCGCGCAGATAGACGTTGATCGCGGTGCCGTTGGTGCCGTCCGTATCCACGCCGGGCATGTATTTCAGGAATTCGGCGGGGTTGCCGTCGCCGATGTCGCCGTAGGAATCGGCGGAGAGAACCTCGGTGATGTCCATCGAGCGGCGCTGCTGCATGATCGCCTGGGCGTCGCCCTCGCGCACGCCGCCGACGACGACGATCTCGCTGTCCTTCGCCCGGTTGTCCCGCCCGGCCTCGTAGAGGCTGAAATCGAGCTTCGCGATTCTGTCGGGACGGATCTGGACGTCGGCCGTCTCATCGGCATAGCCGGTGAACCGGACCGTCACCCTGGCCGGGCCGGCCGGAAGGTCGCGCAGGCGATATTCGCCGCTGTCGCCCGAGGTGGTCGTGGTGCGATCGCCATCCGCAGCCACCACCTCGACGATGGCGTCGCGCAGATATTCGCCGGTCGCGGGATTGACGACCTGGCCGGAGACCGTCCCTTTCCCGCCCTGCTCCGCCTGCGAAGCGGCCGATGCATTCTGCACGACCATGATCGAGCCGTTGCTCGATTCGATCACCTTGAGATGGATGGGCTCGACCAGCCGCCGCGCGGCCTCGACTGCCGTCATGCGCCCTTTCAGGCCCGAAGCCCGATGCTTCGCCACCACTTCCGCAGGGAAGGCGATCCGGACATTGGCCTGCTGCGCCAACTGGTTCAGCGCGCTGCCGAGATTTTGCGGAGGAATGCTGAAATCGACGAGATTCTGGGTAGGAGACGCGACGGCCGCGGCACTCGCCGGCAGCGCCGATGTCGTGCTGGCAGCCAATATGGTCGCGCCGAGAAGGGCGTGGCGAAGCGAAGACAAAATGATTTCCCCCGGACGATTGGACTCTGGATGACGGCAGCGATCGCCGCTCATGGGTCCGGATGCGCGAGGCGGTGGAAACCGCTACAGGGGAGGAAATAATTCCGGCGCTAGGTACGGCTGAGGCGCACGCGGTCCGCTTCCTCATGCACGCGCACGCCATAGATGACCGAAAGCGCCTTGAGGAAATCGGAGGGGTCGGAGTTCGAGAAGCGCCCGCCCAGCCGTATCCGGCTGATCGATTCGTCGGCTATCACCAGCGGGCGGGACAGATAGCGGTTATACTCCGCGACCGCGTAGTCGAGCTGCTCGCCGTTGAATTGCACCTCGCCCCTTTTCCAGGCTTCGGTGGCCACCGCCTGGGTCTCCGACATGCTGGACAGCACCGGCCGGGCATCCTTGCCGAGCAGGGTCCGCTGCATCGTGGCGACGCGCGTCACGCCCGAGGCGGATATCGAGCGGACATTCGCCTCGCCATGCAGCACGGCGACCTCGACTCCATTCTCGCGCAGCCGCGTATCTATGCGGCCCGCCGCCGGCTCGATCCGCACGTCCTGGCAGACGATGCTGCACGGTGCGCTCCCCGGCTCGCGCTCGAGAAGAAGCTCCCCCTTCAGCAGTTGGATCTGGAAGCCCGCATCGCGCGTGCGCCAGCGAATATGGCTATCCGTATTCAGGTCGAGCGAGATACCCCTGCCAATCACGATCCGCCGGCTCTCGCCTATAGCGGTCTGCGCGTCCTGCGCGGCAGCCGCCACGGACCAGCCGATACCGACCGCGCCCAGCGCGAGCGCCCCTGCCCCGCCTGCCTTCAGGAAACGCCGGCGATCGAGCGGACGGACATCGTTCGGCGACTCCTCCGGCGCATCCGGGAAAACCGGCTTCTCCGCCAGGCCGGTCTCGCGCAGCAGGTCCAGTCCCTGGCCGAGCTGGGTCGCCCGGATAAAGGCAAGCGCATGCGCAGGATCGGCCGCACGCCAGCGCTCGAACGCGGCCCGATCGGCCGTGCCGCAATCGATGGCGGCCAGCCAGGCGGCAGCTTCGCCGTCGATATTTTCCTGATCCCGCACAGCCTCGTCCATGACACCTTAGTCGCTACAACACACCAAGATGCCTGGCACTAGCAAAACCGCTACTGCGCTCGTCCGGGCATTCCCGCTTCAGCGGGATGCAAGCCTTTCGTCTTCATTGCCATTGCCCGGCGCGGCTGCCGGATCATGTATATACAGCGCGCGCCGCATGTTCATGAGCTGCTGCATGCCGCGCGCCAGATGCGTCTCGACCGTCGAGAGGCTGATATCCAGGCGCCGCGCGATCTCGCGGGGCGGCAGATCCTCGAACTTGCGCATGCGGATGACGCGCCGGCAGGCCGGTGCGAGCCGCTCGACATCCGCCAGGAGTCCGGCCAGTGCCTCGCGGTTCGCCACGATATCGAAGACGCCCGGGCGCTCGTCGCGCACTTCGAGGAGATCCTGCGCCGGTATGTCGGCAATCGAAACGATCTGCGACCGGCGTATCCGCTGCAGGACGAGGTTGCGGATCGTCGTCACCGTGTACGATCGCGGATCGTGGATCGCCCGCCAGTCCTCATATTGCAGCAGCTTGAGATAGGCTTCCTGGACCATGTCCGTCGCTTCGTCCGCGTTCCGGGTCCAGCGCCGCGCCAGGCGGACATAGTGACGCTCGTGCGGCAGCACCTGCTCGGAAAACCAGATATCGATTGGACGAAGCCAACTCACGAGCGCCCCCCCTGAACGAGGGGCTCGCTATCGAGTAGATTTGCACCTTTTATGACAGCGCACGCCGTGCAGCTCACACCGAGACGTCTTGCAGCGCCCTCCCCGCTTCTCCGAATATCCGCAGATAGCGGGCAATCTCCGCGGGATCGCCGGTCGCCTTCGCCGGATTGTCGGACAGCTTGACGGCGGGGCGGCCATTGGCGCTCGTCACCTTGGCGACCAGCGAGATCGGCTCGAGGCCGTGGCCGCCGGCGGGATCGCATCCGCGAAAGTCGTTGGTCAGGTTGGTGCCCCAGCCGAAGCTCATCCGCACGCGACCATGGAAGTGGCGATAGGTCTGCTCGATCGTATCGACGTCCATCCCGTCCGAGAAGATCAGCAGCCTGGTCGCCGGATCCCTGCCCCGCGCCTTCCACCAGTCGATGATCTGTTCGCCCGCCGCGATCGGCGGCGCGCTGTCCGGTCGGAACCCGGTCCAGTCCGCCAGCCAATCGGGCGCGTTCCGCAGGAACGCAGCGGTGCCGAACGCATCCGGAAGCGCGATCAGCAGATTGCCGTCATAATGCGCCTGCCACTCCTCCAGCACGCGATAGGGCGCCACGGCGACGCCCGCATCGTCGTCGGCAAGCGCGGCCAGCACCATCGGCAGCTCATGCGCATTGGTGCCGATCGCCTCCAGATCATTGTCCATCGCCAGCAGCACGTTCGAGCTGCCGATGAAGCGGCTGCCGAGCCCCTCCTTCAGCGCCTCGACGCACCAGCGCTGCCACAGAAAGCCGTGCCGCCGCCGCGTACCGAAATCGGAGAGGACGAGATCGGGCAGCTCGCGCAACCGCTCGACCTTGCCCCACAGCTTCGCCTTGGCGCGGGCATAGAGGATGTCGAGCTCGAACCTTCCCTTGCCCTTCAGCGCCGCGCGCGAGCGCAGCTCGTTGACGATCGCAAGCGCCGGGATTTCCCACATCGTCGTATGCGTCCACGGCCCGGCGAAGCTGAGCTCGAACTGGCCATCGACGGTGCGCAGTTCATATTCGGGCAGCTGGAAATCGGCGAGCCAGGCGATGAAGTCGGGCGCGAACATGCGCTCGCGGCCGTAGAAGCTGTTGCCGGCGAGCCAGATCAGCTCCTTCTTCGAAAAGCGTACCGTCCGGGCGTGATCGAGCTGGCTGCGCAGCTCCTGCTCGTCGATCACCTCGGCCAGCCGCACCGTCCTGCTGCGGTTGATGAGCGAGAAGGTCGCCTGCACGTCGCCGTGCAGATGGCGGATCATCTGCAGCATCAGCAGCTTGTAGAAATCGGTATCGAGCAGGCTGCGCACGATCGGATCGAGCCGCCAGCCATGATCGTAGGTGCGGGTGGCGATATCGGTAACGGGCATGGTTCCTCCCGGGTTCAGCCGGCTGTAGAACCCAGCGATACGCGACGTCCCCAGCCGAAGGCCAGAAACTCCTGCCCGGCGGCCGGCATGACAGCTCAGCGCAGCAGGAACTCCACCGGCACCGAGAGCTCCACTTCATCGGGCAGGTCGTCCGGGATGCGGGGCAGCGGATCGGCCCGGCGCACCGTCTCCATCGCCGCGCGATCGAGGTCCGTGGCGCCCGAGGAGCGATCGAGCGCCAGGCTCAGCACATGCCCGCCGCGGTCCATGCGGAAGCGGACATAGGCCACGCCTTGCGCGCGCCGTGCCCGGGCGCCCGCCGGATAGCGGCGGAAGCGCGCCAGCCGCGCCAATATCTCGCCCTGCCAGTTCCGCCGCGCATTGCTCGACGCCACCGGCGCCGGCGGCGCCGCGAGCGAAGGCGGGGCAGCGGCGGGCGAAGCCGGCGCCGGATCGCTCGGGGCTGCCACAGGCTGGGCTTCCGGCGGCGGCGCGGGCTGGCTTCGGGGGATCTGCACTTGCGGCTGCGGCACGGGCCGCGTCTCCGATGCCCGCAGATGCTGCTGGACCGGCTTGTCCGCCTGCCTTTCCTGTACGGGCTCGGGCGGCGCGGCGAGCGGGAGCAGGGTGACGGTCAGCGACGGGGCGGCCGGGCGCGGCACATCGGCCGACCAGGAATGGTTGAACTGCACGAGGAACGCGAGCGCGACGGCAAGCTGCACTGCCAGCGACGCCGACATGCCCGCCATGCGGGAACGCCAGTTGCGGCCGCCGACATAGCGGTGGCGCGGCGTGGGCACATAGGGCGCAGACGCCAGAGGCGAAGCGGGTATGTGCCGTTCCTGCAAGGGAGATCGCGCCGCCAGTCCGCTCACCGCCGCCGTCCGGGCGTGGGCCGCGTGAGGATATAGGTCGCGCATGCCGCCAGCAGCAGCGCGACCAGCGCGATCAACGGCCAATGGGGATGCGCGCCCTCCAAAAACAGCACGAACCCCAGCGCCATGCCGCCGCACGCGAACAGCTTCGCGCGCGGCGCGATCGCGCCCTCGGCCCGCCAGGCGCGCAGCGTCGGCCCGAAGCGGGGATGATCGAGCAGCCAGGCTTCGAAGCGCGGCGAGGACCGGCCGAAGCACCATGCCGCCAGGATGGCGAAGATGGTGGTCGGCATCACCGGCAGCAGCGCCCCGATCACCGCCAGCGCAAGCATGACGAAACCGAGCGCGGCATAGAGACCGCGCCCGATCCGCGCATGCAGGCGCGGTCCCTCTTCCTGCTCCGGTCCTGGCTCCGGTTCAGGCATCGAATACCCGATCCACCAGCCCATGCACCCGGCCGAACGCCGCGACCGCCCCGGCGATCACGCGGCCCTCGCCCGCATCGTCGAGCGCCAGCAGGTCCAGCGCCGCGGTGAAGCCGCGCCAGTGCAGTGCCCGTCCGTCCGGATGCCCGGCCAGATGCCGCGCGCCAAACTGATCGCTGAGCCCCAGCGCGCGCGCCTCCTTGGCGAGGAAGGCGGCGCCGAGGTTCGAGCCTTCGGCTACATACAGCCAGCCGAACGCCGTCGGCAGATCGACGTCCAGGCCGAACAGCGGCGGCGCCACGGGCGGCGGCACCGCACCGAGATCGGCGAAATCGGCCTCGATTGCCCCAAGCCGCGCGCGCCCGGCGAGATCGGGCACCACGCCGGCAAGCGCCGGATTCCGGTACAATGCGGCGATGTCGTGGTGGAAGCCGTGCTGCATGGCGAGGAAGCGCAGATAGCGCTCGCGGCTGGCGAAGGGCGCGGCGGCCATGATCCGCGTGTCGAGCGCGTCATGCGCCTGGACGGTGGCGGCCTTGAGCCGCTTGGCGCGGCTCGATTCCAGCAGGGTGACGGTCATGTCCCGGTCCTTTCAGAAGCGCGCCGTCAGGCCGGCACGGATGGTCCGTCCCGGCGAAGGCAGCGCGGAATTGTTGAGGGCGTCAATATAATAACGATCAGTCAGGTTCTCGGCGCTGAGCTGGAGCGAGAATTCGCGCGTCAGCTTCACGCTGCCCGACAGGTCCACCACGGTATAGGGCACCCAGATGCCGACATTGTTGAGCCCCAGCACCTGCTGCGCGGCGACCAGCCGCGAGCCGATCCGCGAAACCCGGCCCGAAAGCTCCAGCCGGTCGCGGAACAGCCGCACGCCCAATGTCGCGCTGGCGGAGAAGCGCGGCGGGATGTCGTTCGCGGTATAGGCGCCGTCCGGCATCTTGTTGCCGCAAGGGTTGGCACCGTCGCAGAAGGTGGCGCTGTCGTAATAAGTGAGCGCGCCTTCGAAGAAGACCTTGTCCACGTCATAGCTGCCCGAAGCCTCGACGCCGGTGAACCGCACCTTGTCGATATTGACCACCGTGAAATAGGCGATGGTCTGCATCTCGCGCGGCATTTCGACGCGGCTGATATAGTCGTTATAGTTGTTCCAGAAATACGAGAGTTTCAGCCGCGCCTTGTCCTTGCCGAACAGCAGGCCGTCTCGCGAGAAGTTCGTGCCGATCTCCCAGTTGCTCGCCGTCTCCGGCTTCAGGTCCGGATTGGGATAGAGGAAGGAGACGCTCAGGCCCGTCTCGCGGATCGTCGGCGGGCGATAGCCGCCGGCATGCAGCGCGTAGAATTGCAGCCCGCGCACCGGCTCGGCGACGATGCTCGCGCTGATGCTGGCATTGGCGCCCTCCCGGCTGTTGTAGCCGCGGATCGCCCAATTGGCCGGGAACAGCGCCGGATCGCTCTTGTCGGTCAAATGATAGCCGTCGAGCCGCGCGCCGAGATTGGCGGTCAGCCAGCCCAGCGGCTTCCACTCGCCATTGGCGAACAGGCCGTAGAGGTCGCGGTCGCCGTTGACGCCCACTTCCAGGATGTTGCTCAGCGGCGAGCGTGCCCGCTCATGGCTGTAGGTGCCGCCATAATGGAGCGTCAGCACGCCCTGCCCGGTATCGATCACGCTCCTGTTGCTGATGTCGCCGCCATAGAGCCGCGACAGGGTCGGGATCGGATCGTCCCTGGTCGGCAGCGAATTGTAGCGCAGCACCGCATCGACGCGGCTCATCCACAGATTGGCCTTGAGGTCGACCCAGTCGCTGCCGGGATTCCAGCGATAGCGCGCGGTATAGGTGTCGGTGTTCGTGCGCGAGAGGTTGGTCTGGCGCCAGGTGATCTGGCTGTTCAGCATGGTGGGCTGCGCCTCGCCATACTCATTCTCGTAGCGGCTATAGCCGAGCTGGAGCGCATGGCCGTCGCCGAAGCGGAACGTCGCCTTGACGAGGCCGGAGGTCACGTCCTCCGAGGTGTTGAACGCTTCCTGCCCCGGCTTGACCAGCGACAGCGCCCGCGTGGCGCCGCGCTCGTCGGCATAGGTCGTCGTGCCCTTCTGGCCGACCATGTAATTGCCCGAGCGCCGCCGGGCAAAGGCGGCGATTATGTCGAAACTGTCCTGCCTCGTGGCGATGGCGATGTTGCCGAAGCCGTTGTTGAAGTCGAACAGCGCCGAGCCGTCGGTGCGCGGCGTCTGCATGAACGCCGGCGGCTTCATCACGAAAGGCGCGGTCGGGGAAATGGCGTTGTCGCTCATGCCCGCACGCACGCGCGCGGCGAAATGCTCGCCCTCGGGCACGATGTCCTCGGCATTGAGCGTGCGGATCTGCACGCTGCCGCCGATCGCGCCGGTGCCGGCCGCATCGTCGGTCGGCCCCTTGGCGATGGTGATCGCACCGATCAGGTCGGGATCGACATAGACGCGGTCGTCGACGCCGGCATAGCCGCGCCAGCTCGTCGTGGTCTGCTCGCTGCCGTCGATCGTGGTCTTGATCCGGTCCATGCCGGCCAGGCCGCGGATGTTGATGTTCAGCGCGGCGCCGTTGCGGTTCATGCCGGAGATCACGCCGGGCACGCCTTTGAACATGTCGCCCGTCGAAGTGCCGCGAAAGCGCTGGATCTGCTCCTGCGAGATATAGCTGGACGATCCGGCGGTGCGATAGGGCCGGTCGGCCAGCGCGGCCGGGCTCTCGTCGCCGCGCACCGGGCCGGCGCCCGTGCCGGACAGGTCGCCGCCCTGCACGCGCAGCGTATCGAGGGCGATCACCCCGCCCGCCGATGGCGCGGCCTCGAGCGTGACGGCGTTCGGGCCGGTGAAGCGCCAGGTGAGCCCCGTCCCCGCCAGCAGCCGGCTGAGCGCATCCGCCGGCGAAAGCGCACCCTGCACGCCCGGCGTGGTGCGCCCCTGGGTAAGCGCCGCGTCATAGGAAAGCTGCAACCCGCTCTCCTCGGCGAAGCGGTTGAGCGCCATCGCCAGCGGACCCGCGGGAATGTCGTAGCGATGCTCGCCCGCCGCCTGGGCGTGCGCGGGCACCGCGATGCCCGCATCGATCGCGATCGTCCCCGCCGCCGCCAGCAGCAGGGCCATCGCCCGGCGCCGCGCATGGATGTTCCGGTTCAGCTTGTCGTTCCTGTTGCTCATCTACCCCCGAGGGCTCCCTTTGCCATGGCGGCCGCACTGTTGCGAACCACTCTCAATAGCAAAGACCGGGGTGCCGCGGAAAACACGACCATCGGCTTCAGATTTTTTTCGGACGGTAAAGCAGGATGAACCGATCGGTGACGCGCATCGAGCGCAGGCCGAGCGAGGATTGCAGCACCGCGACCGCCGCCAGCGGACGATCGAGATCATAGACGCCGCTCACCCGCATCCGCCCGGCCGCGCCGCTGACGCCGAGATAGCCCGCATGATGACGGGCGAGTTCCCCGACCACCTCGGCGAGCGGCCGATCCTCGACGATCAGCTTCCCCCGCATCCAGCCGGTCGCGGCGGCCACATCGACGCGCCGGGGCACGCCGACGCGCCCGTCCCCGCCATAGGACACTTCCCAACCCTCGGGCACGATCCGCGCAGGCCCCTGCTCCGCCGCCACTTCCACGCGATGCTCGGTGACGGTGACCTCCGCGCCGCCGCCCTCGCGGCGCACGAGGAAGGCCGTGCCGCGCGCCGTGCTCGTGCCCCCGGCGGCCGCGACCGTGAACGGCCGCTGGGGATCGGGCGTCACCTGGAAAGCCGCCTCTCCGGCCAGCAACCGCACGACCCGCCGATCGGCGCGATATTCGAGCGCGATCGCGCTTCCGGAATCGAGCATGGCCGTCGATCCGTCCGGCAGGCGCACGCTCCGCCGCTCGCCCGCGCCAGTCGTATAATCGGCACGCAGCCGGGTCAGCATCGTTTCGAGCGGTCCAGCCATCGTCAGGACAAGGCAGGCCGCAACGGCAACACCGGCGGCAAGACGCCCCGGCCGGCGCGCAAGGCCAGGCATCGCGGCGCGTCCCCTCGGCCGCGCCGCCACGGGCAACGGCAGCGGCGGAACGGCCGCGAGCGCGTCGCAACGATCCCACAAGCCCGACAGCCGACGCAGCGCCGCTTCATGGCGCGGATCGGCGGCCCGCCAGGCGGCGAGGCGCGCGGTTTCCTCCGCGCCCAGCGGCCCGCCGTCCTGCCGGACGATCCAGTCCGCCGCCTCGGCCGCGATCGACGGCGCAATCGGAAACCTGTCCTGCGCCACCCTCATCCCACTCCGTTTCCGCGTGTCGCCACGCACCCTCTCGCAGACCATGACCGGGCAGCCGCCGGAAACACGACCTCGCCGGCAAAATTATTCCGCATCATCGATCTCGCCCATCCGCGCCGCGATATGGAGCAGCGCGTTGCGCAGATGCTTTTCCACCATGCCGCGCGTGATCCCCAGCCGCTCGGCGATCACCGCCGGATCGACCTGATCGAACTTGCGCAGCACGAAGACCTCGCGGCAGCGCGGCGGCAGTTCATCGACGATACGGCGCAGGTGCGCGAGTTCGCTGCGCGCGATCGCCGCCGCCTCCGCGGAAGGTTCGGAGGACGGAACCTGCTCGGCCTCCTCGCCGCTCGCCGTCATCTCGGCCTGGCGCCGTGCGCGCTGGGCATGGTCGACCATCACATTGGTCGCGATGCGATAAAGATAGGCGCGCGGATTGGCGACACCGCCCGTCTCCAGCCCCGGGCTGGCGCGCAGCCAGGTCTCCTGCACGATGTCGGACGCCTCCTCGCCCCGCTGCCGGCTGCGGACAAAGGCCGTGAGCGGCGCGTGGAGGCGCCGGACCAGGTCCGCAAGGGAACGACGGGAAGAGGGCATCAGGCCGGAGCGTGTCCAAAATAGCCCGATCGCGTCTATCGATAGCGCGTCGCAATAACAATAATGGAATGGCCGCGGGATTTCACTTCGGCCGGGTGCCAGGGCTTACCGCCGCGACAACACCCTCCCGCCCCTCCTCGCCGGAATGAACGAGTCGTGGCTCCCGGCTCCGCTCACGGACGCACCGGCACGGCCTGCCGCATCCGATTTGCCCGATGCCCCGCCCCATGCTGGCGGACAGGCGACAATGCTTGCCGAAGGACCAAATTGAACCGTCGCGCGTCCCATCGACCCTGGAGATATTCGCCCTATCATCTCGGCCTTGCCGTGCTGGGGCTGCTCGCGGCGATCACGTTGTTCGTCGCCCCCTATTCGGGCTCCATGGTGGAGCAATGGTCCAGAGCCGAGGTCGAATCCCGCTCGCGGCTGGTGTATGAATCCACCCAGGCCTCGATCTCCCGCGCCGTCGCCACCGGCGATACGCCGCGCCTCATCGGCATCCTCGAGGGCGTGGCCCGCGACGATCACATCCTCGCCGTGGGGCTTTGCGGCGAAGGCGGCAGCCTGCACGCCTTTACCGGGCAGCTGCCCCGCGCCTTTTCCTGCGACCAGGCGGTGAACTCGGAATCCGAGAGCTTTTCGAGCATGCGGAGCAACCGGAAGCGCGTGCTGGTCGCATCCTTTCCGATCACCCTGCCGGAAGGAAGGGCCTATCTCGTCGTCTTCCACGATCTCAGCTATATCGATGCGCGATCCGGCCGGGTGCGGACCTATGTGGTGGCGGCGGTCGTGGGCGTCGCGATCCTTGCCGCGCTCGTCGGCTTCTTCTTCATCCTGGCGTTCGTCCGGGGCTGGATGGATGCGCTGCGCCGGGCCGTGGAGGACGTCCGCGCGGGGCGGGCTACGACTGCGCCCAATGGCGACCGATCCTCGATGGCGCAGGAGATCCAGAAGCTCCTGAAGAATCTGGACTCGGGCCGCACGCCCACCGAGGCGCCCGAGAAGGAATGGACGCCGGAATCGCTCGAAGAGCTGCTCGCGGAGGCGCTGCCCCAGGCGGAAGTGATCGTCCTCGCCAATCGCGAGCCCTATATCCACAACCGAACCGACGACGGCATCGTCCTCCAGACGCCCGCGAGCGGTGTGGTCTCCGCGCTGGAGCCGGTCATGCGGGCCTGCCGCGGCACCTGGATCGCGCATGGCAGCGGGACGGCCGACCGCGAGACGGTGGACAGCAACGATCACCTCGCCGTCCCGCCCGACGATCCCTCCTACACGCTGCGCCGCCTGTGGATCACCGAGGACGAGCAGGACGGCTATTATTACGGCTTCGCCAACGAAGGCCTCTGGCCGCTCTGCCATATCGCCTTCGTGCGGCCCATCTTCCGCGACGGCGACTGGCAGATGTATCGCGAGATCAACGCCCGTTTCGCCGAAGCCGTGGTGCAGGAGGCGCGCACCGAAGACCCCATCGTGCTCGTGCAGGATTATCACTTCGCGCTCGCGCCGCGCATGATCCGCGAGCGCCTGCCCAACGCGACGATCATCACCTTCTGGCACATCCCCTGGCCGAACGCCGAAACCTTCGGGATCTGCCCGTGGAAGGAAGAGATACTGGCGGGGCTGCTCGGCAGCAGCGTCCTGGGCTTCCACACCCAGTTCCACTGCAACAATTTCCTGGAGACCGTCGATCGCTTCGTCGAAAGCCGCATCGACCGGGAGCATGCGACGGTGACGCTGGGCGGGCACGAGGCGATGGTGCGGCCCTATCCCATCTCGATCGAATGGCCTCCCAAGGGCCTGGAGGGCCAGCGCCCGGTCGAGGTCTGCCGCGCCCGGGTCCGGGAAGCCCTGGGGCTGGCGCCGGATGCAAAGCTGGCCGTCGGCATCGAGCGGTTCGATTATACCAAGGGCATCCTCGATCGCATGCGGTCGATCGATCTCCTGCTCACCTTGATGCCGGAATGGCGCGGCAAGTTCACCTTCGTCCAGGTCGCGGCGCCCACCCGCAGCAAGCTCGCCAGCTATCGCAGCCTCCAGGACGAGGCCGTGGCGCTCGCGGAGGAGATCAACGCCCGCCATGGCGAAGGCGGCTATCAGCCGATCCGCCTCATCGTGCGGCACCATGAGCCGGCCGAGGTGTTCGAGCTGTTCCGCGCCGCCGACCTGTGCATCGTCAGCAGCCTGCACGACGGCATGAACCTTGTTGCCAAGGAATTCGTTGCCTCTCGCGAGGATGAGGAGGGGGTATTGATCCTGTCGAGCTTTACCGGTGCTTCGCGCGAGCTTTCGGAGGCGCTGATCGTCAATCCCTATGACGAGCGCGAAATGGCGACCGCGCTCGACACCGCGCTGCGCATGCCCGCCCAGCAGCAGCGCGAGCGCATGCGGCTGATGCGCCAGCAGGTCCGGGAGCAGAATGTCTATCGCTGGGCGGGCCGGATGCTGATCGACGCCGCCCGCATCCGGCAGAAGCAGCGCATTCTCGCCTTCGAGGACGCGCCGGCGCCCCAACGGCGGCGCGTGCGATCATGACGCTTCCTCCGCCGCCGCCCGCCCTGCTGGACGGGGCAAGCCTGTTCATGGATTTCGACGGCACCCTGGTCGACCTGGCGGATCGTCCCGACATGGTCGCCGTCGACGAGACGCTGCGCACACTCGTCGCGCTTCTGCACGAACGGCATGCGGGACGGATCGCCATCGTGAGCGGCCGCTCGATCGCCCAGCTCGACGCCTTGCTGGGCCCCCTGACCCAGCGGATCGCGCTGTCGGGCAGCCATGGCTGCGAGCATCGCTGGGACGGCATTTCCGCGCATCCCGTCCCGCCACCGGAACTGGAGACGGCGGCCAAGCGAATGAAGGCGTTCGCGAAGGGCCATCCGGGAACCCTGGTGGAGGAGAAGAGCTTCGGCGTGGCGCTCCATTATCGCATGGCGCCGCAGGCGGAAGCCGCCGCCCAGGCGCTCGGCGCCGAGCTGGCGGCGGAGCTCGGTCTCTCGCTCCAGCAGGGCAAGATGGTGGTGGAGCTGCGCCCGCCGGGCGGCAGCAAGGGCGGCGCGGTGCGCCGCCTCATGAGCCGCCCGCCGATGGCCGGCACGCGGCCGATCTTCCTCGGCGACGACGTCACCGATGAGGACGGATTCGAGGCGGTACTGGAACTGGGCGGCACCGGCATCCTGATCGGCCCGCCGCGCCCCACCGCGGCGCGTTACCGCCTGCCGGATCCGGCATCCGCGCGTGCCTGGCTCGGCGAGGCGCCGCAATGACGGCCACGCTCGATCTCTGGCCGATCGGCAATTGCCAGGTATCGGCGCTGGTCGATCGCGCCGGCCGTTTCGTCTGGGGCTGCGTGCCGCGCGTCGACGGCGATCCGGTCTTCTCCTCGCTGCTCGACGATGCGCCCCGCGCCGGCGAGGGCGCGCGCGGCTTCTGGGAAATCGACCTGGAGGACTGCGTCAGCACCGAGCAGGAATATCGCCGCAACACGCCTATCCTGGTCACGCGACACGTCGACAAGGCGGGCAACGCGATCGAAGTGGTCGATTTCTGCCCCCGCTTCCGCGTCCATGGCCGGATGTACCGCCCGGTCGCCTTTGCGCGGATCGTCCGGCCGGTCCAGGGCAGCCCGCGCATCCGCGTCCGCCTGCGCCCGTCGATGAACTGGGGTGGCGGCGATCCGCCCCGCACGCGCGGTTCCAACCATATCCGCTACCTGCTTTCGGAGATGACGCTGCGGCTGACCACCACCGCGCCGCCCGAGAATATCGAGGCGGAGCGCATGTTCCGCGTAGAACGCCCGCTCCACTTCTTCCTCGGCCCCGACGAGAGCTTCTCGGACGATCTGCGCTTCGGCGTGGAAACCATGCTCCAGCGCACGATCGAGGAATGGCGCCATTGGGTGCGCGGCCTGGCGACGCCGCTCGAATGGCAGGAGGCGGTGATCCGGGCGGCGATCACGCTCAAGCTCTGCCAGCACGAGGAAAGCGGCGCGATCGTCGCCGCGCTCACCACCTCGATCCCCGAGCATGCGGATTCGCAGCGCAACTGGGACTATCGCTTTTGCTGGATCCGCGACGCCTATTTCACCGTCCAGGCGCTCAACCGGCTCGGCGCGCTCGACGTGCTGGAATCCTATCTCGAATATCTGCGCAACATCGTCGACAATGCCAAAGGCGGCCATATCCAGCCGCTCTACGGCGTCGGCGGCGAGGCGACGCTGGAGGAGCATGTCGCCCAGGGCCTGAACGGCTATCGCGGCATGGGGCCGGTGCGCATCGGCAACGATGCCTATCGGCAGGTCCAGCACGATGCCTATGGCCAGATCATACTCTCGAACGCGCAGGCATTCCTCGACCAGCGCCTCTATCGGGTGGCGGGCGTGGAGGAGTTCAAGGCGCTGGAGCCGGTCGGCGAGCGCGCCTGGGCCGCGCATGACCAGCCCGATGCGGGCCTGTGGGAACTGCGCACCCGCGCGCATGTCCATACCTATTCCGCGGCGATGTGCTGGGCGGCATGCGACCGGCTGGCGAACATCGCCGAGACGCTGGGGCTGGAGGATCGCGAGCGCTTCTGGCGCGATCGCGCCGAGATCGTCCGCACCCGGATCGAGCAGGCGGCATGGCGCGCCGGGACGAGCCGGCTGTCGGCGACGTTCGACGGCGACGATCTCGATGCCAGCATCCTCCAGCTGCTCGACCTGCGCTTCCTCAAGCCCGACGATCCCCGCTTCCGTTCGACGCTGGAGGCGGTCGAGACGGGATTGCGGCGCGGCACCCATATGCTCCGCTATGCGACGGAGGACGATTTCGGTTTGCCGGAGACCGCCTTCAACGTCTGCACCTTCTGGCTGATCGAGGCGCTGCATGCCACCGGCCGCGACGCCGATGCGCGCGCATTGTTCGAGGAAATGCTGTCGCGGCGCACGCGCGCCGGCCTGCTCTCGGAGGACATCGATCCCGTCACCGGGGAATTATGGGGCAATTACCCGCAGACCTATTCGCTGGTCGGCCTCATCAATTCGGCCGTGCTCCTGAGCAAGCCGTGGAGTTCGGCGCGCTGAGGCGAGCGGCCCGGCGCACACCCTCGCCCCGCCGATCAGCCGGCATATCGGGTTTCCATCAGATCGAGCTCGCGGATCAGCTTGCGCGCGCTCTCGCTGCCCAGCTCGCGCTCGCGCACCCGCCGGAATATCTCGGTCCGCTCGGCGCGCAGGGCCGCGAGGCGGAGGTCTCGTTCGAGCCTGTCGATCCGCTTGGCCGTCGCCGCGTCTTCGGAAACGAGCGTGCGGGTCTCGATCCGGCGGCGATAGATGTCCATGATCCGCGCAGCCACCTCGACATGAAGATCGGCGTCGCCCTCGGCTTCCGCGAGCGCATGTTCGACGCGCTCGACTTCGGCGATCGCCGCCAGGGCCGCCGCCAGGCGCGCCGCCTCGATCTCTGCCTGCTGCGACGGCTCCGCCGGCATCTGCAATCCGTTGAGCAGCCAGGGAAGCCCGACGCTGGCGACGACCAGCGACACGATGATGACGCCCATCGCCAGGAAGATGGCGAGGTCGCGCGCCGGAAAGGGCGAGCCGTCATTCATCGCCAGCGGAAGGGTGAGGACACCCGCGAGGGTGATCGCGCCGCGCACGCCGGCGAAGGACATGGCGGTGATGATCCGCCAGCTCGGGGTGCGGCCGGTCACGCCCTTGCGGAGCAAGGTAAGGCGGAAGGACAGCCACACCCACAGGAAGCGGAGCGCCGCCAGCCCGGCATTGATGGCGACGACATAGACTCCCAGCCACCAGAATTGGTCATGGCCGGTCAGCCGGACCGTCTCGGCGGCCCCTCCCAGGATGAGCGGCAATTGCTCGCCGAGCAGGACGAAGATGACGCCGTTCGCGGTGAACTGGATCGTGTCCCACACCGTGTTGCGGCGGATGCGGGTCGCAGCGAGCGCCTGCCCCGAGCTTTCGGCGAAGCCCATCGCCAGCCCCGCGGCAACGGCCGCAAGGATGCCCGAGCAATGGAGGTGCTCGGCGACGAGATAGGCCGCGAACGGAATGAGCAGGCTGATGAGGATCTGCGAGCCGCTGTCCTCGCCGAAGCGCGCGCTGATCCAGCCCTTGGCCTGGACCACCGCGAAGGTCACCCCGGCCCCGACCACCACTCCGCCGACCGCGACCCACAGGAAGTTGAGCGCGGCGTCCTGGACCGAGAAGGCGCCGGTGAGGGCTGCGGCGATCGCGAAGCGCAGGCAGACCAGGCCTGATGCGTCGTTGAGGAGCGATTCGCCTTCGAGGATGTGCATCATCCGCTTCGGAATCGGCACGCGCTGGGCGATGGCCGATACCGCGATCGGATCGGTCGGCGACACCACTGCGGCAAGCGCGAACGCGACCGCGAGCGGCATCGCGGGGATCATCCAGTGGATGAGCAACCCGATGCCGAGCACGGTGAACACGACCAGGCCGAGCGCCAGCTCGAGGATGGTCTTGCCGTCCTTGAACAGCTCCTCGCGCGGAATCCGCCAGCCGTCGAGGAACAGCAGCGGCGGCAGGAACAGCAGGAAGAATATCTCGGGATCGAGCGTGACCCGCCAGTCCGCGACCAGCCCGACGGCACCGCCGAGCGCGATCTGCACCAGAGGCCGCGGAATGGCCAAAGGCAATGCGCGCGACACCACGCCGCTCACGACCACGGCGAACAGCAGAACCAGAATGAGCGTGATCGTTTCCACGGGGCCTCCTCCCTCCGATCATTCTTTAGGCAGGTGAGACGATCAGGGAACCCCAGAACGGACCGACATCCGGAGTTTAGAGTACAACGGCAGCAAAACCCCCATCGTCACCCCGGCCCCCTTTCTGGCGATGCACCATTCGCCTTCTTGATAATGCCTCGCAATACCGTATAGCCTGAGCCATGACCCGTTCGGCGATCCGCGCCTGGTATCTCGTGCACAAATGGACGAGCCTCGTCTGCACGGCTTTCCTGCTGATGCTGTGCGTTACCGGCCTGCCGCTGATCTTCCATGCCGAGATCGACGCGCTGACCGAAACGACCCCGGCGCTCGCCAAGGGCGCGGTCGCGTCATCGAAAGGCGGGCTGCCGCTCGATACGATGCTGGCAAAAGCACTGGCCGCACGGCCGGGCGAGGTGCCGCTGTTCATGGCGTTCGACAATGATCGCTCGCTGATGACGATCACCACCGGCGCCCGGCCGGACGTCGCCGGGAGCGGGATGACGATCCAGCTGCTCGATCGCGCGACCGGCGCCTCCGTCGGCCAGGAGAATGAGGACGGCGTGATGCACTTCCTGCTCACGCTCCATACCGACATGTTCCTGGGCCTGCCGGGGATGCTGTTCCTGGGGGCGATGGGCGTCCTGTTCGTCGCCGCGCTGGTCTCGGGCACGGTTCTCTATGCCCCGTTCATGCGCAAGCTCGATTTCGGCACGCTGCGCACCAGCCGCAGCAAGCGGATCAAGTGGCTCGACTATCACAATCTGCTCGGCATCGTCGCGCTCGCCTGGATGCTGGTCGTCGGCGTGACCGGCGTCATCAACGCGCTCGCCACGCCCATCACCAAGCTGTGGCAGATGAACGAGCTCGCCGAGATGACGCGGGCCTATGCCGGGCGCGAGGCGCTGCCGCCGTCGCGCTACGGCTCGCTCGACAAGGCGATGGCCGAAGCGCGCAAGGCATTGCCGGGCAACAATCCGCAGTTCATCGCCTTTCCCGGCGGCGCGTTCAGCAGCAAGCATCATTATGCCGTGTTCTTCCAGGGCGGCACGCCGCTCACCGAGCGGCTGCTCACCCCCGCGCTGATCGATGCCGAGACCGGCGCGCTCACCGACGTAAGGCCGATGCCCTGGTACAATCAGGCGCTGTCGCTCTCACGACCGCTCCATTTCGGCGATTATGGCGGCCCGATCCTCAAGATCCTGTGGGCAGTGCTCGACCTGTTCACGATCGTCGTGCTCGGCTCCGGCCTGTATCTCTGGCTCGGCAAGCGCCGCGCCCCGCTCGACCAGCGCGTGCGCGAAGTCGAAAGCGGCGGCCGCATGGCCCCGGTGGCGGCCGAATGATCCGCTCCACTTTCGCCATTCCCGCGCTCGTCGCGGTCGCCAGCATCGTCGGCCTGGTCAGCGCGCTGACCGGCGACGGCATACGCGATGCGCTGTCATGGATCGCCCTCTCCATTCCCGTCGCCGCTATCGCCTGGGCGATGCGCTTCAAACGCACCTGATTTCGATGAAAGGCCCTGCCATGTCCCCTGTTTCGCTGCGCTTCCTCGCCACCGTTTCCGCGCTGGCGCTTGCCTCTCCCGCCTTCGCGCAGGAGGCCCCGCCGCAGGAGGAGACGCCGAACGACGAGATCGTCGTCACCGCGCAGCGCGACAATCAGACCCAGGTGATCCGCAGCGGCAATGCCGGCGTGCTCGGCGACAAGCCGGCCGAGGATCTGCCGTTCAGCATCAAGAGCTACAATGCCGCGCTGATCCTCAACCAGCAGCCGCAGACGCTGGGCCAGGTGCTTGAGAACGATCCCTCGATCCGCACCACCTATGGCTTCGGCAATGCCGCCGAGCAGTTCGTCATCCGCGGCTTCACGCTCTTCGGAGACGATATCGGCCTGGATGGACTCTACGGCCTCGCCCCGCGCCAGCTTATCGCGCCCGAGCTCTACGATCAGGTCCAGGTGCTGAACGGTGCCAGCGCCTTCCTCAACGGCGCCGCGCCCGGCGGCAGCGGCCAGGGCGGCAGCGTCAACCTGATCCCCAAGCGCGCCGGCGACAATCCCCTCACCCGCGTCACCGCCAACTACACCTCCAGCGGCCATGTCGGCGGCAGCTTCGACATGTCGCGCCGCTTCGCCGACGGCGCGATCGGGGTGCGCATCAACGGCGCCGGGCGCGAGGGCGACGTCGCGATCGACGACGAATTCCGCAGCACCTATGTGCTGGGCGGCGCGCTCGATTATCGCGGCACCGACGTCCGCCTGTCGCTCGATCTCGCCTATCAGCGCGTCCAGGTGCGCCACCTGCGCCCCAAGGTGACGATCGCGTCCGCTACGATCCCCAAGGTGCCCGAGGCCGATCACAATTACGGCCAGTCGTTCAGCTACACGACGCTGCGCGACATCTTCGGAATGGTGAAGGGCGAATGGGACATCGCCGACAATGCGATGCTCTACGCCTCGTTCGGCGCGCGTGACGGATCGGAGGACGGCATCTATGACGGCATCACCGTCACCGATGCGCTGACCGGTGCCGGCACCGGCAACGCGCTCTACGTGCCGCGCACCGACAATAACGAAGCCGCGCAGGTCGGGCTGCGCGTCAAGCTGGCCAGCGGCGGCATCAGCCATGAGATCAATTTCGGCGGCAGCTATGTCTGGCAGGTCAATCGCAACGCCTATGATTTCCGCTACGGGCCGGATTTCGCCGGCTATGCGACCAATCTCTACGATACCCCCGATATCGCATTGCCGAGTTCGAGCCTGGTCGGCGGCGATCTGAACGATCCCTTTCCGATCAGCCGCACGCGGCTGGGCAGCGTCTTCGCATCGGACACGCTCGGTTTCTGGAACGACCGGATCCTGCTGACCGCCGGCCTGCGGCTGCAGACCATAGTGGCGAAAGGCTATGCCGCCACCGACGATCCGGCAAACGGCATCGTCGCCCGCGACCTGACGACCGAATATGACGAGGACGCGATCACGCCCGTTATCGGCCTGGTGGTGAAGCCGGTCGATCACGTCTCGCTGTTCGCCAATCGCATCGAAGGGCTCGCCCAGGGTCCGTCCGCGCCGATCGATCCCACCGTCATCAACCAAGGCGAGATCTTCGCGCCCTACAAGTCGACGCAGTACGAAATCGGCGGCAAGCTCGGCTTCGGCCGCTTCAACGCCAGCCTCGCGCTGTTCCAGACCACCCAGCCCAACGCCTATGCCGCGCCCGATCCGGAAAATCCCGGCTTCCAGCGCTTCGGCGTCTATGGCGAGCAGCGCAATCGCGGCATCGAGTTCAGCGTCGACGGCCAGCCGGTCGACGGCCTGCGCATCATCGCCGGCGCGTCGCTCAACGATGCCGAGCTGCGCAAGACGGCGGGCGGCGTGAACGAGGGCAACACCGCGGTCGGCGTGCCGGACTATCTCGTCAACGCCAATGTGGAGTGGGACACGCCCTTCCTCCCCGGCGCCACGCTCACCGGCCGCTTCGTCCAGACCGGCAAGCAGCAGGTCAATGCCGCCAACACGCTGGAAATCCCGAGCTGGACGCGCTTCGATCTCGGCGCCCGCTATGTCGCGCTGGTCGGCCAGATGCCGCTGACGCTGCGCTTCAACGTCGATAACGTCGCGAACAAGCGCTACTGGGCCTCAGCCTTCGACAGCTTCAACGCCGCCCTGCTCCAGGGCACGCCGCGCACGTTCAAGCTGTCGGCGTCGATCGACCTGTAGACGGTACGAGACGGTAAAGGCAGACATCGGGCGGCAAACGTTATCAAGCCCCCTTGTGGCCGCGAACACTGCGCCCAAATACAGTGTTCCGGGCATTGCAGGGTGGTGCTGGCATTGAAGCATCTAAGATCAGCTTCCCACCAGATGGGCTCGCGCCCGCCAGCAGCCGCCGAACCCGGCAGCCTGTGCTGAGATGACGATGCCGTCCGCCGACGATCGCAAGCGCGCCGCGGCGGAGACCGCGGTCGCCGAAGTCGCCAGCGGCATGATCGTCGGCCTCGGTACCGGCAGCACCGCCGCCTATGCCGTCGCGGCGCTCGCGGCCCGGGTGGCCGAAGGTCTGGCGGTGGAGGCCGTCGCAACGTCGCAACGCACCGCCGAGGCGGCACGGGCAGCCGGCATCCGCGTGATCGACTTCGCCGATGTCGCCGCGATCGACCTGGGCATCGACGGCGTCGACGAGATCGATCCGATGCTGCGGGCGATCAAGGGCGCGGGCGGCGCCATGCTGCGCGAGAAGATCGTCGCCTCGGCCGCGGCGCGGATGATCGCGATCGCGGATTCCTCCAAGGAGGTGGCGCAGCTCGGCGGCCGGCCCGTCCCGGTCGAGATACTTCCGTTCGCGCGCGCCTATGCGGAGCGGCGGATAGCCCAGCTCGGCGGCGCACCGGCGCTGCGCAAGGCTACGGACGATGCCCCCTTCCGCACCGACCAGGAAAATTGGGTACTCGACTGCGCCTTCGGGCCGATCGCCGATCCGGCGGCGCTGGCGGCGGCACTCTCGGAGATCCCCGGCATGCTCGGGCACGGCCTGTTCCTGCGCGAGATCAACACGCTCTACCTCGGAACCGAGCAGGGCGTCGTGCGCCGCGACCGGCCGGACGAAGATAAAGACCGAAAGTCGCTTTCCGGCCGCATCCTTCCCGGCCATCCCTCGTTTGGCGCTTACATGGATCAAGGACAGTGATGACCGAAGCTCCCGCAATAGCCGGCCTCCACGAGGACGGATCTTCCTCCCGCCTCACAATCGACACCATCCGAACCCTGGCCATGGATGCCGTGCAGAAGGCGAATTCCGGCCATCCGGGGACGCCGATGGCGCTGGCCCCGGTGGCCTACACGCTGTGGCGCGATTTCCTGCGCTACGATCCCGAGGCGCCGGACTGGCCCAATCGCGACCGGTTCGTGTTGTCGGTCGGCCACGCCTCGATGCTGCTCTACGCCGTGCTGCACCTCGCCGGCGTGCGGGAGATCGACGCGGACGGCAAACCGACCGGCAAGCCCGCGGTGAGCCTCGACGACATCAAGGCGTTCCGCCAGCTCGATTCCAAGACGCCCGGTCATCCCGAATACCGGATGACCACCGGCGTCGAGACCACCACCGGGCCGCTTGGCCAGGGCTGCGGGAATTCGGTGGGCATGGCGATCGCCGAGCGAGCACTGGCCGCACGCTTCAACCGCGACGGCTTCACGCTGTTCGACCATGACGTCTATGTGCTGTGCGGCGACGGCGACATGATGGAGGGCGTCTCGTCCGAGGCGGCATCGATCGCGGCGCACCTCAAGCTCTCCAACCTGTGCTGGATCTACGACAGCAACCACATCACGATCGAGGGATCGACCGCCCTCGCCTTCGACGAGGATGTCGGCAAGCGTTTCGAAGCCTATGGCTGGAACGTCCTCCATATCGACGACGCCAACGACACCAACGCGCTGGAGCAGGCGCTCGCGGCGTTCCGCGCCACCGACGATCGCCCGACCTTCATCCTCGTCCATTCGGTGATCGGCTGGGGTTCCCCGCGCGCCGGCAGCGAGAAGGCGCATGGCGAGGCGCTGGGCGAGGACAATGTCCGCGCCACCAAGCGCGCCTATGGCTGGCCCGAGGATGCCCAGTTCCTGGTGCCCGACGGCGTGAAGCAGGCCTTTACCGAAGCGGTTTCCGGCCGCGGCAAGCCAGCCCGCGAGGAATGGGAGGCGCTGTTCGCCCGCTATCGCGACGCCTTCCCCTCTGAGGCCGCCGAACTCGACCTGCTCCGCCAGGGCAAGCTGCCCGAAGGCTGGCAGGCCGATATTCCCAGCTTCCCCGCCGATGCCAAGGGCGTCGCCTCGCGCGATGCGGGCGGCAAGGTGCTCAACGCGATCGCGCCGCATGCGCCGATGCTGATGGGCGGCGCCGCCGATCTCTCGCCCTCGACCAAGACCAACCTCACCTTCCAGGGCGCCGGATCGTTCGAGCCCGGCGACTATGGCGGCCGCAACTTCCATTTCGGCGTGCGCGAGCATGCGATGGGAGCGATCGCCAACGGCATGGCGCTCTCCTATCTGCGTTCCTACACCGGCACCTTCCTGGTCTTCGCCGACTATATGCGCGCGCCGATCCGGCTGGCGGCGATCATGGAGCTGCCGGTGGTGTTCGTGTTCACCCATGACAGCATCGGCGTGGGCGAGGACGGGCCGACCCACCAGCCGATCGAGCATCTCGCGACGCTGCGCGCGATTCCCGGCCTCGACACGATCCGCCCCGGCGACGCCAACGAAGTCGCGGTGGCATGGAAGGTCGCGCTGTCGCACACGCATGCGCCGACCGCGCTGATCCTCTCCCGCCAGGCGATCCCCACGCTCGATCGCGAGAAATACGCCTCGGCCGACGGGTTGGAGAAAGGCGGCTATGTCCTCGCCGATACCGCGGACGGCGATCCCGAGCTGATCCTGATCGGCACCGGCAGCGAGCTGCCGCTGGTCGTCGCCGCGCACGAGAAGCTGACGGCCGAGGGCATCCGGTCGCGGGTCGTGTCGCTGCCGAGCTGGTATCTGTTCGAGCAGCAGGACACCGCCTATCGCGAGCGGGTGTTCCCCAACGCCGTCCGCGCCCGCCTCGCGGTGGAACAGGCGGGCGCGATGGGCTGGGACCGCTATGTCGGCCATGACGGCGGCACGATCACCATGAAGTCCTTCGGCGCCTCCGCCCCCCTGGCGGCGCTCCAGCAGAAGTTCGGCTTCACCATCGACAATGTCTGCGCCGTCGCGCGCCAGCTCATCGGGAAGAACCAATGACCAGCCGCCTGAAGCAGCTCGGCGAGGCCGGGCAAGCCGTATGGCTCGACTTTGTCGACCGCAACTTTCTCAACGAAGGCGGCCTGCGCAAGCTCGTCGAGGAGGATGGGCTGACCGGGGTCACCTCCAATCCCTCGATCTTCGAAAAGGCGATGGGGCATGGCGACGCCTATGATGCCGGGTTCTCGGCATTCCTGGGCAAGGGCGATGCCAGCGTCCAGGATCTGTACGAGAGCCAGGCCATCGCCGACATTCAGGCGGCCGCCGCCGATCTCCGCCCCGCCTATGACCGGCTGGAGCGCCGCGACGGCTATGTCAGCCTCGAAGTATCCCCCTATCTCGCCGACACGACCCAAGCGACGATCGAGGAAGCCCGGCGGCTATGGGCCGCGGTCGATGCGCCGAACCTGATGATCAAGGTGCCCGGCACCCCTGCCGGCACCCTCGCGATCCGCACGCTGATCGAGGACGGCCTCAACATCAACGTGACCTTGCTGTTCTCGCTCGCCGCCTATCAGGCGGTGGCCGAGGCCTATCTCCACGGCCTCGAAGCGCGGGTGAAGAAGGGCGAGCCGATCGACGGCATCGCCAGCGTCGCCAGCTTCTTCGTCAGCCGCATCGACGCGAAGATCGACAAGGCGATCGATGCCCGGATCGCGGCCGGCGATGCGGAGAGCGACGCGCTGAAGGCATTGCGCGGCAAGGTCGCGATCGCCAACGCCAAGCTTGCCTATGCCTGGTACCAGGAGATGATCGCCGGCCCGCGCTGGCAGGCACTGGCCGCCAAGGGCGCGATGCCCCAGCGGCTGCTCTGGGCCTCGACCGGGGTAAAGGACCCCGCCTATCCCGACACGCTCTATATCGACACGCTGATCGGCCCCGACACGGTCAACACCATGCCGCCCAAGACGATGGACGCCTTCCGCGACCACGGCATGGTGCGCGACACGCTGACCGAGGACGTGGACGGCGCCCGCCATGTGATCGCCGAGGTGAGGCGTCTCGGCCTCGGGCTGGACGACGTCACCGCCGCGCTCGTGCCCGAAGGCGTCAAGCTGTTCGCCGACGCCGCCGATGCGCTGCTCGGCGCGGTGGCGGGCAAGCGTACCGCGTTCCTCGGCGAACGGCAGAATGCGATGGAGGCCAGCCTCCACGAACGCCTCGAAAAAGCCGTCGCAGCCCGTCTCGAAACCGCCAGCGCCGAGGGCTGGTCCCGCCGGCTGTGGCAGGGTGACGCCTCGCTCTGGACCGGCAAGGACGAAGCCAAATGGCTCGGCTGGCTCCCCGCCGCCCGCGGCGAGCAGGTCGATCCCGAGGCGCTGAAGGCGCTCGCCGAACGCGCCCGCGGCCACAAGGATGCCGTGCTGCTCGGCATGGGCGGATCGAGCCTCGGGCCGGAAGTGCTCGCGCTGATCCTCGGCAATGCCGAGGGGAGTCCGCGCCTCCATGTCCTCGACACCACCGATCCCGGCCAGATCGCCAGCGTCGCCGCCGCGATCGACCCCAAGGAGGCGCTGTTCATCGTCTCCTCCAAATCGGGCTCGACGATGGAGCCGGAGCTGCTGCGCGCCTGTTTCTGGGAACTGTCGGGCAAGGACGGCAGCCGCTTCGTCGCGGTCACCGATCCCGGATCGAAGCTGGAGGCGACGGCGAAGGCGGACGGCTTCGTGATGATCTTCCCCGGCGATCCCGCGATCGGCGGCCGCTATTCGGTGCTCTCGGCATTCGGCATGGTGCCGGCGGCGGCAATGGGCATCGATACCCGCGCCTTTTTCGAGGCGACCGCGCCGATGGTCTTCGCCTGCGGGCCGGACGTGCCGCCTGCCGCTAATCCCGGCGTCCGGCTGGGCGCGATCCTCGGCGAGGCGGCGCTGGCCGGGCGCGACAAGCTCACCATCCTCCCCTCCCCGGGGCTCGCCCCGTTCGGCGCATGGCTGGAGCAACTGCTCGCCGAAAGCACCGGCAAGCAGGGCAAGGGCATCGTCCCCGTCGATCTGGAGCCCGCCGGCGAAGCGATATCCTACGGCACCGACCGGCTGTTCGTGCATCTCCACCTCGAAGGCGACGCAGACGCCGCGCTCGAAGCGAAACTGGAGGCGCTCGTCGCGGCCGGCCAGCCGCTGGTCACCATCCGCGTCGCCCGGCCCGAGTTGATCGGCCAGGAATTCTTCCGCTGGGAGATCGCCACCGCCATCGCCGGCGCGGTGATCGGCATCGATCCGTTCGACCAGCCCGATGTCGAGGATGCCAAGATCGCGACGCGCAAGCTGGTCGACGCCTATGAGCAGACCGGCGCGCTGGAGCACGCGACACCGATCGTCGACACCCCCGATTTCGCGATCTTCGGACCCGGCAACAATGAATTCGCCGCGACCGACCCGATCGAGCTGCTGCGCCTCCATTTCGCGGAACTCTTCCCGCCGCGCTATGCCGGTTTCCTCGCCTATATCGAGCGCAACGCCGAGAATGCGCAGGCGATCGAGGCGATGCGCGTCGCCGTGCGCGATGCGACCCAGGCCGCGACGGTCGCCGGCTTCGGCCCGCGCTTCCTCCATTCCACCGGCCAGGCCTACAAGGGCGGCCCCGCGACCGGCGACTTCCTCGTCATCACCCGCGAACCCGAGCCCGACCTCGCCATCCCCGGCCGCCGCGCCAGCTTCGGCACCGTCCAGATCGCCCAGGCGCGCGGCGACATGGACGTGCTTGCGGCGCGCGGCCAGCGCGTGATGCGCGTCCATCTCCATCGCGACGGCGGCGGCATCGCCGCGCTCGTCGAGGCCGTTCGCGCGGCCGTCCGTCCCTGAAGAAAGGAAATAGCATGCGTCTAGCGATGATCGGCCTCGGCCGGATGGGTGCCAATATCGCCCGCCGGCTGATGCTCGGCCAACATGAGATCGTCGCCTTCGATCGCGATCCCGCGGCGATCGCAGCCCTGGTCGAGGACGGCGCGGCCGCCGCCGCATCGCTGGAGGACATCGTCGCGAAGCTCGCCGCGCCGCGCATCTTCTGGGTGATGCTGCCTGCGGGCGCGCCGACCGAGGACACGGTCAACCGCCTGATGGAGCTGTCCGATCCCGGCGACATCATCATCGACGGCGGCAACAGCTTCTACAAGGACGACGTCCGCCGTGCCGCCGCCGCGCGGGAAAGGCAGTTCCATTATGTCGACGTCGGCACGTCCGGCGGCGTCTGGGGGCTGGAGCGCGGCTATTGCATGATGATCGGCGGCGACAAGGAGACGGTCGACCTGCTCGATCCGATCTTCGACACGCTGGCGCCGGGCTATGGCTCGATCGTCCGCACCCAGGGACGCAACGCGCCCGACGATCGCGCCGAGCGCGGCTATATCCATGCCGGGCCGACCGGCGCGGGCCATTTCGTCAAGATGGTCCATAACGGCATCGAATACGGGCTGATGCAGGCCTATGCCGAGGGCTTCGACATCCTGAAGGGCAAGGCGTCCGAGAAGGTGCCGCCCGAGGAGCGGTTCGAGATCGACCTGCCCGACGTCGCCGAAGTGTGGCGCCGCGGCAGCGTCATCTCGTCCTGGCTGCTCGATCTCTGCGCGATCGGCCTCGCCAAGGATCCCGCGCTCGAACAATTCACCGGCCATGTCTCCGATTCCGGCGAAGGCCAGTGGACGATCGACGCGGCGATGGAGGAGGCGGTGCCCGCCTATGTCCTGTCGGCGGCGCTGTTCGCGCGCTATCGCAGCCGGGTAGATCACACCTTCGGCGACAAGCTGCTCTCCGCGATGCGCTTCGGCTTCGGAGGCCATGTCGAGATGCCGCAGTGAGCACGGCCCCGGCGGCACCGTCCGCCACATTCGTCATCTTCGGCGCGCTCGGCGATCTCACGCGGCGATTGCTGGTGCCGGCGCTCGTCAACCTTGCCCGCTCCAGCCTGCTCGATCCGGATACCGAGCTGCTCGGGATCAGCCACCATGACGGCGACGACGAGCATCTCCGGGAGGAGCTCGACGATTTCGTCAAGGACGACGCCTGCTGGCAGCGGGTGCGGCCGCACGTCCGCTATCTCAAGGGCGACTTCACCGACGCCGCCACCTTCGCGGCGCTGAAGAAGCACGTGAAGGGCAACGCCATCTTCTATCTCGCGACCGCGCCGGGTTTCTTCGGGTCCATCGTCGAACGGCTGGGCGATGCCGGGCTGCTCGATCAGGCCGACGGCTTCCGCCGCGTCGTGATCGAGAAGCCATTCGGCACCGATCTCGCCTCCGCGCGGGCGCTTAACGCGCAGATCCTCGCCAGGGCCTCCGAAGATCAAATCTACCGGATCGACCATTTCCTGGGCAAGGAGACGGTGCAGAACATCATGGTCACGCGCTTCGGCAACACCATGCTCGAGGCCGTCTGGAACAACCGCTATGTCGACCATGTCCAGATCACCGCGGCCGAGGCCGTCACTATCGGCAGCCGCGGCAAGTTCTACGACGCCACCGGCGCGCTGCGCGACATGGTGCCCAACCACCTGTTCCAGCTCCTGGCGATGATCGGGATGGAGCCGCCGATCAGCTTCGACGCCGAGGCGATCCGTACCGAGAAAGGCAAGGTCATCGCGGCGATCACGCCGATCGATCCGGCCGAGGCGATCCGCGGCCGCTATGCCGCCGGCACCGTCGCCGGCAAGCCGGTGCCTGCCTATCGCGACGAGCCCGATGTCGATCCCGCCAGCCGGACCGAGACCTTCGCCGCGCTCAAGGTGCATGTGGAGACCTGGCGCTGGTCCGGCGTGCCCTTCTATCTGCGCACCGGCAAGGCGCTGGCCGCGCGCGACACCGAGATCGTCATCCAGTTCAAGGAGGTGCCGCTCGCCCTGTTCCGCGAGACGGTGGTCGATCGCCTGCCGCCCGATCGCCTCGTGCTGCAGATCCAGCCGGACGAGGGCATCAGCCTGGAATTCGTCGTCAAGCGGCCCGGGCCCGTGGTCAACACCGCGCCCGTCACCATGGACTTCCGCTACGAGGACCATTTCGAGATCGGCCATCAGAACGGCTACGAGACCCTGCTCTACGATGTCCTGACCGGCGACCAGACCTTGTTCCAGCGCGCCGACCAGATCGAAGGCGGCTGGCGCGCGGTGCAGCCGCTCCTCGACATGTGGGAGCAGGGCACGCCGGAGGAATATCCGGCGGGCAGCGCCGGGCCGGAGAGCGCCGACGCACTGATGCACCGTGCCCATCGGCGCTGGCATCACCTCGGATGACTCCGCCGATCCGCCTGCTGGTCTCCGATATCGACGGAACCCTGGTCCGCAACGACAAGAGCCTGTCCGAAGGCGTGGTCGCCGCCGCCGCGCGCGTCCGCGAGGCGGGGATCATGATGAGCCTCATCAGCGCCCGGCCGCCCTGCGGCATGTTGTGGATCGCCGAGAGTCTCGGCCTGGAGGGGCCGATCGGGGCGTTCAACGGCGGCACCATCGTCATGCCGGACGGGCTGGTTCTGTCCGCCGAGCGCCTCGCACCCGCCACCGCCGCCCGCGCCCTCGCGCTTCTCGGCCGGCCCGGCGTCACGCCCTGGCTGTTCGCCAGGGGCAGATGGTATGCCCGCGACCGCGACAATCCCAACCTCCCGCGCGAACGGCGCGCGGCGAACCTCGAACCCATCTTCGACGCGGACTTCGCGCCCCTGCTGGAACATGTCGACAAGCTGGTGGGCGTCAGCGACGATCATGCCCTGCTCGCGATGATCGAGGCCGAGACCCGGGCCGCGCTGGGCGAGAGCGCCAATGTGGCGCGCTCCCAGCCCTATTATCTCGACATCACCGCCCCGCGCGCCAACAAGGGCGACGGCGTCGCCGCGCTCGCCACCGCCTATGGCGTGCCGCTGTCGGCGGTCGCCGTGCTCGGCGACCAGCGCAACGACCTGCCGATGTTCAAGCGGGCGGCCTTGTCGGTGGCGATGGGCCAGGCGCCCGAAGCGGTCCGCGCCGCGGCGACCCATGTCGCCCGCTCGAACGAGGAGGATGGCGTCGCCGACGCCATCGCCCGCTTCATCCTGCCGGCCGCTTGAGATGAAGCGCCTGATCGCATTCGACCTCGACGGCACGCTCGCCGAAAGCAAGCAGCCCATCGGCGAGCCGATGGCGGCCTTGCTCGGGCAGCTGCTGGCCGTCGCGAACGTCGCGGTGATCTCGGGCGGCGACTGGCCGCAGTTCGAGACGCAGGTCGTCTCCCGCCTGCCCGCCGACGCCGATCTCGCCAATCTGTTCATCCTGCCGACCACCGGCACCAAGCTCTACCGGTTCGAGGGCGCATGGCGGCGGGCCTATGCCGATGATTTCTCGCCGGAGGAAAGCACCGCCATCCGCACGGCGCTCGACCGGGCTTCGCGGGAGCAGGGCTTGTACGAGGACAGGAGCTGGGGCGAACGCATCGAGGATCGCGGCAGCCAGATCACCTTTTCCGGCCTCGGCCAGCAGGCGCCGCTCGACGCGAAGAAGGCATGGGATCCCGATTTCGCCAAGCGCAAGCGGCTCCAGGCGGCGCTGCAGGCGCAACTGCCCGATCTCTCGATCAATATCGGCGGCTCGACCTCGATCGACATCACCCGCAAGGGCGTCGACAAGGCCTATGGCATGCGGCGCCTGATCGAGAGCTCCGGCATCGCGGCCGACGCGATCCTGTTCCTCGGCGACGCCGTCTATCCGGGCGGAAACGACTTTCCCGTGGCGCAGTTCGGCATCGACACGATCGCGGTGCGGGACGTGGCCGAAACGATGCACATCGTCGCGGCGATCATCGCCTGCCTGAAATAGGCCCTGCCGGACAGGGCGCGAGGCCCATGCTCCCGCTTGCGCGTCTCCCCCGCCCCTGCGATGCTCATGCCCATGAGCGACCTCGACGCCTTCATCGCCGGACTGCCCAAGGCCGAGCTCCATCTGCATATCGAGGGCAGCCTCGAGCCCGAGCAGATGTTCGAATTCGCCCGGCGCAACAATGTCGCGATCCCCTTCGCCTCGGTCGAGGAGGTGCGCGCGGCCTATGATTTCTCGAACCTCCAGGATTTCCTCGACATCTATTATGCCGGCGCCGACGTGCTGCGCACCGAGGAGGATTTCCGCGACCTCGCCCTCGCCTATTTCGATCGCGCGGCGGCCGACGGCGTCGTCCATGCCGAGATCTTCTTCGATCCCCAGACGCACACGCATCGCGGCATCCCCTTCGGCGTCGCCGCCAACGGCCTGCTCGCCGGCATGGCCGAGGCCGAGGCGAAGCACGGCCTCACTTCCAGGCTGATCCTCTGCTTCCTCCGCCACCTCGACGAGGAGGACGCATTCAAGACGCTCGGCCAGGCCCAGCCCTGGCTCGACCGGATCGAGGGCGTCGGGCTCGATTCGTCCGAAGTCGGCCATCCGCCCGCCAAGTTCGCGCGCGTCTTCGCCGCTGCCGCCGCGATGGGGCTCAAGCGCGTCGCCCATGCCGGCGAGGAAGGGCCGCCCGAATATGTCCATGAAGCGCTCGACCTGCTCCAGGTCGACCGGCTCGATCACGGCAATCGCAGCCTGGAGGATCCGCAGCTCGTCGCCCGGCTCGCGCGATCGGGCATGACGCTCACGGTCTGCCCGCTGTCGAACCTCAAGCTCTGCGTCGTCGAGTCGATGGACGCGCATCCGATCGACCGGATGCTGGCATCGGGCCTGCGCGCGACGATCAACTCGGACGATCCGGCCTATTTCGGCGGCTATGTCGCCGACAATTATCGCGCCGCCGCGCAGGGCCGCGCGCTGGATCGCCGCGATCTCGTCACGCTGGCGCGCAACTCGTTCCTCGGCTCGTTCCTGCCCGACGATGCCGTGGCGGCGCACCTCGCCCGGCTCGACGCCTATGTGGCGGCCAATCGATGAGCGGAATCGTCTTCACTCCCTTTCCCCACGAAGCGATGGTCGAGGGCATCCACGCCATTGCCGCTGCCATGGAGGCGGACGATTGGCGGCCTTCGCTGCTGGTCGGCATCGGCCGCGGCGGGCTCACCCCGGCCGTGTTCCTCTCGCACCGCATGGGGCTGCCCCTGGTCTCGATCGACCATTCGACCCGCATCGCCCAGTTCGGCGAGGAGCTGGTCGCGGTGCTCGCCGAACGCACCCGCGCGGGCGACCGGCTGCTGTTCGTCGAGGACATCAACGACAGCGGCCGCACGATCGGCGAGATCCGCGGCGCGCTCGCCGATCGGGGCGCGATGGCGGAGCAGGTCCGCTTCGCCGTGCTGCTCGACAATATCCGCTCCAGCCAGACGGTGGACTATCGCTTCCGCACGCTCGACCGCGCGACCCAGAAGGACTGGTTCGTCTTCCCCTGGGAAGCGATGGCCCCACGCGAAACGCTCGCTGAAGAGGCCATCGAAGTTCCCGAGCGGCTGGCATGAGCCGCCTTTCGTTCAGCCGCCGTCAATCGCGATTGTGCCACAGTTCACCGCGTCCTAACGCGGACCCGATACCCAGGCGCGCGCGTTCGTCTCGCAACAGGCAATATCGAACTCTAAGTATTGGAGGAACAATGCTGAAAAACAGCTCCACACGCCGGCGGGTCGCCGCGTTGAGCCTCGCGGTGGCGGGCGGGCTCACGCTCGCTTCGTGCATGACCGCGACGCCCTATCAGCCCGCGACCGGTTCCAGCGCCGCCACGCGCGCCGGCTATTCGGACACGCAGATCGAGAGCAACCGCTTCCGGGTGAGTTTCTCGGGCAACACTCTGACCTCGCGCGAGACGGTCGAGCGCTATCTGCTCTATCGCTCCGCCGAGCTCACCGTGCAGAACGGCTTCGACTATTTCGTCCTGTCGGACCGCGACACCGAGAAGAAGAGCGAGACCTATCGCACGCCCGGCGTCGGCTATGGCGGCCCCTGGGGCTATTGGGGTCCGACGTGGCGCTATTATCGCCCGCGCTGGGGCTGGCGGAGCTATGATCCCTTCTTCGACGATCCCTTCTGGAACGCCCGCGACTGGGATTATCGCACGGTCAACAGCTATGAGGCTTCGGCCGAGATCGTCACCGGCAAGGGCCCCAAGCCCACCGACAATCTCCGCGCCTTCGACGCGCACGAGGTGCTGAGCCGCCTCGGGCCGAAGATCGAGATGCCGAAGACGAAGTAAAACCGCGAACCTCTCCCCTCCCGCTTGCGGGAGGGGTCGGGGGAGGGCCTGTCCGGCATCGAAACGCCGCGCGGTGAGCCCCTCCCCTCCCCTAGCCCCTCCCGCAAGCGGGAGGGGAATTCCTTACGCCACCGCGCCGTGGCAATGCTTGTACTTGCGCCCCGATCCGCACGGGCACGGCGCATTGCGGCTCACCAGCCCTTCCCACTGCGCCGGATCGGTCCCGAAATCGTCGCCGGCCGGCTGCGGGATGCCGAGCTGCGGCAGCCGCGTCGTCACCAGCCCCATCGATCCGCCGTCCCAGTCCGCGCTGTCGTCGTCGCCGGTCAGCGGGTCGATATGCGTGGTCAGGAAGTCGGGCAGCTCGGGAAGCTCCGGCGCCGCCTGCATGCGGAACTGCGCGAAGCCCAGGGTGCGGGTCACGTCCTCGCGGATATTCCCCAGCATCCGCTCGAACATCGCGAACGCTTCGTGCTTGTACTCATTGATCGGCGTCTTCTGGGCATAGGCGCGCAGGTGCACCACCTGGCGCAGCGCATCGAGCATCGCGAGATGCTCCTTCCAGTGATGGTCGAGATTCTGGAGCAGGATCGACTTCTCGATCTGCGTCCAGGTCTCGGGATCGAGATCCGCCGCCTTGGCCGTCACCAGCGCGTCGGCCGCCTCGCGGATGCGCTCCTCGACCATTTCCGGCCCGATCGCCTCCTCGCTCTTGATCCACTCGTCGACCGGCGCCTCGACGTTCAGGATCGTCGCGACCTTCTCCTTCAGTCCCTCGACGTCCCACTGCTCGGGATAGCTATTGGGCGGGCACGCCTCGCCGACGATCGCGTTGACCGTCTCGGCGCGCATGTCGGTCACGACTTCGCCCACGGTCTCGGCGTCCATGATGTCGGCGCGCTGCTCGTAGATCACCTTGCGCTGGTCGTTCATCACGTCGTCATATTCGACGACCTGCTTGCGGATGTCGTAGTTGCGCGCCTCGACCTTCTTCTGCGCGGTCTCGATCGCCTTGGACAGCCACTTGCTGCCGATCGCCTCGCCGTCCTCGATGTTCGAGCGCATCATGCGGGCGAACAGCGTGTTCGAGCCGAAGATGCGCAGCAGGTCGTCGTCGAGCGACAGATAGAAGCGGCTCAGGCCCGGATCGCCCTGGCGGCCCGAACGGCCGCGCAGCTGGTTGTCGATGCGGCGGCTCTCATGGCGCTCGGTGCCGAGCACGAACAGGCCGCCGGCCGCGATCACCGCGTCCTTTTCGGTCTGTACCTCACGCTTGATATTCTCGATCGCCGCGTCGCGCTCCGGCCCCTCGGGCATGTCGCGCAGCTCGTCATTGACGCGGAACTCGACATTGCCGCCGAGCTGGATGTCGGTGCCGCGGCCCGCCATGTTGGTCGAGACGGTGACGACGCCCAGCCGCCCGGCCTGCGCCACGATATGCGCCTCGCTCTCGTGGAAGCGGGCGTTCAGCACCTCGTGCTTGACGCCTTCCTTGTGGAGAAATTCGGAAAGCAGCTCGGACTTCTCGATCGAGACGGTGCCGACCAGCACCGGCTGGCCCTTGGCCGAATGCGCCTTGATCTTCTTGGCGATCGCCGCGAACTTCTCCTCGGTCGTCTTGTAGAATTCGTCCTCCTCATCGACGCGCTGCACCGGCAGGTTGGTCGGGATGGTGACGACGTTCATCTTGTAGATGTCGTAGAATTCGGCGGCCTCGGTCGCCGCGGTGCCGGTCATGCCGCCCAGCTTGGGGTACATGCGGAAATAATTCTGGAAGGTGATCGAGGCGAGCGTCTGGTTCTCCGGCTCGATCTGAACGCCTTCCTTGGCCTCCACCGCCTGGTGCAGGCCCTCGGACCAGCGGCGCCCGTCCATCATGCGGCCGGTGAACTCGTCGATGATGACGACCTTGCCGTCCTTGACGATATAGTCGGTGTCCAGCTTGAACATCACGTTCGCGCGCAGCGCCTGGTTCAGGTGGTGGACCACCTGGGTATTCTCGAAATCATAGAGGTTGGCGCCGACCAGCAGGCCCGCGTCCTCGAGCATCCGCTCGACCGTCTCGGTGCCGTCCTCGGTGAGGACGACGGTGCGCTGCTTCTCGTCCTTCTCATAGGTGGACGGATCGAGCTTCTTCACCACCGCGTCGACGCCCATATAGAGCTCGCTGCGGTCGTCGGTGGGGCCGGAGATGATGAGCGGGGTGCGCGCCTCGTCGATCAGGATCGAATCCACTTCGTCCACGATCGCGAAGTTGAACGGCCGCTGCGTCATCGATGCGCGGTCATACTTCATGTTGTCGCGCAGATAGTCGAAGCCGAACTCGTTGTTCGTGCCATAGGTGATGTCCGAGCCATAGGCGTCGCGGCGCTGCTGGTCGGTCAGGTTGGGCACGATCACGCCCACGCTGAGGCCCAGGAAGCGATAGACCCGGCCCATCCACTCGGCGTCGCGCGAGGCGAGATAGTCGTTGACGGTGACGACATGGACGCCGTCCCCCGGCAGCGCGTTCAGATAGGTGGCAAGCGTCGCGACCAGCGTCTTGCCCTCGCCCGTGCGCATCTCGGCGATCTCGCCGCGATGGAGGACGATGCCGCCGATCATCTGCACGTCGTAATGCCGCTGGCCGAGCACGCGCTTCGCCGCCTCGCGCACCGTGGCGAACGCCTCGGGCAGCAGATTGTCGAGCTTCTCGCCGTTCGCAAGCTGCTCGCGGAACCTGGCCGTCTGGCCCTGGAGCTGCTCGTCGCTCATCGCGGAGATGGCGGGTTCGAAGCCGTTGATCTTGGCGACGATGCCGCCGAGCGACTTCACATAGCGTTCGTTGGAGGAGCCGAAGAGAGTCTTGGCAAGGCCGCCGAGCATGGGATTTCCTGTCGTATTGGATGTGGTCGGACGAGCGCGGCATGCTGCGCCGGCGCCCAATGGCAGCGCCGCCCGGGGGCGGCACGCGAAACGAGAAAGACCCGCGTTCAGCGGGCCATGCGCATCACTCGCGCCGCTGCTCGAAGGCGAGGCGGAGGGAGGAAATCGGCGCCGCCGCGATATGCGTGCGGACCAATGCCGGGATGCCGTGGACGAGCGATGCCGCCACTATGCCGGTCACGCGCCGGGCGGGCTGCACCGCCGCCTGCGCGGCCTGGGCCGCCTGCACCACCGCCACGCCCTGCACGGGCCGCCCGGTCCGGTCGCCCGAGGCGCCGGTCAGGCTGGCAAGCAGCGCAGTAAGGAGAAGCAGCAGTTCCAAGCGAATCTCTATGCGTGACACGTCAACGCCGCCGGCAAGGCGAGCGCTGCGAGCGACATAGTGATTGCCGCGCGGTTCGTCCAATCGAAACCTTGGTTATTGTGCGGGCGGCGCGGCGGGAGCGAACGTCACCGCCATGCTGATGGGCTCCGGCGCCTTCTTTTTCTTGACCGGCAGCTTCACCTGCGCCTGCGCCTGCTGGCAGGCGACCTTGTCGATCCCGGCGCTGCCGCTCGATTGCTCGACGGCGCAGGTCGCGACCGTTCCCGTATCGGCGAACTCCAGATGGACCACCGGCGCCTGCTTGTAGCCGGCCGGCAGCTTCTGCACCTCCACGGTCAGGCCCATGGCCTTGCCACCGGCACCGGCGGCGTTCTGCGTCAGCAGGAGAGCGAGGGGGAGCAGCGTGGCGAACATGCGAGTCTTGCCTTTCGGTGGCCGATATGGGGAGCACTCTTTAGCCGCGCCCATGCCGGTGTCCACCAAGCCGCCCCGCATTTGCGGCGGATAGATTGCACGACGCAGCGAGCCTAGTATGGGGCTGCATATGGAACGCTCCCCCCTCGCCCCCGCCGCTTTTCCCACCCTGCCCGCCATCCCCGGCGTCACGCTCCGCGTCGCCCGCGCGCGCTACAAGGCGTGGGATCGCTGCGACCTGACCTTCGCCACACTCGATCCGGGTACGGCGGTGGCGGGCGTGCTCACCCGGAGCAGATGCCCCTCGCCCGAGGTCGAATGGTGCCGCAAGGCGCTGGTGCTCGGCCAGGCACGCGCGCTGGTGGTCAATGCCGGCAATTCCAACGCCTTCACCGGCAATCGCGGCCGCGCCGCGGTCGAGGCGATCGCGGCGCGCGCCGCCGGCCATCTCGGCTGCGAACCCTCGGACATATTCGTCGCATCGACCGGCGTGATCGGCGTGCCGCTGCCGATCGACAGGGCCGAGGCCGGCCTCGACGCCGCCTTCACCGCCGAACCCTGCAGTTGGGAAGACGCGGCAGCGACGATCATGACCACCGACACCTTCGCCAAGGCGGCGGTGACGCAGGCAGTGGTCGATGGCCGCACGGTCAACCTCGTCGGCATCATCAAGGGCTCGGGCATGATCGCGCCCGATATGGCGACGATGCTCGGCTTCATCTTCACCGATGCCGCGGCTGCACCCGAATTTCTGCAATCGGCGCTAAGTGCTGCCAACGGCAGGACATTCTCCTGCATCACCGTCGATGGCGACACTTCGACCAGCGACACGATCCTGGCCTTCGCCACCGGCAAGGCCGGCAACGCCCCGCTCACGGGCGACGACGATGCCGGCGCCGACGCCTTCCGCGCCGCGCTCGCCGATCTCTGCCACCAGCTCGCGCTGCTCGTCGTCCGTGACGGCGAAGGCGCGCAGAAGCTGATCGAGATCCAGGTCGAGGGCGCCGAGAGCGACCGCAGCGCGCATCGCATCGCCATGTCGATCGCCAATTCGCCGCTGGTGAAGACCGCGATCGCCGGCGAGGACGCCAATTGGGGCCGCGTCGTCATGGCGGTCGGCAAGGCCGGCGAGCCGGCGGAGCGCGACAGGCTCGCGATCCGCTTCGGCACCACCCAGGTCGCACGCGACGGGCTGGCGGTGAATGGCTATGACGAAGCACCCGTCGCCGCGCACCTGAAGGGCCGCGAGATCGAGATCGGCGTCGATCTGGGCCTGGGCGAAGGCCGCGCCACGGTCTGGACCTGCGACCTGACCCATGGATACATCTCGATCAACGCCGATTACCGGAGCTGACGATGCCGGGCGGCCGATACAGCCCGGAACGGCTTGCAATGTAGGATTTCAGGGCCGATCGAAGGAACGGCTCTTTCTCATCGTCGAGGTCTTCGAAAAGCGCGAAATCCGGGAAGGAAGATTTTTCGACATAGCGGGTGTCAACCGTGTCAACCGGCCGCGCTCGGAAATCCGCGGAACCCACGGATTTCAGACGATTTTCACCTGCAACCGCACGGCTGAACGAATCAACGTCCAACCCGAGGCTCGAAGGATGTGAAAACGGGGAGCACCGGCGCGGGACCGAATATCGATCCCCGCCAGGCCCTCGCCAGTCGGATCAGAGCTCGCGCTGGATCCACTGCTTGATGGCGCTCTTGGGCAGCGCGCCGACCTGGGTCGCCGCCTGCTGGCCGTTCTTGAACAGGATCATCGTCGGGATGCCGCGCACGCCATACTTGGTCGGCGCATCGGGATTCTCGTCGATGTCGAGCTTCACGATCTGCACCTGCTCGCCCAGTTCCTCGGCCAGCTCCTCGAGCGCCGGCGCGATCATCCGGCACGGGCCGCACCACTCCGCCCAGAAATCGACGAGCACGGGCTTGTCGGACTGGAGGACATCGGTGTCGAAGCTGGCGTCGGTGGTCGGCTTGGTGGCCATGGGGAAATCTCCTGAAGCGGTTGGACGCCAATCTAAGTACGCCGTGCCTCCCACTCAAGCGCGCAGAGGCAAGCTTTGCTCCGAAGGGGTGAAGCCCGGCTTGTGCGCGGCGAGCAGTGCGGGCGGCAACAGGTGCAGCACCGGCCCGGCGGCATAGAGCAAGGCCGCCTCCACCCGCCGCCCGGGAAAGATCACTTCCAGCGCCGCGACATAGGCCGCCATCTGCCGCAAATGATAAGGCGGAATGTCCTCCAGCGCCGCGGGCGCGCGCCGCCCCGTCTTGAAGTCGATCACGCGGACATGATCGTCGCGCACCACCAGCCGGTCGACCGTGCCCGACACGACCAGCCCGCCCGCCACCACGGCGGCGATCGGCGCCTCGGCCAGCGAATCCACCCCGAACAGCTCGGCGAAGCGCGGATTGCCGGTGACCGCCAGCGCCGCCTGCACGAGCTCGGCCCGGAGCGATGCGTCCGCGACGCCCCCCGCCCCCGCCAGCCAGCGTTCCCCCGCCCCTGCGCGCCGCCCCGCCCCCACCCCCGCCAACCCCCCGAACAGCCCAGCCCGCAAACATCCCCGCCGCCCCGCGGCCCCCCCCCCCCGGCGCCGCGGCGGCCGCGCGCCCGACCCCCCCCCCCCGCGCACGGCCCCGCGCGGCCGCCCGGCCGGGC
>NZ_JAAVVE010000021.1 GCF_018449795.1 Sphingomonas sp. dw_22
GCCGGTGACGACGATCTCGGGCGCGGCGTCCATCTGCTCGTCGGCCGCTGCGCTCTCGGGAACGGATTGCGCCGCATCGTCGGTGGCGGGCGAAGCCTCTGCCTGCGTGGATTGGGCATAAGCATAGGTCGAGAACAGGCCCGACACAGCAAGCGCTCCACAAGAAGCGGCCGCGAACAATATATTCTTTTTGAGTTTTTGCGCAGTCATTAATTAACCCCTCAAGTATCAACTCGACAGGAAAAAAGTCAACGCAACGTAAACAACCATGGGTTGTCCCGAAAATGCTAACAGCCATCCTGTCCTACAATTAATTCTGCGTCGCCGCACGAAGTCTAATGCTTCGCTTTATCGCGATTCGACTTGACGTTTCTAGTTCAAACGTAACGGATCTGCAATATGGTATTATATGTCGATATTGCGTCTCACATTATGAGAATATATGTCTTTGCCAGCGTAGGCAATAGCCAAAATTGCGTTGCCGCAGCCCAGCGGCACCGGGTTCGGAAACGGCGAAGGGAGTGATTTCAAAGGCTCGGGGAGGCCGCCCACGCGACGAGACGGATGCGGCTCAGCCCTCGCCCGCCCCGGAAGGGCGGACCGAAAGTTCAGCGAAAGACAGCCAAAGGGGGGCGCCGGCCGCTCAGGCCGACGCGCTATGCGGGCGGATCAGCGCCCCGCCAGTTCCTTATTGACCCACAGCGCTACCAGCGTGCCGACCGCGCCCGAAAGCAAGTAGCCGCCCGCCGCCAGCAGCCCGAAATGGCTCGCCAGCAGCAGCGCGACCAGCGGCGCGAAGCCGGCGCCGAACAGCCAGGCCAGATCGGCAGTCAGCGCAGCGCCGGTGTAGCGCCGCGCGGAGGCGAAATTGGCGTTCATCGCGCCCGAGGACTGGCCGAACGAGACGCCCAGCAGGATGAAGCCGACGATCATGAAAGCCAGCTCGCCCGCGACACCGCCATTCAGGAGCTGCGGCGCGAATCCGCTGAACGCGGCGATGCCCGCGGCCGAAACGCCCAGCAACGTGCGCCTGCCCACGCGATCGGCGATGGCGCCCGATGCGATCACGGCCAGCACGCCGAACACGGCTGCTACGATCTCGATCATCAGGAAGCGCACCGGATCCTGATCGGTATAGAGGAACACCCAGGAGAGCGGGAACACCGTCACCATGTGGAACAGTGCGAAGCTCGCCAGCGGAGCGAACGCGCCGATCACGATGGTCCGCCAATCGCTGCGCACCGTCTCGATCACGCCCGAGGGCTGGAGGTCGCGGCTCTCGAACAGCACCGAATAATCATGCGTCGAAACGATGCGGAGGCGCGCGAACAGCGCGACCACGTTGATCGCGAAGGCGACGAAGAACGGGTAGCGCCAGCCCCAGTCGAGGAAGTCCGCATTCGACAGCGTGACGATGAAGAAGGCGAACAGCGCGCTCGCCACGATCAGCCCCAGCGGCGCGCCGAGCTGCGGGATCATCGCATACCAGCCGCGGCGGTTCTGCGGTGCGTTGAGTGCGAGCAGCGAGGCGAGACCATCCCAGGCGCCACCCAGCGCCACGCCCTGCCCCAGCCGGAACAAAGCGAGCAGGATCGCGGACCAGATGCCGATCGTCTCATATCCGGGCAGGAACGCCACCGCCGCGGTCGATCCGCCGAGCAGGAACAGCGCGATGGTCAGCTTGGTGCCGCGCCCCATCTTCTCGTCGACCCACAGGAACACCAGCGACCCGACTGGCCGCGCGATGAACGCCAGCGCGAAGATCGCGAACGAAAGCAGCGTGCCGGTCAGCCGGTCGACATAGGGGAAGACCAGGTTCGGAAAGACCAGGACCGAGGCGATCGCATAGACGAAGAAGTCGAAGAATTCGGACGTGCGCCCGATGATGACGCCGATCGCGATCTCGCCGGGCGCGATGTGCGCTTCGCGGGCGTTGATCGCCCGGGCGTCACGCTCGGCCGTGCCGGATGTCGGAGCGAGGCTGGCGGTCATGATCGTGGACTTCCTGACGGGCGACTGGCAAACAACGCTTCATATGCGCTTTTCGTACCGTTTTTGACATTGGACATTTTGTCCAATGTTGCAGTGCACAGCAAATGCGTAGCGGGGCCACCATGCCGAAGGCCATACTCCTCGCCCGACTCGCCACCGCCACAGGCGCGCTCGCCCTACTTGGCGGTTGCGACATGGTCGTCATGAACCCCATGGGCGATGTTGCATTGCAACAGCGCGACATGGTCGTCATCGCCACATTGCTGATGCTGCTGATCGTCGTGCCGGTGATCGCGCTCGTCGCGATCATCGCCTGGCGCTATCGCGAATCGGCCAATGCCCATTACGAGCCCGATTGGGACCATTCGACTCAGCTGGAGCTGGTGATCTGGTCCGCGCCGCTGCTCATCATCATCTGCCTGGGCGCGATCACCTGGACCGGCACGCACCTGCTCGATCCCTATCGTCCGCTCGATCGGATCTCGGCCGGGAAGCCGGTCGCCCCCGGCACCAAGCCGCTGGAGGTGCAGGTCGTCTCGCTCGACTGGAAATGGCTGTTCATCTATCCCGAATACGGGATCGCGACGGTCAACGAGCTGGCCGCGCCGGTCGATCGTCCGATCTCCTTCCGGCTGACCTCCTCCTCGGTGATGAACGCCTTCTACGTGCCGACGCTGGCCGGCATGATCTACACCATGCCGTCGATGGAGACGCGGCTCCAGGCCGTCATCAACAAAGCCGGCGATTATGAGGGCTTCTCCGCCAATTACAGCGGCGCGGGCTTCTCCAACATGCGCTTCCGCTTCCACGGGATGAGCGATGCGGACTTCGCCGGCTGGGTCGCCCAGGCCAGGGCCGCCGGCGGCGAGCTCAGCCGCGCGCGCTATCTCGAACTGGAGAAGCCGAGCGAGAAGGCCCCCGTGATGCGCTTCGGCAGCGTCGCGCCCGCCCTGTTCGATGCGGTGACGAACCAGTGCGTCAAGCCGGGCACGCCGTGCATGTCCGATCTGATGCAGAAGGACGCGGGCCATGCTGCCGGCATGGAGCACATGCCCGGCATGGACATGCCGATGCCGAAGGCGTCCGAATCGCAGCCCGCGGCGCCGGCCAGTTCGGTGCCCCAGCACCATCACGCCAACTAAATGGCCATTGAAATGACCCCCTCCCCGCTTTCCGTCAGCCCGATCCTCGGCCGCTTCACGCTGGAATCGCTGCCGCTGCACGAACCGATCGTCGTCGCGACCTTCGCCGTCGTGGCGCTCGGCGGCGTCGCGCTGCTCGGCGCGCTCACCTATTTCAAGCTCTGGAGCTATCTGTGGCGCGATTGGTTCACCACCGTCGACCATAAGCGCATCGGCATCATGTACATGATCCTGGGCCTCATCATGCTGCTGCGCGGTTTCGCCGACGCGATCATGATGCGCCTCCAGCAGGCGATGGCGTTCGGTGGGTCCGAAGGCTATCTGAACGCCCACCATTACGACCAGATCTTCACCGCCCACGGCGTCATCATGATCTTCTTCGTGGCGATGCCGCTGGTCACCGGGCTGATGAACTATGTCGTGCCGCTCCAGATCGGCGCGCGCGACGTCTCCTTCCCCTTCCTCAACAATTTCAGCTTCTGGATGACGACCGCCGGTGCGGTGATCGTGATGATGAGCCTGTTCGTCGGTGAGTTCGCCCAGACCGGCTGGCTCGCCATGCCGCCGCTTTCGGGGATCAGCTACAGCCCCGGCGTCGGCGTCGACTATTATATCTGGTCGCTCCAGATCGCGGGCGTCGGCACGCTGCTGTCCGGCGTCAACCTGATCGCGACCATCGTCAAGATGCGCGCGCCGGGCATGACCATGATGAAGATGCCGATCTTCTGCTGGACGTCGCTGTGCACCAACATCCTGATCGTCGCCGCCTTCCCGGTGCTGACGGCGGTGCTCGCGCTGCTCTCGCTCGATCGCTACGCCGGCACCAACTTCTTCACGAACACCCTCGGCGGCAATCCGATGATGTACGTGAACCTGATCTGGATCTGGGGCCATCCGGAGGTCTACATCCTGATCCTGCCGGCCTTCGGCATCTTCAGCGAAGTCACCTCGACCTTCACCGGCAAGCGGCTGTTCGGCTATACCTCGATGGTCTACGCCACCTCGGTCATCACGCTGCTCGCCTATGTCGTCTGGCTGCACCATTTCTTCACGATGGGCTCGGGCGCCAGCGTCAACAGCTTCTTCGGCATCACGACCATGGTGATCTCGATCCCGACCGGCGCGAAGATCTTCAACTGGCTGTTCACCATGTATCGCGGCCGCATCCGCTTCGAGCTGCCGATGATGTGGACGGTCGCGTTCATGATAACCTTCGTCATCGGCGGCATGACCGGCGTGCTGCTCGCCGTGCCCCCGGCCGATTTCGTGCTGCACAATTCGCTGTTCCTGATCGCGCATTTCCACAACGTCATCATCGGCGGCGTGGTGTTCGGCCTGTTCGCCGGCATCAACTACTGGTTCCCCAAGGCGATGGGCTTCCGGCTCGATCCCTTCTGGGGCAAGGTCTCCTTCTGGTTCTGGGTGATCGGCTTCTACTTCGCGTTCATGCCGCTCTATGTGCTCGGCCTGATGGGGGTGACGCGCCGCCTGCGCACCTTCGAGGATCCGAGCCTCCAGATCTGGTTCCTCATCGCGGGCTTCGGCGCGCTGCTGATCGCCGCCGGGATCGGCGCGATGCTGATGCAGTTCTATGTCAGCTTCCGCGACCGCGAGCGGCTGCGCGACACGACCGGCGACCCGTGGAACGGCCGCACGCTGGAATGGGCGACCTCCTCGCCTCCGCCCGACTATAACTTCGCCTTCTCGCCCATGGTGCATGAGGGCGATGCCTGGGCCGACATGAAGGCGCGCGGCTATGTCCGCCCGACCGAGGGCTTCAAGGCGATCCACATGCCCAGCAACACCGGCACCGGCGTAATCCTGGCCGGGCTGAGCGTCGCCTTCTCCGTCGCCATGATCTGGTATGTCTGGTGGCTGGCGGCATTGAGCTTCGTCGGCATCCTGGCGGTCGCGATCGGCCATACGTTCAACTACAAGCGGGATTTCCACATCCCCGCCGAACAGGTGATCGCCACGGAGAATGCGCGCACCAGCCTGCTCAACCAGGAGGCCGTGGCGTGAGCGCGACCCTGACCGATACCGCCGACGCGGATCGCAACACCTTCTACCTCGTCGACGAGCATGAGCATCCCGAAGGCTCCAGCACCATGCTGGGCTTCTGGATGTACCTGATGAGCGACTGCCTGATCTTCGCGATGCTCTTCGCGACCTATGGCGTGCTCGGCACCAGCTATGCCGGCGGCCCGGGGCCCAGGGAGCTGTTCGACCTTCCGCTGGTGGCGCTCAACACGTCGATGCTGCTGCTGTCGTCGATCACCTATGGCTTCGCGATGCTGTCCATGAACGACGGCAAGCAGGGCGCGACCCAGGTCTGGCTGGCGGTGACGGGGCTGTTCGGCGCCGCGTTCCTCGGCATCGAGCTCTATGAGTTCTCGCACCTGATCCATGAGGGCGCCGGGCCGCAGCGCAGCGCGTTCCTCTCGTCCTTCTTCACGCTGGTCGGCACCCACGGCCTGCACGTCACCTTCGGCATCATCTGGCTGGTGACGCTGATGGTGCAGGTGCAGATGAAGGGCCTGATCCCTGCCAATCGCCGGCGGCTGATGTGCCTCAGCCTGTTCTGGCACTTCCTCGACGTCATCTGGATCGGCGTCTTCACCTTCGTCTATCTGATGGGAATGCTGCGATGAGCACCGAACTCCACCACGGCGCCGGCGATCACGCCCACCACTCCCACGATGACGGGGAAGCGCACGGCTCGCGCTCCGGCTATTGGATCGGCTTCCTGCTGTCGATCGTACTGACGGCGATCCCGTTCTGGCTGGTGATGACCAAGCCGATGTCGGACCAGGCGATCGCGCTGACCATCATGGCGTTCGCGGTGGCACAGATCCTCGTCCACATGATCTTCTTCCTGCACATGAACCGGAGCGCCGAGGGCGGCTGGTCGCTGATGGCGCTGCTGTTCACGATCGTCATCGTCGGCATCGCGCTCAGCGGATCGCTGTGGGTAATGTATCACATGAACACCAACATGATGCCCGCGACCGTCCAGGCCATGGACCAGATGGGGTGACACGCCCCCCTGCCCGGCTGATCGCGGCGGGATTGGTTGCACTGGCGCTGTTCGCCGGACTGGTCGCGCTCGGCACCTGGCAGGTGCATCGCCGGGCATGGAAGCTGGACCTGATCGCCCAGATCGACGCGCGGATCCACAGGGCGCCCGTTGCGGCGCCCGGCCCCGGCGCGTGGCCGGGCATCGACGCCCCCAGCGCCCAATATCGCCGGATCCGCCTGACCGGCATGTATCTGCCTGCCCAGACCCTGGTTCAGGCGAGCACCGAGCAAGGCTCGGGCTGGTGGGTGCTGACGCCGATGCGGACCGACAAGGGCTTCACCGCGCTGGTCAACCGGGGCTTCATCGCCACCCGCACGCCCCCTCCTCCGCCTGCAGCCCCCGTTACGGTGACCGGCCTGCTGCGCATCAGCGAGCCCGGCGGCGGCTTCCTCCGCTTGAACGATCCCGCGAGCGGCCGCTGGTATTCGCGCGACGTCGCCGCCATCGCACGGGCGCAGCGGCTCGGCGAGGTTGCCCCCTATTTCGTCGATGCCGACGCCGCCTCCGGCCCCCCGGGCGGCCCGATCGGCGGCCTCACAGTGATCGCCTTTCCGAACAACCACTTGATCTACGCGCTGACATGGTATGCGCTCGCGATGATGATCGCCGGCGCCTTCGTGATCTTCGTGCGCGCGCAGCCCCGCGGAGCCGCGCGCTGATGCTCGATACGACCGGCTCGAAGAACCTGCTGCTGCTGGTCCAGCTCCGCTGGCTGGCGATCGCCGGGCAGTTCCTCACGATCCTGCTGACCCATTATCTCTTCCGCATCCTGCTGCCGATGACGGCGATGCTGGGCGTGCTCGCGGGACTGGTGCTGTTCAACGGCCTCAGCATGTTCTGGCTGCGCTGGCGGCAGCGGATCGACGACGTCACCCTGCTCGCGGCGATGCTGCTCGACGTGCTCTGCCTCTCCGTCCAGATCTATCTCAGCGGCGGCGCGGCCAACCCGTTCGTCTCGCTGTTCCTGCTCCAGGTGGTGCTGGGATCGGTGCTGCTCGAGCGCTGGTCGAGCTGGGTGGTGGTCGCCGTGACCTGCGCCGCCTTCGCGCTGCTCACCGTCTTCTATCGCCCCATCGTGCTGCCGGTCGATTATCCGGTCACCCTGTTCCGCCTGCACATCCAGGGCATGTGGGTGTGCTTCGCGCTCGTCGCGGTGCTGCTGGTGCTGTTCGTCACCCGGATCAACCGCAATCTGCGCGAACGCGACGCGCATCTGGCGGCGATGCAGCGCCAGGCCGTGGAGGAGGATCATATCGTCCGGATCGGCCTACTCGCCTCGGGCGCGGCGCATGAGCTGGGCACGCCGCTGTCGTCGCTCTCGGTGATCCTCGGCGACTGGCGCCGTTCGCCCCGGATCGCCGAGGATCCCGAGCTCGCCGAGGAACTGCGCGAGATGCAGGCCGAGGTCCAGCGCTGCAAGGCGATCGTCACCGGCATCCTGCTCGCAGCGGGCGAGGCGCGTGGCGAGGCATCGGCCGCGACCAGCGTGCGCAGTTTCTTCGGCCGCGTCGCCGCCGACTGGCAGGCGGCGCGGGGCTTTGCCGGCCTGCGCTATCGCGACACATTCGGTCCCGATCTGCCGATCGCCTCCGACACCGTGCTGCAACAGGCGCTGTTCAACCTGTTCGACAATGCTGTCGAGGCGTCGTCCGAGGAGATCGTCGTCGATCTGGCGCGCGAGGGGGATGCGCTGACCGTCACCGTCGCCGATCGCGGCCCCGGCTTCGCCCCGGCGATGCTCGATGCGATCGGCACGCCCTATAATTCGACCAAGCAGCGCCGCGGCGCCGGGCTGGGCCTGTTCCTGGTCGCCAACGTCATGCGCAAGCTCGGCGGCACGATGACCGCGCGCAACCGGCCCGAAGGCGGCGCCGAGATCGTGCTCCGCCTGCCGCTGGAGGCGCTCGCGCTCACGGAGGATGGCGATGGCCGATGATCCGCTGCTCTATCTGGTGGAGGACGACGCCGCCTTCGCCCACACGCTCCAGCGCTCGTTCGAGCGGCGCGGCTATCGCGTGGGCGTAGCCGCCGATCCCACGGAGCTCGACGCGCTGCTCGCCGTGGAAGCACCGAACTTCGCGGTGGTCGACCTCAAGCTCGGCCAGGCATCGGGCCTCGCCTGCGTGCAGACGCTGCATGCCCGCGATCCCAAGACGATCATCGTCGTGCTCACCGGCTATGCGAGCATCGCGACGGCAGTGCAGGCGATCAAGCTGGGTGCGACCTCCTATCTCGCCAAGCCGGCCGATACCGACGATCTGGAAGCCGCGTTCGGCGGGATCGCGGGCGATGTCGATACGCCGATCACCCAGCGCCAGACCTCGATCAAGACGCTGGAATGGGAACGCATCCAGAAGACGCTGGCCGAAAGCGACTTCAACGTCTCCGAAGCCGCTCGCCGACTCGGCATGCACCGCCGCACGCTCGCGCGGAAGCTGGAGAAGCGGCCGATTCGCTGAATCCGGCGCTTCCGGGGCGATCCACTGGACCGGCGATCCGCCCTTCTCCCTCTCGAATCCGATCCCCAACGTCGTTCGACGCCCCGCCATGTCCTAGAAGGATCGGCGCGTGCGAGCCGGGATCGACGCAGGTTGCGCATTTCCGCACCAAACGGGGTTGATTGTCTAAAATAGTATTATATACATTCCCCACAAAATAAAATCTCAATGGGGAGGATAGAATGCGAGTTGTCACCCGCGCCCTGACCGGCGTTGCCACCCTGGCAATCGTCAGCGGCATGTCCGCTACGGCCTTCGCGCAAGACGCACAGAGCCAGAATCCGCCGGCAGCGGAAGATCAGGCGACCGTCGATCAGGAGATCGTCGTCACCGGCATCCGCGCCAGCATCAGCTCCGCGCAGTCGATCAAACGGAATTCAGACCAGATCGTCGATTCGATCGTGGCCGAGGACATCGGCAAGCTGCCCGACGTCAACGTCGCCGAGGCGCTCCAGCGCGTGTCGGGCATCCAGGTCGCGCGGGATCGCGGCGAAGGCGCCGGCATCGCGATTCGCGGCCTCACCCAGGTGCTGACCACGATGAACGGCCGCGAGGTCTTCACCGCCGGCGACGGCCGCTCCTTCAATCTCCAGGACGTTCCCGCCGAGCTGGTCGCCGGGCTGGACGTCTACAAGACTCCCTCGGCCAACCTGATCGAAGGCGGCATCGGCGGCGTGGTCGACGTGCGCACCCGCAAGCCGCTCGACAAGAAAGGCCTGGTCGTCAGCGGCAGCCTGCGCGCCCGCTATTCGGACCTGCCCGACAAGGTGAAGCCGCTCGCCTCGCTGCTGCTTAGCAACACCTGGAACGTCGGAAGCGAAGGCGAACTCGGCATCCTGATCTCCGGTGCCTATCAGGAGCGCGCGTTCGGGACCGACCTGAACGATATCGGCTCGCCGCTGCTGCGCGACGACGTGATCCCAGGCCAGACGGTGGTCGCGCCCAACGGCTCCTATCAGCCCGCGATCGGCGGTAACCGCCGGCGCATCGGCCTGGACGGCATGATCCAGTACAAGCCGAACCCGGATCTCGAATTCTACGCCCAGGCCAGCTATCAGGATTTCAATTCGATCCAGAACCAGTTCGGCCTCAACATCCCGACCACCCTGTCGAACTGCCCGACGCCGGCTGGCGGCGCGCGGCGCTGCGATCCGATCCCGGGCACCGCGGTGCTCGCGCCGGGCACCAACGACGTCCAGAAGATCTCCTATGCGAACGTGCCCTTCAGCACCTTCGGCGTGTCGCGCGATACCTATGACGAGAACCAGCAATATTCGGCTGGCGCGAAATGGGATACCGGGCCGGCGCATCTGTCCCTCGACGTCAATTATTCGAAGTCGAAGAATACCCTCTATTATGCCGAGCTCGATCTCGCCGGCGTTGCGCCGCGCATCGATCAGGACATCACGACGACTGTCCCGACGATGAAGATCAGCGGCATCGACCTGAACGATATCAACAGCTTCACCGTCGGGTCCATGACCCTCAACCAGAATTACTACACGGGTGAGCTGAAGGCGATCCGGGGCGATGCCTCCTTCGACATCGAGAGCGACTTCCTGAAGTCGATGGACTTCGGCTTCCGCCTCGCCGACCGCACGACCGATTTCAAGCCGGTCCGCTTCTTCCAGACCAAGGGCGGGTCCGCCGCGCCCTATTCCAGCCTGTTCATCGCCAATCCGCTGAACGACATGTTCAGCGGCTCGACCAATATCGACCAGAACTTCCTCGTCGCCGACTTCAACAAGCTGCGCGGCGATTTCGACGGCGTTCGCGAGCAGTTGGGCATCGCCGTGGAGCCCGCCGTCACACCGCTCGGCATCTACTCGATCCACGAGAAGACCTATGCCGGCTATGCCATGGCCAAGTTCAAATATGACGGCGGCCTGCACCTGGACGGCAATATCGGCATCCGCATCATCAAGACCAGCCTGCAGGTGGTCGGCAATCGCGCCACGTTCGCCCAGCGCCCGGGCACGGGCACGAGCCCGAGCAACCCGGCGGTGTTCGACCAGACCGGCTTCGCGCCGGTGAATGTGGACACCAGCTATGTCACCGCGCTGCCCAGCGCCAACATCCGCTTCAAGCTGACCGACAAGCTGCAGCTGCGCCTGGCGGCCTCGCAGGCGATCACGCGGCCGAACTTCGGCCAGCTCGCCCCGACCCTCACGCTTGTTCCAGGTGCGCAGACCGGTTCCTCGGGCAATCCGGACCTGAGCCCGCTCAAGTCGGATCAGCTCGATGCCAGCCTGGAATATTATTTCTCGCCGACCGGATCGGTCTATGCCGCGGCCTTCTATCGCAAGGTCGAGGATTTCATCCAGTCGTCGAGCCGCGGCCAGGAGACGATCGACGGCATCGTCTATCAGATCACGCGGCCCGCGAACTCGGGCAACGGCAAGATCAAGGGCTTCGAGGTCGGCGGCCAGACCTTCTTCGATTTCCTGCCGGGCCTGCTGAGCGGCTTCGGCGTCCAGGCGAACTACACCTTCGTCGACAGCAACACGACGACGTCGTTCGCGGGCCTCTCCGCGCCGCTGAGCAACCTGTCCAAGAACAGCTTCAACGTCAGCGGCATCTACGAGAAGGGACCGGTATCGGCGCGTATCGCCTATAACTGGCGCGACAAGTTCCTGACCGGCATCACCGGGAGCGGCTCGGCGCTGGGCAACTATCCCACCTATCGCAAGCCCTATGGCTGGCTGGACGCGTCGCTCAGCGTCGACATCACCAAGCAGGTCACTTTCACGCTGGAAGGCAGCAACCTGACCCGCGCCAAGACGGACACGTATTTCGACGTGCCCACCCGGCGCGGCAACTGGGAGCAGGACGACATCCAGGTGATGGCCGGTGTCCGCTTCACGCTCTAAGGTCACCCCTCCCCCTGCGGCTTCGGCCGCGGGGGACTTTTTCGTCTCGCGGCGGCAGGCGCTGACGGGACTGGGCGTCGGGCTGATCGCATCGCCCGCCCTCGGGCAGGCGCGCGGGATCGATCCCGCGCCCTTCCGCACCCCCTACAAGCTCGGGCGGCTCATCCTCGAGAAGTCCGGCGACACGAGCGCGTTCGACTCGCAGTTCGTCGACGCGCCGCTGATGTTTCGCGGGCCCGATCGCTTCTACATGGCCTATTACGGGTTCGACGGGACGGGATACCAGACCGGCCTTGCCGAATCCGACGACCTGATCCACTGGCGCAAGCGCGGCATCATCCTGGCGCGCGATCCCTCCTCGCCGATCACGCGCTACAATGTCGCGATGTCCTCGATCCTGCGCGAGCCCGACCTCCATTCGCAGGGCCGGCCGATCAAGGTGGGCGGCCGCTATGTCGCGAGCTGGAACGCCTATCCGAAGCCGGGGATGGAGGAAGGCCCCGCGGTGATCGGGCTCGCCTGGAGCGACGACCTGATTCATTGGCGCCGCGAACCCGAACCAATCCTGCGTCCCGAGGACGGCGCGCCCTGGGAGCATGCCGGGCTCTACAAGTCGTTCCTCACCCGCGACGGCGGCACCTATTATCTCTTCTACAACGCCAAGACGCACGACACACCGTGGCTCGAACAGATCGGCGTCGCGACGTCGCTCGATCTCAAGAACTGGAAGCGGCATCCGGGCAACCCGATCGTCAAGGTCGGCGAGCCGGGTTCGAACGACGCGCGTTTCGCGGCCAACCCCTATGTGCTACGGTATCGCGGCATGTGGGCGATGTATTATTACGGCTATACCTCACGACGCGGCGCGCGCGACCTGCTCGCGATCGGCCGGGATCCCTTCCATTTCGAAAAGGTCAGCGAACCCATGATCGATCGCGGCCCGCCGGGCACCGTGGATGAGACCCACGCGCACAAGCCCTCGATCATCTGGCACGACGGCGCGCTCTATCACTTCTATTGCGCGGTCAGCGGCCAGTATCCGAACGAAGTGCGGGGGATCTCCGTAGCCCGGTCGAAGCCGTGGTAATCCGCGCGCTGCGTCCCCTGGGCGTCGCCGCCGCATTGCTCGCGACACCCGCAGCCCTCGCGCAGGGCGGGACTCCGCCGCTCCAGGTCTCGGCAAACGGCCATTATCTTGCCGCGGGCGGCAAGCCGTTCTTCTGGCTGGGCGACACAGCGTGGCTGCTGCTCGAACGGCTCGATCGCGCCGAGACCGAACGCTATCTCGCCAAGCGCGCAAAGCAGGGCTTCAACGTCATCCAGGTGATGGTGCTGCATTCGCCGAAGCAGACCAACCGCTTCGATGCCCCCGCGCTCGTAAATGCCGATCCCGCGCATCCTCGTACGACACCCGGCGCGAATCCGGCGCGCGCGGGCGAATATGACTATTGGGATCATCTCGACTGGGTCGCCGATCGCGCGGCGGCGCACGGCCTCTATCTCGCGCTCGTCCCCGCCTGGGGCTCGCTCGCGAAAGGCGGCCAGCTCAACGAGAAGACGGCACCGGCCTATGCCCGCTTCCTTGCCGAGCGCTATCGCCGCCATGCGAACATCATCTGGCTGAACGGCGGCGACACGCCGGGCGACGAGAACGTCGCGACCTGGCAGGCGATGGGCCGGACGCTGAAGCGCTACGATCCGCGCCATCTCGTGACGTTCCATCCGTTCGGACGGACGGATTCCTCCTGGTCGTTCCACACGGCGCCCTGGCTGGACTTCAACATGTTCCAGTCCGGCCACAAGAGCTACGATCAGGAAGATCCGGGCGCGCGCAGCGAGGACAATTGGCGCTTCGTCGCCGAGGACTGGGCGCGCACCCCGAGGAAGCCGACCGTGGACGGCGAGCCTTCCTACGAGAACATCCCGCACGGCCTGCACGACGTCAACGCGCCCCGCTGGACGACCAACGACGTGCGGCGCTACGCATGGTGGGCGGTCTTCGCCGGCGCCTTTGGGCACACCTATGGCGAGAACAGCGTCATGCAGATGTACGTGCCGGGCAAGAACAACCCCGCTTATGGCGCGAAGCTGCGCTGGGATGTCGCGCTGGATGAACCCGGCGCGGACCAGATGCGGCACCTGAAGACGCTGATGCTGTCGCGCCCCTTCTTCGAGCGGGTGCCCGATCCGTCGCTGATCCTCGACAACGGCACGCGCTACGATCGCGTGCTGGCGACGCGCGGGCGCGGCTATGCGATGGCCTATAGCTATATCGGCCGCCCATTCCGCATCCGGCTGGGCGTGATCGCCGGGCGCCAGGTGCGCGCATCCTGGTATTCGCCGCGCACTGGCGAGACGCGCGTCATCGGCAGCTTCGCGAACAGCGGCGATCGCCTGTTCACGCCGCCGGGCACGCCCGCGCCCGGCAACGACTGGGCCCTGCTCCTCGACGGCGCCGCATCGCAGCGCCGCTGAGGCCTTTCCCTATTTCACTGCGATCTCGTCGGCGAACACCAGCCGCACCGGCCCGAGCAGCCCCGAATCCACCAGCGGCTCGTCCTTGGTGTAGAAAGTCCAGGGGCTGAAGGTCACGCGGCCGCCGGGGGGCTTGGGCTTGCCCGCCTTGTACCAGTCCGGCAGCTCGGTGATCTTGCGCGCCATCACGACCGTCTTCTTGCCATCGGCGGAGAAGCGCTCGCCGATCGGCCATTCGGCGTCGACGAAATTGCCTTCCTCGGGAAGCGCGGCGTCCGCGATCATGCGGTTGGCCCACAGGTTCGTGACGGCGAGCGATACGCTGTTAGCGCCGGGCCGGACGACATCGGTGATGTCCACGCGATAGGGCTCCTTCCAGACGACGCCGAGATCGTGCCCGTTGACGGTGACGCCCGAAAGCACCTCCACCCGCCCCAGATCCAGATAGACGCGCCGGCCGCGCTTGAGCAGCGACGCGGGAACGTCGATCGTGCGCGCATAGGTCGCCGTGCCGGCGAAGTGGCGGATACCCTCGTCGCTATTGTGGCTGAGGCTCTCCAGCTTAGGCAAGGTCGCCTGTTCCGGCGCCCCCCGGCCGGGCTGGAACCGGACGTTCCACGGCCCCTCCACGGTGATCGGTGCCGGCACCTTGGCTGAGAAGCTGGCACCACCGCTCGTGGCATAACGGCCGCTCTCCCATGCCAGCGCACCAAGCTTGCCGTCCTCGCGGCGCGTGAACTCGGCGGGAGTCTGCGCAAGCGCGGGCAGCGGCGGCCCGGCGGCCGCCTCGGCGGCGATCTCCACCGGGGTCAGCACCCGCGCGACCGTGCGGGTCGGCGTGGCATTGCCCTCGAAGAAATAGGTGACGCCGTTCGACGAAGGCGCGTCGCCGCCGCCCGCGAAGACGGTGCGCCCGCTCTTCAATCCGGTGCGGACCAGCTTGCCGTCCAGATACAGGCTCGGCGTCCCCTTGTCATAGACCAGGGCGACATGGGTCCAGCCGGCAACCGGCGCGTGGCTCACAAGCACCGCCGGCACGCTGTCGGGCGAGACGCGCTCGATCACGAAGGCCCCGTTGCGGCCGAGCGCCAGTCCGGCCACCGCCGTGCCTTCACCGTGCATGTCGCGGCCCGATCGTGCCGGCACGATATAATTCTTGCCGGTCTCGTTGATCCGGCCCTCTATCGCCTCGTCGGGCATCACGCGCAGATCGATGTCGGGCTTTGCCCACATCGACAGCGTGAAGCTGTCCGACGGCGCGGCGGCAGGCACCGCCGGCGGCGCGCCGAGATCGGCGAAGCGGACGCCGTCCTTGGCAACCCAGTCGACTCGCGCTCCATCCGTCTTGGAGTCCAGCATCACGAAGGTCGAGCCTGCCGGCGACAGGTCGAACACAAGCTGCGTCTGCGCGCGCCCGGTCCGATAGAGCGCCGGTCGGCTGACGGTGCCGGTTTCCGCATCCCATAGCGACGGCGCGGCATCGCCCACGCGGAACGTGCAGGTCACCTTTTCCGGGCGCCGCTGGCGATTGGCGACGAAATACATGTCGCCTGTCGCCAGATGGCGGTGCAGCCAGCTCACCTGGCCGTCCGGCGTGGCCGTGCGGCACTGCGCGTCGGGCGCGACATCGAGCGCGGTCAGCGCGTCGCCGACCAGCCCGGACGCAAAGACCCGTCCCTTGCCCACCTGCCGGTCCGCGCCGCCGTCGCCCCAGATCGCCTGGGTAGCGGCCCGGAACGCCGCATCGCCATCGGCCTTGCCCGCCATCGTCATCGAATGCGACGGCCGCGGCCCCAGAATCGCCATGCCCTGCTCCACCAGTTCGCGCAGCTTGGCGACGAGCGCGGGAGTCATGCTGTCGAGCGTCGACGGCAACACCAGCAGGCGATAGCGCGCGCCATTGGGCAGCACGATTTGGCCGTCCTCCACGCGCGCGCGCGTCAGCAGCACCTCGGCATTGACGAGGTCGTAATTATAGCCCTCCGGCACCTGCGGATCGAAATACTGGCCGATCTTCGGATTGGTGTCCGGCGACACGTTGGGCCGCACATATTCGGCCTGGTTCGGACTTTCCTCACCGACGAAATAGGCGATGTCGGCGGCATAATTGCCCTGGCGCAGCAGATATTGCGCGCGCGCCAGATACTCCATCCACGGCCTGGCCTGGGCGAACCAGGTGTTCGAGCGATCGAGGTTGATGCCCCACGGCCCCATCACCATGCCCGGCAGCGCGTTCGGATCGGGCTGATGCGCGTAGCGGTGGAAATAGATCTGGTTGAAGCCCTGGGCGAACATCTGGTCGCCCAGCGTCTTCATCGAATAGGGATAATCCAGCCAGCGGCTCGTTTGCGGTTCGCCGGTGAACGCCTCCGCGGCGACGACGTCCTTGCCATAGACGTGCGCGGCCGACGAGACCATCTTCACGGTGCGATTGTCGGTCCAGGGCGTGCGCGTCCAGAACTCCGTCATCGGAACCTGCGCGCGGCCCGACACCTGGAGCGCGTCGAACGCGCCCGGCCCATAGCCCTCGACGTGAAAGCGCAGCCCGGCGGCATTGGCGTGCTGCTGCATCCGGCCGTAGTAATTGTCGGCCATCAGGTCGGCGAGCGTCCGGCGGAAATCGAACAGGAACCGGTTGGAGGCGTCGAGATCGCCGACGATCCGGCCGGTCAGCGCCGGCAGATAGGGCAGCATGTCATAGCCGTTGCGCCTGGCGAAATCGGCCGGGAGGGTTTCGGTCCAGTTCTGGAGGCCCGCCTCGAAGCTGTCGATCTCGATCGAGTCGAACGATTTGCCGGCCAGCGGCCCGGCCGCCTTCACCAGCCGCCCGACGCTGCTGTTGAACTGATAGTCGACCGCCGAGGCGCTCAGCTTGTCGACTTCGAGGCCTCGCCCGGAATCCGAAGCCGCGACGTTCAGATGCCCGGTGGTGGTGTGGCCGAAGCGCAGCACCGTCCAGCGGCCGGCCGGCGGCGTCCAGCGCAGCGTGCCCGATCCATCGACCTTGCCCGTGACGTCGATCACCTTGGCCGGATCGATCGCATAGCGGGCCAGCAGATCGGTCGGATGATGCTCGGCCGCGGGCAGCATCTGGAAGTCGTGCTCGCCCTTCAGATCCCAGTCGTCGATGCGCGGCGTCGCATGGAACAGCGCTTCGGCAAGCTTGACCCTGGCGGAGGGCGTGATGCGGAACTGCCGCGCGGTGACCCCGGTGAAATTGAGCGTGCCCGGCGATTCGATGCCGCGCTCCGGCGCGACCGAAACCTTGCCGATCCGCTCCCAGGCCGTGCCGTCGTCCGATGCTTCGATCGTCGCGGAGAAGCCCGGCGCATCCTTGTCGCCATAGAGCGTCACAGCCTGGGCCGCGAAGGGCGCCTTCATCGTGACGATCAGCGGCGCGTCCGGCGCGATCTCGGTGCCGGTATGCAGATCGCGATCGGTGAGTGCCCCGGCCGGGACGGCCGCGCCGACGCGTATCGATGCTATTGATTCGCGATAGACGCTCTCATCTCCGTCCGAAGCCGGGAAGGCGAGCACCGCGGCATCGCGATAATAGTCCCGCTTGGTGTAAGGCTGGGCGAGCTTGAGGAACAGCGGCTTACCGCCGGCGACGCGGGTCTCGGTCCAGACGATCTGCTGCATCGATTGCGCAGGCGCGATCCACGGACCGCCGCTCGACGACCAGCCCGGCGCATTGTGCAGTCCGACGTTGAGGCCCAGTTCCTCGGCCTTCGAGGCCATGTGCGTCATCAGGCCCAGCCACTGGTCGCTCAGATAGTCGACCGGCCCCTTGGGCACGTCGCTGCTGCCGTCGAACATCATCGCCCCGCCCAGCCCGATGTCGCGCATCGAAGCTAAGTCTGCGTCGATCCCCTCCTTCGTGACGTTGCCGTTCATCCAGAAATAGAGCGTGCGCGGACGCGCGTCGGCGGGGGGATTGCGGAAGGTCTCGGCGTCGGGCGCCGAGGACGCCGGCGCCTGATCCTGCGCGGCCGCGCTTGCCGCCGCCAGCACCGCCAGCGCACAGCCGGCCGTCCATCGTCCTATCCTCATCATACCCCTCTCCTTATTGTTCTAAAGATCGAATTCGCGCCGGATCGCGGCGCCATGTTCGTCGATTCCAGGCGCTCCGGCCGATGCGCCCGCCCGGGCGCCGTCGATCCGCAGCGGCGCGCGCGGCGTTGTGAGGCCGCCGGCCCGCTGGAGCATGTCCAGCCGCTTGAATGCCTCGGACGACAGCAGTGCCGGCCAGTCGAGCACCGGCGCACACCATATGTCGTGCGGGCGCAGCCGCCCGATCCAGGTGTCGGTGGTTTCGGCGGTCAGGCGCCCGGCGATCCGCGCCTTGATCGCGTCGCGATCGGCAAAACCATCCCCTGCCAGATCCAGATCGAGCAACGGCGCGAGCTTGGCGAGCGGCATCATCGCCAGCGCGAGCCAGCCGTCCGCCGTGCGATACACGCCGTAAGGCGCGGCAAGATAGGCATGGGCATTGTCGACCGCGGCACGCCGCGGCAGGCGTCCGCCATCGTTGAGATGCGTGGTCAGCACTTCGAACTGGAAGTCGATCAGCGCCTCGATCAGGCTGGTCTCGACATGCGCGCCGCTGCCGTCGATGCCGCGGCGGACCAGCGCCGCCAATATCCCTTCGACCAGCACATGGCCCGCAAGCATGTCGGCGATGGAAAGGCCGACCGGCACGGGTCCGTCCTCGGCGCTGCCGTTCAGCCACATCACGCCGGACAGCGCCTGCGCCAGCAGATCCTGCCCCGGCAATCCCGCCCAGGGACCGGCCTCGCCATAGCCGCTGATCGATCCGACTACGAGCCGCGGGTTCGCGGCACGCAGTTGGGCCGGCCCTACGCCGAGCCGATCCGCCACCCCGGGCCTGAAATTCTGGATCACGACATCGGCATGCCCGGCGAGGCGGAGCAGCGCGGCCCGGTCCTCCGGCCGCTTATAGTCGAGCGCGATGCTCTGCTTGCCGCGATTGATCGCATGGAACAGCGTCGAGGCGCCGCCGATATCGGTGTCGGAAAGATAGAGCGTCCGGCAGATATCGCCCTCGCCCGGCCGCTCGACCTTGATGACCCGCGCGCCCAGATCGCCGAGCCGCAGCGCGGCCGACGGTCCCGAGAGGAACTGCGCCATATCGATGACAAGCAACCCGGCGAGCGGGCGGGCGGGCGTCATTTGCTGTTCCGGTACAGCGCGTTGAGCGCGGCGAGCGCCATCGCCGCCGTCTCGCCGGATCGCAGTGCCTGGTTGAGCCGCTCCGATGCCGCGTGCTGGAACGCCATATACCCGTCGTGCCGCGGGCGCAGCCATGCGCGATCGAGCGTCTTGCGGGTCGCGACGTAGAAATCCGAGACCAGCGCGTTGACGCCGCGGTCCTCCCACGCATCGGCATGGGCGGGCTGCCCGCCGGACAGGGCGTAGAGCATGCGCTGCGTCGCGCCGCTCGCCACCCAGGCCGCGAATGCGGCCGCGCGCTCCGGCGACTCGCCAAACGCCGACACCGCGATGCCCGTGCCGCCAAGCGCCGATCCGCGCGGATCGCCGGCCGGCAGGTCCGCGAAGCCGATGCGCCGCGGCCGGAAGCCGCCGAGCGAATAGCTCACATAGCCATAGATCAGGGGAGACACCGCGAGCTTCGAATCCGGCCGCGCCATGGCTTCCAGCACGGCGATGGGATCCTGCTCATAAGCCGACGGATCGACCTCCGCCGCAAGCGCCGCCAGGCGCTCATAGGCAGGGCGCGCCGCCTCCGGGAACAGTTCGTCGCCATCGACCGGCAAGGTCACGCCGGCCAGGCCGCTCAGCGTGAACAGCGACATCAGCGAGTGCGGCGGACGAAGCGGGATCGTCAGCCGCCCCTGCCTTGCCAGCGCGATCACCGAATCCCAGTCGCGGAGCGGCGCATCGATCCGTCCTGGAACCCATGCCTGCACCTGCGCCGCGGCATCGATCGGCAGCGCCCATTGATGCCCCGACCAGTTATAGCTCTCGAACGATCCGCCGACCGATCCGGCCGCGATACCCGAAAGCGCATGGACGTCGCAAAGCGTTTCGAGCGCGGCGAGGCATCCGGCATCGGCGACCTGCCCGACATGCGGGTGATCGATGACGATCAGATCGTAGCGGCGGGCGAGCTCCTCGACGGGATAGCTCTCGAAATCCTGGAGCGAACGGCGATCCCACTCGATCGTCTCGCCGCCCATTTCGGCCCAGACGCGCGACGCTGCGGCCAACGGATCATAGCCGCGTGGATGGTCCCACGTCATTCCCCGCAATGCCCCTCTCCTCTTCTCGAAACCGGTTGACTCGCCTCCTAACGCGCAGCATAGCCGATGGAAAGAAATATCATATAAACATACTAATTGAGGGGATCGTCAGCATATGGCCGCCGCCCAGCAGGACCGCGACCTCGTCATGCCGCTCGACGGCGTGACCGTGCTCGATTTCAGCCAGTTCCTTGCCGGCCCCTCCTGCGCGCTGCGGCTCGGCGATCTCGGCGCGCGGGTCATCAAGGTCGAGCGGCCCGAAGGCGGCGACGCCAGCCGCGGGCTCTATCTCGCCGATCTGCCCTTCGATCAGGACAGCGCGCTGTTTCACGCGATCAACCGCGGCAAGCTGTCCGTGGCTGCCGATCTCAAGGATCCGGGCGATCTCGCCAGGGTCAAGGCGCTGGTCGCGCGCGCCGATGTGATGATCCACAATTTCCGGCCCGGCATCATGGAACGGCTCGAGCTCGGCTGGGACGACGTGTCGGCGCTCAACCCGCGGCTGATCTATGGCGGAGTGAGCGGCTATGGCCCAACGGGGCCGTGGCGCGACCGGCCGGGGCAGGATCTGCTTGTCCAGTCGCTTTCGGGCATCGCATGGCTGTCCGGCGATGCCGGCGCGGCACCGGTGCCTGCCGGACTTTCGATCACGGACATGATGGCGGGCGCCCAGCTCGCCCAGGGCATCCTCGCGCTGCTCGTCCGGCGGGGCATCACCGGCCGGGGCGGGCGCGTCGACGTCAGCCTGATCGAGACCGCGATCGACCTGCAGTTTGAGCATCTTGCAATCTATCTCAATCGCCAGGGCGCCATGCCGGAGCGCAGCGGCGTCGCCAATGCGAACCTCTATCTCGCCGCGCCCTATGGCATCTACGCGACCGGCGACGGCCATCTCGCGATCGCGATGTGCCCGGTCGACAAGCTCGCGGCGGTGATCGATTGCCCCGCGATCGCCGGCTATGCCCCAGATCGCTGGTTCCCGGAGCGCGACGCGATCAAGGCGGCGCTACGCGATCATCTCGCGACCCAGCCGACCCGCCACTGGCTGGACCGCCTCGAGCCCGCCGGCATCTGGGCGGCGCCGGTCAACGACTGGCCCAGCTTCATCGCCGATCCCGCCTTCGCCGCGCTCGACGCGACCCAGCGAGTGCGCTCGCCCGACGGCGCAGAACTGACTCTCACCCGCTGCCCGATCCGCGTCGACGGGCAGATCCTCGTCAACGGTCGCGCGGCGCCCCGGCTCGGCTCCGACACCGCCCTGCTGGACAAGCCCGCATGATCATCGAGCAATATTTCGAGGACTATGAGATCGGCTCCGAGCGGACCAGCTTCGGCCGCACGATCACCGAGACCGATTTCGTCGTCCATGCCGGCCACACCGGCGATTTCTTCCCGCACCACATGGATGCCGCTTGGTGCGCGACGCAGGATATCGGCCAGCGCATCGCGCACGGCACGCTGATCTTCTCGGTCGGGATCGGGCTCACCGCCACGACGATCAACCCGCACGCCATGTCCTATGGCTATGACCGGCTGCGCTTCATCCGCCCGGTCCATATCGGCGACACGATCACCACGATCACGCGCATCGCCGACAAGCGCGACCATCCCAAGCGCACGGCGCACGGCGTGGTGACCGAGGCCGTCGACATCCGCAACCAGCGCGGCGAGACGGTGCTGGCCTGCGAGCATCTCTATCTCGTGCTGCGCCGCGAGCCGCTCGCCTGACCATGCGGCTGCGCGCGATACCCTTGATTCTATGGACACTGGTCGTCTTCGTCGCGGTCGCGTCGCTGGTCATGCTGCGCCATTCGGCGAGCGCGGGGCCGGCTGCACCGGCAGTCGCGGGCGGCGGCCCGCGTTACGGCCTGTCGAGCGTCGGCCTCAGCTATCCCTTCGCCGCCGCCATCGCCAAGGGCTTCAGCGACGCGGCCGCCCAGGCCGGCGCCACGGCCGTCATCCTCGACGCGAAGGGCGACATCCAGAAACAGGCCAATGATATCGACGATCTGGTCGCGCAGAAAGTGAAGGGCATCGCGATCATGCCGCTCGACTCCGTCGTCGCCCAGGGCTGGGTCGATCGCGTCGGGCGTGCCGGCGTGCCGGTCGCGGCGGTCGCGGCGCTGATCGGCGATCCCAGGAAGCGCCGGATCGACGATGTCTATCCGGGCCTTGTCGCGCTGGCGTCGCAGGACGAAGTCGCCGCCGGTCAGGCAGCGGGCACGCTCGCCGCGCGCCTGTTGCCACGCGGGCGCACGGCGCGGATCGCGATCATCGAAGGCGCCGCCGGCTTCCCCGAAGTCGAGCAGCGCGCGCGCGGCTTCCGCCAGGGCCTGGCCAAGGCGGGCATCGCCCATGCAATCGTCGCCTCGCAACCCGGAGACTGGACAGCCGAGGGGGGCGAGGCGGCGTGCCAGAACATCCTGGCGGCACAGCCCGATATCGACATGTTCTTCAACGAGGCCGACGACATGGTGATCGGCTGCGCCCGCGCCGTCCGCGCGGCAGGCTCGCACGCGCGGCTGATCGGGGTCGGCGGATCGAAGCTCGCAGTCGCGTCGATCAAGGCCGGCGCGGTCGACGGCACCGTCTGCTTCAAGCCCGAGGCCCTGGGCGCGCTCGCCTTCCAGGCGCTGCATGAGAAGACCGGCGGTCCGCGCCTCCGCACCTATCCGATCCCCGCGGTCACCCGCGCCACGGTCGGCGAATGCGTCGGCCAATGGTGACGCTCCGCCTCGAAGGGATCGCCAAGACCTTCCCCAACGGCACGGTCGCGCTGCGCGGCGTCGACCTGACGCTCGAGCCCGGCAAGGTCCACGGCCTGCTCGGCGCCAACGGGGCCGGCAAATCGACCCTGATAAAGATCCTGGCGGGCGCGCATGCCCCGACCGCGGGCACCGTCTTCCGCAACGGCGCGCCCGTGCGCTGGTCGAACCCGCGCGACGCCAAGGCGGCCGGGGTCGCGACCATCTATCAGCATGTCCCGCTTGTTCCCACGCTGAGCGCGCTGGAGAATATCCTGCTCGACGAATCCGGCTGGCGGCGCGGCCGCAGTGCCGATCGCGACCGGATCGCAGCGCTGGTGGCGTCGCTGGGCGATCCGTTTCCGCTCGATACCCTGGTCGCCGACCTGCCGATCGGCGCGCGTCAGATGGTCTGCATCGCCCAGGCGCTCGCCTCGGGCGCCGAAGTGGTCGTCATGGACGAGCCGACCGCATCGCTTGCCGGACATGAGCGGACCCGCGTCTACGAGACGATCCGCCGGCTCGCCGCCGAGGGCAAGGCGGTGCTGTTCGTGTCGCACTTCATCAACGAGATCATCGCGCTCACCGATAGGGTGACGGTGTTGCGCGACGGGCGCACCGTGCTCAACGCCGTTACCGCGGAGCTGGAAGAGCATCAGGTCGCCGCCGCCATTGCCGGCCGCTCGGTGACCGCGCTGGAGCGATCCGCCGCGCCGCGCACCCTCGGCCGGCCCATACTCGACGTCCGCGACCTCGCCTCTCCCGGCAAGCTCGCGCCCACCAGCTTCACGCTTCGGGCCGGCGAGATACTGGGCCTGGTCGGCACGCTCGGCTCGGGCCGCAGCGAATTGCTGCACGCGATCTTCGGCGCGGACAGGCAGACGACGGGCACGGTGCTGCTCGACGGCGCACTGGTCGGGCGCTGGACGGACGAAGCGGTCGCCGCCGGCATCGCGCTCGTGCCCGAGGACCGCGCGGCGCAAGGCTATATCCCCGCGCTGACCCTCGCCGAGAACATCGCCCTGCCCCGCGCGGCCGGCATCCTGCTGGACGATGCCGCCGACACCGCCGCCGCGCAGGCAGCGATCGAACGGCTGGCGATCAAGGCGCCGGGTCCGGATGCGTTGCCCGGCGAGCTTTCGGGCGGCAATGCGCAAAAGGTGGTGATCGCCAAATGGCTGTCGCCCGACACGCGCGTGCTGCTGCTCGACGAGCCCACCGCCGGCATCGACATCGGTGCCCGCACCGACATCCTCCGCCTCATCCGCACCCTCGCCGACGAGGGATTGCCGGTGATCCTGGTCTCCTCGGAATTCGAGGAGCTGCTCGCGGTCTGCGATCGCCTGCTGGTGCTGCGCGACGGCGCGGTCGTCGGCGAGGCCGATCCGGCGACCCGGACCGAATCAGACCTTATCCTCATGGCCGGGGGCAGCGCCCCCTTGGGAGCCGCTGCATGATCGACTGGCGTCGTACCTTCGGGCTGCGGGAAGCGGGCGTCTATTACGCCCTGCTGCTGCTGCTCGCCGTCCTTGCCGCGCTGGCGGCCGCGCATGGCCTTCCGGCGTATCTCTCGGGACAGAATCTCGGCAACATCGCCTATCAGGCCTCGCTCGTCGGGATCATGGGCGTGGCGATGACGGTGATGCTGATTACCGGCGCGTTCGACCTGTCGGTGGCATCGGTGGCGGCGCTGGCGGCGGCGGTGCTGGTCGGGCTCGCCGGCCAGATCGGCTTCGTGCCGGCGGCATTTGCGGCGCTGTGCACCGCGGCGGCGATCGGACTGCTCAACGGCGCGATCGTCCAGTTCGTCGGCATCAACGCCTTCATCGTCACCCTGGGCACGCTTACCGCCGTGCGCGGCCTGGTGCTGATCCTCACCGACGGACGCTCGCTGATGGTCGAGCAGCCCCAGGTGCTTGCCGAGATGCTGGCGTTCGAGAGCACGCGCATCCCGCTGTTCTGGCCGCTCCTGGCGCTGGCCGTAGCGCTGGTGGTGCTGGGGCTGGTGCGCAAGCTGCCTCTCACGATCGCCGGTGGCGCCGTCATCGCCGGACTCGGCCTGATCGCCGGCACCGGCTTCACTGTCGCCGCGCCGGTGGTCTATCTTGCCCTCTTCACTGCGCTGATCTGGTTCGTGCTGCGCTTCACCGTGATCGGCCGGCGCCTCTACGCGGTCGGCGGCAATGCCGAGGCGGCACGGCTTTCCGGCATCAACGTCCATGCCTATCGCCTGGGCGCCTTTGTCCTCTCCAGCGTCGCGGCGGGCTTTGCCGGGATCCTGTTCGGCTGCCGGCTCGGTGCGATCAACCCGACCGCGCTCCAGGGCGCCGAGCTGACGGTGATCGCCGCCGCAATCCTGGGCGGCACGTCGCTGTTCGGCGGCGCCGGCAGCGTCGTGAAGACCGTGGTCGGCGCGCTGCTGCTCTTCACGCTCACCAACGGCTTCAACATCCTCAATCTCGGCGCCAATTATCAGGGGCTGATCGAAGGCGTGGTCGTGGTCGTCGCCGCCGCGATCTACACGATCGGCGCGGACCGCCGCCGCGCCCGGCCGTCGACTGCCGACACCGCGCCTGATGCCCCGCCCGTCGCGGAGGCATCGGCATGACCCGGACGCTGCGCATCGCCGTCCGCAAGTTCGGCCCGTTCGAAACCGCCATCGCGAAGCAGTTCGCCGATTTCGTCGCGGCGACGGGCACCGATGCCGTGATCGAGGCGGTGGCGATGGATCTCAACCCGCTCCACCAGGCGGCGATCGGCGATCGCGGCCTCGCCACCGGGGACTGGGACGTCGCCTTCATGGCGACCGACTGGCTCGCCGAGGCCCACGCGGACGGTCTGCTGGAGGATCTCTCCCCGCACCTGGCCCGCGCGCCGATCGCCGATTTCCCCGATGCCTGGAGCCCCTCGCTGACGACGATGCAGCGCTTCGCCGGGGGCTTCTGGGGCATGCCCTATCATGACGGGCCGGAATGCCTGGTCTATCGCCGCGACCTGCTCGACGCGGCCGGCATCGCAGTCCCCACGACCTGGGACGAATTCCATGCCGCCGCCCGCGCACTCCATCGGCCGGAGCAGGAGCAATACGGCACCGTGCTCGCGCTGTTCCCGGACGGGCACAACAGCTTCTACGATTTCTGCATCCATATCTGGTCGCGCGGCGGCGAGCCGTTCGACGCCGCGGGTCGCCCCGCCTTCACCTCGCCCCAGGCGCATGCGGCTCTCGATTTCCTGCGTACCCTCGCCGCCGATACCGGTGCGATCGCGCCCGGCGCGCGCGCGCTGGACAGCGTCAAGTCCGGCCTGTTGTTCGCCGAGGGCAAGGTCGCGCTGATGGCGAACTGGTTCGGCTTCGCCGCCTATGCCGACACTGCCGCCGACAGCCAGGTGAAAGGGCTGGTCGACGTCGCCCCGCTTCCCGCCGGGCCGGGCGGACGGAGCGTTTCGCTCAACGTCTTCTGGGTGCTCACGATCGGCGCCGGTTCGCGCAACAAACAGCTCGCCTGGGATTTCCTGCGCCACTGCGCCACCGCGCCGATGGACAAGCTCACCACCACCGAAGGCGCGATCGGCGTGCGCAAGTCGACCTGGGCGGATGCCGAGGTCAATGCGCTCGTCCCCTATTATCACCGGCTGGACTGGCTCCACGAACATGCCCGCGAGATGCCGCTGACGCCCAAGCTCGCCGACATCTCGCATATCGTCGATGCGATGCTCACCGCGGCGGTCACCACCGATACGCCGACCGCCGAGCTTCTCGCCGCCGCGCAGGCCGAGGCGGAGGCGGCGCTTTGAGCGCGCTCCATCAAAGCTGGCCGATGCCGTCCGCCCCGCGCCCGATCGTCGTCATCGGCACCGGCGGCATCGTCAAGGACGCCCATCTTCCCGCCTATCGCAAGGCCGGCTTCACCGTCGCGGGCGTCTACGACACCGATCGCGCGCGCGCCGCCGATCTTGCCCGGGAATGGAGCATCCCGACGGTCTTCGGCACGCTGGAAGAGGCGGCGGCCGCTGATGCGGTGTTCGACGTCGCCGCGCCGCCGGTCGCCCATGCCGCGATCCTCTCGGCGCTGCCCGAGGGCGCGACCGTGCTGCTCCAGAAGCCGATGGGCCTCGATCTCGTCGCCGCCACCGCGATCCGCCAGGTCTGCCGGGACCGCAGCCTCATCGCGTCGGTCAACTTCCAGCTCCGCTATTCGGCGATGATGCTCGCCGTGGCGGATGCGATCGCGCAAGGCCGGCTCGGCGAGCTGGTCGAGATCGAGGTTCACCTCAATCTCGTCACGCCATGGCACCTGTTTCCGCACCTCATCCCCAATCCCCGGGTCGAAATCGTCTCGCATTCGATCCATTATCTCGACACGATCCGGGCGCTGGCCGGCGATCCCAAAGGCGTGTTCGCGCGAAGCTATGGCCATCCGTCGAGCCGGCTCGCGGACACACGCACCACCGCCATCCTCGATTATGGCGAGACGCTGCGCGCGACGCTCTCGATCAACCACCACCATGATTTCGGCCGCCGGTTCCAGGACGCCTCGTTCCGCGTCGAGGGTAGCGAGGGCGCGGCGATGGTGAAGCTCGGGCTGCTGCTCGACTATCCCACCGGTGAGCCCGACGAACTCTGGCTGGCGGCCAAGGGCGGCCCCTGGGAGCAGATTCCGCTTCAGGGCGCGTGGTTTCCCGATGCCTTTGTCGGCCCGATGGCCAATCTCCAGCGCTTCGCCGCCGGCGAGGATGCGACGCTCGCGACCCATGTCGAGGACGCATGGCGAACAATGGCGCTGGTCGAAGCCTGCTATCGCGCCGCCACGGCGCCGGCCACTCCAATCCCTACAGAATGAAGGACTCCGAAGTGATCGATCTTTCCGGCAAGACCGCCCTCGTCACCGCCGCCGCGCAGGGTATCGGCCGCGCTTCGGTGATCGCGCTCGCCGAAGCCGGTGCGCGCGTGATCGCGACCGACGTCAACGAAGCCGCGCTCGAAGGCCTGGCCGGCGAGCGCATCGCGACGATGCGGCTCGACGTGCTCGACGCGGACGCCATCGCCCGCCTGATCGGCGAAGTCGGCGAGGTGGACATCCTCTTCAACTGCGCCGGCGTCGTCCATGCCGGCTCGCTGCTCGAATCCACCGATGCCGATCTCGATTTCGCCTATGAACTGAACGTCAAGGCGATGACGCGGATGTGCCGCGCGGTGCTGCCGGGCATGATCGCCAAGGGCGACGGCGCGATCGTCAACATGGCCTCGGTCGCGTCCAGCGTGAAGGGGGTGCCCAATCGCTTCGCCTATGGAGTCACCAAGGCGGCGGTGATCGGCCTCACCAAGGCGGTTGCCGCCGATTATGTCGGCCAGGGCGTGCGCTGCAATGCGATCTGCCCGGGCACCGTCGAGACGCCGTCGCTGCGCGACCGGCTTTCGGCGCAGGGCGATTATGAGACGACCCGCGCGGCGTTCGTCGCGCGCCAGCCGATCGGCCGGATCGGCAAGCCGGAGGAGATCGCCGACCTGGTCGTCTATCTCGCCGGCGCGACCTACACGACCGGCCAGATCCACAACATCGACGGTGGCTGGTCGATATGAAGACGCTGCTCGCTCTCGCCGCTTCCGCCCTGGCGCTCGCAGTTCCGATGGCCGCGCATGCGCAGGCCGTCGCGCCCGCCGGCCAGGAACAGTTCAAGAAGCTCTGGCTGGGCTCCGCCTGGTATCCCGAGCAATGGCCCGAGGAGCGCTGGGCCGAGGATCTGCAGCTGATGCAGGCGCAGGGCGCCAATGTCGCGCGCATCGGCGAGTTCGCCTGGAGCCGGATGGAGCCGCGCGAAGGCGAGTACGACATGGACTGGCTGGTCCGCGCCGTCCGCCTCGCGGCCAGATACGATATCAAGATCGTGATCGGCACGCCGACCGATACGCCCCCCGCCTGGATGACCCAGAAATATCCCGAGGTGCTGCGCGTCGATGGCGACGGCAAGCGGCTGGGCCATGGCGGACGGCGGCAATTCTCGATCTCATCGCAGCGCTATCGCGCATTCAGCCGCGACATCGTCTCGCGCATGGCCGCCGCGCTCGGCAACGAGCCCAATGTCGTCGGCTGGCAGATCGGCAACGAATATACCGACGAGAGCTATGATCCCGATGCCCGCGCGGCCTGGATCGCCTGGCTGAAGCAGCGCTACGGCACGCTCGACAAGCTCAACGAGGCGTGGGCCACCGCCTATTGGTCGCAGACCTATTCCGCCTGGGACCAGGTGCCTTTCAACACCGAGAAGGGCAATCCCGGGCTGATGCTGGAGCAGAAACGCTTCATCACCAGCCAATGGGTCGATTTCCAGAAGAACCAGCTCGACGCGATCCGCGCCAAGGCGAGCTCGGCGCAATTCATCACCACCAATCTGGGCGGGCTGGGCTGGGCCAACAAGTTCGATCGCTACGCGATCAACCGCGATCTCGATTTCGCCTCCTGGGACAATTATGTCGGCACCGGGCACCTCCAGCCCTATCGCAACGGGGCGACGCACGACCTGGTCCGCGGCTGGAAGCGCCGCAACTTCTGGGTGATGGAAATCCAGCCGGGCTTCGTGAACTGGGCGCCGGTGAGCAACATGCTCTACCCCGGCGAGACCCGCGCGATGGCGTGGCAGGCGATCGGCCACGGCGCCGACGGCGTCCTCTACTGGCAGTGGCGCAATGCGCTGAACGGCCAGGAGACGATGCACGGATCGATCGTCGGCCCGGACGGCAAGCCCCTGCCCGTCTATGGCGAGGTGTCGCAGATCGGCCGCGAGCTGGCCAAGGCGTCGCCGGTCATCGCCGGCACGCATCCGGTGTCGCCGGTCGCGATCCTGCAGGACTATCCGAGCCGCTGGGCGATCGACTTCCAGTTGCACCACAAGGATTACGACCAGATCGCGGTGCTGCTCGACTATTACCAGCCGCTCAAGGACGCGCTGGGCGCGGTCGACATCGTCGAGGCCGACGGCCCGCTCGACGGGTACAGGCTGATCGTCGCCCCCAGCCTCAACGTCATCACCGACGAGATGGCGGCAAAACTCGCGGCTTATGTACGCGGTGGCGGGCACCTGATCCTCGGGCCGCGCTCGGGGATGAAGGACGCCTTCAACCGTCTCGACCCGAAGCGCCAGCCCGGTCCGCTCGCCGATCTGCTCGGCGGCCAGGTCGAGCAATTCTATGCCCTTGATGAGACGATTGCGGTCGGAGACGGCAAGGCGACGATCTGGGCCGAGGATCTCTCGGCCAAGGCGCCCGACACGCAAGTCCTGCTGCGCTACGGCAAGGCCAATGGCTGGCTCGACGGCCACCCCGCCGCGATCACGCGCCGGGTCGGCAAGGGCAGCATCACCTATGTCGGCGCGCTGGTTGACGGCACGGTGATGCAGGGGCTGATCGACAAGGCGCTCGCCGAAGCGAACGTCTCGCGCGATTTCACCGTGCCGGAGGATGTCGAGCTGATGACGCGCACGGGCAGCGGGCGCTCGATCGTGATCCTGATAAACCACGGCCGCGAACGCCGCACCGTCACGCTGCCTCAGGCGATGACCGACGTGCTGGCCGGCGGGCGCAAGACTTCCGTCGTCCTCAACGCAGAGGGCGTCGCGGTGCTCCAGCGCCCGGCGGAATAGGCCAACCCGTTCCATCAATCGTCACCCCGGCGAAGGCCGGGATCCAGAGTCACAAGCGACGCGGCAGAGGAACTCTGGATCCCGGCCTTCGCCGGGATGACGGGAAGTATTGAGCCTAGCCGACGACGGGCTGCTCGCTGGGCACCCGGCTGCCCCACAGCGCGTAGAACAGGACGTAGACCTCACACGCCGCGGTCAGCAGGAAAGACGTCTGCAGGCCATAGGCGTCGGCGATCCATCCCTGGACGAACACCAGCGCACCGCCCGCGATCGCCATGATGAGCAGCCCCGATCCTTCCTCGGTCAGCGGGCCCAGCCCCTTGATGCCGAGCGTGAAGATCGTCGGAAACATGATCGAGTGGAACAGGCCGACCGCGATCAGCGCCCACATCGCCACCGGGCCGTTCGCGAAGGTGACGATCAGCATCACCGCCAGCGCCCCCAGGCTCGCCCCCGCCAGCACCCGGCCGGCATCGATCGAACGCATCAGAAAGCTGCCGACGAACCGGCCGACCATCATGCCGCCCCACAGCAGGAACAGATAGCGCGATGCCTGCTCGTGCGTCAGGTTGCCGATATCCGGCTGGCTGACGAAGTTGATGAACAGATTGCCCACGCCGATCTCGGCAATCAGGTAGATGAAGATCGCAGGCACGCCGAACACCAGGTTACGGTGACGCCACAGCGAGAGGCTCTTGCGCTCCCCGCCGGCAAGGCGGCGCGTGGCGCTTCCCATGTCGGGCAGGCGATACCGCGCTATCACGAACGCAAGCGCGATCAGCACCGCCGCGACGATCAGATAGGGCAGTTGCACCGCCTGCGCATCGGCGAGCCGCTCGGCCGCGGTGAGCTTCACGGCATCGGTACTCGTACCCGAAGTCGAACGGCCCAGGATCAGATAGCCCCCGAACAGCGGCGCCAGCGTCGTGCCCATCGAGTTGAACGCCTGGACGAGGTTGAGCCGCGACGAGGAGGTCTGCGGCGGGCCGACCACGGCGACATAGGGATTGGCCGCGACCTGGAGCAGCGTGATCCCGCTCGCGATCACGAACAGCGCGAACAGCGTGACGCCGAAGGAGGGAATGCGCGCCGCCGGGATCATGCCCAGCGCCCCGGCCGCCATGATCGACAGCCCGATCACCATCGACTTCTTGTAGCCGACCCGCTCGATCAGCTTCGCCGAGGGGATCGAGGCAAAGAAATAGGCGATGAACCAGACGCTCTCGATCAGCGTGGTCTGGGTGTAGTTGAGTTCGAACACGCTGCGCAGGTGCGGCAGCAGCGTACCGTTGATGACGGTGATGAAGCCCCACATGAAGAAGAGCGTCGCAAGCAGCGTCAGCGCGCCGCGATAGGTCTCTGTCGTCGACGGCGACGTTGTCGCGCCAATCGGTAGCGGTCCGGCCATTCGATCCTCTCCCTGCGGGATTCTGTTTTTTTAGAGCGCGTGCACGCGATGCTGCGTCTCGTCCGCTATCGCCAGCTTATTCTCCAGCGGCAGGCCGAATTCGGGCACTTCGATGCGGAAGACATCGCCCGGAGCGGCGCGCATGCCGGCGGCGAAGGACAAGGTCGCCGTGCCGAAGAAATGGATGTGCACGTCCCCCGGCCGGCGGAACTGGGCATATTTGAAATGATGATATTCGAGATTGGCGATGCTGTGAGACATGTTCGCCTCGCCGGAGAGGAACGGCGCCGACCAGATCGTCTCGCCGCCGCGCACCAGGCTGCTGGTGCCGCGAATGTCCTGCGGCAGCGCGCCGACCAGAAGCTCGGGACCGATCGCGGCCTGGCGCAGCTTGGAATGCGCGAGGTAGAGATAATTCTGCTGCTCGGTCACATGATCCGAAAACTCGTTGCCCAGCGCGAAGCCGATGCGATGCACCCGCCCATCGTGTCCGATCAGGTAGATGCCGGCGATCTCGGGCTCCTCCCCGCCATCGAGCGCGAAGGAGGGCGACGTCAGGGGCCTGCCGGGGCCGATCAGCCCCGTTCCGTCGCCCTTGTAGAACCATTCGGGCTGCACGCCCGGCGCATCGCCTTCCGGCTTGCCGCCTTCCAGGCCCATCCGGAACATGCGGATCGAATCCGTCTCGGTTCCGCTTGCGGCCGCCTGGTGCATCTTGTCGCGCGCATCGGCCGAGCCGAGATGGGTGAGCCCGGTGCCGGTCAGCACAAGGTGCGCGGGGTCGTCATGGTCAATCGGCGCGAGGACATCGCCTGCGGCCAGCGCCGCCGCGAGATCGACCGAACGCCCAAGGGACCGCGCCGCCACCTCTTCGGCCAGCGAGCGCCCCGCTTCGATGGCCGCCAGCGCGAGCGCGCGCACCGAATCGGTGCCGGTGACGATCCGGGCATCACCGCCCTGCGACGCGGCGACAACCCGCTTACCGTCGATACGAAGCTGTACGAGACGCACGCGAACCCCTCCTCAATATTATATTACTATTCTAGACATGGACCATGCGATGATGCAAAGCCTTTGTCGCCTCACCCGGTTGGGGGAAGCGCGGGTCTCCATCGATTGACCCCGGTTTATTCTTCATATTATATCCCTTTTTAACAATCGGGCGGCAGCCCGCCCATAAGAGGCGGCATCCGCGATCTGGGAGAGTTCGAGTGCCCGAAATACCGTTCGTCGACGCTCATCCCGGTTCCCAGGCCCTGCCGACCAGCCCCTATTCCCGGCTCTCGCCGCCCGCCTGCCGCGGCCTGCGATAGTGCGCGCCGCCTTCCGGACAGCGCCCGCATCCCGCCTCGACATCGCCTTCCGTCCCGATCGATCTGGGGGAATTCAGCTTCATGCCCGCTAACCCGCTTCTCGGCGTCTTCTTCCACTGGCTGGGCGGCTTCGCCTCGGCCAGCTTCTACGTGCCGTATCGCGGCATCCGGAGATGGAGCTGGGAGATCTTCTGGATCACCGGCGGCATCTTCTCCTGGGTGATCGCACCCTGGACGTTCGCCGGCGTCCAGACCCACGACCTGATGGGCGTGATGGCGCAGGTGCCCGGCCGCACCGTCGGCCTGTGCGTGCTGTTCGGCATGCTCTGGGGCTTTGGCGGCCTCACCTACGGCCTCACGATGCGCTATCTCGGCCTGTCGCTGGGCATGGCGGTGGTGCTCGGGCTGTGCACCCTGTTCGGCACGATCATCCCGCCGATCTTCCAGGGCGATTTCGCCGCCAAGCTGCTCGATACGCCGAGCGGCCTGTTCATCCTGCTCGGCCTCGGCATCACCTTGCTCGGCATCATCGTCGTCGCGCTTGCGGGCGCGCGCAAGGATGCGGTGCTCTCCCCCGAGCAGAAGGCGGCCGCCGTCGCCGAGTTCGATTTCCGCAAGGGCGTCGCCGTCGCGGTCTTCTCCGGCATCATGTCGTCCTGCTTCGCCTTCGGACTCGCGGCGGGCGAGCCGGTCAAGGCGCTTTCCGCGGCCGCCGGCACGGGCCCGCCCTGGACCGGCCTGCCGACCCTGTGCCTTGTCATGTTCGGCGGGCTCATCACCAATGCGGCCTGGTGCGGCTGGCTGATCGTCAGGAACCGCAGCGCCGGCGAGTTCATCGGCCGCGCCGGACCCGCGGCGGATGCCGACGGCGCGCCTCCGCCCCTGCTGCGCAACTATCTCCTCGCCGCGCTCGGCGGCACGCTCTGGTATTTCCAGTTCTTCTTCTACACGATGGGCGAGAGCCAGATGGGCCGCTTCGGCTTCTCCTCCTGGACGCTGCACATGGCCTCGATCATCATCTTCGGCACGCTCTGGGGCTTCGCCTTCCGCGAATGGAAGGATGCCGCCCCACGGGTTCGCGCGATGGTGTGGTTCGGCATCTTCCTGCTCGTATTCGCCACCGTCGTCATCGGGTACGGCAACATGTTGGGATCACACGCATGACCACGCGCCGCCAATTCCTGGCCACCACCGGCACCGTCGCGGCGCTGGCCTCCGTGCCCGCCCGGGCAGCGGCCCCCACGCTCGCCGTCGTCGATCTGCGCGCCGAGCATATCGCCGACCTGCTCGGCACCGACGTCGCTAAGCCGCGCTTGTCCTGGCGGATCGAAGCGCCGGGCCGCGGTGCCGCGCAGGCCAGCTACCGCATCCGCGCCGGCACCGCGCCCGGCAAGACGGACCTCTGGGACAGCGGCGCCATCGCCTCCGACGCGAGCTTCGACATCGTCTGGGGCGGCGCACCCCTCCAATCGACGCAGCGCGTGTCGTGGACCGTCGAGGTGACCGACAGCCGCGGCGGCAAGGCGCGCTCCGCGCCGGCATGGTTCGAGACGGGCCTCTATGCCCCGGCGGACTGGCGCGGCGACTGGATCGAGGCCGAGGACGCCCTGGCCGCCGGCGATCGCGCGGCCGGCGTGCAATGGGTCTGGACCGAAAAGGCGCTGGACTCCCGTCCCCATGCCTTCCGCGTCGATTTCGATGCCCCCGCCGATCTCGAACGCGCGGAGATCCTGATCTCCGGCAAGGATCACATGCGCGGGGTGTGGATCAACGGCGAGAGCAAGAACCCCGATGCGCTGCCGCTGGGGCTGGGCTGGGACACGATGCTGCCCTTCTGGGGCTCGCTCACGCCGTTCGAGGGGAATATCCGCCCCGGCCGCAACAGCGTCTGCGCGCTGGTCGAGGCCGAGACGACCGGCTTCTTCCCCGTCGACGGCGGCGCCTTCGCGGCGCTGATCCGGCTCCACCGCAAGGGCGGACGGATCGATCGCATCGTCAGCGGCCCGGCCTGGCGCGTCCTGCCGAACGCACCCAAAGGCTGGACCGAGCCCGGCTTCGACACCGGCGGCTGGGAAGTCCCCCAAAAGAGCGGCTCGCACGCCGACAGCGATCCGCGTCCGTCCGAGCCCGCGATGCTGCTGCGCACGGCCTTCCGCCCGAAGAAGCAAGTGGTCTCCGCGCGGCTCTATGCGACCGCGCTCGGGGCCTATGATGCATCGATCAACGGCAAGCGCGTCTCCGATGCGATCCTCGCGCCCGAGATCACCGTCGCGCGCGACCACCTCCTCTACCAGACCCATGACGTCACCAGGCTGATCGCGTCCGGCGACAATGTGCTGGGCTTCGTGGTCGGCGACGGCTGGTATGCCAGCCCCTTCGGCTGGCGGATCGAGCGCTACGGCTTCGGCCCGGCGCCGCGCCGGCTGTGCGCGCAGCTCCGGCTCGACTATGCCGACGGCACGCACGACTGGGTGGCGACCGGCCCCGACTGGCGGATCGGCACCTCGCCGATCGTCAAGTCCGAGATCTATGACGGCGAGACGTTCGACGCCCGCCTGCGCACGCCGGGATGGGACAAGCCGGGCTTCGACGCCGCCGCCTGGCCCCGGGCGAAGCGCGGCGCGGCGCCGGCGGCAAGGCTGGTCGCGCAGGTATCGCCGCCGCTGCGGCCGATGGACACGCGCCGCGCGGCCAAGATCACCGAGCCGCAGCCGGGGCGGTTCGTCTTCGATTTCGGCCAGAATTTCTCGGGCTGGGTCCGCATCAAGGCCAAGGGGCAGGCAGGTCAGGCGATCACCGCCCGCTTCGCCGAGCTGCTCAACCCGGACGGCACCGCCGACCAGAAGAATCTCCGCCTCGCCCGCGCCACCGACCGGTTCGTGCTGGCCGGCGATCCCGGCGGCGAGACGTTCGAGCCGAGCTTCACCTATCACGGCTTCCGCTATGTCGAGATCGAGGGCTATCCCGGCACGCCGACCGCCGCCGATATCGAAGGCGTCATCGTCTACAGCGCCTGCCGCACGACCGGCGAGATGCGCTTCGCCGCGCCGCTGCTCCAGAAGATCTGGCAGAATGCCGAATGGAGCCAGCGCTCGAACTTCTTCGCGGTGCCCACCGATTGCCCCCAGCGCGACGAGCGCATGGGCTGGATGGGCGACATCCAGGTGTTCCTCGACGCGGCCGCCTTCAACATGGAGGTCGATCCGTTCATCCGCCGCTTCCTCCTCGAGGTGCGCGCGGCACAGCGCAAGGACGGAGCCTACCCCATCGTCGTGCCGCAGCCCAATTCCTTCCCGGACGTGGTAACGGCCGGCTGGAGCGAAGCGGGGATCATCCTCCCCTATCGCCTGTGGCAGCGCTATGGCGACACGGCGGTGATCGACGAGAACTGGGCGGCGATGGAGGGCTGGACGGCCTATGTCGCCCGCGACAATCCCGACTTTATCTGGCGCAAGGACCGCGGGCTCGATCTGGGCGACTGGCTCTCGGTCGACGCGGTCAAGCCCGACGACGAAACCACGCCGCGCGTGCTGTGCGCCACGGCCTATTGGGCATGGTCGGCGGCGCTGATGGCCGAGATGGCGGTCGCCACCGGCCGCACTGCCGACGCGAGGCGCTATGCCGACCTGCGCGAGCGGATCGTCCAGGCGTCGCAATCGCTGCTCAAGCCCGACGGCACCGCCGGCAACGGCAGCCAGACCAGCCAGGTGCTCGCGCTGCATTGCGGCCTCACGCCCGCCACGCAGCGCGGCGCGGCGGCCAGTATCCTCGCCGCCGATATCCGCCGGCGCGGCATGAAGCTCTCCACCGGCTTCCTCGGCACACCCTATCTGCTCGACGTGCTCGCCGATGCCGGCGAATGGGAGGTGGTGAGCGGCCTGCTGCTCCAGACCGGCTATCCGAGCTGGGGCTATATGCCGGTCAAGGGCGCGACGACGGTGTGGGAACGCTGGAACGGCGATGTCGGCGACCTCGCGATGAACAGTTACAATCATTATGCGCTCGGCGCGGTGGTCGGCTTCTTCTACCGCCGCCTCGCCGGCATCGCGCCCGCCGCGCCCGGCTTCCGCCGCATCGCGGTCCGGCCGGTCTGGCTGCCCGCGGTCGGCAAGGTCTCCGCCCGATATGAATCGTGCATCGGCACGATCGCGACCGAGGTGAACGGCGACGCGCAGGGCCTCTCCAGCCTGTCGCTCACCGTGCCCGCCAATGCCGTCGCCGAAGTCGAGCTGCCCGCCCGCGCCTGGCGCGAGAGCGGCCGCGCGATCGATGGCCATCCCGACATCCGGAACCTGCGCCGCGACGGCGATCTCATCCGCTTCGAGCTCGGCTCGGGCGACTACCGCTTCACGCTATAATCCAAAGAGGAACTGCCCGTGCCCACGCTTGGACTCATCCACAATTCGCCGATGCTGGCGCCGGTGTTCAACGAAATCGCCGCCAGGATCATGCCGGACGTGCGGATCCTGCATTTCGTCGATGAGAGCACGATCAAGAACACGATCGCCGCGGGCCATCTCCAGAAGGCGACGATGCGCCAGGTGATCCGCCTGGTCGGCTCGACCTTCAATGCCGGGTGCGACGCCGCGCTGGTCACTTGTTCCTCGATCGGCCGGGCAGTCGACATGGCGGCCGAGCTTTATGAGCAGCCTGTGCTACGCGTCGATCGGCCGATGGCCGAGAAGGCAGTCGCGACCGGGCGCCGGATCGGCGTTGTCGCCACCCTGTCCACCACGCTCAAGCCGACCGCCGACCTGGTCCGCCGCGTGGCCGAGGAGCAGGGCAAGGACGTCGAGATCGTCGAATATCTCTGCGAAGGTGCTTTCGACGCAGTGATGGCCGGCGACGGCGCCACCCATGACCGCATCGTCGGCGAGGCGCTGACCGAGGGGCTGAAGGGTGTCGACGTAATCCTGCTCGCCCAGGCATCGATGGCCCGCGTCGTGGCGAGCCTGCCCGCAGGCGCGGTGGCCGCGCCGGTCTTCTCCAGCCCCGAGCTGGGCATGGAGCACGCCCGCGACATACTGGCGAGCCTGGCGAAATGAAGAAGCGGCGCGTCGTTCTCGGTTTCCTCGCCGCCCTGTCGATCATCACCTTCATCGATCGGCTGGCGATCGCGGTCACCGGCCCGACGATCCAGAAGGATCTGGCGATCAGCCCCGAGCAATGGGGCTGGATCCTCAGCGCCTATGTCATTGCCTATGCGGTGTTCGAAGTCCCTTCGGGCGCGATGGGCGACAAGCATGGCTATCGCAAGGAACTCACCCGGATCACGCTCTGGTGGTCGTTCTTCACGGCGATCACGGCGGTATGCCGCAATTTCTGGCAACTGGCGGCGGCGCGCTTCCTGTTCGGCCTCGGCGCGGCCGGCGCCTATCCCAACATGTCGGGCGTGCTCTACCGCTGGCTGCCGGCACGCGAGCGTGCACGCGGCCAGGGCGTGATCTGGGCGGCGAGCCGCTTCGGCGGCGCGCTCGCGCCGCTGCTGCTGGTGCCGGCGAACAAATATCTCGGCTGGCAGGCGGTGTTCGTCATCCTCGGCGTGCTGGGCTTCGTCTGGGCCCTCGCCTGGCGGGGCTGGTATCGCGACCGGCCGGCCGACCAGCCGGGGATCACGGCAGAAGAAGTCGCGGAGATCGGCACCGACGATAGCGGCGGCCATGCGGGCACCCCGTGGCGGCGCCTGCTCGGCCTGCCGCAGCTCTGGCTGATCGCGCTTGCCTATTTCTTCTATGCGTTCGGAAGCTGGTTCTTCTTCGGCTGGTTCCCGACCTGGATGGTCAAGGGCGCCGGCTTCACCGTCGCCGAGATGGGCCTCTACGGATCGATCCCCTTCCTGCTCGGCATCGTCGGCAATCTGGCGGGCGGCGTGCTGTGCGACAGGCTGGCCGAACGCATCGGCATCCGCCGCGCCTACCGCCTGATCGCCAGCGTGTGCCTGACGATCACCGCCGCGCTGCTCGTGGCGATGAGCCTGGCGACCGGCAAGATCGCGATCGTCTTCCTGGCGGGCGCCGCCTTCATGGTCATGGACCTGATGCTCCCCGCCGCCTGGGCGATGTGCATGGCGATCGGCGGACGCTATGGCGGCACCGCCAGCGGGGTGATGAACACCGCCGGCAATCTGGGCGGCTTCATTTGCTCGGTCGCGTTCGGCTATATGGTCACGGCCACCGGCAATTATGACCTGCCGCTGCAGGGCGTGGCCGCGATGGTATTGATCGCTGCGGGCATCTTCGTGCTGATCGATTGCACCAAGGGCTTCGACCATAAGGCAGCGCCGGCGGGCCTCTGAGGGAGTCCCGCCGGGCTGCGGGCTTAGCGGCCCCGCCGCACGGTCTCGAAAAAGCCCTCGCCGCCCATCTGGCCGCCCTTCAGCACCAGCTCCAGGCCGTCGATCGCAGCATCCGAGGCATGCGCGCGGACCAGCGGCGCGCCACGTTCCATCGGCGCCGCCCAGGTCAGCGCGTCGATGCCCAGCTCGGCCACGCCATGGCTCGACGTGTCGCCGCCTGCGAACAGGATGCGGCGCAGGCTCTGGCGCTTGATCACCGCATGCGCGACGCGCCCCAGCGCCGCGCCCAACAGGTCTCCGGCTGCCGGCGCGGCGTCGCCAAGCGGGCCTTCCGCCGAATGGATCACGCAGCGTCCGCCTTCGGTCAGGGCAGCTTCGGCCGCCGCTGCGAGCCGATCCTCCTCGCCATGCTCACCGCGCAGCAATGCCGCAACATCGACCCCGATTCCGACATAACCTTGCGCGGCACCGCACGCGATCTGCCGAGCGGTGAGCGGGGAACAGCTGCCGCTCACGACAAGCAAGCGATCCACCGCTTCGGCGCGGGCAAGCTCCGCCGGCGCCATAATCGTGCCGTTCGCCTGCCATTCGATCACCAGCGCGCGCGTCACGCCCGAGCTGCCGACCGCGAACCGCGACCCTCTCGACAACAGCACCGCGCCGGCCGCCGCAAGATCCGGCATGTCGATCCCGTCGAACAGCACGGCGCCGTCCGTCACGGCATCGAAAGCCGCCGCCGCTTCGCCGGCATGGATGCGGTCGATCGGCACCAGCGCCACCGGCATGTCGGTCTGCAACGCCAGATGGCGGCGCAGGTCCGCCTCGTGCATCGGCGTCACCGGATGGCGCGACATCGTCGGATGGCGATCGATGCGATAGACTTCGTCGCCGGCCGCCGCGAACAAATTGCCGAACGCGACATAGCGACGCAGGTGCGGCGCGCCGACCAGGATCGGCACGACCCCGCCAAACACGCGCGCGCCGATCTCCATCGCCCGGCCGATCGAGCCCGTCTCCGGGCCGCTGTCGAACGTCGAGCAGGTCTTGTAGTGCACGATCGCCGCGTCGCCGAGCGCGGCGAAAGCCTCGGGCAGGTTCGCGTCCATCCACTCGGGCGAACGGCTCCGGCTGTCCCCCGCGAGCCCGATCGCGCGCACATCGGCGAAACGCGCCCGTAGCGCCGCATCGGGCTTGCGCAGGAACAGGACCGCCGGAACGCCGCCTTCGGCAAGCTGCTCCAGGACATCGGTCGAGCCCGTGAAATCGTCGCCGTAATAGCCGTAAAGGGGCGTCACCCCCCGAATGCTCCCAGCGCCGCCCGCAGCTCGGGCGCCTCGCGCGCGGCCTGGTCGAGCGGCACGCCTGCCACGGCGGCGTCCCATGCCTGGCGAAGCGCGGTCACGCCCGCTGCCGGTCCGCCGGGATGCGCCAGGATGCCGCCGCCCGCGGCGAAGATCAGGTCGGTCGAGCCCAGCGCCGCATAGGTCGCGTGTGCCTGCTTCGCCGACTGGCCGGACGAGAAGACCGGCATGATCTCGCAGCCGGGATTGGGCGGATCGAACATCGGCGTCAGGCATTCCCGCGCCGAGGCGATCACGCTGTCATTCTCCTCGCAGAACTTGTTGTCGATGCCGTTGACATGAGTGTGGTCGATGCCGGCCAGGCGCCACAGCTTCTGGAACGCGACATAGCTCATCCCGATGGCGGGAGAGCGGCCGAGCATGCCCCAGCCGTTGCGGTGGCCGTGGATCGGCAGCTCGCTGTGCGCGCGCAGCACCTTCATCGCGGGCAGGCCGATCGAGTTCATGCTCGCCATGACGCAGGTGCCGCCTTCGGCCATCACATGATCGTGGCGCGCCAGCATCTCGTCGATGTCGCCGGTCAGGTTGGCGGCATACATCGCCTTCTTGCCGGTGCGATCGGCATGTTCGTTGATGACGCGCATCACCGCCGAGACGCGCGCATCGAACGGACAGGCCGGGCCGTCGGCCTGGAGCTCGTCGTCCTTGATGAAATCGATGCCCGCATCGAGCAGGCCCTTGACCTGCGCCGCCGTCGCTTCGGGATCGAGCCCGACGCTCGGCTTGATGATCGTGCCGATCATCGGCCGGTCATAGACATTGGCGAGCCTGCGCGTGCCGGCCACGCCGAACTGCGGCCCCTGATAGCGCGTCAGGAATATCGGCGGCAGCTTGAGGTCGAGCAGCTTGAGCCCCGAAAAAGCCTTCAGCTCCGAGAGATTGCCGGCGACCGTCGCGAGCAGGTTCGGCAGCGACGGCCCGAAATTATGGACCGGCCAGGACAGGACGACGCGCGCCGTCCTCCGCCGCCCGTCGCCGCCGCCCTTGGGCAAACCCGATCCGGGCAGCGACGGCCTCTCGGCGTCCCCCAGTTCCTCGATCGATTCGACCGTCGCGGCATGGGCCTCGCGGAGCGCTTCGGTCTCGCCCGGCACGCGGACGAAGGTGCCGGTCGATTGCTCGCCCGCCATCGTCTCCGCCGCCTGCGCGAGCGGGAACGCGGTCTCGATCCAATAAGTGGCGTAGACGCGGTCGGTCATCATGCGACCTTGAAATAGGTGTTGTAGCGCTCGGTATCGACCGAGAAATAGGGCACGAACACGAGGTCGCGCCCGTCCACGCCGGCGCGGTACGCCTGTTGCTGGCCGGGGACCGGCGCGAGCGCGCCGGGCAGCGCGATCGGATGATTCTCGAGTCCGTCCCACGGATTGAGGCCGACATACATCACCGGACCGCGCATCACCGCGGCGAGATCGGGGTTCTGATCGTCGATGGCGAGCGTGCGCAGCGTCTGCGGCAGGACCAGATCGACCGTGTCGCCGGCCTTCCAGGTGCGCGAGATCGTTGCGAGCGTGCCCGGCGTCACTGCCTGCGACGTGCCGTTGACCGCAAGCGTCGCGCCCTTGGCCCAGGCCGGAACGCGCAGCTTCATCGCGAACCTGCCGTTACCGACCTTGCGCACGGTGAGGCGCGTCGCGTCGGTCGTCGGATAGCTGGTCTCCTGCACCACCTCGACCGCACCGCCCGGGCGATCCCAGGTAACCTCGGACGTCGCGAACATGTTCACGACCAGCGCGTCGTCATCGTGGAAATACAGGCCCATCACATAATCGGCGACGCCCTGCACGAGCGTCCCCGAGCAGCACGGCCATTTCTTCTGGTAATAGAGCTTGTCGGCGTTCGGGCCGTAGTTCGAATAATAGGGATAGTCGCCGTCGCTGTCGGGCAGGCGCGCTGCCAGCATCGTGTTGTAGAGCGTGCGTTCCAGCCCGTCGCCATAGACCGGCTGGCCGGTGAGGCGGATCAGGTAGCGCGCCAGCTTCATGTCGGCGAAGCTGCCGCATGGCGTCTCGAAATGCGCCTTGGACGATTTGAGCGTCGCGGCCAGCTTGCCCTTGTGCAGCTCGACGAACTGCTCCTCCGGCCCCCAACCGCCCGAGGCGAAGCGCTGCGGCTCCATGAATTTCCAGGCGTTGACCAGCGCCTCGCGATATTTGGGATCGCCGAGATGCAGATAGGCCTGTGCGCCCGAGCTCAGCGCGATCGTGTGGCTATAGGCATGCTTGGTCGGCAGCACGTCCTGCCCGGCCGCGAGCGGATCGAACCATTCCTTGTTGAGGAGATAGTGGACCGCCATCGCGCGATACTTTTCGTCGCCGGTGATGTCCGCGACGTGGAACAGGTTCTCCGACAGGACATAGGTCTCGTCATAGGGCGGATCGACCTTGCCCACCCGATCGCGCGAGACCGGCGAGATATAGGGCATGCACTTGTCGATGATGACCGGCAGCAGCTCCTTGGCCCGCTGGACGCCGCTGAGCTGATACGCATCGACCAGGCCGACGACGTATTTGTCCATGACATAGGCCGCCCACTGCGCCTGGGCGTTCTTGCCGGCATAGGGATTCTGCGCCTTGACCATCGCCTCGCCGAAACCCTCCACGAGCGCCGCGACCTTGGCATGCGCCGCCTTGTCGCCCGTCGCCGCCGCGAGGCGCGCCAGGCCCGAGACATATTGGCCGAAGGCAAGGCCCGGCACGAAGCCGTCGGCATCGTACCAGCCGCCCATGTCCGGGCCGGGCGCCGGCAACCCGGCATTCTGGCGGAAGACCTTCAGCAGGCGATCATTGTCGAGCGCCAGATAATGCGCGTGGATGCGGTCGTAATGCTCCTTGATCCGGCCGGTGCCGGTCAGCTTCACTGCGCCATAGGGAAATTCGTGCAGCGATTCCTCGCCCCGGAGCGCGACCGCAGCGGCGCTGGCCCAGGCCGTCGAAGGCAGTGCCGTCGCGCCCACCGCCGTTGCCGCGCACGCCGCGCAATGGAAGAAATCCCGCCTCGAAACGCCCTCGCCCACATCCGTCTCCTCGTTCGAATCATGCCCGATTATCGCTGGCATTTACCCTGCCACGTTGGATATACCCCTATTCATATCATAATATAAATGGCAAGGGGAGTGGTATGATCTGTAGGCCAGTAGCGGTAGCACTTGCCCTGCTTTTGAGCAACGTGTCCGCGCACGCCGAGTCTTCGCAGGCCACCGGTTTTCCCGCCCGGGCGACGGCGTTCGTCGATCGCCCCGCGATCGCCGTGGGAATCTCCTGGTATCCCGAGCAATGGCCCGAGAGCCGCTGGGAAACCGACCTGGCGCTGATGAAGGCAACCGGATTCAACACCATCCGGATGGGCGAGTTCGCCTGGAGCCGGATGGAACCCGAAGAGGGCAGGTTCGACTTCGCCTGGCTCGACCGGGCGGTCGCCGCCGCTGAGCGCCACGGCTTCATGGTCGTGCTCGGCACGCCGACCGCCGCGCCGCCGGCCTGGCTCACGCAGAAATATCCCGACGTGCTGCGCGTCGACGAGAACGGCACGCGGGCCGGGCATGGCGCGCGGCGCCACTTCTCCTTCGCCAGCGGGCGCTATCGCGACCTCTCGCGCCGCATCGCCACCGAGATGGCGAAGCGCTACGGCAAGAACCCGGCGGTGGTCGGCTGGCAGATCGACAACGAAGTCGGCCCACCCTCGTTCGACGACGAATCGGTGGCCGCCTGGCACGCTTTCCTCAAGGCGCGCTACGGCACGATCGACGAACTCAATCGGCGCTGGGCGACGCAATATTGGAGCCAGTTCTACAACAGCTTCGATCAGGTGCCGCTCCACGCCACCGGCCAGCAGAATCCCGGGCTACTGCTCGACTTCAAGCATTTCACCACGACGACCTGGACTGATTATGTCCAGAACCAGGTCCGCGCGATCCGCCCGCTGGTCGACAGCCGCGCCTTCATCACCACCAACACGATGTTCTGGAATGCGGGCTTCGACCATTTCGTCATGCACCGCGATCTCGATATCGCCGCCTGGGACAATTATATTCCGGACGGCCGCCCGGACTGGGTGGCGAACGGCGCCAATCATGATCTCGTCCGCGGCTACAAGCAGCGCAATTTCTGGCTGATGGAGACGCAGCCCGGCCGCGTCGACTGGGTGCCGGTCAACCGTGCGCTCGATCCCGGCCAGGTGCGCGAGCTCGCCTGGCAATCGGTGGCGCACGGCGCGGACGCGGTGCTCTATTGGCAATGGCGCCCCTCACCGAACGGCCAGGAAACCTATCACGGATCGGTGCTGGGTCAGGACGGGCAGCCCAATCCGATCCAGCCCGAGATCGCCCATGTCGCCGCCGACCTGATCCGGGCGACGCCGCTCCTCGCCGACACCCAGCCGGTGGCCAAGGTGGCGATGCTCTTCTCCTATGACAGCCGCTGGGCGATCGACCTGCAGCGCCACCACAAGGATTTCGATCCGATCAAGGCGTTCACCGATTTCTACCGGCCGCTGCGCGTGCAGTCGCAGGGCGTGCATATCCTGCCCGCCGCGGCCGATCTCGCGCGCTATCCGCTGGTCGTGGCGCCCGATCTCAACGTGCTGACCGAAGCGCAGGCAAGGGCGCTCGAAGCCTATGTGCGCGGCGGCGGCCATCTCGTGCTTGGCCCGCGCTCGGGGATGAAGGACGATGCCAATGCGCTCTGGCCCCAGCGCCAGCCCGGCCCGCTCGCCGCGCTGCTCGGCGCCCGGGTCGCGCAATATTATGCGCTCGATCAGGCTGTCGGCATCACCGGTTCGGTGACGGGCAAGGCGGCGATCTGGGCCGAAGCGCTGGAGCCCACTGCCCGCGACGTCCGCACGATCGCCACCTATGCCGATGCCGGCGGATGGCTCGACGGCAAGCCCGCGATCGTGACCCGCAATGTCGGACGGGGCAGCATCACCTATGTCGGTGCGTGGCTCGATCCGGAGGCGATGGCGAAGCTCGCCGCGTCGCGGCTTGCCGATGCGAAGGTGGCCCCGCTGGTCGCCGATGCACACCCCGATTTTGAGATCGCCGAGCGCGCCGGCGCCGGCAAGCGCATCCTGATCGCCATCAACCACGGCAGCGTCGCCCATCCGCTGACCGTTCCGGCAGGCGCCAAGCCGGCCGGCGGCGACTGGGCCGATGGCCAGGTGCCCGCGCATGGCATCGCCCTTTTCCAGCTTGCCCCGGAGGCCCGATGATGAAACCCGCTCTTCTGGCGGCCCCCGCCCTGCTCGGCCTGCTCGCGCTCACCGCCGCGCATGCGGTCGCGCCCGAGCGCTGGGTGCCCGGCTGGGCCTCGCCGCCGATCGGCTATGAGCCCGACACGCGCGACGGCAAGGGGCTCGGCCGCCCGTTCAGGGACGAAACGGTGCGCCAGGAAATCCGCGTAGGCGCGGCGGGCGGCAGCGTGCGGGTGCGCTTCACCAACGAGCTTGCGGGCGTGCCGCTGCGCATCGGCGCGGCCTCGATCCTGCGTCTCGATGCGGAGGGCAAATCCATGCCCGGCAGCCTGCGCTCGCTGTCGTTCGGACAGGCCCGGAGCGTCTCGGTGCCGGCGCGCGCGCCGATGCTGTCCGATCCGATCGCCTATCCGGTCCAGGCCGGCGAGCGGATCGCCGTGTCGATCCACTATCCCGACGAAACCGCCGCCCCGGCCCATGCCCAGATGGTCGATGTCGCGGCCGGCGATGCGACATCGATGCTCGACCTGCCCGCCCCGCGCCATGTCCGGGCTTCAGGCGTGGTCAGCGCGCTGGAGGTCGGCGGCGCGAGCGCGACCCGCGTGCTGGTGACGTTCGGCGATTCGATCACCGAAGGCGCGGGCGCCTCTCCCGGCAAGGCGATGAGCTGGCCCGATCAGCTCGGCCGCATGCTCGCCGGCAATGCCGGGGGGCGCTGCTGGGCGATCGCCAATGCCGGCATCAGCGGCAACCGCCTGCTCAGCAGCGGGCGCGGGCCGAACGCGCTGTCGCGGCTGGATCGGGACGCCTTGTCCGTCCCCGGCGCCACCCATATCGTCGTGCTCGAAGGCATTAACGATATCGGCAAGGTCAAAGACCCTGCCCACAACTGGCAACCGACAGCGGCCCAGTTGATCGCGGCCTATGAGCAGATCCTCGCCCGAGCCAAGGGGCGTGGGCTCAAGGTGATCTTCGGCACGCTGCTGCCCTATGAGGGCGCCGCCTATGCCGATCCGGACGGGGAGCAGCGCCGCGAGACGGTCAATCGGTGGATCCGCGCCAATGCGCGCCGCTTCGACGGGGTGATCGATTTCGACCTGGCGATGCAGGAGCCGGGCAAGCCCATGGTGATGCGCCTGCCCGAGCAGATCGGCGACCATCTCCACCCGAACGACGCCGGCTATACCCGCATGGCGAAGACGGCGCTGCCGGTGATCCTCGCCCAGGGATGCTGATCGAGGGGCCGTTGGCTATGCCGCGGCCGCCTCGAACACATAGCGTCCGGAACCGATAGTGAGCGTCGCGACGCCTGCCTTGTCGGCCGCCTTCAGCACGCCCACGGCATTCGCGGCAGGCGCGCCGCCCTCACGGATGCCGCCGAGCGGCGCAGGCAGGCGGACCGCCGCCTGCGCGCCCGCCGGAACCTCGATCTCGAACCGGATCGCCCCGCCCTGCCGCCGCCAGGCGCTGCGGATCGGCCCCAGCACCGAATCATAGCTCGCCGCGGCGGATTCGAGCCCCGGCACGGTCTGCGGCGCGATCGTGATCGCCGGCGCGGCGCTGTCCCAGAAATCGAGCGTGATCCCGCCCAGCCCGCTATAGAGCCACGCCAGCGCGTGCCCGAGCATGAAATGGTTCTGCGAACCGCCGCGCTTGGGATCCCAGTTCTCGGTCAGCGCGGTCGCGCCGGCCATGACCTGCGCGCCATAGCTCGGCGCATCGGTGCGCGAGAGCATCGCATGCAGCACTTCCGGCGCGCCATGCTCGGCAAGCGCGCGCACGACATAATGGAAGCCGATGTCGCCGGCGGTGACATGATCGCCCCGCGAACGGATATCGGCGACGAGACTGGCCAGCACGCGCTTCTCCTGCCCGGCCGGAACCATGCCCAGCGCCAGCGGCATCGCGTTCGCGGTCTGGCTGCCGGTATCGTAGCTGCCCTTGTCGGCATGGAAATAGGTCGCGTTGAACGCCGCCTTCACGCTCGCGGCGCGCCGCTGGAAGCCGGCGACTTCGGATGCGGGCCGCCCGAGCAGCCGGGCGATCTCCACCAGGTAGGTCAGCATCTGGTAATAAGTGGCGGTTCCGGTCACGCCCATCGTCGTCAACTGGGTGCGGCCGCCTTCGGCGCGCGGCCCCAGATCGAGCCAGTCGCCCAGCCCATAGACCACCAGGCCGTCGGCGGTGCGCTTGCTTTCGATGTGATCGGCATAGCGCCGCATCGCGGGGTAGCCGATCTCCAATATCCTGGGGTCGCCGTACATCCTGTACGTCTTCCACGCCGCGATCACGACCGCCCCGCCCCATTCGGGCGAATCGCGATAGATCTCGTCGACGCCCAGGAACTGGACGAATTCGGGCGCGATCTCGGGGATCTGGCCACTCGGCAACTGCGCATCGACGATATCGGCGATCGTCTTCTCGTACAGCGTCACGCCGTCCTCGACATAGAGGACGGTCTCCGCGTTCAGATGGTCCTGTTCGAGCCAGCCGAGCTTCTCGCGGTGCGGACAATCGGTGAACACGCTCGCGCTGTTGCTGAGCACCGCCTGCTTGATCAAGTCATGGACCTGCACGAGCAGCGCCTGGCTGGATTCGAACCGTCCGCCCTGGGGCAGATCGGTGTGGACGAACTCGCTCTCCAGGCCGAGAACGGCCACGTCGTTCGGTCCCGCGCGATCGGCGGGCATCGCGCCCTCGATCTGCAGATAGCGCGATCCGCAATAGGTGAAGCGCGGCCGCCAGACCTCCTCGCCACGCCCCGCCAGCGTATAGGCATAATAGACCGGCAGGCCCGGCCGCGCGCCGATGCTGCGCGGCGCGATCGTGCCGTCGTCGCCGAGCACTTCGGAAGGACTCAACCGAATCGTCGCGCCGGCGGGTCCGCGCACTTTCAGAACCGGCCTGCTCGCGGCGTTCTTGCCGAAATCATAGACGAACACGCCCGGCTTCGGCTCGGTGATCCGCGCCGTGGCATAAGTCGTATCGACGGTGATCGGCGGGATCCCTTGTGCCTTGAGTGTACCCGGCGGCCCTTCGACCACCAGCACCGGCGACCAGTCCTCGGCGGCCACTCCGGCGCGGTCCCAGTTCGCGATCTCGCGCCGCGCGTCATGATCCTCGCCGCCATAGATCGACGAAAAGGTTATCGGGCCGGGCCGCGTGACCCAGGATTCGTCGCTGACGATCAGTTCCTGCGTGCCGTCCTCATAGGTGATCGCGAGCTGCGCGATCAGCCTGGGCTGGCCGAAGGTGCCGACGAACTTCTTGTAGCGGTCCTTGACGCCTTCGACATTGTACATGCCGTTGCCCAGCATCACGCCGATCGCATTGGCGCCCGGCTGCAACAGGCCGGTGACGTCATAGCTGTTGTAGAGCACCGTCTTGCGATAATCGGTCCAACCCGGATTGAGCATGGACTGCGTGGTCTCGCGGCCATTGATGCTCACTGCATAATGGCCGAGCCCGCTGGCCGAGAGGATCGCATGCCGCACGGGTTTGCGAACCGCGAAGGCCCGCCGGAACAGCGGCATCGGCTTCGCGCCGTCGGCAGGCGCGCCCTTGCGGGATTCGGCAATGCGGATCGGCCAGCCCGGCTCGGCGGCGATCCATTTCGCCTTCCAGGCGCCGGTGCCCAGCACGCCGGTGACGAACCGCTCGGGCGCGATCCACCCGGAGGGATGTCCCTGTTCGTCCCACAGCATCACCGACCACCAATAGGGCGCCTGCGCGCCGAGGCGCAGGTCGCGGCCGGGCCGCGCGCCGAACTTCGCGCTTTTGACCTTGCCGCTGTCCCAGATGTCGCCGCGACCGGCGGCAGCGTCCGCCTCCGTGCTGGCGACGACGATCCGCCATGCCGATTGGCGCACGCCGCGAGCGGTGGCGTCCGTGGCTTCGGCGGTCCAGCCGAAGCGCGGCCGCAGCATGTCGATCCCCTCGGGCCGGACGCGCCATTCGACGCGCGGTCTCGACGGGCGCAAGCGCCCCGCGCCGGGAGCGGCCAGCGCGACCTTCGGCATGAGCGACGTAGCCAGCGTCGCGGCCATCAAGCCGCGACGGGTCAGCCGGGGTGCGGTCATCGCTCGACCCGGATCAGGTAGGAGGTCGTCACCGGCGTGCCGACCGCGATCTCCCAGCCCGGCTCGATCATCCGTCCCTTGATCTCGGGACCGATCGGCCGCGCCGCGCCATCCAGCGGCGTCGCCGACACCCCGATCGCACCCTCCAGATCCTTGAGCTGGATCCACCCCGTGATCGGCTCGATCACCGTGGGTGCGGTGCCCCAATTGGTCAGCATCGCGCGCCGTTCATCCCATTGCTGCCCTGTATTCTCGACCTTGCCGGTGGTGGTGAGCAGCATGCGGTTGGAGAGATTGAGCGGCTTGCCGTCCAGCGACGACAGCGTGATCGTCGCGAACCGGTTCTTGATGTCGGCCGAGAGGTTGCGCGTCTGGACCTGCGTATTGGCGCTGACGAATCCCACCAGTGCCTGCGAACGCGGCGTGTCGACCGTCACCAGCCCGTCCTTGCCGCCATCGGTCCGCCAGCTCAGCTCGCCGGTGTCCGACACGATCGGATTGGACGCTGGCAGCGGCGACGGCAGCGTCGGCTTGCAGTCGAGGCACGAGACCCGCGAGCCGTGGACCAGCGGAATCTTCATGTCGAAGCCCGGGGTGTAATAGGGCATGTCCGCGCGCGGCAGCCGCGACGCCTCGCTGACCTGGTCGGTCGAATAGGACCGCGTCAGCACCTTCTTCGCCGCCGATACGTCGCCCCGCAGGAAGAGCATCGCCCCCGCAGGCATCTGCGCCATCTTCACCGGATCGAGTGTCATGTCGAAATGGTCGCCGATCATCGGAGTCCATTTGCCGCTTATCTTGGTCTCGAACGTATAGAAGAAGATACCGTCCCAATCCTGGAGCGCGGCATAGGAGGCCAGGATCGGGATCATCTCCGAGCCGTAGTCGCTCGGATAGGGATGGTTCACCTCGCTCACCGTGTACGGCTTGCCCGCCGTCGCGCTACGGGCAAGCTTCTGGATGATCGAAAGCTCGGGGCTATTGACCATCGGCTCGTTGCGCCGGCCATAGATCGCCGGATGCTGCCAATAGACATGCGCGTCCAGAATGTCGGACTTGCTGGCGGTGCGCATCAGCGGCTGATTGGCGATGAAATAGGTGTGGTCCGCCATCGGCACGATCGGCGACTTCACGCCCACCTCATCCTTCAGGAACCGCTTCATTTCGGCATGGAAGTCGATCTCGACCTGGGTCAGGAACGCCAGCTCGGCATCGAGCCGAAGCCTCGGCGCCTCGACATGATCGCCGCGCCGCATGAACGGCACTGGCTGCCCCGCCGACACGCCCGCCATGCCGCGCAGCTTGGTCAACTCCGCCGCGCTGCGGTTCTTCACCAGCCAGTCGTTGTACATGCCAACCAGCAGCGCCTGGTAATGCGGCGTCATGTCGAGCTGGAGGTTCGCCCCGCCCTTCACTCGCTCGCCGCGCAGCCAGTTGCGCATCCAGAATTCCAGCAGCGAATTCTCGTTGACCACCTCGACGATCGCCACCGCCGGATCATCCGCGTACCGCAGCTTCGTGTACGGGTTGGTGTGCCCCAGCAGTTGCTTCGCATATTCCTTCTGCAGCGCCACCAGCTCCGGACCGAAATAGGTATAGGCCTTGGCCGGCCCCAACAGATCGGCGTCCGGCACGCCGTCGCCCGCCTTGAAGCGCCGTCCGACATTGAGGTTGAAGTCGACATAGATGCCGTTCTTCTTCAACTCGGCGATCCAGTAATCGAGATTGTCCAGCCGCTCCTGGTTGAACTCCCGGCTGTTGTCGACATCGCCCCGGATCAGCCCGCGCGGGCCATGGGTGAACGGCCCCGCGGTCGGCGAACGATCGGCGCCTTCGTTCTGCACCGCGTTGACGGTGTCGGGCCGGTCGAGAAAGTGCAGGCGCACGCAATTGACGCCGAGCCGCGCCAGCTCCGCGGCATAGATCTCGGCATCATGGTGCGATGGGATCTCTTCCGATCCCACTGCCCAGCCGGTCATGTTGACGCCCCAGCATTTGAAGCGCTGGCCGTCGCCGCGATAGAGATGCCCGTCCCGCGCCTGGATGAAGCCGTATTTCCCCGCCGGTCCGTCCAGCAGGAAACGCGCGTCCGCAGCGGAATCGACGCGCCGCTCGTGATTGACCGCGAACGGCTGGAGCGGAATATCCTGCGCGCACGCCGGCGCCGCCATCGCGATCATCGCGCCGATGCCGAGCGCTCCCCGCACGACATCAACACGCTTCCTGAATTCGATCATCATGCTCTCCCCTGAGCGCGGCCGCGTCGCCCCGCGTCTTTTGCGGAATAGTCGAGCCCAGCCGGGCTCACGTCAACAACATCCCATTAATCGCAATAATATGATACATACTGGGATGTTCTGGATTTCTGCCGCTAGGCAAGGCGCCGGCGCCAGACCGCGTAATAGGGCTGGCCGGCCCAGTTCGCGTCGAGCCCCGGCGCCAGCATGTCGCCCCGCGCGCCCTGCAGCAGGAAGTAATATTGCAGCGGGAACGGCGACGCGGTGTAGTCGCCCGGTATCTCCGCGGAATATTGCCCGCCGGCCCCCGCCATCGGCACCGAACGCCAGCGCTCGCCATGATTGACGTGCCGGAAATACAGCGCGCAATGCTGCATGTCCGATGGAACGGACAGGCGCACGGCCAAGGGCTGGCCCGGCGTGAAGCTGTCCGGCGCCGCGTGCTCGAACGCATAGCGCGGACGCGACGGATCGAGGACGTTCCTGGCGATCGGGGCTCTGGTCGAACCATCCTGCCGCATCGGGTTCGACAGCGCGGCCCGCATTGCGGCGATGTCGCGATCGATGTCCGGCACCCGATCGATCCAATGCCCGCGCTGGACGATCGCCTCGGTCCCGAAGCTGATGTCGGGAACATAGACCCCGCGTGCCCGCTCGGCCATCGCCACCCAGATGTCGCGACCCCTAGCATAGATCGCAAGCGCCTGGCGGCCGGTCTCGATCGCCCCGGTCTTCCGATAGACCTGGAACAACAGGCCGCTCTGCAGCTTCGCGGCGAAGAAGCGGGCCAGACCGATCTGGATCAGGACGTCCTCTTCGAGCCGGCGAAAGGCCGGATCGCTCGGCGCCGTTGCCTGCGCGCGCGCCTGCTTCAGGGCCGTCGCGGCCATGCCGGCAAAGCCTTCCAGCGCGCGCGCAACTTCGGCCGGGGAATATTTGGGGTCCGCCTTCCCGGCCACCACGAGATCGGCATGCTCGGCGATCGAAGAGAAGAGCTGCGGATCGAGCGCGCTGATATCGGCGAGCGTATAGCCGTCGGGCAGGTCCGCGATCGGCTTGTAGCCGGTGAGCGGCATCACCGGCATGTTGTCGTAGATTTCCGGCCAGTAATAACGGTTCGAGGTGGAAGGGATATTGGCGGTGGTGAACAGCGGCAGCGTGCGGGAGGCATGCGCCAACGCCGTCTCCGCAGCCGTGGCGGCCGGCCCGAAGGTCCGCGCCAGATAGCGCCCCCACCCTGCCCGATCGGCATCAGGATCGTAGAGCAGGCGCCCCCACAGGCGATATTCATACTCGAACTTGGCCCAATCGTTCAGGCCCGGCTCTAGCGCCTTGTCCTGATAGGCGTTGCGGCCGCCCGGATGCCCGGAGGCCTCCCGTCCCTTGAACGTCAGCGGCTCGCAGATCTCCAGGCCGGCGGAATCGCAGAAGCCGGCCGCGCGCGAATAGGCAGCGGCGGTGGCCGGATCGCCCCATAGCAGGAAGCGCTGCGTTCCCGGCCACAGGCGATGCAGCACGCCATATTTGCGCCCCTCGACGAACAGATCGGCATAGCCGTAGCGCGTGAAGCGCCGCACGCCGCTGCTGCTGTTGCCGGTCTTCGCGATCCGCTCAGGTGTCGGCACTTCGTTCTCGCGGATATCGGCCTGGTGATAGCCGAGCCCCATATGCTCGCCGGCGAATTTGGGGCTCACCTGCATCGGCATGCCGGTCGCCTGGGCGATGGCGATCATCTCTTCGGTGATGCCCTTGGCATGCATGTCGATCTCGACCGGGCGACCGGCCGCCGCGAACCCTTCGAACAATGTCCGCCAGAAGGAGAAGCTGCCGTCCGCGATGCCGCTCTCGACATGGATGCGGAAGGTCAGCCCGTTGATGTCCGGGCATTCCTTCAGCAGCCTGGCCATCGCATCTCGGCAATAGGCGGCGTGGGTCTTCGCCGTGAGCCCTTCGATCCGATGGAATGCCTTCGGGCTTTCCACCCAGTCATAAGCGTGCGTCCAGATGCCGAGCTGGAAGTGCAGTCCCCGCGCCGCCGCCTCGGACGAGATGAACCTGAGCGTCTCCAGATTCTTCTCGCGCTCGCCCGCCGGCAGCGGTGGATTCAGCCGGACGTCGTATCCCGGCACGTCGAACAGGAAGACATAGGGGAACTGGAAATAATCGTCGGTGATGTTCTTGGGAAAATCATAGCCGAAGCCGAAGAACAGCGCGACGCGATTGAAGCGGTTCGCGACCAGCATGTCGAGATAATCGGCCCAGAAGCCCTTGTCGTAATACCAACCCTTGTCCTCGATCTCGCTGCAGAAGGAGCGCGCCATGCTGCGGATCGCATTGGCCGGTTTCTCATCCATCGCCGCGATGTCGAGCCCGAGATCGGGGGACGAGGACAGCCGCACGCGATCGGCCAGCTCCAGCACCGCATAGGCCAGGCCCAGCCTGCCGCTCGACGATGCCCGTAACGCACGGGCGCCCTTGAACCGGTCGGGCGCGATCGCGAAACCCTCGGCATGCCCCGAAGCCCTGTTGGCGAGGAGGAGCACGAGCTCGCCCGGAGCCGGGTCCGCCGTGGCCGACACCGCGCTGGCGACCCCCTTCTCCGTCAGTGCCTTGCGAAGCCGGTCCACCGCCCGGGCGACCGGCGTCGCGGAGGCGACCGGGTCCGCCGGATCGGACAGGATCCATACCTTGCCCGGCGCGGCGCCGATCGCAGCGGTGCCTAGCGTGCCGGTTGCCGCGACGGCGGCGCCGAGTTTCAGGATATCCCTGCGTTCGATCATCGGTTCGGCCCCATGTGGAATTAGCTCAGGTCAGTTCGATCAGCTCGTATTCGCCGAGCCGCGGCAAGGTGATCCGGCCATAGCCCCCGTCGAGCCGCGCCACCGGCAGCGCCTGCGCGGAGACGACGGCGCCGGCGCGCGCGAAGGGCAGCTTCACGTCGATCCGGATGTCGCGCATCGGCGCCGGATCGAAATAGGCGGTGTCGGCGTGACCGGTCAGGTTGACCAGATGCAGCAGGCGGCGCTGTCCCTGACGCATCAGCGTGACCTGCACCAACGGATGCGCGTTGGTCCGCACTTGCCGCCCCTCGGGAAGAAGCTGGTCGACCAGATCCGAGAACAGGCCGGCATGCGCCTCGGAACTGTGCAGATAATAGAGGTTGCCCAATTCCCAGGGCAGCCACGCGACCGTGCCGCGGCCGAGCGCTCGGGTCACCAGTCCCGGATAGTCGGTGTCCTTCCAGTCGACATGGACGAACTCGGGCGGGCCGTACATCGACGGGGGCACGAAGGTGATCGGCCCGGTTCCGTCGAGCTGGAGATAGTCGCCATAGACGATGAAGACCTCGGTCTCCGCCAGCGAGGGGAACCGCGCCTTGTCGCGCACCCGGAAATAGGCGCCGTCGGGCTTCTCCCAGCGCTTGACGACAGGCGCGACGGCGAAACCAGGTTCGGTGGGGCTCGCGATGATGAGCCTGCCGCCGCCCCTGACATAGGATTCCAGCGCCGCCGGCGTCGCGCCCGGCGCGATGACCAGGTCGAATTCGCGCTTGCCCAGCCAGTCGAGATTGTTGGCGGCAGCGAACGGGATGTGAAGCTCGCTCAGCAGCCGATACAGGCCGCGATAGGATTCCGGTGACGCCGCGATGCCCGCCCCGGGGCCGCCGGGCGCGAGCAGCAGCACGCGCGCCTCGCTCTCCTGGCCGACATAATAGCCCTCATGCTCGCGCAGCCAGCGATAGACCCGCGCCGCCGCGTTCGAAGCCCTTTTGTCGGGATAGTCCGCCAGCGTCGCATTGGTCAGGAAGGCCGCGCCGCCGCCGTTCGCCACGCCCTGCCATATCCGCGAGCGGGATTCGGGCGCGGAGATCGCGGCGAAGCGCCACGACGTGGCGATATAGGGGATGCTTTCGTTCAGCGGCAGCTTGTCGGGAAAGCTGTTGAGCGCCTGGTTGGTGTTGTCGGCGGACGAATAGGGCCACATCGGCAGCAGCGTCTTCAGCGCGGTCTTCGATTCCGAGAAGACGATGTCGCTCACTTCCTCCGCCGCGCCGGCGACCGAGGCATCAGGCCGCCGCGCCTTGATGAGCTGCTGGATCCGCCGCGACGCGCGCAGGCCGGATTCCTTCAGGAACAGGCGATATTGCTCGGTCCGCTCGGCCGGGATCTCGGTCCCTGCGAAATCGCGGAAGAGCCGCACGCAATTGTCGCAGTGGCACAGGCCGATCGGCTGATGGCTGTAGTTCAGCACCGGATTGCTGAACATGTTGAAGAAGAAGCCGTCGACCGGATAGCGCTCCAGCGCCTCGGTCAGGATCTCCAATGCCTTCTCGCCGTACCAGCCGCCGTTGATGCAGGTGGAATAGAGCCCGTTATAGACGTCGGGCTTGCCGTCGGCCGATCGGAAGAACCAGTCGGGATGCGCGTCATAAACGTTCCTGCGCGCCTTGCTGAAATCCCAGCGGCCGACCACGCGGATGCCGCGCGCATGCGCCTCGCGGACGACCGCGCCGAACATGTCCTTGCCCGCCGGCAGCCAGGGGCTGACATACGCCAGCGGCACCTTGCTCGGATAGTGCGCCGAGATGCCGCCCGCCGACATCAGCAGCACATTGGCGCCGAAATCGGCGACGTCCTTCACGAACGCTTGAGGGTCCAGCGCGGCATCGGTTTCGCGCAAATTGGTCTGCAACCAGCGGATCGGCTGCTGCATCCACCAGCCCTGCCCCGCGCCGTCGGCCGGGTTCTCACCCGACGCCGCGAAAGCGCCCCTCGGCATCACCGAAGCGACGCCGAGCGCCAGCGCGCCTTCGAGGAATGTCTTGCGGTCGATCATCTCCTGCCTCCGGCGTGCCGCCGGGACGGCGCGCATTCGAGGAGCGACCGGCCCGCCGCGCAGGGCGGCGGGCCGTCGCGGGTCACAGCGTCGCGCGGAAGCCGATCGTGAACTGGCGATCGTTGATCTCCACGCCAGTCGTCCGCTGCTCGTCGAGGACATAGCCCTCGAGGCGCTGGCGCAGCAGGTTGTTGCCTTCCAGCGTCAGCGTGAGATTCTTGTTCAGCTCGAAGCTCAGCGAGGCGTCGAGCCAGCCATAGCCCTTGCGGAAGTTCGGCACGGTGCCGAGACCGCCCTGCAGGAAGGCAAGCCCGCTATAATATTTGTTGCGGTAATTATACGCGACGCGCGCGCTCACCGGCCCCTTCTCGTAGATGCCGACCACGTTGAAGCTGTGGCGCGAAAGCTGCGGCAGCGGCACCGTCTCGCCAGGCACCGGGCTCGGCGATTCGGAGTCGACAAAGGTGTAGTTGAGCTGGGTGCCCAGGCCGCTCAGCGGGCCCGGCAGGAAGTCGAAGAACTGCTGATAGCCGACCTCGAAGCCCTTGATCGTGCCCTTGCCGATATTGATCGGCTGGGTCAGCGTGTAGGGCAGGCCGTCGATGATCACGCCCGCCGTCGATGAGCTGCCGATAAAGCCTTCCACCTTGCGACGGAAGCCCGCCACATAGACCGAGTTGGTCGTGCCGAAATAATATTCGAGCGACGCATCGAGGTTGGTCGACATCAGCGGCTTCAGGTCCGGATTGCCCGAAGATGCCAGCGACGAGGCAGGCACCACGGTGACCGACGGCGACAATTGGTTGAAGTCCGGCCGCGTCATCGTCTTCGATGCGGCCAGGCGCAGCTGCAGCTTGTCGGTGAAGCGGAAGCGCAGGTTCGCCGAGGGCAGCACCTTGGTGTAGTTGTTGTCGATATCCAGCGCCTGGTATCCGGTCTGGACGTTGTTCACGTACAGTGGCCGGAAGCCGACCAGCGTGCCCTTGGTATTCACGACGCGGACGCCGACATTGCCGTCGAAGCGGAAGCCGTTCTCATTGGCGAACTTGACAAGGCCATAGCCCGAGGTCGTCTTCTCGCCGATGTCGAACACCGACAAGGGATTGACCGCGGGCCCGGTGGTGAAGCCCAGCGCCTGCCGCATCGCATCGAAATTGTTGCGCAGCATGCCGGGGATCGTCGACAGGAAATCGAACGTGACCGGCGTCCCCTCACTCGCCTTCGCCATGAAGTCGGGATGGGGGTTCGGTGCGAAATATTGCGAGAAGGCAGTGGCCTGCGGCGCTCCGGGCGGAGTCGCGAAGAAGCGCCACGGCGTGAAATGGGCCTCCCGGTCCGAATAGCGGAAGCCCGCCGAGATCTGCGTGATGAACGAATCAATCTTGTAGTCGACGTCCGCCATGAACGCCTTCTGGTCGCCGTCATAATCGTTGCGGCTCTCGGTCATCGCGCCGACGCGGTAGCTGTCCAGACTGGTGAGGTCGACGCCCTGGATCAGGAACGATGGGACATCGAACGCCTCGAGATCCTGGGTAATGCGCGGCGCAGTCGTGGTCAGGTCGAGCTCGCGATAGGTCAGCTTGCTCGAGGACTTGGTATAGCTGCCGTCGACCTTGATGCTGAGCGGACCCTCCGCCCATTTGCCGCCGATCGCATAGGTGCGGTTCTTGTCGATCTGGTCGCGCGACACGCCCATCGTCGAGACCGGCACGTTCAGGAACGAGCCGCGCAGGAAATTGTCGCTGTCCGGATAGGTCTCGAACGATCCCGGTTCCGGCTGATTGGCCGTGGGATTGCCGTTCACCGGCGCAGTCGGAACGTTGAGGCCGCTCCAGTCGGCGCCGTTCTTGAAATAGGAATAGCTGTACTGGGCGTAGAATTCGAAGCCGCCGCCTGGGCGCCATTGCAGCGCCGAATCGATGCCGAAGCGCTTACGGTCGCCGATCACTTGCGGCAGATAGGTGCCGTTGGGAACCGCGATGGTGCGGCCGGGGATCACGTCCGCGCGACCGGTCGGGGAACCGACACTGTCCTGGTCGCTGCGCAGGTCGCGGTCCTGATAGGAAACCGTGACCAGCGCGCCGATGTCGCCGATGCCGGTATGCCAGCGGTCCGAGACCAGGATCGACGCGTTGGGCGACCATTTGTCGACCAAGTCATTGTAGCGCGCGCGGGCGCCGCCGGTGATCTTGAGGCCGTCGAAATCGAACGGCATGCGGGTGCGCACGTCGATGGTGCCGCCGATGCCGCCTTCGACCAGGCTCGCGTCGGGCGCCTTGTAGACGTCGATGCCGGCGATCAGCTCGGCGGCAAGATCCTGGAAGTTGAAGGTGCGGCCCGAGCCGGCGGTGAAGACCTCGCGGCCGTTCAGCGTGGTCTCGACCTGCGGCAGGCCGCGGATCGCCACGCCCGTGCCTTCACCATAGTCGCGCGTGATCTGGACGCCGGTGATGCGCTGCAGCGCTTCGGTCACATTGGCGTCGGGAAGCTTGCCGATGTCCTCGGCGACGATCGAGTCGACGATCGAATCGGCGTTGCGCTTGATCTCCTGCGAGCTCCGAAGACTGGCACGCACGCCGGTCACGATGATTTCATCCGCCTGCTGCGATCCGGCGTCATCCACCTGATCGGTTTGCGGCGCAGGCGCGTTCGCGTCCTGCGCATGCGCGCTCGCCTGCATAATGACGATCGCGAATACGCAAGCACCAGCTTTCAGTGAATTCCTCACAGCCAACCTCCCCAAAAATTTCTCATATTATCTTATTAATGGAGAGCTATGCAGATCATACCAGTTCCGTCAAGCCTTCCCCGAATTTCCCATTATTCGGGATTTCCATGGTGTTTCCATGTGCCGGAATCCGGCGGAAAACAGCCATTCCGGATCCATTCACCCGAAGACTTTCCAATTGGCCGCGGGACGAGCGAGGCGACGCCCGTCACCGAATTTGCGGCATCTCAGCGTTCGACTCGGACGAGGTAGGAGGTCGTTACGGGCGTGCCGACCGCAATCTCCCAGCCCGGCTCGATCATCCGCCCCTTGATCTCGGGACCGATCGGCCGCGCCGCGCCATCCAGCGGCGTCGCCGACACTCCGATCGCGCCCTCCAGATCCTTAAGCTGGATCCAGCCCGTGATCGGCTCGATCACCGTCGGCGCGGTGCCCCAGTTCGAGAGCATGGCGCGGCGGTCGTTCCACTTCTGCCCTGTATTCTCGACCTTGCCGGTAGTGGTGAGCAGCATGCGGTTGGAGAGATTGAGCGGCTTGCCGTCCAGCGACGACAGCGTGATCGCCGCGAACCGGTTCTTGATGTCCGCCGACAGATTACGCGTCTGGACCTGCGCATTGGCGCTGACGAATCCCACCAGTGCCTGCGAACGCGGCGTGTCGACCGTCACCAGCCCGTCCTTGCCGCCATCGGTCCGCCAGCTCAGCTCACCGGTGTCCGACACGATCGGGTTCGAGGCCAGCAGGGGCGCTGGAAGCGTCGGCTTGCAGTCCAGGCACGAGACCCGCGAGCCGTGCACCAGCGGGATCTTCATGTCGAAGCCCGGCGTGTAATAGGGCATGTCCGCGCGCGGCAGCCGCGACGCCTCGCTGACCTGGTCGGTCGAATAGGACCGCGTCAGCATTTTCTTCGCCGCCGATACGTCGCCCCGCAGGAAGAGCATCGCCCCCGCAGGCATCTGCGCCATCTTCACCGGATCGAGCGCGATATCGAACTCGCCCGTGACCATCGGCGTCCATTTGCCATGGAGCTTCGATTCATAGGTATAGAAGAAGATGCCGTCCCAATCCTGAAGCGCGGCATAGGAGGCCAGTATCGGGATCATCTCCGAACCATAGTCGCTCGGATAGGGGTGGTTCACCTCGCTCAGCGTGTACGGCTTGCCCGCCGTCGCGCTACGGGCAAGCTTCTGGATGATCGAAAGCTCGGGACTGTTCACCATCGGCTCGTTGCGCCGGCCGTAGATGGCCGGGTGCTGCCAATAGACATGCGCGTCCAGAATGTCGGACTTGCTGGCGGTGCGCATCAGCGGCTGATTGGCGATGAAATAGGTGTGATCTGCCATCGGCACGATCGGCGACTTCACCCCGACCTCATCCTTCAGGAACCGCTTCATCTCGGCATGGAAGTCGATCTCGACCTGGGTCAGGAACGCCAGCTCGGCATCGAGCCGAAGCCTCGGCGCCTCGACATGGTCCCCGCGCCGCATGAACGGCACCGGCTGCCCCGCCGACACGCCCGCCATGCCGCGCAGCTTGGTCAACTCCGCCGCGCTGCGGTTCTTCCCCAGCCAGTCATTGTACATCTTCACCAGCAGCGCCTGGTAATGCGGCGTCATGTCGAGCTGGAGGTTCGCCCCGCCCTTCACCCGCTCGCCGCGCAGCCAGTTGCGCATCCAGAATTCGAGCAGCGAGTTCTCGTTCACCACCTCCACGATCGCCACCGCAGGATCGTCCGCATAGCGCAGCTTCGTGTAGGGGTTGGTGTGTCCCAGCAGTTGCTTGGCATATTCCTTCTGCAGCGCCACCAGCTCCGGACCGAAATAGGTATAGGCCTTGGCCGATCCGATCAGGTCATAGTCCGGAACCCCGTCGCCGGGCCGATAGGCCCGCCCGACATTGAGGTTGAAGTCGACATAGATGCCGTTCTTCTTGAGCTCGGCGAACAGGAAGTCGAGCAGGTCGAGCTGCCCGGGATCGAGCGCCCGCGAACTGTCGCCATCGGCGATCAGGCCGGCGGGCATCTGCTTCACCGGCACCGGATCGGGGCCCAGATCGCCCGCCGGCTTCTGCGACTGGGTCTTGGGCAGATCCAGGAAATGCATCCGCACGCAATTGACGCCGAGCCGCGCCAGCTCCGCCGCCATCTCGCGTGCTTCCTGGTGCGGCAGCAGCAACGCGGAGCCAGTGCTGAAGCCGGTGAGGTTGACGCCCCAGCATTTGAAGCGCTGTCCGTCGCCCCGATAGAGATGCCCGTCCTGCGCCTGGATGAAGCCGTATTTCCCCGCCGGTCCGTCCAGCAGGAAACGCGCGTCCGCAGCGGAATCGACGCGCTGCTCGTGGTTGACCGCGAACGGCTGGAGCGGGATGTCCTGCGCCCATGCCGAGCCGGACAGGCCCCCCGCCGCACAGATAGCCGTCATCCACCGTCGTGCGTGCCGCATCGCCGTTCTCCCCATCCTATCGATTGTCGGGCGATCGGTCGCCGCAACGCGCGGCGCCGATGCCCCTTTGTCGTTCAGCGCGTCCGGATACGCAGCGCGTAGGGCGCGGCGCCGTCGCCCACCGGCGGCAGCGTCACTTCAAGGCCCTTCGGCGTCTGCCGCCATGTGATCTTGCCGCCGTCGAGCAGCTCGATGCTCCTGATCGGCGCATCGAGATACGGCGTGCCGGCATAGAGCGTCTTGACCAGCACCGCGCCGTCCTTCGGCCGCGACAGGCCGAGCGCGTAGAGCGTGTCGCCCTTGGTGGTGAAACGAATATCCGCCGGCGTGAAGCCCTTCACCGCCGATTCCTCGACCTGGCCGCCCACGCGCACCTGGCCGGACTTGGTCGTCCCCTCGCCGAAATATTTGAAGGGCCGCGTGCCGTAGATCGCTTCGCCGTTCACCTTGAGCCACGCGCCCATGCCGCGCAGCACGGTCTGGATCTCCTCGGGGATGGTCCCGTCCGCCCTCGGCCCGACATTGAGCAGCAGGTTGCCGTTCTTGCTGACGATGTCGATCAGATCGGCGATCAGCGACGGCGCGCTGCGATAGGTGTCGTTCTGGGCATAGCCCCAGCTATGGACGCTCACCGACGTATCCGATTGCCAGGGAGTCAGCTTGAGCGCGTCGGTCTTGCCGCGCTCCATGTCGAACATCGCGCTGCCCTCGGCGAACTGCGATCCCTTGTAGGCGATGATGCCGGGCGCGTTCCGGGCCGCCGAGCGGTTGTAATAATAGGCCGCGGTGTCGCGCATCAGCGGCTCGAACAGCGGCGCCGAGGTCCACCAGTCGAAATAGATCAGCTCGGGCTGGTATTTGTCGATCAGCTCGGACGTGCGCGCCATCCAGTCGTTCAGGAAAGCCTTGCTCGGCGGCATCCAGTTCTGGAGCTGGCCGCTGTCGGGCCAGGTCTCCGGCGCATCGGCGGGCAGTCCGGTGCGCGACGCCGGCCCATACAGGCCGTCGTTCGCCGGATTGTTGACGTCGGAATCATAGGTGCGGCCCATATAATACCACCACCAATGCTCGGCGCGGTGCGACGACAGGCCGAAATGCATGCCGTGCGCGCGCGCCGCCTTGGCGATCTCGCCGGTCGTGTCGCGCTTCGGCCCCATGTCGGCCGCATCCCAGGTGGTGAAGTCCGACGCGTACATCGCGAAGCCGTCGCAATGCTCCGCGACGGGGACGACGTACTTGGCGCCGGCATCCTGGAAGAGCCGGACCCACTGGTCGGCGTCGAACTTCTCCGCCTTGAACTGTGGGATGAAGTCCTTGTAGCCGAACTTCGACTGCGGCCCGTAGGTCTTCACATGGTGCTCATAGGCGGCGTTGCCCGGCACATACATGTTGCGCGAATACCATTCGTTGGCGAAGGCCGGGACCGAATAGACGCCCCAGTGGATGAAGATGCCGAACTTGGCGTCGCGGAACCATTCGGGCGTGCGATAGGCGCGCAGCGAATCCCAGTCGGACTTGAACGGCCCCTTGGCGATGCCGGCCTTGACCTCGCCCAGCTTCCTGTCGACCTTGGCCTGATAGTCCGGCACCTGCGCCGCCGCCGGAACAGCGGCCGCCAGAGCGAGCATCGACGCCGAAACGGCCGCAACGCGCTTAATCGAACCGACGATATTCCTCATCGTACCTCCCCGCTGGTTTTGTTGTTGTTCCGCCGATCGCGGCGTTCACATTAAGCCATGACGGCGCGACGCCATCAAGAAAAATCCTATTATCACACTATTTGTTCATCGCCAGGGGCCTTGGCCCGCCCGTGGCCCAATCGAGCAGCTCCACGGTGTGGACCACGGGAATGGCGGCGCGCTGACCGATCTGCATCGCGCAGCCGATATTCCCGGTCGCGATGACATCGGCCTCGAGTCGGGCGAGATTGGCGGCCTTGCGGTCGCCCAGCTTCCCCGCGATCTCCGGCTGGAGGATGTTATAGGTGCCGGCCGAACCGCAGCAGAGATGCGCCTCAAGCGGCGTGCGCACGATATAGCCGGCGCCTGCGAGCAGCCGTTTCGGCGCCTCCGTCACCTTCTGGCCATGCTGGAGCGAGCAGGCCGCGTGATAGGCGACCGTCAGCCCCCGCCCGTCGCCGATCGGCAGCCCGGCATCGATCAGCAGCTCGCTCACGTCCCTGGCAAGCGCCGAAACCCGCGCGGCCTTCTCCGCATAGGCGGGATCCTCGCGCAGCATGAAGCCGTAATCCTTGATCGTCGTGCCGCAGCCCGAAGTGGTGATGACGATCGCGTCGAGCCCGCCGTCATCGGCCAATGCGGCCCAAGCATCGACATTCTGGCGTGCGGCGGTGAGGCTCGCCGCCTCCTTCCCCATATGGTGGACCAGCGCGCCGCAACAGCCTTCGCCCGGCGCGAACACCACGTCATAGCCGGCGCGATTGAGCAGCCTGACGGTGGCCGCGCGGATCTCGGGCCGCAGCACCGGTTCGGCGCACCCCTGCATCAGCGCCACGCGCCCGCGCGGCCGCTGCACCGGCGACGCGGCGTTCGAGGGTTTGGGCGCCGCGCGCTTCGGGGCCAGCGCGAGCATCGCCGCCATCGGCTTCAGCGCCGGGAAGCGCTCCACCAGCGGCGTGGCCGGCCGCGCGAGCCGCGCCAGCGCCAGCGCGAGGCGGAAGCGCCCAGGATAGGGGAGCACCTGCGCCAGCAAGGTGCGGAACAGCCGCTCGCGCCACGGCCGGCGATAGCGTTCCTCGATATAGGCCCGGGCATGATCGACCAGGTGCATGTAGTTCACGCCCGACGGGCAGGTCGTCATGCAGGACAGGCACGACAGGCAGCGGTCGATATGCTTGACGACCTCCGCGCTCGGCTCGCGCTCGTTCTCGAGCATGTCCTTCATCAGATAGATGCGGCCGCGCGGGCTATCGAGCTCGTCGCCCAGCAGCACATAGGTCGGGCAGGTCGCGGTGCAGAAGCCGCAATGCACGCATTTGCGGATCACCGCCTCGGACGCCGCCATGGCCGGATCGGCGAGCTGCGCGGGAGAAAAAGCCGTCTGCATTACTGGAATCGCCCCGTCTCGAACACGCCCGCGGGATCGAAGGCACGGCGCACCCGCTCTTCCAGCGCCGCGACGCCTGGGGCCTGTGGATGGAAGGCCGGCACGGCGGCGCGCATCGCTTCCGGCGCGCGGACCAGGATCGCATGCCCGCCCGCCTTCGCCGCCGCGTCGCGCACGGCGGAGGCGTCACCGTCAAAGGCGATCCACACCAGCCCGCCTGCCCAATCGAACAGCCAGCGCGCGCCCAGCGGCGCAAGCGCGGCAACGACCGAAGGCCCGCCGCTTGACGGCACGTTTACGCGCCATAGCGGTGTGACGGCAGTCCCAAGCTCAAGCCCCTCCCCTTCAGGGGAGGGGTTGGGGGTGGGGGATGTCTCACCGAGACCGGAGCCCTCCCGGACAGGCCCCGCCCCAACCCCTCCCCTGAAGGGGAGGGGCTTAAGAAGGGCTTCGAGCGTGCACAGCCGTCGCCACCACGCCGCATCGGCCTCGCCATCGAGCGCCAGCACCGCGCCATGCTCGCCAAGCAACTGCTCGACCATCGCCGCGCGCGCCGCCACCGATGGCCCGAAGCCGAGCAGGCGCAGCGCGGTCAGCGAGCGTCCATCGTTCAGATCGGCCGGCAGATGCGCGGCCGCGCCCACTTCGGCCTGCGACCCCATCGCCGCCGCCATCACGCGGACCGCCGCCGCCGGATCGAGCCCTTCGACCGCGCGGGTCGCGGCAACGGGCGCGCGCGGCAACACCTTGAGGGTAAGCTCGGTGATCGCGAACAGCCGGCCCCAGCTTCCCGCCGCGAGCTTGGGGAGGTCATAGCCGGTGACGTTCTTCACCACCTTGGCCCCCGCGACGAAACTCTCCCCCCGCCCCGAAACCGCGCGCAGCCCGAGCAAATGATCGCGCGCACCGCCGCCGGACAGGCGCAGCGATCCCGAAACCCCGGCGGCGACCACGCCGCCGATCGTCGCTGCGCCGGCCGCCTCGCCCAGGATCGGGCCATGATCGAACGGATCGAACGCCAGCATCTGCCCACGTTCGGAAACCAGTCGCTCGACTTCGGCGAGCGGCGTGCCCGCCCGCACCGTCAGCACCAGCTCGGCCGGGTCATAGTCGATCACCCCCGCCAGCCCCGACAGGTCGAGCGGCCGCGCCTCCGGCCGCGGCGCGCCGATCCCGGCCTTGCTGCCGCCGCCACGGATATCGAGCGTCGCGCCTGCCCGTATGGCGTCCGCGACGACGTCGCGGATATCGTCTTCGTTCAAGGGACGCATCAGAATCGCGGCAGCTCCGGATGGGGCAGCTCGCCCCGGTGGACGTGCATCCGGCCAAGCTCGGCGCAGCGATGCAGCGTCGGGAAGACCTTGCCGGGATTGAGCAAAGATTGCGGATCGAACGCGCATTTCAGCCGCTGCTGGTGATCGAGATCCGCTTCGCTGAACATCGTTGGCATCAGGTCGCGCTTCTCGACGCCCACGCCATGCTCGCCGGTCAGCACGCCGCCCACTTCGACGCACAGCCGCAAGATGTCGCTGCCGAAAGCCTCGGCCCGCTCCAGCTCGCCGGGCTTGTTCGCGTCGTAGAGGATCAGGGGATGGAGATTGCCGTCGCCGGCATGGAAGACATTGGCGACCTCCAGGCCGTATTTTTCCGACAGCTCCGCCATCCGCTCCAGCACCTCGGGCAGGCGGCGGCGCGGAATCGTGCCGTCCATGCAGTAATAATCGGGCGAGATCCGCCCCACCGCGGGGAACGCCGCCTTGCGCCCCGCCCAGAAGGCGATGCGCTCCGCTTCATCCTGCGAGGCGCGCAATGTCGTCGAGCCATTGGCGCGGGCGATCGCGGTGACTTCCTCGATCAGGTGGTCGCATTCCGCTCCGACGCCGTCGAGCTCGACGATCAGCAGCGCCTCGACGTCCAGCGGATAACCGACCTCCACGAACGCCTCGGCAGCGTGGATCGCGAGCCGGTCCATCATCTCCATGCCCGCCGGGATGATGCCCGCCGCGATCACGTCGGCGACGCATTGCCCCGCCCTTTCCACGCTCGGAAAGCCGATCAGCAGCGCCCGCGCGCCCTCGGGCTTGGGCAGGATCCGCACCGTCACTTCGGTGACGACGCCCAGCAGCCCTTCCGAACCGACGATGACGCCGAGCAGGTCGAGTCCCGCCGGATCGAGATGCCGCCCGCCCAGCCGGACGATCTCGCCGTCCATCATCACCAGCTCGACGCCGAGCACGTTGTTGGTGGTCAGCCCGTATTTCAGGCAGTGCACCCCGCCCGAATTCTCGGCGACATTGCCGCCGATCGAGCAGGCGATCTGGCTCGAAGGGTCGGGCGCATAATAGAATCCGCGATCCTCGACCGCACGCGTGATCGCGAGATTGGTGACGCCCGGCTGCACCACCGCCAGCCGGTCCTCGTAATCGATATCGAGCACCCGGTTGAACTTCGACAGGCCGAGCAGCACCGCATCCTCCAGCGGCAGCGCACCGCCGGACAGCGACGTGCCCGAACCGCGCGGCACCACCTTCACGCCCTCGGAATGGCACCAGGCGAGCACCTGCGACACCTGCTCCACCGTCTCGGGCAGCACCACGACCAGCGGCATCTGGCGATAGGCCGTCAATCCATCGCTCTCGAACGGCCGCAATCCGTCCGGATCGGCGATCACGCCCTCCCCCGGCACGATTCGGCGCAGCGCGGCGACGATCGAATCGCGCCGCGCGAGCGTACGCGCGTCGGCTTCGGGCATCTTCAGCGTCATCCGGCTCCCCTAGTCGCACCTGCCTTGCACGGCAAAGCGATCCTCTCTTGCGCTACTCATTATACCAGCATACCATATCCGCCAAGACGTTGTTCACGGAGGGGATGCATGGTCGCGGTTGCGCTATTCGGCGCCGGTGGAAAGATGGGCGCGCGCCTGTCCCGCAATTTGAAGTCGAGCGAATATGACGTGCGGCATGTCGAGCTGAGCGAGGCCGGCCGTGCGCGGTTGAAGGACGAGCTCGGTATCGAGTGCGTCGATCAGGCGGCTGCGCTCGACGATGTCGACGTCGTCATCCTCGCGGTGCCCGACACGGTCGTCGGCAAGGTCGCCCATGCGATCGCGCCTTCGCTGAAGAGCGGCGCGATGGTCATGGCGCTCGATGCGGCGGCGCCGTTCGCGGGGCACCTCCCCGATCGCCCCGACCTGACTTATTTCGTCACGCATCCGTGCCATCCGCCGATCTTCAATGACGAGACCGATCCCGCCGCGCGCGACGATCGGTTCGGCGGCCTCCATGCGCGCCAGAGCATCGTCAGCGCGCTGATGCAGGGGCCGGACGCGCATTACGAACTCGGCGAGGCGATCGCGCGGACGATCTGGGCGCCGATCCTGCGCTCGCACCGGGTGACCGTCGACCAGATGGCGCTGCTGGAGCCGGGCCTGTCCGAAACCGTCTGCGCCTCGCTGCTCGACGTCATGCGCGAGGCGATGGACGAAGTCGTCGCCCGCGGCGTGCCCCAGGAGGCTGCGCGCGATTTCCTGCTCGGCCATATGAACATCCTGGGCGCCGTGATCTTCCAGCATATTCCGGGCGTCTTCTCCGATGCCTGCAACAAGGCGATCACCTTCGGCAAACCCCAGCTCATGCGCGACGACTGGAAGAGCGTCTTCGACCGTGACGAACTGGCCGCGAGTATCCAGCGGATTACGTAAAGGGGTTTGCACTGGGTCGACGCTCCCGGAAAAGAGGAGCGAGGCTGTTTTGGGAGAGACAGGTGATCGAACGGCGCACGGTCCTGGGCATGCTCGGAGCAGCGACTCTCGTCGCGGGCTGCTCGTCGCGCGCGGGCGCCGGGCGCGGCATCATCGCGATTATCATGCCGCCCTATGACAATCCCTTCTTCCGCGCCCAGGCCGAAGCCGCGCGCGATCGGGCAAAGGCGCTCGGCTACGAGCCGCTGATGCTCGTTCATGACGACGACGCCAGCAAGCAGTCCGAGATGATCGACACCGCGATCGCACGCGGCGCCAAGGCGATCATCCTCGACAATGCCGGCGCCGCCGCCACCGTCGCCGCGGTGCGCCGCGCCCGGGCGGCGGGCGTCCCCTCCTTCCTGATCGACCGCGAGCTGAACGTGCGCGGCGTCGCCGTGTCGCAGATCGTGTCCAACAACTATCAGGGCGCCCAGATCGGCGCAGAGGCGTTCGTCGCCGCGATGGCCGAGAAGGGCCCCTATGCCGAGCTGGTGGGACGCGAGGCGGACACCAATGCGACGATCCGCTCGGAGGGGTTCCACGCGATCCTCGACCAGTATCCCGACCTGAAATCGGTCGCGCGCCAGTCCGCGAACTGGAGCCAGACCGAAGCCTATGCGAAGATGGAATCGATGCTGCAGGCCAATCCGCAGATCAAGGGCGTGATCTGCGGCAACGACACCATGGCGATGGGCGCCTGGGCCGCGCTGAAGGCGGCGGGACGCACCGATGTGATCGTCGTCGGCTTCGACGGCAGCGACGACGTGAAGCAGTCGATCCTGTCGGGCGGCATCCGCGCCACCGTGCTCCAGCCCGCCTCGCGCCAGGCGCGGATGGCGGTGGAGCAGGCCGATGCCTATCTGCGCACCGGCAGCACCGGCCAGCCCGAGAAGCAGCTGATCGACTGCGTCCTGATCGTGCCCGGCAATGCCGCGCGCCTCAGCAATTTCGACATGCGCGCATGAAGGGCGCCGCGCCGCTCCTCCTGCTGGCGCTGCTCGCCGGCTGCCGGTTCGAGACGCGCGAGCAGGCCGCGCGCCACGCCGCCGGCGCGCAGGTAGCCGATATCGACGGCATGGCGGCCGAGGCCGCGCGCACGCTCCCGGCCACGCCCGCCGGAAAGGCCACCGCCTTCCAGCCGGGCCGCAGGGGCGTGGCGGCCCTCGCCGTCCCCCTGACCGGCCGCACCGTCCCCGCCTCACACGGCCACCGGGCCCGCGCCCGTTCGCTCGCACCCCCTGGCGACGGCAGCGGGGCGGCGACGGTCCCGCGCCGCCCCGGGCCCCGCCCCCCCGCGCGCGGCGCCCCCCCGCCCCCGCCCCC
>NZ_JAAVVE010000022.1 GCF_018449795.1 Sphingomonas sp. dw_22
GACCGCTTTGGGAATAATGGTCAGAGGCCGGAACAGCGAATACTGGGACGCGAGGCGGACGGCTTCAGGTGCATGGAGGGCTTTGCAAAATTCTGCCCGATCTTCCGAGCGCGTCCACCGCTGTCTGAATAGAGGCTAGATTCTTGATAGTAATCAGAAGTATTATTTCCAAACACAGGCCGATGCCTAAGTTACGGCTGAGATGGAAGAAGAAGTGGATGTCTATGGGGTTCCGCGGACGGGGGAGGACGTCAATTCGAGTCTCAGAAGGACTCGAAATTCTAAAGTAACTATTTGATATTAATCAATAATATTGATTTGATTATTGCTCATGGCACAATCCATGGCATCAAAAAAATTTTATGAAGCGGTTCGAGTTCCAAATAACTCTGGGACGGCATGAGACTACATCTTCAAAATTGGGAACGCAACTGCTCCGACGGCGCGAACAAATTCCGATCAGCCGCCCCTAAATTTAGTCGGATTGATAGTCATGCTTCGTGGGCCTCCATGCGCCCGCGGTGGTCCAGCACCACCAGGACGAAGTCGAAGGTGGTGGCGTGGTCCTTGCGGGCGAGCGGCGCAGGATGCACCCAGGTCGCTGGATGACTGGCGGGGGTTGCGCGAAATCGCGATGAAGTTGGCCGTACGGCACACGGGCGCGTCGATTCCTCGTCGAGGCACAGGACGTGACGATCGCCTCGGTCTCTCCTTGAGGAGGCGGAGGATCGCGCCGGCGCGCGTCAAGCACGGTATGACATCGGGGACGAGGCTTCAGGATTGTCCCCGCAAAGAAATAATGCGAACATACCTAGAACGCTCTCCTGAGCGGCGCGAGTTCCGAAGCAAGCCTCAGCGGATCAAACTTTCGTTGCGGCACGAATCAATAAACTGATAACGCCTAGAGGCGGGAGTAATCGATGCGCGTTGGATTCAAGGCAGAGATGAGCAATAATATCGAAGAGATGGCGCCTGCTATCTCGGTAAATCTCGACGCCAACGCCAACACGGCCGCCACGGCTGCCGTCGTTGAGGCGGTGACCGCCGCGCTCCGCGATGCCGCCAATCCATCGAGCACCCACGAAGGCGGAGCGGTCGCGAGGACGATCCTGGCGAACGCGCGCGACGCAGTGAGCTCGCTCATCCACGGAGCGTCGGAAGAGATGGTGGTCTTCACGTCCGGATGCACCGAGGCAAACAACACGGTCCTCAACGCGGCGATCACGATGGGCGCCGCGCTCGTAACGACGGAGGTAGAACACCCATCGGTGCTGTCCGCCGCGAGAGCCCTTTCTCACCAAGGTGTCGATGTGCGGCTGATCGGGGTCGACGCAAACGGGATCCTAGATTTGGACCGTTTGGAGCAGGTGCTCCGCGACGTTGATGGATCGATCCTCCTCTCCGTTCAATCCGCGAACAGCGAGACGGGTATCATTCAGCCGATCAGCCAAATCGCTGCCTTGCTGAAAGGCCGGAGCGACGTCCTGTTCCATTCCGACGCCGCGCAGGCGTTCGGGAAGATCCCCATGCGCGTCGGAAGCGGTGCACCCGATGTCGTGTCGATCTCCGGGCACAAGCTGCACGCCCCGATGGGCGTCGGCGCGATCGTCACCGCACCGGGTGAGGACCGTATCGCCCCGTTGCTCCATGGCGGCGATCAGCAGGGAGGACGTCGTGCCGGCACCGAACCCGTCGCGTTGATCGCTGGCCTGTCCGCCGCCTGTTCGGCGCGCGCATCCACCATGCTGGCGGACGTCGATCGGATGCGAAGGTTACGTGACCGCCTGGAACGGTCGCTCGTCGAGTACATCCCCACCGCCAGGGTGAACGGCGCAGCGGCCGACCGCCTGCCCAACACGAGCAGCGTCACGTTTGCTGGCGTCGACGGTATGGCACTCGTCGCGCAGCTCGACGCCGAGGGCATCATGGTCTCGCAAGGGTCCGCCTGCTCGAGCATGCGGCCGACGCCGTCGCACGTCCTGATCGCGATGGGGACGACCGAAGCGGACGCGTTCTCCACGATCCGCTTCGCCGTATCGCCCCTCAACACGGTCGACGAGGTCGACGCCGCCGTCGCGGCCGTGGCCCGTCTATGCCAGACGAGCGGCACGTTCCTATGAGCAGTTTGATTCGCTTCCAATACGGCGGTCACGCCACTTTCCCGGTGAGATACGGGTGGTTGCCCAAGGGCGCCTCGCGCCTGCGGGACAAGGGTGGGTTCATCGCGAACGCGGCGACGGCTGACGATCTCGGCCTCGGGTCCAAGATGGTCGACTCGCTCGGCTACTGGCTCGACATGACCGGAATCGGAACCCCGCGGGAAGGCGGACGCTCCGCGATCGAACCCAGTCCCCTCAGCGAGCTGATCCTGCAGCACGATCCCCACTTCGAGCTGCCCGGAACATGGTGGTTCCTCCACCTCGCCCTCGCGCGCCGTGAAGGCACGGTGTGGTCGTGGTTCTTCAACGACTACACGGACCGGATCTTCGACCGGATCGCGTGCACCGATTCATTCTTGCAGTTCACCCGCAGCCACGCCATCAGACCCGCCACTCCTGGCGCAGCGCAGCGCGAGATTGCGTGCCTGATTGGCTCCTATGCGGCCCGCCCGGGCGTCGATGTGGTCGACCCCATCGACGTGGGCGCCTGCCCATTGCGCGAGCTCGGCCTCATCATTCGCCACGATGCGGTCAACCGGTTCGAGCGCACCCGCAACCCGCACGCGGTGCCGGTGGAGGCATTCCTCGCAAGCGCTTCGGCTCTCGCCGCCGATCTGGACAAGTCGGCCTTGTCCCTGCGCGAGCTCACGTCCGTCAGGGGTGGTCCCGGGCGAATACTGTGCATGGGCTTCGACGCCATCGAGGAGATGATTGGGAAAATAGGAGGGGGACGATGGTCCGATGGGATCGGGGTCGAGACATCCGCCGGCGAACGCCACCTGGTCGTCTCCCCGCGCGATCACGGCTCATGGCTCGCCGAGCTCTACGCTCGCGTCGCGAGCCGCACGAAGAGGACGGCGGCATGATCCGCGACGACTTCTTCCGGTCGATGAGCCTTGCCGAGGATCTCGGCCAACCCGAACGGTTCGCACACTACCGACCGACGCGGCGCGCGACGGCCATCCTGTCAGCGGTGCTTACGCCTGGCGCTGCGACGATGGTCATCGCGCCATACGGCAGCGGAAAGAGCCTGGCGGCGGGCGTCGCCGCGCTCGCCGTGCGCAACGAGGCGGCGGACCGTGACGTCGTGACCAGATTGCTATCCGCCGTCCATGCACTCGACGCCAGCCTGCACGCCACGATGGGCGAACGGCTAGAGGCCAAGCGTCACGGTCTCGTCATCGCCCTCTCGGGCCATGTTCCGGATCCACTCGCAATGATCGCCGATGGGCTCGCCATGGCATCCCCCCCTATGACGGTTGACGGCTTCGGGAAGGCTCTGCGTGCGGGTGGATGGGACCATGTCTCGATCATTTGGGATGAGTTTGGCCGGCACCTGGAGGGAATCGTCGGCAGCGGCCGACCAGACGAGCTGGACACGCTGCAGCGGCTGGCCGAGCGCGTCGCCCGCGCGAACGGGCCGACGATGAGCCTTACCCTGCTGCTCCACCAGAACCTGCTGTCCTACGCATCCAGGTTGAACGAGACGACGCGCAGCGAGTGGCGCAAAGTCGAAGGCCGGTTCGCTGTCGTACGCATGGTCGAGGACAGTCAGGAGATCTACCGGCTGATCGGTCAGGTGGTCGCCGACTTGCGTCCAACGCAACCCAAGGGAAAGATTACGCCCGATACGGTCGAGCAAGCACGCGAGGCGCGTTGGTTCGATGGCATGACCGACAAGACCGCGATCGCCGAAATGCTCGGCGGCGCGCGTCCCCTTACCGCAGGCGCGCTGCAAGTGCTTCCAATCCTGGCGGCGCGCGTCGGGCAGCACGAGCGGAGCCTGTTCAGCTTCCTGCGCGAGGCCGACCTGTCGTCGACTGTAGGCATCGAACAAATCTACACGGCGTTCGCCGACGCGCTGCGCGGAGACGTCGGCATCGGTGGCGCATACCGGCGTTGGGTGGAGACCGAGAGCGCGCGCTCTCGCGCGTCTGACGAGCTTCAGCGGGAAGTGCTCGCCGCAGCCTGCCTGCTCCAGCTGGGCGCGAGCGGCGAACGGCGACGACTGCCACGCGACGTCCTCGAACTGGCCGTGTCACGGCCCAGCATCAAGCGGGCGGCGATCGCCGGCGCTGTCGACGCGCTCATCGACGCGAAGCTGCTCCTTTGGCGGCGCCACAACGATGACGTCGCCGTCTGGCACGGCGCGGATATAGATGTTGCCATTAGGGTCCGTGAGGAACGGGAGAAGCAGGCATACGGATTCAACCTGAAGCAGTTCCTCGACGACCGCTTCCCCGCGCCTAGTCTGCGCGCGCCCGGTCATAATGCCCGTCGCGGTGTCAACCGCTTCTTCGAAGGGGCATATGTGGAGCTGAGGTCGATCGGGGCTTCGGAACGGCCCGGTGATGCCTGCCGTATCGAATATGTGCTTGCCCGCAGTGCATCCGACATCGAGGCGGCGACGTCGGCCGCGGCGGCGGATACCGAGGCGGGCCGCATTCTCGTCATCCCCTCGCTCCCCGTCGACGTGGAGAGCGCGGCGGTCGAGATCATGGCGCTCGAGGCGCTGCGCGGGGACCGCGAGTTTATCGCCAGCGACCCGATGGTCACCACCGAGTTGGACGAACTTCAGTCAGTGGCTTTCGAGCACCTGGCGACCCTGTTGCGTTCGCTCCTCGATCCGCGCGCCTCAGCCGCAACATGGTGGGCGGAAGGCGACCGGCTCGACGTGTCTGGCGACCGCCCGGGATCGATGGCTGCATCGACCCTGCTCGACCGCTGGTATCGCCTGACCCCGCGCATCGCCAACGAGCAGCTCATGCGGGACGTCGCGTCGCGCACCATGCAGACGGCGCGCGTTCGGGTGGTCGGCGCGGTGCTTGAGCACGCCGAACGTAAGGGGCTCGGCTATTCGGCCGACGACAAGGGGGCGGAGGCATCGATCTATCGCACCGTCCTCGAGCGCACGGGTCTGCACCGGTTCGACGGCAACGGCTGGGGGTTTGCCCATCTGGACGAGATCGGCGACGAAGGCCTAGCACAGGCATGGACCGAGATAGCCTTGTTCCTTCGCGACCCGACCGACGCGCGCGGCAAACCACTTTCCGCACTCATCTACAGGTTGGCGGGCACACCGCATGGTGTGCCCCGCGCGGTCATGCCGCTGCTCATTGCGGCGGGCTACCGCGCGTTCGCCCGCACCGTCGCGCTCTACGTCGATGGAATCTATCTTCCCGACGTGCTGGGATTCCAGTTCGACCAGCTCATCATGAACCCTGACGCTGTCACGGTCAGAGTCCAGGCAGCCGACTTAAAGACGATAAACTACTTGCGCGAGCTGTCCTATGCATTCACCCACGAGCAGCCCGGCGCTGAGGATGAACTGATCCGAGCGGCGCATGACGCCGTCGCTCAATGGCGCGCGGGTGTGCCCGAGGGTTCCCGGCGCACTCAGAAGCTGGACGCGCCCGCCAAGGCGCTGCTGAGGGCAATTGACGCCGGTGGGGATCCGGTCGATCTACTCTTTACCCGCATCCCGGCAGCTTTCGGCTCCGACAAGGCTGATACATCGATCATTCCGATGATCGAACTTGCCCGAAAGAGCGTCGACGGGCTGTCGGAACAGTATGCCACCGAGGCGATGGCGGTGTTGACCGAAGCGTTCCGCGTCGACGGTAGCGACCGTGACCTGCTGTCCGCTGTCAGGGGCTGGGCCGCCTGCTTCGACCATCGCGAGATGGATCAGCGCGGAGACCTTCGCATCAGCGACAAGGCCGTTTTGCGCAAGGCAGTTGAGACGGCGAACGAGCGCTTCTCCCCGAAATCCTTCGCCGGCGCGATGAGTTCCATCCTGCTACAACGTGGTTTGGACAAGTGGGACGACCGCACGGCGCTGCAGTTCCGCGCCGCGCTGCGCGAAGTGCGGGAGCGACTCGAGACGGCCGCCATCGACACGACCAGACCGCGGTCCGAACTGAGGCCGATCATCGAGGCACGGCTTGCCGACCTCGCCAACCTGCTTGCACAAATTGATGATCTGCCTGCACATTCTGGTCCGGGTATCAGGAAGAACGGGGGACGCGGATGACTGTAGCGGTCGCACACATCGACGACGCATTAGCCGATAAGCAGGCCCGGCACATCGTGCCGGTGTCAGGCGGCAAAGACTCGTCGGCGCTCGCGGTCTACCTGCGCCAGCGCAATCCCGAGGTCCGCTTCGAATACGTGTTCTCCGATACGGGTGTCGAGCTGCCAGAGACATACGATTACCTTGATCGACTTGAGAACGTGCTGGAGATCGAGATCAACCGCGTGTCGGCGCTCGATCTGTTCGACGTCGCCGAGAAGCCAGGACGGACCGCGTTCGACATCGCGCTCTACGAGCACTTCGCCGGTTTCCTTCCAAGTCCGCGCGCGCGCTGGTGCACGCGCATCATGAAGATCGCGCCATTCGAGCGGTTCGTCGGGACCGATCGGGCCTATTCATACATCGGCATCCGGGCGGACGAGAACCGCTCCGGCTATCTCGGCAGCGGCACCGCTGGCGCGAAGCCAGTCGTCATTTCTGAGCGCCCCAACATCACGCCCGTCTATCCCTATCGAGATGACGGGATCGATCTCGCCGAGGTCGGCCGCATCCTGGACAGCGCCGGGTTAGGCCTGCCCGATTATTACGAGTGGCGTAGCCGCTCCGGCTGCTATTTCTGCTTTTACCAGCAGATCGGCGAGTGGCAGGGCCTGAAGGAGCGGCATCCCGAGCTATATGAGAAGTCGAAGGCTTACGAGACGATGAAACGCGGCCGGAAATACACCTGGGTGGACGGCCGGTCGCTGGATGATGTCGAGCGGATGCCGCGGCGCGTTGTGTCGGCGAAGTCAGAGGACGGCTGCGCCGTTTGCCACCTGTAATGCCTGAGTTGAAGCAGAACCCCCTCGTCGACTTCCTGCGATCCTATGGCCCGCTGCCGTCGTCGAACGCCCAGTTCGACGAACATGTGCAGAGCACCGCCAAGCGGAAGAACGTGCAGCCACTGCACGTCACGGCGGCCAAGAAAGATGCGCTGGAAAAGGCGTGGGCGTCACCAGACCGGCCCAGCGTGGTGCTGACTGGCACCGCCGGCGACGGAAAGACATACACCTGCCGTCGCGCGCTCGAGGAAGCCGGCGTGGATATGACCGGCTGGGCGACCGCGAAAGTGCTGGACGTCGAGGTGCCGGGGGCTGGACCGGTCAGGGTCGTGAAGGATCTCGCGGAACTGACCGACGACGAGAAGGCGGAGGTCTACGACGCATTCGCCGCGTCCTTGACCGGCGCCGAAGACGCAATCCCGCTCGTCATCGCATCCAACGACGGACAGCTCGTTGCTTTCGTCCGTCAGTTCGCCGACCGACACCCAAACGGTGCCTCCATCGACGAGACGATCCGCAAGATGCTCGTCGGGGAAAGAGAGGACTCGGCCACCCTGTCGCTCAAGCTATACAACCTGAGCCGCCAGCCGCACGACGCATTGTTTGGTGAGGTGGTCGACGCGATCGTCGACCATCCAGACTGGAACCGCTGCGACGGATGCACCCTGCTGATCGCGGGAACGTGCCCAATCCGCCGGAACCTCGCGATCCTGGCGAACGCGGACGACCCATCTTTGCGGCTGAGGCTCTCGCAGCTGATTCGCATCGCCGCGCTTAACGGCACCCATCTTCCCGTCCGCCAGTTGCTCCTCCTCTGCTCGAACATCCTGCTCGGCGACGGCAAGAGTGGCGGCCTCATCAGGTGCATCGATGCGCACGTCATCGCACAGAAGGACGACGCGGCAGCCCGAGTAAACCCCTACCGCAATGTATCGGGCCTTAACTTTGAACCGACCGAGCGGCGGCAGTTCCGCGCCTTCACCGTCTTCGACAGCTTCGGGCTCGGGCGCGAGACGCTCAACGCCTTCGACGAGTTGATGCTGGAGCGGGAGCCGGTCGACGCGTTCGAGAAGTTCATGGCAGCGGATGAGCAGTTTGGCGATCCGCTGTTGGCAAAGGCTCGCGCACAGTACCGCGCGACGCCGACCGACGTTGACATGCCTGCGCTGCACGATGCCCTCGCCGACCAGCGCAGGCGACTGTTTTTCACCCTCCCCGAGGAGAAGGGGCGGCTCGATCCATGGCTGCTCACCATCTTCACTGGGGGGGGCGACTATCTGCGGTTCGCCGCGAACCTCGGAGATGGATCGGACGCAACGAAAGCGAAACGCCACCTCATTGTAGGCCTCAACCGCGTCTACACCGGTCTCATGACGGACGATGACGACAAGCTCTGGCTCACCGGACCAGCCGGCAACACCCAGAGCCGTCAGGGACGTGTATTGGACACAGCCGCACCGATCCGTCTCGGTAAGTCCGCGATGGAACGGCTTAGCGTCGACTTCGACGCGAAGGGTCTCAACGGACGACCTCGGCTCACGCTGTCAAGCGACGACGAAGTGGTGAACTCGATCGATCTCACCCCGCTACTCTTCGAATACCTGACACGGATCAAGGACGGCAGCCTGCCGTCCAGCTTCTCGCGGCAGTGCCTTGAGGAGCTCCGCCAGTTCCGGCTGCGCTCTGTCGCCAAACTCGCTGCCGCTGGGCTAGTGCCGCAGGATCCGCACGAGGTAACCTTGGTCCGCCTGCCCCAAAGCGGGAAGCTGGCGGTAACTGCTCTGCCCTTGGGTGCCGCATGAGCCGGGCCAAACGTTTCAAGGTCGACGGGGCCTTCGACGTTCCCGAGACGGCGCAGCCGGATTCGTGGAAGGTCAACGTCGAGCAGATGATCTGGGGGCACCGGCTCATCAACGACCAGACCAGCTGGCTGCTGTTGCTCGAGGCGCTGGCGATCATGTCGGCGCGCGCGGCCGATAAGAACGTCGAGAGGATCTTCGCGGGCAACGACGGCGCGCACGAGGAGTTCGTGTATCAGGTGCCGACGCGTCGCCACCTGCGTCAGGTTCTGTTCCAGGATCACGCGCTGGACGCAATCGCTCGCAGCGGTGACGAGCTCTCGGAAGACGCGAAGTGGGAAAAATGGCTCGATGGCCGCAACCCCAAGGATATAGCGCATCTGCGTGAGCGTTTCGAACGCTTCTCCTCCTTCCACGATGCCGTGGATCTGCTGCGGGCCGCCGTCGTCGAACCCGAACGCGACCGTCGCCCAACCTCGCGACACCTGGTGCCGGGCGGCGTTGACATGCTGATGGCCGACTACGGCCTAAAGGCGGGCGACAAGGTCAACAACGACCGCAAATTCTTCGCGCGCGGCGGCGAACTCGTATTTCTTATGCTCAACCGCAGCAAGCAGGCTGCGAAGGTGGAGGAACTCGTCCGCAAGCGGCTCCTGACCGCCGGCAGCCGGTGGAATAAGGTCGCACGCCTGCTCCAACCACCGAGCGCGCACGATCCCGATCCGGTGCAATACAAGATCGGCTACCTGCCGCTGCCAAGCCATCCGACATACGACCGCATGGCGGAGGACTGGATCGCGCTACTGTCGCTTGAGCAGCTGCCCGACGACCAACTCGCCGAACCGCTCATGCGTCTCACCGGACTGCACATTGTCCGCTACCTCATAGAACGGTCGGCGGAGGTGCTCGGGCGCAAACTGGAGCAACCAATCCCTCTCGACATGGCAACGGAAAGCGCCGCCGGACTGCGGCGCGTGTCGCGCGAGCGCTTCCAACTCCACCGCGAGATGTCGCGCCTGGCCATCTCGAAGGTCATCGATCAGTTCGCAGAGAGCGATGAATGGAAGGCCGCCGCCGATGCCGGCGATCCGGTAGCAATGCGCAAGAAGATGCTGAAGGAGGTCTTCTCGCACGAGGTCGGTCCGAAAACGACGGATGCGGATGCGATGATCGAGGAGATGCGCGTCGAGGCGCTCGCCAAACACGCCAACCACCTCGGCCTGATGCTGGCGACACAGACGGACCGCATCGGACTGGGCGTCACGAGAGCGGGCCAAGGACGCTGGTATGCCGCGTCTAACGGCTTTCTCGAGGCCATCGTCCTTGCCAACGTAACCGCCCCGGTGGAACTGGAGCAGCATCTCGAACGCCTCTGGTCCCGCTATTCCTTCGTGGTCGGTCCTCTGGTCGGTCAGCGCGTCCTGGGCGATGATGCCCCGTTCGAACAGCTGCGGTCTAACCAGCGCATCTACGAAGAACGTCTCCGCATGCTCGGCTTCGTCGAGCGCCTGTCCGACGACTGCGCCTTCGTGCGCAATCCCTATTACTGACGCGACGCCATGAGCACCCAGATCATCACCGACGATGTATCCGTAGATGTTACGCCTGTTCCCGGCGCCGGAGGGCTAGTTTCGGGGCAAGGAAATCCGGTGGTCGACAGCGACATCAGCCAGCTCGTGTCGGCAGTGGCTGTACGACGCCTTCGGCGGGCGCTTGACGCCAGCCTCGATGAACCCGCGCTCTTCGCGGTGTTCGACTTCGATGGCCACCAGACTCGCCGCATCCTCGAAGAGATTCACGCCGCGGAGCCGGCCGCGCGCATTGCGGTCCATCCGGATGTGAACGCTGGACCGGTCCCAGCCGAATGGCTGTCGAGCGAACCACTTACCCATTGGCGCAACGTCGCGCGCGAGGAATCGGACCGCGCAATTGTCTCGGCGGTGACCACTGACGCGCTGAACAGGCTCGGCGAGACTGCGGCGACGATCCACCGCCTGTCGCCCGATCACCTCAAGGCGGACATCGACGCCTGGTTTGCCGCAACCAAGCATTTCGGTGAGCTGACGCCCCGCCACGCCTCCTATGTCCGCAACGCTATCGCGGGCCTGCTGCGGACCGACATTCCGACCAACATGCCCCTGTTCGCGCGCTTTATGAGTGATCTCGACGACGGTATTGGGAAGCAGGCCGTGCACAAGGCGCTGAACCACGCGCTAGCGGTTTTCCGCATCCCGCCGGAGGCGGCCAACTTCCCACCGCCCGCCGACCGAGGGCGGATCACTTCACCCGAGTCCTGGGCGACGCAGCTGACGGACCTCTACAATCGCGTGTCCGATGTCGCCTACCTACGCGACGACCAGGGGCGACCGCTCGACCGCGAGATGATTAAGGGCCGCGTCCAGACCCTTTATAACGAAAGTGAACTCGACGACGACGACCTAGCGACCTGGCTGGCGCTGCTCGACGACGCCGACATTGAACCTGGCGAATGGCGGGCGAGCCAGCAGGACTTCGTGAAGATGCGCTGGCCGTTAATCCAGAAGGTCGTGAAGGCGCGGAAATCGGTGCGCGAGGCGCCACTCGGTGCGGCGACCATCGCATATCTCGACAAGGAAAGCGCTGGGACGCTCAATAATGTCGATCGCGACGTGCTGGACAGGCTGGAGGAGAGCCGCGGTGCCGACGCAGCCGAAGCCGAGCTCTTCGGCCGTCACCGCGCCCGGATCGAGAAGGACCGCAAGCTGCTCCGCCGGTGGGAGCAGTTCGTCTTCCGAGAAGTGCGAAACCACTCCGACTTGCTTTCGGGAATCGTGCACGCCGCCTTCGACCTGATAACGGCCTCCAACGACGACATGGAGGGCAAGGTCGTCCTAATTCAGCTGTCGAAGGCCAATGAACTCGATTTCTGGCGTCGGCACCTGCTCGAGGCATGCCTAACGCTACGTGACCGGCACCGCGGCCTCGCCGCGCTCCTGCCAGCGTTCGTCCGCATTGATTGCGGCATCTGCTGGTCGCGGGACTGGGCCGACGAGATTGACGTCAAGAGCGGCCACCAAGGCAGCGAGGCCGACTTCAAGTTCGAGGCGTTCCTAGTCGATACGACGGCGTTCGACGCCGAAGGCGCGGTGGATCCCGCCAAGTTGAGCCACGCGGTGAAGACGCAGATGGTGTGGTCACCGGTTCCTAGAGGCATCGGCCTGAACTTCTCCGATCACCTGCACGCCATCGCGCCGCAGGGTGAGGGATCGGCCATGCTGCTTTCGGGAGTGTTCTCGCGGACTGCGAAGGACAGCACGTCCGGGACCCGCTCGCTTCGCCTTTCCGACCGCCGGTCCATCGACGACATCCACGACAACGAGGACGGTCAGCTCTTCGACCCCAACGTGCCGCAGCTGGACGAGGGCAGCGGCTTCCTAGCTGAACTCGGGCGCCTGGCGGACCGCAACATCGTGAAAGATGTGGGTCGCGACGCGATCCTTCAAGCTTTCGAGGCGTTCCGCACCAGCTACCGTGGGGCGGTGGACGCGTTCCTGACTGGCAAGGGCTCGACTGACGACGCCGTGCTTGAGCAGGGACGACTATTCGGAGAACTGTTGGCTGCGTTGCGGCAACACGCTCGCGGCGATGTCGCACGGCGCGGGCTATGGCTGCCCATCATGCGCATCGGCACTGCCATGTCTCGTAACGTGCCGGGGATCATTGTCACTCCGTTCTTCCCGCTGCGCATGGCCGAGATCGGCCTGCGGGCACGCATGGCGCGCGATACGCTCGTCACGATGGGCACCTCGGCCGACGATGCGCAATTGCGGCCATTCATGCTCCGCGCGGTGGACGACCTGCAGCGCAGCTGGTTCACCGACTATGCCATCGGCTCGACTGCCGACCGCAAAGTCGTTGCGATGGTCGAGAACAGCGAACTCGACGACTATTCCTACGCCGAGCCAATCGCGGATCGCGGTTCGTCCGGCGACGAGCAGGGCGCCTATACCCGCCAGGCCGCCGACAACCTGATGAAGGTGCTGGCTGAGCATCTCGACCTCCATCCCCACAATGTCGCCAACTTCTCGGTTGTCCTCTACAACTCCGACAGCCGTGACCTGCCGTCAGCGGTCGCCGAGCGGCTTGCACGCCGCGTCGACGAGGACGCCCGGCTCCGTTGCGATCTCGTCATAGCCAGCGACGACCGCCGGCGCCTGCGCCAGGTCTATGCCGAGCAGAACGTCGCCATCGGTCGCGAACTCGAATCGAGCGGTGGCGCGGACCTAACCAAGGAATTCCTCTCCAACCTCCGCGTCGGTATCGGTGACGTCGAGAAGCTTGCGACGTCGGACAGCGACAACAAGCCGCTCGACGTTGCCTTCCTCCAGGACGTGTTCGCGCGGAACGCGATGAACAGGTGGCGCCCAGCCACCGCCCCTTCGGGCGGATGGCCGGACTTCGACCAATCGACTCGGGCGGCGCCGTCGCGACGTATGGTCCAGCGGGCTGGCGAGAACCGGACGCGCATCCTCCTCGTATCGCCGACCCGACCGTTGGCGCTGCAACGCTACCTTGATCTCGCAATGGAGGCGCTGAAGACCGAGGTCGAGGATCCGACCCTCCGCGACCATTGGGAGCCGCTTCGGGAGATCTCTTTCGACAACGAGGAAAACGCCGAGATTATCCGACGCGCCCACGACATCGCCGACTGGGTCGTCACCTTCGACGGCATCGCGGATCGGCGACTGTTCAGGCAGAACGGCATCAGCGTTATCCGCTCGGTTCCGATCGACGAGGCACGGCACAACCTCGTCGTCTCGACGAAGGCCCACCGCCGCTCGCTGACGATGCGCATCGCCGACATGGTGTCCGACATCACGATGGCGGTTCCGGCCGACGAGGCGAAGCTGGCCCGCAAGCTGATCGACAGGTCAGCTGACCTGTCCGGCCAGATCGTGCTGCGGGCGGCGAACCGCGACCAGGCGGCACTCGAGCTCATCGGCCTCAGTCTCAGCGAGCAACTCGTCCAGTCATCGCTGCCGCTGGGCACCGCTCAGCTCGCTTGGTTCTTCTTGGACGACTTCAAGGCCCGGCTTGGCCACGCCGCTGGTGATCCCGTGGCGGATTTGCTGCTGGTGAGCGCGCGCGACGACGGCGGCGCGACGACTGTGACGATGACGGTGGTCGAATCGAAATATGTGGAGGTGGCCGCCCGCCCCGATGCGAGGTCGAAGTCGCGCCTGCAGACCGAAACGTCGGTCGACCGGATCACCAAGCGATACAAGTCAAACGACAAGCTCAACGCGCCCGTCCACGCTGCGCAACTCGCCGACCTGCTTGTTGAGCACGGTTCATTCGACGAACGTGACAATGAGGACGATCTCTTGCGCTGGGTCGAGGACATCCGGTCTGGAACGGCGAAGATCGACGTCGAGGGTATCTCGCTGATCTACGTCCATGACGACGACGATGCTCCCCCGAACCCCATCGTCGACGAGGGCTTCCGCCAGATATTCCATTCACGGCCGGGGATCGCCACGCTGCTCGAGGATGTGCGCGCGGGACAGCCATCCAAGTCCCTGCCGGCAGCTCAAGCCGCGACCGAGGGTCAGCATAGTGGTGACGTCGTTGAAGAGACGGGGGCGCCGGGTACTGAGGACGCTGGAGGTAGCGAAAAAACAACTGATCAAGGGACGGCGGACAGTGTAAAGCCCGACGAGGACGTCGTCGATCTTGCTGCTCAGGTCCCGGTGGTAGCGGAGACTGAGGCCGACACACCTAGTTCCTCTTCCGCCAATCAAGTCAACGGCTTCCGCCCAGGTGTGGCCGAAATCGTCGCCGGACGGGGTATTCCCGTGGCCGAGGTCGCCGGCCAGGAATGGCTTGCTTCGACAGAGAAGCAGCTGCGCGGCGCCCTTAAGGGCTACGGCATGACCTGCGAGACGGTCGGGTCAAGGTTGACGCCCAACTCGGCGCTGATCCGCTTCCGCGGCAACGACGAGATGACCACCGAACTCGTGCAGAAGCGCCGATCGACCCTTTTGACCTCGCACGGTCTCGATATTGTGGCCGTCAGGCCCGCCAAGGGCGAAGTCGTGGTGATGGTCGCGCGCGACGGGCGCGTGATCCTGCCCACCCTTGACCTGTGGAAACGACGGCAGCTTCCGCCGACGGCCCCGTATCGTAATACCAGCTTCGTGCTCGGCGAGCGCGAGGATACCGGCGAGATCCTCTATCTCAACCTTGGCGAGGCTTTTGCAGGACAGCCCCAGCACGGCCCGCACACGTTGATCGCGGGCGAGACCGGAGGCGGCAAGGGCATCTTCACCGCCAATCTCCTCCTCGATATCTGCGCTACCAACTCGCCGACCGCGGCGCGCGTCCGTCTGGTCGATCCGAAGGCAGGCATCGATTACGGCTGGGTCGAGCAGGTTCCGCATCTCGACGGCCCGATCATCACAACACCCGATGACGCGGTTGTTGCGCTCAGAGACCTCGTGGACGAAATGGAGCGGCGCTACGCCGAAATCCTCGGCCCGACTAAGCTGCCCAACATTGACGCCTATAACGAGACTGTCGACGAGCAGAAGAAGCTGCCGCGCATCTACTTCTTCCATGACGAGCTAGCCGACTGGATGGCGGACAAGTCCGACAACCAATACCGGGACGCCGTATCTGATTACGTGGTGCGATTGAGCGGCAAGGCGCGGGCTGCCGGCATCCACCTCTTCCTGATCACACAGCGCCCTGACAAGGACGCGCTCCCCGGGCTGATTAAAGCCAATATGGGCAACAAGATCGCGCTCAAGGTCTCTAACCGGCTCAATTCGCAGATCATCCTCGATGAACCTGGCGCCGAGGGTCTTCTCGGTCACGGTCATATGATCGCCAAGCTTGCGAATCAGCCAGGCGGGATGATTTACGCGCAGGCGCCTTACCTAAGTCCCGTCGACGCCACGCAGATCGCGCAGGCGATCTCCAAGGGCTGACCGTGATGGCGGGAAAGCGGATCCGAGGCGCGACCTATCTGCACAGGTCCGCGCTGCAGGACCTGCCCGCCACCGAGCAAGCGCGCGTAGAGGCAGCCGCAAGCGCGACCGGTGCCACATGGAACGTGGTGCGGGTCGCTCGCGAAGAGATCTCGCTCCTCGATTACGCTGATTTCGACGAGGATCCGTTCCCATCACTTCACGCCTCGGCGCTAGTGCGTGATGACGGGCACGTCGTCGCGCGTGACTATTCAGCGCGCTCTAATCCGCCGATCCTCCACCGCAAGGAGCTGCTCGTCGGCGAAGATCATCCACTCCGCGCGGATTGGGCTGAGACGACGGTTCGACTGGTGAAAGCCGGGGCTTTCTCCGACCCCCATAGGATCGGCACCCGGGACGCATGGCGGCGGCGATTGGAGGAACTGTCAATCGACGAATTTGGCAGGGTCCGACAGTGACCATTGACGTGCCAATCTCGGTCGCGCGACATCGTACCGCTATGGTGCGGCATTCGCTGTCGCAGCCCGTATCGCTTCTCGTGCGGCATGGACTGCTTCGCGCTGGAGTGTCGATTTTCGACTACGGATGCGGTCAGGGCGACGACCTCCGCGTGCTTGTCGGCGGTGGCATTGAAGCAACCGGCTGGGACCCGCACTTCGCGCCCGATGCGGTGAAGACGGCCGCCGACGTGGTGAACTTAGGCTTCGTCCTGAACGTCATCGAGCGCCCTGAGGAGAGGGTCGAGGCTCTGAAGGAGGCTTGGAACCTGACCCGAACCGTCCTGGCCATATCCACGATGATAGTGGGACAGGTTCCGGTCAGCGGATTGAGCCCCTACCGTGATGGGTATGTCACCTCGCGCGGAACATTCCAGAAATACTTCAAGCACGCCGAGCTTAGGCATCTCATTTCGCACACGCTCGGGATCGAGCCGGTCGCGGCGGCACCCGGCATCTTTTTCGCATTTAGGAACAACGAGGAACTAGCCGAATACCTGCTATCGAGACGGAGTTGGCGAAATGCCAGCACCACCGGGTTTCAGTCACGTCGCGAGCGCACCGCGAGCAGGGCCGCGAGACCTGACGTCGCTGAACGCATCAGCGACGAGGTCAGCGAGCTCATCGAACTACTTCTCGAGAGAGGCAGGCCGCCGCAGATCGACGAGCTTCCTGCGAGACTGCTCGATCGGCTGGCCGAGCAGCGCGTCTCGTTGGGGCGCGCGCTCGACATCGCACGTTCCACGATCTCGCACGAGGATTTCACGGAAGCACAGGATCATCGTCGAGAAGACCTGATCGTTCATCGTGCGCTCTCAATGCTCAACCCGGGCCATGGATCGAGCAGCCAAGGCATCAGCCGCGACATCCGTGTGCTCTTCGGAAGCCAAGGCGAGCTCGCAACCCAGGCGAAGGACTATCTGTTCGGGTTAGCCGACGCCGACCGGATGCGCAGCGCAGTGGAAAAAGCGGTGAAGGCCAAGATGGGCGTGCTCGACGATCGCGGGCGCTTCGTGTTCACCGCAGAGACGCTCAACAACCTGCCCGGGGCGCTCCGCTGCTATGCCGGCTGCGTTACGCACCTGTCCGGCGAACCCGCCGCCGAATTCATCTACCGGCTCGACCCGGTTCGGAAGTGCGCGACGCTTATCGTGCTCGATGACGATGGCGCTGAACTTCCGACCAGCTCGCACGACGTGCGCATCGACCTCAAGCGGCAGGACGTGTCGATGGTGGAGAAACGCCGGCGGCTGCTCAGGAAGGCGGATCTCTACGGTCTCGGTCCCAAGACGAAGCAACGGGGCGCGGAGAAGCGCTACCGAGAGGCCAACGATCTCGCCGAAACTGCGGTATTCGAGACGATCTCATGACCAACAGAGCCGGTTCATCCAGCACCGCTGTTCGGGGCAGCCGCCTCAACCGCAGCGAGATGAGCACCCTAGTTCGTGCGAATCGCTAGCGCATCCGCGATGCGGATGCGGGTGTTCAGACGCACGCCCGACGGGCGTAGTGTAATGGACCCTACGCACGGGTGCTGCGGGAATATTTCCCTGTTATATCAGTGTGATGATCGTGTGTGCCATGTACTACAGAATGCCGCATATGCGTGATACACGGAACACGAGAGCGGGCGCCATGCCTATATCTAACTGAAATCACGTTATATTTTTTGTACAACGCGTACTACACGGATGATTTGCCTGTAACTCGGCGCAACTCCTTGTGAGGCGCTATCGCCTGCGGTAAACTACGGCTGCTTCATGACACTGCCTTGAGCGCCTCTGTGAGGAGTGTTCGCCAGTGCATGTAAGTGGTCGTCTTTCCCGAGCACCGCCAGCTCCCATCAGCCCTTTCCAGCTATCCTGGAGATTGGGAGCATCCCTTCGCGCCCCGTTGCCGCTGCCCGCACGCAGCGCGGGGCAAGCGCGCCGAAGCCGGCATCAACCTTCCAGAAACGGATTTACCCCATGCTCGACAAAGACAGGATTATTCGCCTCAAGGCCGTGCTCGCCCGCACCGGGCTCTCGCGTTCCACTCTCTACCGCAAGATCGGCGACGGGACGTTCCCACGGCAAATCCCGATCAGCATCCACGGCGCCGGTTGGCATGAATCCGCCGTCGATCGCTGGATTGCCGATCCGGTTGGCTATCGGGAGGAGACCAGCCAGGCATGAGGAGCGAGGCTATGCGCGTGCCCGCCTCGGCTCCTCCTGAACGGCCGTGTCCCGCATCGCATCAAGGTGATCGCTCCACCATTGGTGCATCGCGACGCGCTCCTCCCAGTAGCGGCCCCGGTTGTAGATACCGCGAATGGTGTTCGCGTCCGCATGGGCAAGCGAGCGCTCGATCGCATCAGGGCTCCATTGGCCGCTCTCGTTGAGCAGGGTCGACGCGGTGGTCCGCAATCCGTGCGGCGTCACCTCGCCAACGGAATAGCCCATGCGGCGGAACGCCTGGTTGATCGTGTTCTCGCTCATCGGGCGCAGGGAGGTGTGGAAAGCGGGGAAGACGAAGCCTTCCGGCCCGGTGAGGGGGTGCAGCTCCTCCAGATAGGCGAGCACCTGCCGGGACAGAGGAATGGCGTGCGGACGGCGCATCTTCATGCGCTCCGCCGGGATTTTCCAGACTGCACCATCAAGATCGAACTCCGGCCATTGCGCCATCCGCAGCTCGCCGGGGCGGGCCATCACATGCGGGGCGATCTGCATCGCAATCCGCGTCACCGTATGGCCGGAATAGCCGTCGATCGCCCGGAGCAATTCGCCGACCTGCTCCGGCTCCAGGATCGCGGCGTGGTGCGTCACCTTGGGTGCGATCAGCGCGCCGCGGAGGATGGAGGTCGGGTCGGTTTCCCCACGCCCGGTCGCCACGGCATAGCGAAACACGCGGCTGGCGAAGGAGCGGCAGCGCCGTGCCGTCTCGTGTTTGCCCTTGGCCTCCAGCCGCTTGAGTGCTGCCAGTAAATCAATCGGTTTGAGGTCGGCGACCGGCCGCGACGCGATCGGCGCCAGTTGCTCCAGCAGCCAGTTCGCCTTGGTGGTGGTCGTGTCGGCGCGACCCTCGGCGACCATCTTGTCGATATATTCCTTGGCGACGTCGCCGAAGCTGTTGGCCGCCTTGAAGGCCGCGATCAGCTTGTCGTGCTTGCGCTCGGCGAGCGGATCACTTCCCGCCTCCAGCTTTCGCCGAGCGTCATCCCGCCGGCGCCGCGCTTCGGCGAGGCCAATGTCCGGATAGCGGCCCAGCGCCAGCCGCTTCTGCTTCCCCATATGGCGATATTTGTAGCGCCACAGCTTTGAGCCGTTCGGATGCACCTCCAGGTAGAGGCCTCGATCGTCCGTGCATTGATAGATCTTGTCCGTCGGCCGGAGGCTGCGGATCTGGAGTTCCTTGAGCGCCATCGGCGATTCTCCTCGATTGGTTCGGGGAGTGCCGGGCCGGCGCCGGGGGCCATGGTGCCATCGGATTTTTGCATGGGGCCATATCCCCCTGCTCATGGCACCTCGTGGCCCCGGATCGCCTGAAATCGCCTGGAACGCTCCGGGAACGTTGAGGCTACAAAATGGCGCATTTCCGCCATTTTGTCGAGGTTTCGGGGATGCCTTGGGATAGGTAAATGGTGCCCAGAAGAGGATTTTACCGACACCCTCCTAAGGCATTGAGAAACAACGATATTTATTCAGGTCGCTGTCAATGTTGGCAATGCCTGATGTAACAGGTTTCGGGCTGGCGTGGCAAGCCATTCACGGGCAGGCTGGTCGGGTTTGCGGCTTTGTCGTTAGGATCACGCCTCCGATGCCAGATAAGACCCCGTTCGCTTCTATGAGCTTCGACATTCGCTTCATGCGGAAGGGTAAGGAAAGCGCACTCATATTTCTTCCTGAGCCGTACCATGCGCCTATCGGACTAATCATCGCTCACTGGGGCAACTTCGAGCGTCACTTCGATATATGTCTTCAAGCATTGATCGCTGGAGAAGTTGCGGATGGGGGTACACGAGAGGTACAGCTTTCGCGGCAGTTCAAAAGGCGACGTGCCTTGTTCAAAGAAATATGCACCGGATGGCTCGCTGGCTGGCGTCCTGAGGAAGCTAAAAGCTTATGCCAGATTGCGGACATCGCCGGAGATTTAAGCTGGAAACGTAATCTGATCGCTCACGGACAATATGCCTACACGATACCGCCTCAGTCGTCGTTAGCTACTAACTGTCGCGCTTCTGATACAGAGTCAGGAAAAGAGTTTTCCTTCGATGCTGACACATTGGTAAAGCTCTACCACGACATATCGCATTTGACTGCTGACCTTGTATCAACCTTCAAGGTTTTTGGTCATGTAGAGGGAGACTTCCACACGATGCCTGACGCAGAGGTCTTACGGACTTACCGAGAGACTGTGCATCCTTGGAACCCAAATCCGAAGAAACGACCATCACCGGTTGACGGTGGCGGACCAGCGGACGGCTAGCGGCAAAGCCTTGTTGCATTAGAGATATGCCAGACGCCCCGATTATGCATGATGGTACGATGGCTTCATTCCCTACCCATGTAGAGCGCGTATCGTTCGTAGTGGCGGTTGTATCGGGCATTGTGGGAGCGGTTGCAGGCGGCAGCGGCTGGCCGATCACCGCTGTAGTTGCGGGCTGTTTAGCTGCCGCTGCCCCTATTGCTGGACGCTATGCTAGCCAGAGACTTGCCCGTAAAGCCGAGTTAGAGGCTGATGCAGAGATAGCAGTTGCCTATGCGAAAGCAGACGCAGCGCTAGCAGAGTTGCAAGCCACCCGCGATAAGTTGCGACCCCGGCAAATAAGTCAGGATCAGGCAGAGGCATTTGTCCGTGTTCTAGCGGGAGCCGAGCCATTCGAGATAGTCGTTGCCTGCAACCACCATGAAGCAGAGCCCTACGCTCTACATCAACAGGTAACAGCCCTGTTTGAGCATTGTGGCTACAAAGTTGGGTATTATGGCGGCATGACCAACTCTACCGTTGGCATCGAAGTAAATGGCGACACTTCTCCACAAAAGACTCTTGTCATGGCCGCGCTAACCGCTGCCGGGCTAAGCTTTGTAGAATATCCGCGTTATAAGGATGAAGGCATGTTCGGCGGCATATGCGTATGGATCGGAGTTCATCCCGGTTTGTCGATGTAAAGGGAGCCGCCTACGACCTAATTTTGGCATAGATATGCGAGAGGGCAATCAGACAAGAACGTGCAATGCCCTTCCCCCGTATCCCCACCCACCCGGCTGGCGAATATGACACGCCTGCCCGACCTGCATTATCGCGCATGGTTCTCCATCCCTGCGTGGCGTGTCACTACAGCCAAGCTCCATCCCAGCTAGATCGATGATGACAGGACCGGGAACGGCTTGCCCTCCTAACTGTTCATGGGTATACGTTCGTTGACCCGTGAACAGGACTAGCTGAAATGAACCTCCGCAAGATGACCAAGGCCGTCGCCTACCTCCGCGTTAGCACGGATAAGCAGGGCAAGAGCGGCCTAGGGCTAGAGGCTCAACGGGAGGCAGTGGCACGGTATGTCGCTGCCAATGGCGTTGAACTGATCGGGGAGCATATCGAGGTTGAGACAGGCAAGGGAGCTAATGCCCTGTCCAAGCGGCCTGAGCTTGTCGCTGCCCTCGCTACAGCGAAGCGGGAGAAGGCTGGCCTGATTATCGCCAAGCTCGATAGGCTTGCCCGCAATGTCCATTTCATATCCGGGCTGATGGAGACAGGCGTAGAATTCGCCGTCGCGGATATGCCGAACGCTGATCGCTTCCAGCTACACCTATTCGCCGCACTGGCTGAGAAGGAGGCTGAGGTAATCAGCCAACGGACCAAGGCCGCGCTAGCCGCTGCCAAGGATCGGGGGACTGAGCTAGGCAAGCATGGCAAGGTACTAGCTGCCCGTAATCAGGCTGAGGCTATGGACCGGTTAGAGCCTATCGCTGCTGACCTCCTGGCATTGAAGGCTGAGGGGCTATCCGTTCGTAAGATGGTTGAGGCCCTGAATACCCGTGCGATCCCTTCGCCTGCCGGGGGCAAGTGGCATCCCGCCAGCCTGCACAAGGCCCTTGCTCGATTGGAGGCCCGCTAGATCGCCCGGAGACGGCCACAGGAGTCGATATGGGAGGCTCAGGGTATCGACCTAGCCGGGATAACGTGGCGACTCTGTACGGGGCTGTATGGGGCGCGGCTCAGATGCGGGAGGAAAGCCCGGAGCTATTCAGTACCGTTAGGCAAGAAACCATTCATCACCGCCACGCCCGTTTAGCCGGGGAACGCCTGACAGTGCTTAACTGTAGATACCTGACGGCCTTACGGCCTAGCTTTAGAGCGACGGGGTGTGCCATTCTATTTGAATGACGCATGGGTATCGGACGCCGGCAATACGAGCCACGCTAATCAAACTCAACGATCATGCGGCTAGTCTTGCTCTCCCATTGCGCCAGAACGTATTTACAAATACGGATATCTATCTGGCCCGGGGGGACGCCGGATACAGCCAATCACTATCAAATCTAACGATCATACTATATCAGTATAGATCATTGGTACTCTATGGCTTGATACCGTGGATGCCATACACAATCTCATTCTTCCGATAGGCTCAGATAGTTATTACCTTTTCCTGTTGAGGTAATCGCTATGCATACCCTGAGCCTATCTGAGGAATGACTGCCATCCTCTCCCTACAGCATCCATATTCATCATTCCCGGTAGTAAATCCAAATCCGTCGAGTTGCGCCCGTGATGAATGCTGATGCTACGGCCTGTCAGCTAGTGCATTGCCCTTGTTGGTAGCTGGCAGGCCACCCTTTCCATAGCTTCAATATCCCTGTTCCCGTTTGCTTATGTGCAAGCGGCCGGTCTGTCTGAAGTTTTGCCAAATTACCTCCAACAATATGAAGGATATCCCATGACGATTATGTCTGTTGATACCAGCCGCCTGAGTGATCCCCGGATTATTGCCCATCTTGATGGCATCGATAGCCGTATCATCAATGGCTTTCGCCTAGCTCTCGATGTTCTCTGCATTCCTATGCCCAAGCATATCGAGCGTAAGCCTGCTGGCCGCCCGTCTATCGCCAAGCTGATGGCCGCTGCTGATGCAGATAGCGGGACCATCTACACCTATCGCAATGAGAAGATGAAGATCGGGGCATCCGCTCCCAAGCTCTAATCGCCCCTATTCTAACAGGAAACAACCATGACCAACAAAGATACACTTTCTTCTATTGCCATTGAGATTGAAACGCTCAGTGCAGAATTGCTCAAGGTTAACAACTATATCGATATCCTTGGCAAGCCTGCCATCGATAAAGCTAATGAGATTGATAGGGCATTGAAGGATGCAAAGGATCGCTTTGCTACTGCCCTCGCTGACGAACAGATAGAGGTTCGTACTCAACGGCTTGCCCGCTTATCCGATATCCGCGTAGAGGTAAAGCCCGGTGATAACCTGAATACTACTGGCTTCCTCATCAAGTACACGCGGGATACATGGGATATCATGGCTAACGCCAGCGTCCCCAAAGAGCATGAGTGCAATGGCTTCTCCGCTCTGGACGATGATGCCTTTGACTATCTCGTTACGGTAAAGCCTCATGCTATCCCTGCCTGCATTATGGCGCTGGCACCGGGTAAACCACGGGAGGCATTTACTCTGTATTTGCAGGGTAAGCAGCGCGGGTACTTCACGACTGCCCTTGCGGCGTAATGTCCGATCTGCATGACTGGGGAACGGGAGAGGCACCTAAGCCGCCCCGCCCAGATTACGTACCAAAGGTCGCGCTTTTTCCTCAGACGCTGGATGATCTGATGAACCGGGCAGGCCCCTATGCCGATGCAACGAAAGCCTACGTCGAATGGGGCGCTGTTACTGTTTGGTTTATGAAGGATGCTGACAAGGCTTTAGCGTCCGCCTTCATTCCTATTGAAGTTGCCAGCCTATCAATCGTGCTCGTTAGAGAAGCAGTTCGCATAGAAACGGGTTGGCCATGCCTATCAGGCACCCCCGTAACGCCTGAACTCTACGATCTTCCCGACGATGCTCAACAGATAGCCCGTCGCATGGCTGCTGACATTCACGATCTCTGGAAGAATGCGGGCCGTCCGTACCTTCGTCCCAGCGATTTCAAGTACGCCTTCCAATACCTCGCCGCCGCGATCCGTAAGGGGATCATCCCGCCTGTTGCCGCAATAGCCGATGCTGACCCGATCCCCGCTGCCAAACCGGCAAGGCCCCACATTCTCGATATGTTCAAGGAAACCACATGACCGCTCTAACTCCCCGTCAAGCCATCAAGGTCAAGGCGGCTCTATCCCTGATTGCTGTACACGGTCACAATCCCCGCACTGTACAGCAAGCCGCTACGGCTGAATTGGCTAAGGGCTATCCCGCCAATGTCGCCTACAAGAATGCTATCGACGGCTTCATTGCCCGCGTCCCTGCTATGGGGAACACACTGCATACTGCCGTTAATCTGATCCACCATAGCGATGATGCTACGGTTGCGCTGTATGACAAGGCGCTTACCGAGTACAATAACACCGGCGATGACAGTTGCCTTGATGGCCTTGCCCCTATGATCCTTGAGGATGCCAAAGCATTGGCTATCAGCAAGGGTGAAGTGACCGAGGCTGATGCGGCCAATTGGACTATCAATGATGCTCTAGGCAGCACGGCGGAGGCCTTTGCCGATACTCCCGATGTTCCCGACGCCACCACGCTGGCACCGGGTCAGACGGCCAATAGCTCGTTCGGGTTCAATGGCCTTCCCAGCCCTGCCGCACAGGCCCCGTCAGCGCCCGCTCAGGCGGCAAGCGGACCGCAGTGGGTACAGACCCCGACCGGCTTCCGCCTCGTCGCACAGGCCCCCGCAAGCGGCCCGCAGGTAGGGCAGAGCATGACCGGCTATGATCCCTATCAGGCCAGCCGCAGCCCGACCGGCATCCGGGTAGCTCAGACCGGGGAAGCTGCCCGCCGCTCGCATGGCACCCCGGTAGGCGACATTGCCTATTCAGCGACCGGCACGGGATACCGAGTGACCCCGACCGGGGAAGCTGCCCGCCGTGAGGCTGGCGTACCGCTCGGCCCGGATGCCTGAGAATTGCCCTAGGAGAGTCGCTGGGAGGCGATAGCTCGTCCCGGCCTACAGATACCCGACCGCATCCGATTGACTCCTGACGGGGCTGAGCGGGGCGATTTCGGGTATCTGTATGTCCGGTTCGTTCAAGGCTTGGGAATGACCAGCCCCGGCACCCGATAAGATGCAATGGCCGCTACCATTACGCGCATAGATGGAGCCGCCCCGTACTTGTCGGCAGCATCCTTACCTTCATGCCCTTGGAACTGTCGGCATACCCGCTCAGGGATACCGGCATCTACTGCATGGGTTTTCCAAGTATGGCGGAATGAGTGAAAGACCTTGGCCTTATCCTCAATCCCGCAATTTTGCTTATAGCGGCTGAACCACTGACCTACCTTGTCGGTTAGTTTCTTGCCAATGCCTACAGCCTTCAAGCCGGGGAATACGCGGCCTGTCTGATCTGGTAGCTTGAATACATAATCGATAAAGCCTAGCTCGATTAGCTTAGGATGAAGCGGGACAAGCCTATTGCTCGCCTCATTCTTGATCTGATTAGGCAAGGCATCGTCATCCGGCGTATCTGTAATGTCGATACACCATACCTCTTGCCGGTTATCATCATCGTCTATGTAGGCAACGGGCTTCACGTCCTGCACCCGTAGCTGGCCTATCTCTTCCCGACGCGCACCCATGAACAGGGCTAGCAGGGGCAGCCAATAGACAGCTTCACCAAATCCGCCCTTTGGCCGTTCGCCCTTGGCATGAACCGGACCAGCGAACAGCGCATTGAGGTCATCGGTAGAAAAGTCTTTCCGCTTCTCTCCCCGCTCAGTGACGGCCATCTTCACATCGCGGGCCACGTTGACGGAGACGATATCCTCTTGTGCTGCCCACTCTAGCAGGGTCCGCAGATAGGCCAGCCGATCCCGCACATTGACCTGTGACCGGGCAGGGTCCGCTATCAGCTTGCGCTTGTAGGCCATCACATCGGCCTTGGTGATTAGCTCAACGGACTTACGGCCCATCATGGAATTGAACAGCTTGGCATCCCGCCAGTAGGCATCCTTGCCACGGGGCGATGGCTTACGCTCAGCGGCCCACCCATCGAGGATATCTGTATCTAGGTATTTGCCCTTGCCCTCGTTGTGGCTGGCATCGCCGCTGTACTCAACGGCCTGATTTTGGCTTTCCGGTGCGTGGGCATTCTGGCCGAACCGGGCATGAAGGGAGTTTATCAGGGCTTCCCGGTCTGCCCCGGCTGTCTCCCGCTCATGCTCGACTAGCAGCCTGCCAGCCCTAGCTATGTCGGCTAGCGATCCCTCAGGCTCCTTACCGGCGCTCAGGGCATCCATGATCGGGGATAGGGCCTCAGCCTCCATGTCTGTGGCGAATAGCTCGTCGGCTACATGGTCCGCTTGCTCTTGCTCCTGTTCCCATCGTGTCCGCTCCCGCTCTAACTGAGCAGGGGACCGGGGAGCTTTAGGCTTAGGGGCAGGCTTGCCAGCTAGGGACCGGGTAGCATCGGCTAGCAGCTTGTCAGTCTCGACAGTGTGAGCAGGGATGCGGAGCTTGGCCTCTGCCCGATCCTTGGACCGCAGCGACAGCATGAACTCAGCCCGACCGCCAAAGGCAGGCCGTAGCTCGACAGGGATTGCCCGTCGAAAATAGTAGGTAGAGCCGCGCTTAGCGAGATAGGTACACATGGCTTTCAGCCCCTGTTACATCTGTAACAGCCGCCTGTAAAAACCGTCATTTCTCAGCTATTTCCTAAGCTTTTCAATAGCTTAGGTAAAATGGTGCCCAGAAGAGGACTCGAACCTCCACGGCCTTGCGACCGCCAGCACCTGAAGCTGGTGCGTCTACCAATTCCGCCATCTGGGCACGGGGTAGGGGGCGGCCTTTAGGGAAGGGGCGGGCGGGTTGTCAACCGCGCGCTCGCGTTAATTCCAGGATGCCGCCACGGCTTGCCGTTTGCCGCGCCGCGCGGCATGGGAGGCGGCTCGCGACCACGCACATCGAGGCAGGCATGAAGGACAAGCTGGTAACCCTGATCGGCGGCGGAGGCTTTCTCGGCCGTTACGTCACGCAGGAGCTGCTGCGCACCGGTGCGCGCGTGCGCGTGATCGAACGGCGCCCGCGCGACGCCTGGTTCCTGAAGCCGCTCGGCGGCCTGGGCCAGACCCAGTTCGTCGCCGGCGACATCACCCAGCCCCAGACGCTGACGCGCGCACTCCAGGGCTCGCACGCCGTGGTGAACCTGGCCGGCATCCTGAGCGGCGATTTCCAGGCCGTCCATGTCGATGGCGCCCGCAACGTGGCGGAGGCGGCCCGCGCCGCCGGCGTCGAGGCACTGGTCCATGTCTCCGCGCTCGGCGCCGATTCCGATTCGCCTTCCGCTTATGGCCGCTCGAAGGCCGCGGGCGAGGAAGCGGTGCGCGCAGCCTTCCCGCAGGCGACGATTCTCCGTCCCTCGCTGCTGTTCGGCCGCGAGGATTCGTTCGTGAACCGATTCGCGGCGATGATCGGCTCGGCACCGGTGGTGCCGGTGCTGCGCGGCGCGGTGCGCTTCCAGCCCGCCTATGTCGCCGATGTCGCCCAGGCGGTGGTGGCCGCGCTCGCCGATCCCGAGGCGCATGGCGGCAAGACCTATGCGCTGGGCGGGCCCGATGTGCTGACCATGTCCGAGCTGTTCCGTTGGATCGCCGGGGCGATCGGCCGCGAGCCGGGCTTTATCGAGCTGCCCGATGCGCTGGGCGGCGTGATCGCCGCGTTCGGCGCCTTTCCCGGCGCGCCGATCACGCGCGACCAGTGGCGGATGCTCCAGAGCGACAATGTCGTCCCCGCCGGCGCGGCGGGCTTCGCCGCCTTCGGCATCACGCCGACGCCGCTCGCCAGCGTGGCACCCGCCTGGCTTGTCCGGTTCCGCCGTCACGGGCGTTTCGGCCGCATCGGTGAGGCCGCCTGACACTCCATTCCGCCAGGGGCTCGCCCCGGCTGCCGATCCGCGCCCAACGGGAGCCCCTTAGCCCATGACCGAACTTCTTGTCGCGATCCTGCTCGGCATCGTCGAGGGCGTCACCGAATTCCTGCCCGTCTCGTCGACCGGCCATCTGATCCTCGCCAGCGAGCTGATGGGCTATGATGCCGCGCAATGGGCGATGTTCAACGTCGTCATCCAGCTCGGCGCGATCCTGGCGGTGGTGGTGCTCTATTGGCGGACCTTCTGGGCGGTGGCGCTGGGGCTGCTTCAGGGCAATCCGGTGTCGTGGCGCTTCCTGCGCAACCTGGTGGTGGCCTTCATCCCGGCTGCGGTGATCGGGCTGGCACTGCACAAGCAGATCGAGGCGCTGCTCGCCGCGCCCAAGGTCGTCGCCTGGGCGCTGATCCTGGGCGGCGTGGCGATCCTGGCGATCGAGCGGACGATCAAGCGCGCGGATATCCACGGCATTGCCGAGATCCCGCTGGCGCGCGTGATCGGCATCGGTTTCATCCAGTGCATCTCGATGATCCCGGGCGTCAGCCGTTCGGGCGCGACGATCATGGGCGCGCTGTCGCTGGGGGTGGAGCGGCGCACCGCGGCCGAATTCAGCTTCTTCCTCGCGATCCCGACGATGCTGGGCGCGACCGTGCTCGAACTGGCCAAGAACGGCGACTCGATCACCTCGGGCAAGGTGGGTTGGAGCGAGATCGGCGTCGGGTTCGCGGTCGCGTTCGTCGTGGCGATCCTGGTCATCAAATGGTTCGTCGGCATCGTCAGCAAGCACGGCTTCGCACCCTTCGCCTGGTATCGAATCATTGCCGGCGCTGCCGCGCTGGTATGGTTGACTCTCAGATAGGACCGATACGGCCGTTATTTACTCGGAAATCGGCCGGAAATATATCGATCGTTGGCTTGAATCGATATATAGGTAAGTAAGACTGCCTTTTATTTCTCCTGCCCCTGCGATAGGCGGCGTGCATGGCAGACGATGCAATGCTCAAATTCGTAGGCACCGGGCAAGTCTATCCGGAAAAGCGCGCGGCACAGCTGCGCGCGGAGGACTTTCGCGAGATCGCCAATCGCTACGCTGTGCCCGATGCCGAGCAGCAGGCCGGCCGTTGCTCGCAATGCGGCGTGCCCTATTGCTCGGTCCATTGCCCGCTCCACAACCATATCCCGGACTGGCTGCGATTGACCGCCGAGGGCCGGCTGCGCGAAGCCTATGCGCTGTCGAACAGCACTTCGACCATGCCCGAGATCTGCGGCCGCATCTGCCCGCAGGACCGGCTGTGCGAGGGCAATTGCGTCATCGAATTCTCCGGCCACGGCGCGGTCACGATCGGATCGGTCGAGAAGTTCATCACCGACACCGCCTGGGAACAGGGCTGGGTCGAGCCGGTCCATGTCGGGCGGGCCAAGGGCCAGTCGGTCGGCGTGATCGGCGCCGGCCCCGCTGGGCTCGCCGCAGCCGAATATCTCCGCGAGATGGGCTATGACGTCCATGTCTATGATCGCCACGATCGCTCGGGCGGGCTGCTCACCTATGGCATCCCCGGCTTCAAACTGGAGAAGCATGTCGTCCAGCGCCGGGTCGAGCGGCTGGAGGAGGCGGGCATCGTCTTCCATCGCGGCTTCGAGGTCGGCCGCGACGCGACGCTCGGCGAGCTGCGCGAGCGCCATGATACGATCCTGATCGCGACCGGCGTCTACAAGGCGCGGGCGATCAAGGCGCCGGGCGTGGGCGCGGCCGGCGTGGTCGAGGCGCTCGACTATCTGACCGCGTCGAACCGCAAGGGATTCGGCGACGCGGTTCCCGAATTCGACGACGGCACCCTGGATGCGCGCGGCAAGCATGTCGTGGTGGTCGGCGGCGGCGATACCGCGATGGATTGTGTGCGTACCGCGGTCCGCCAGGGCGCGGCGTCGGTGAAGTGCCTTTATCGCCGGGACCGCGCCAACATGCCGGGCTCGCAGCGCGAGGTGGCCAATGCCGAGGAGGAAGGCGTCGAGTTCGTCTGGCTCTCCGCGCCCGAGGCGTTCGACGGCAGCGAAAAGGTGACGGGCGTGCGCGCCACGCGGATGCGGCTCGGTGCGCCCGATGCCAGCGGCCGCCGCGCGCCGGAGCTCGATCCGGGCGCCGGCTTCCAGCTCCCGGCCGATCTGGTCATCAAGGCGCTCGGCTTCGAGCCCGAGGATCTGCCGAAGCTCTTCAATGCCGACGGCCTGGGCGTCACCCGTTGGGGTACGGTGCGCACCGACGGCAAGACGATGATGACGAGCCTCGACGGCGTGTTCGCGGCGGGCGATATTGTCCGCGGCGCGAGTCTGGTCGTCTGGGCGATTCGCGACGGCCGCGACGTGGCGGCGCACATGCATGCCTGGATGCGTGCCCATGCGGACGCCTCCGCCCAGGCGGCTTGAGGGGAATCGAAGCGATGCAGTCGTTTGTTGCGGTCCTCGCGCTGGGCTTGGCGCTTCCGGGCCATGCCGTCGCGCATGAGGGGCCGCGCGCCGCCATGCCGGACGCGCGGGCGGATGCCGAGCAGCTGGTCGGCGTCCTGCTGCCGCGCGACGCGATCCTGGCGCTGGGCGGGCGGGCGTTCGATTATGGCGTCGATCAGGGCAATGCCACCGACCCGCAGGAGCGCAAGCTCTACGACGCCCATCCCGGCATGAAGGAATATGTCGCCGGCAAGGTCCGTCCCGAATTCCAGACGATCATGCTGCGCGAGCTGCCCAGGCTGCGACAGGATCTGGGCACGATCCTGATCGCGGAAATGACGCCCGCCGAGATCGCCGACGCGCTTGCCTTCTTCGCCAGCCCGACCGGCATCAAGATAAAGGCGCAGGTCTATCAGTCGATCGGCGACAGGCCCGATCGGCCGCAGGCCGAGATCCAGGAGAGCGCCACGGCGGCGGCGATCGCGAACCTCACGCCCGACGATTACCCCGCGCTGATGGCGTTCGGCGCCACCACCGCCGCGCAGAAGATGCAGGCGGTGGTGAACCAGAAGATCTCCGTCGCCAGCCAGGAATGGGCGGCGCGGATGGTCTCCGCAAATCAGGCGCGGCTGCGGCAGATCGCCGTGAATGCGCAGGCCGAGTTCCTGGCGAAGAGCAAGTGATCGGCGCCGTTGCCGCCGCCAATGCCGACCCGGCCCGCGCCGGGGTGAAGATCGATTGACCGCATGGGTGCGGCAGGGAAATGACGTGATGACCAAGCAGATCGACCAGTCCGAACGCGAGCGCATGGCGCGCGAAGGCATGTATCGTCCCGAGTTCGAGGGCGATGCCTGCGGCGTGGGGCTCGTGGCGGCCACCGACGGCCAGGCGAGCCGCCGCGTCGTCCAGTCGGCGATCGATGCGCTGAAGGCGGTGTGGCATCGCGGCGCGGTCGATGCCGACGGCAAGACCGGCGACGGCGCCGGCATCCATGTCGACCTGCCCGCGCGCTTCTTCGACGATGCGATCGCCGCGGGCGGCCACCGCGTGCGCCGCAACCGGCTCGCCGTGGGCATGGTCTTCCTGCCGCGCACCGACCTGGCGGCGCAGGAGACGTGCCGCACGATCGTCGAGAGCGAGATCATCGAGGCGGGCTACACCATCTATGGCTGGCGCCAGGTGCCGGTCGACGTCTCCGTCATCGGCCTCAAGGCCCAGGCGACCCGCCCCGAGATCGAGCAGATCATGATCGCCGGCCCGCTGCCGGGCGATGTCGACGCCGCCGAGTTCGAGAAGAACCTGTATCTGGTACGCCGCCGGATCGAGAAGCGCGTGATCGCCGCGCAGATCAGCGGCTTCTACATCTGTTCGCTGTCGTGCCGCTCGATCATCTACAAGGGGCTGTTCCTCGCCGAATCGCTGTCGGACTTCTACCCGGACCTCAAGGACCAGCGCTTCGAGAGCCGCGTCGCGATCTTCCACCAGCGCTATTCGACCAACACCTTCCCGCAATGGTGGCTGGCGCAGCCCTTCCGCTGCCTGGCGCATAACGGTGAGGTCAACACGATCCGCGGCAACAAGAACTGGATGCTCAGCCACGAGATCAAGATGGCGAGCATCGCGTTCGGTGAGCAATCGGAGGACATCAAGCCGGTGATCCCGGCCGGCGCGTCGGACACGGCCGCGCTCGACGCGGTGTTCGAGGCGATCTGCCGTTCGGGCCGCGACGCGCCCACCGCCAAGCTGATGCTGGTGCCCGAGGCGATGGGCGACGACATCCCCGACACGCATATGGCGATGTACCAGTATCTCGCCTCGGTGATGGAGCCGTGGGACGGCCCCGCCGCGCTGGCGATGACCGACGGCCGCTGGGCGGTCGCCGGCATGGACCGCAACGCGCTGCGCCCGCTGCGCTATACCCAGACTGCCGACGGCCTGCTGATCGTCGGATCGGAGACCGGCATGGTCCAGGTCTCCGAGAGCAACGTGCTCGCCAAGGGCCGGCTCGGGCCAGGGCAGATGATCGCCGTCGATCTCCAGGAAGGCGTGCTGCTCCACGACGGCGCGATCAAGGACCGCATCGCCGGCGAGGCCGATTATGCCGGCATGATCGGCGAATTCCTGACGGTGGACGATCTGCCGGCATCGGCCGTCGAGCCGCTCCGCTTCGAGCGCGCCGAGCTCACCCGCCGCCAGGTCGCGGCGGGGCAGACGCTGGAGGACATGGAGCTGATCCTGGCCCCGATGGTCGAGACCGCCAAGGAAGCGATCGGATCGATGGGCGACGATACCCCGCTCGCCGTCATCTCGGACAAGCCGCGCCTCATCAGCCAGTTCTTTCGCCAGAATTTCAGCCAGGTCACCAATCCGCCGATCGATCCCCTGCGCGAGCGGCACGTGATGTCGCTGAAGACGCGCTTCGGCAATCTCGCGAACATCCTCGATGCCGAGGGCGGAGGCAGCCGCGTGCTCGTGCTCGAAAGCCCGGTGCTGACCAATGCCGACTGGGAGCGGCTGCGCGCCCATTTCGGCAGCCAGCAGGCCGAGATCGACTGCACCTTCCCCGTCTCGGGCGGTCCGGAGGCGCTGCGTGAGGCGATCCGCCGCGTCCGCTACGAGGCCGAGCAGGCCGTGCGCGCCGGCTGCACCGAACTGTTCCTCACCGACGAGCATCTGGGGGCGGACAAGGTGGCGATCGCGGGCGTGCTCGCGGCGGCGGCGGTGCATACGCACCTCGTGCGGCGCGGCCTGCGCTCCTATGCCAGCGTCAATATCCGCACCGCCGAATGCCTCGACACCCATTATTATGCGGTGCTGATCGGCGTCGGCGCGACGACGGTGAACGCCTATCTCGCCGAGGCCACGATCGCCGATCGCCAGGCGCGCGGCCTGTTCGGCGACCTGACCCTGGAAGAATGCCTCAAGCGCCACCGCAAGGCGATCGACGAGGGGTTGCTCAAGATCCTCTCCAAGATGGGGATCGCGGTGATCTCCTCCTATCGCGGCGGCTATAATTTCGAGGCGGTCGGGCTCAGCCGCGCGCTGGTCAATGATTTCTTCCCGGGCATGCCGGCCAAGATCTCCGGTGAAGGCTATGCCTCGCTGCACCTCTCCGCGATGATGCGCCACGAGGCCGCGTTCGATCCCGAGGTCGCGACGCTGCCGGTCGGCGGCTTCTATCGCCAGCGCCATGGCGGCGAGACCCATGCCTATTCGGCGCAGCTCATGCACCTGCTCCAGACCGCGGTCGCGACCGACAGCTATTCGAGCTATCTGCAATTCTCGCGCGGCGTGCGCGACATGCCGCCGGTCTATCTGCGCGACCTGCTCGAATTCAATTTCCCCGCGGAAGCGATGCCGATCGACCAGGTCGAGGCGATCACCGAGATCCGCAAGCGCTTCGTCACCCCGGGCATGTCGCTAGGCGCCTTGAGCCCCGAGGCGCACGAGACGCTGGCGATCGCGATGAACCGGATCGGCGCCAAGGCCGTCTCGGGCGAGGGCGGCGAGGACAAGGTCCGCTACACGCCCTATGAGAATGGCGACAACGCCAACTCGGTCATCAAGCAGGTCGCCTCGGGCCGCTTCGGCGTGACCGCGGAATATCTCAACGCCTGCGATGAGATCGAGATCAAGGTCGCGCAAGGCGCCAAGCCCGGCGAGGGCGGCCAGCTCCCCGGCTTCAAGGTGACCGAGTTCATCGCGAAGCTGCGCCATGCGACCCCCGGCGTGACGCTCATCTCGCCGCCGCCGCACCACGACATCTATTCGATCGAGGATCTGGCGCAGCTCATCTACGACCTGAAGATGATAAATCCGCGTGCGCGGGTGTGCGTCAAGCTGGTCAGCTCGGCCGGCATCGGCACGGTGGCGGCGGGCGTCGCGAAAGCCCATGCCGACGTGATCCTGGTCGCGGGCCATGTCGGCGGCACCGGCGCCTCGCCGGTCACTTCGGTCAAATATGCAGGCACACCCTGGGAAATGGGACTCAGCGAGGTCAACCAGACGCTCACCCTCAACGGCTTGCGCGGCCGGGTGAAGCTGCGCACCGACGGCGGGCTCAAGACCGGGCGCGACATCGTCATCGCCGCGATCCTGGGCGCCGAGGAATTCGGCATCGGCACGCTTTCGCTGGTGGCGATGGGCTGCATCATGGTCCGTCAGTGCCATTCGAACACCTGCCCGGTCGGCGTCTGCACCCAGGACGAGCGGCTGCGCGCCAAGTTCACCGGCAATCCGGAAAAGGTCATCAACCTGATGACCTTCATCGCCGAGGAAGTGCGTGAGATCCTCGCCAAGCTCGGCTTCCGCAGCCTCGATGAGATCGTCGGCCGCACCGAGCTGCTTCGCCAGGTTAGCCGTGGGGCCGAGCATCTCGACGATCTCGACCTCAACCCGGTGCTCGCCAAGGTCGATGCCGACGATGCCGAGCGGCGCTTCAGCCTGTCGACCTTCCGCAACGAAGTGCCCGACAGCCTCGATGCGCAGATGATAAAGGACGCCGCGCCGGTCTTCGCGCGCGGTGAGAAGATGCAGCTCACCTATTCGGTGCGGAATACGCATCGTGCAGTGGGCACGCGCCTGTCGAGCGAAGTGACCCGGAAATTCGGCATGTCGAGCCTGAACGACCACCACGTCCAGGTGCGGCTGCGCGGCTCGGCCGGCCAGTCGCTCGGCGCCTTCCTGTGCAAGGGCATCACGCTGGAGGTGTTCGGCGACGCCAACGATTATGTCGGCAAGGGGCTTTCGGGCGGCGTGATCGTCGTGCGGCCCTATGTGAACTCGCCGCTGGAAAGCTGGAACAACACGATCATCGGCAACACCGTGCTCTATGGCGCGACCTCGGGCCGGCTCTATGCCGCCGGCCAGGCGGGCGAGCGCTTCGCGGTGCGCAATTCGGGCGCCGATGTGGTGGTCGAGGGCTGCGGTGCGAACGGCTGCGAATATATGACCGGCGGCACCGCGGTCGTGCTGGGCGGCGTGGGGATGAACTTCGGCGCGGGCATGACCGGCGGGATGGCCTTCGTCTATGACGCGGAGGGCAGCTTCGATCGCCGCGCCAATCCCGAGAGCATCGTCTGGCAGCGCCTCGCCTCCGCACATTGGGAGGGCAGGCTGCGCGCGCTGGTCGAGGCCCATGCCGAAGCGACCGACAGCAAATGGGCGAAGGGGCTGCTCGAGGATTGGGACCGCGCGCTCGGCAGTTTCTGGCAGGTGGTGCCGAAGGAGATGCTGACCCGCCTGTCCTATCCGCTCGACGACAGCGTCGAGGCCGTGGCGGCGGAGTGAATCGTTCAGCCCCGGCTAAGCGATTGTGATATAAGCGAGCCTGCATCCTGACGACTCGGGAGAGTATCATGCGTCTCGTATCCGCTGCTTTCGCTCTCTGCCTCATCGGCTCGCCGGCCATGGCGCAGGCCCAGTCGCAGGACCGGGCCGAGGCCGTGGCGCATGCGCTCAAGAATCCGATGGTGCAGGAAGCGCTGGCCGGCACGCTGAGCAACCTTGCCGGCATCGTGCTCGATACCAAGGTCGGCCCGCTCGCCCATTATGCCGATCCGCGCGACGATATCCGCCCGGACGATACGCTCCGCAGCATCGAGCGCCGCCGCGATCCGCAGTTCGAGAAGCACTTGCACGACCATGCCCGCGGCGCCGTCGCCGCCACGGCGACCGCCGCCAACGACGTGCTCGCGATGCGCGATTCGCTGGGCGAGACGGCCGGGCGCCTTCGCACCGCGCTGGCGCCGCTGCGCGAGGCGCTTCAGGGCCCGTCCGGCAGCAAGTGATCGGCTTTACGGCGGGCCGCCCGCGCGCTTAAGGGTCGGGCATGTGGCAGCTTTACCAATTCCCGCTTTGCCCCTTCTCGCGGAAGGTCCGGCTCCTGCTCGGTGAGAAGGGCGTGGGCTATGAGCCGGTGCGCGAATCGCCCTGGCTGCGGCGGGACGAGTTCCTAGACCTGAACCCCACCGGCCAGGTGCCGGTGATGGTCGATACCGAGCGCGGCGCGACGCTGATCGATTCGACCGTGATCTGCGAATTCTTCGAGGAGACGGTGAGCAAGAGCGCGATGCTCAACGGCACCGCGCTCGATCGCGCCGAGCAGCGCCGGCTGGCCGTGTGGTTCGATACCCATTTCTATGGCGACATCACCGCGCCCCTGCTCCACGAGCGGATGATAAAGCGCGTCGTCCACAAGGTGGCGCCCGATGCCAAGGCGCTGCGCGAGGCGATGCGGGCTGCGGTCGGCCATCTCGATTACATCGATTACCTGCTCGATCACCGCACCTGGCTGGCGGGTCCGACGATGAGCCTAGCCGATCTGGCGGCCGCCGCGCAGATCTCGATCGCCGACTATCTGGGCGGGATCGACTGGAAGAGCCACGAACAGGCCAAGCGCTGGTATATCGGCATGAAGAGCCGCCCGAGCTTCCGCCCGCTGCTGACCGAGCGGATGGAAGGGATCCCGCCGCCGGCCGATTACGAAAAGCTCGACCTGTAGGAGCCCCGGAAGCGCCTGGCGGGTTGAGCGGAGCGAGGAGAAGGCGATGCTCGAACATGTGCCGCACTGGCTGGGAAGCGCGCTGAAGGGATTGCGTGCGGGGGCGGACAAGCTGGCGATCGTCCAGCCCGAGCTCGGCAGCTTCGGATCGCTGCGCTTGGTCAGCCCTGCCTTCGCCGATGGCGCGCGGCTGCCGGAGCGTTTCACGGCGGACGGCGAGGGCGTGTCGCCGCCCTTGTTCTGGACCGGGGTGCCCGAAGCCACTGAGCGGCTGGTGCTGATCGTCGAGGATCCCGACGCCCCCGCGCCGCAGCCTCTGGTCCATGCCGTGGTCTGGGGCTTGCCGGCCGATGGCGACCTGAAGGAAGGCGCGATCCGGGCCGACGGGGTGGGCGATGCCGATGGCAGGGATGTCGGCCGCAACAGCTATTTCGGCGAGGGTTGGCTGCCGCCCGATCCGCCGACCGGGCATGGCCCGCATCATTATGCCTTCCAGCTCTTCGCGCTCGGGCCTGGCCCCGATCCGGGCGACAGCCCCGGGCGGAGCGCGATCGTCAAGGCGATGGCCGGGCGTGTGCTCGCGGCGGGTCTGCTGACGGGCACCTATTCGCGGGGCGAGGAATCGCCGGTCGGCCCGGTGGGCGCGGGGGCGGCCATCTAGATACTCCCCTTGCCGGGGAGGACCAATGCGCGAGGCTGCTCAGCCATTGACGATCGTCCCGCCATTGGGATGCAGCACCTGCCCGGACATGTAGCTCGCATCCTCGCAGGCCAGGAACAGGAAGGCGGGCGCCACTTCATTGGGCTGGCCCGGCCGCCCTATCGGGGTGTCCTTTCCGAAGCTCTCCAGCTTCTCCGGGCTTGCGCCGCCGCTGGGATTGAGCGGAGTCCAGATCGGCCCGGGCGCGACGGCGTTTACCCTTATGCCCTTCCCGATCAAATTCTCGGACAGGCTGCGCGTGAAGGCAGTGATCGCGCCCTTGGTGCTCGAATAGTCGAGCAGTTCCTTCGATCCCTGGTACATGGTGACGGAGGTGGTGTTCACGATCGCGGCCCCCGGCTTCAGGTGCGGCGCCGCGGCCTGGACCAGGAAGAACATGCCGAAGATGTTGGTCTGGAAGGTACGCCGGAGCTGCTGCTCGGTGATCTCGGTGACGTCCTTGTCCGGATGCTGTTCGCCGGCATTGTTCACCAGCACGTCGATCTGTCCGAATTCGGACAAAACCTGTTCGATCGCGGACTCGCAGAAGGCCTTGTCGCCCACGTCGCCGGCGATGGTGAGCGCGCGCCGGCCTTCGCCGCGCACGATCCCGGCGGTCTTCTCCGCATCGTCATGCTCGCACAGATAGACGATCGCGATATCGGCGCCCTCGCGCGCGTAGAGCGCGGCGACCGCGCGGCCGATGCCGCTGTCGGCGCCGGTGATGACGGCGACCTTGCCCTGGAGGCGTCCGGAGCCGGGGTAACGCGGCTCCCAGTCCGGCTTGGGTTCGAGCGCGCTTTCCTGCCCGGGCAGCGCGTCTTCGTGGATCATTTCTACGGTGTCGCTCACGGCACTGACCTCCTGATGGGAAGGGGACGTGCCGGGGAAAACCGGTGCGGGACGCCCGTGGTTCCGCTGGTTCCGCCCGCCGGAGCGGGGGCAGGGCTCAGCCGATCAGGCCGGAACCCTGCATGCCGCTGCCGGCGATGAGGACGACGGTGAACGCGAAGGACGCGAACCCGACAAGGATGCTGCGTGCCATGGAAATCCTCTCCTGCTTGTCCGTCATCACGCGATCGGCACGATGGGGGTGGAGAAGACCACGAGCGCGACGGTGAACAGAACGGCGCCGAACACCGCGGCAGTGCGCTGAAGCGAGTCGAGATGAGCAGTCATTGCATTTACTCCCTGATATTTTCGGCTTCCGGACCATCCGGCCGCCGATGCCAGAAGTAATGCAGAGGGCGTGCCAGTTTCATAAGTCATTGAAAATACGTGATGTGGTGATGGTGCCCGGCGAGGATTGGGAGAAATTGCCGCGTGCGATTGGCGGAAAATACCAATTATCGGCGTGACGGGCGATCCGGGGCGAGGCCGATCTGCACGCAGTTCCGGCCGCCGCTCTTGGCCTGATAGAGCAGCCGATCGGCGCGGTGGAACGCGGTCTGGTGCATCTCGTTGTCGGCGACGGGGGTGAGGCCGGCGGAGAAGGTGATCTCGCCCAGTGGCTCGTCGGAGTCGCGCAGCTTGTAGCGCTTGGCCTGGACGAACAGGCGCGCGGCCTCGATTATCTCGCGCGCTTCTTCCAGCGTCGCGCCGGAGAACAGGATCGCGAATTCCTCGCCGCCATAGCGGGTGACGAGATGGCCCTGGCAGGATTCCGACAGCGCCTCGGCGATCGCCTTGAGCACGCGATCGCCCACCGCATGGCCGAAGCGATCGTTGACTGCCTTGAAGTGATCGACGTCGCACACCGCGATGCACATCGCGGCGCCCGCGGTCCGCTTGCTGGCGAAGGCTTCCTCGAACGCGCGGCGATTGGGGAGCTGGGTCAGCGGATCGCGGCGGGCATTGTCGCGCGCTTCCTCCAGCTTCTCGCGCAGGTCGCTGGCCTCGCGGGTGGCGTTTTCCAGCCGCTCCTCGGCGCTGCGTACCCGGGCGAGCATCGCGGCGGTGATCCGCGCGACTTCATCAAGGGCGACGCCGTGCTGATCCCGGATCTCGGCCGAGCGCGAGATCGCCTCGGCGCTGGCGGCCAGGTTGCGGCCGAAATCGGCGGTCTCGGCGCGGATCGCGGTGACCATGTCGGCAAAGCCTTCGACCTGCATCTGGGTCTGGGCGACCAGGCCCTCGGCATGCTCCTTCGCATGGACGTCGTGATTGGGCTTCACATCGATGTTGAGGCTCTCGATGTCGCGCTGGGTGAGGCGGACGCCGCCATCGGTGAGGGCATGGACCGCGCGTGCCAGCGAGCCTTCGGGATCGGCGAGCAGGTGATAGGCGAAGGCGAAATTCGCCGGATCGGGCTCCAGCCGCTGGTCGAACAGGAAATCGCCGATCCGATCGTACAGGTCGCGAGACGCCCCGTTCACGCTAGCTGCCCGGACTGCCCGCGCCACCGACATAGATTCCAATTTCCCCACAATCCCGCAGCGCTTTCCCTGGATTGCGATGCTGGAGATGAAGCTAGGGCGAGAAAGCTAAAATCTGGTGAGTAAAGGTTTCGAAGGCGTAAAGAATTTGGTACGAGCCGCCTGCTTTCCCTAGGGGAAACAGGCGGTTGCGAACATATTTCCGGCTTCTTTCAGGGATGCCGCCGTTTCGGATGCATCGGCGGCGAAGCGCCCCTCAATGATGCTTCGAATGATTGTACTTCTGCACCGCCTCCAGCGTCATGCGGACATGATCGGCCGGGCTCATATCGGTATGGGCGAAGAGCACGCGGCCATTGGGCGCGATCACGAAGCTGGTGCGGCTGGTGATCGCCGTCGCCGTGCCGTCGGGCTTCTTGAGCAGCACGTCATAGCCCTTGATGACTTCGGGGCTCGCGGCGGCGACGGCGAACTTGCCCGCGCAATGCTCGCTGGAGAATTTGGCGAGCTGGTCGACATTGCCCGCGGTCATGCCGATCACGGTGGCGCCGGCCTTGGTGAAATCGGGCAGCGCCTCGGCGAAGGCATGCGCTTCGGCATTGCAGCCGGCGGTGAAGGCGGCAGGGAAGAAATAGAGCACCACCGGCCCCTTCTTGAGCGCGGTGCTGAGCTTGACGGTGAAGGGCTGGCCGGCGGAGGCGCCCTGGGCGGTGAAGTCCGGGGCCTTGGCGCCGGGCGCGAGCGCCGCGCCGGCGGGCACCGCGAAGGGAAGGATCAGCGCCGCGAGGAGAAGCTTCAACCGCATGACAGGACTCCGGGAAATGTTCGGCTGAACTTCTACGCCCATGCGCCCGCCCTGGCTAGCGGGTGAAGGCGATGCCCAGCCGGGCATGGCTATCGTTCCTGCGGTAATCGTCCAGATCCTCGCCGTCGCCGGTGAAGACCTGGCCGAACAGATAGGCGCCGATCCCGCCGCCGATCGGCGCGAGCGGATAGGAGGCGAACAGTTCGGCCGCGCCGTGCCCGGTCTCGAAATTGCCGCGGCCGGTGAGCGAGAGCTTCAGCCCGTCCTTGCGCTGGATCGCGGCGGTGAGCGAAGTGTAGCCGTAATAAGCGGGCATGTCGTGGACGGCGCCGCTGTGCCCGACATAGAACCAGGCCTGGGGCGCGACGTCGATCCGCCAGTCATCGCCCAGGTCGAACGTCTTCTCGACGCGCGCGAAGACGCGGTTGATATCGACCGAATCCAGATCGCCCCGTCCGTTCGAATCATGCCGCCAGCCGACCGCGACGCGCGTCGTCTCGTCCACGGGCACATCGGCATAGATCTCGGGGCTGTAGATGGTCGAGCGGAACGGGCCCGAAGGCTCGTTGATCGCCCAGAACATCGTCTGGGTATAGGCGAAGCGCAGATTGCCGAGCTTGAGCGGCGCATCCTCCGCAAAGGGGCGGACGGCGAAGCTGACCTGGAGCTTGCCGCCCGAATCGCCCAGCCCGAACGCGCCATAGATCGGCTCGTGCGGCTCGAACCGGTCGAGAAAGGCGGAGGAACTGCCGGTCGAGCTCTGCACGATCGTCTCGCCGGGCGGGATCTCGGCGGCGGCGTGCTGCTCGCCGGGAGGGATCGCGGTGCCGGCGACGCCGACGGGCACGTAGCGCGCCTTGGCGAAGCCGCCCGGGGATATGGTGGGCGTCGGACCGGGGGTGCGTTCGAGGACCAGCCGGGTGCCGTCGGTCGCGGTGATCTCGATCTGGCGGGGGCCGGCATCGGCGACGGGAGCGGTGCCTTCGTTGACCAGGAACACCTCGACGCCGCGCAGCGCGGCCTGTTCGGATTCGGGCTGGGCCGGGACTGCGCGGACCTGTGCCGCGGCGGGCAAAGCGGCGGTCAGGCCGATCGCGAGAAGGAGCGGACGCATCGCCGGGGGAAGTGGCAGGCGTTTGTGACCTTGGCGAGTCAAAATTGGGCGGGTAGGGCTGGCTTCATGCCCGTTTCCGAAACAGATGTCGCGCTCGCCCAGCGCCTTGCCGATGCGGCCGGCGCGGCGATCCGCCCCTATTTCCGCAAGGAGCATGGGCTGGAGGCGAAGGAGGATCTTTCTCCCGTCACCCGCGCCGATCGCGAGGCGGAGGAGGCGATGCGCCGGCTGATCGTCGCCGAACGGCCGATGGACGGCATCATCGGCGAGGAATTCGGCGTGCGCGAAGGCACGAGCGGGCGGCAATGGGTGCTCGATCCGATCGACGGCACCCGCGCCTTCATCGCCGGCCGGCCGATCTTCGGCACGCTGATCGCGCTGATCGAGGACGGATGGCCGATGCTGGGCATCCTCGACCAGCCGATCACCCGCGAGCGCTGGCTGGGCGTGGCGGGGCGCACCACCCTGTTCAACGGCAAGCCGGCGGAAACGCGCATCTGCCGCGAGCTGAAGGGCGCGATCCTGGCCACCACCTCGCCGGCTTTGTTCGACGACGACCAGCTCCACGCCTTCGAGCATATCGACGCCGCGGTGATGAGCACGGTGCTGGGGGGCGACTGCTATAATTACGGCTGCGTCGCGAGCGGCTGGATGGACGTGGTGGTCGAGGCGGGGCTCAAGCTCCATGATTTCGCCGCTCTGGTGCCGATCGTCGAGGGCGCGGGCGGGCGGATGTGCGACTGGCAGGGCGATCCGCTCCATGCCGGCAGCAACGGCGAAGTGATCGCGGCGGGCGACCCGGCGCGGATCGACGATATCCTCGAAGCGCTCACCTGCCGGGGGCATTGAGCCCTTTCCAAAGTGCGCGGAGTCGCGGTCCATTCGTGCACTTTGCCCTGTCGCCCCCGCGCCCCGAATCGATGGCGGAAGAGGCGGATGGGTCATGCCGCTGCTGAAGCCGAGGAAATCCTACAAGTAAACAGGCGGGATGGCCCCGCGGCGGCGCGGTTCGGCAGGCATTCGATCCGAACTATCCTGCTGAACCGCGCCGGCCCTGCTGCTATGGGTTCGGCAGGGGGTGCAAATGCGTATCATGTTGATCGGAGCCGGCGGCTTCATCGGCCGGCATGTCATGGCCGAGCTGTTGGCGGGCGGGCATGATGTGGTCGGCGTGGCCCGCTCGATCGGAACGCTTTCCGCCGCCTTTCCCCAGGCCGAATGTATCGCGATGGACCTTGCGCAGGCGACGAGCGCCGAGGCCTGGCGAGACCATCTGGCGGGGATCGACATCGTCATCAACGCGGCCGGCATCCTGCGGGGACGGGATATGGACGCCGTCCATGTCCGGATGCCGGAGGCCCTTCAGCGAGCCGCGTTGGCGGCCGGCGTGAAGCGGGTGGTCTTGATCTCCGCGATCAGCGCCCGTCCTGATGTCGCGACGGATTATGCCCGATCCAAATTGGCCGGCGAAGCGGCCCTGCGATCGTCCGGCATCGCATGGACGGTGCTTCGCCCCTCGCTGGTCTATGGCGACGGCAGCTATGGCGGCACCTCGCTGATGCGCGGCATGGCCGGCCTGCCCTGGATCACGCCATTGCCCGGCAGCGGCGATTTCCGCTTCACGCCGATCCATGTGGCCGATCTTGCCCGGGCAATCCGCCTGGTCTGCGAGAAGCCCGAATATGCGGGGCGGACGCTCGAACCCGTCGGGCCGGATATGTTCGACTTGCGGACGCTCCTCGCTGCCTATCGTGCCTGGCTCGGTTTTGGCCGGGCGCGCTTCCTTTCGATTCCGATGCCCTTGATGACGCTGCTGGGCCGCATCGGAGACATTGCGGGGGATGGCCCGATCGCCTCCAACAGCCTGATCCAGATGGTCGCGGGCAACAGCGGCGACAGCGCTGCATTTGCCGAGGCGATCGGATTCGTGTCCCGCAGCCTGAACGAAGCCCTTCGCGACCGGCCGGCGCAGGTCCAGGACCGATGGCATGCGCGGCTGTTCTTCCTCGCGCCCCTGTTGAAAGCGGTGCTCGTCCTGATGTGGATCGCATCGGCGGCACTGGGACTGGCCTATGGCGCGGCGCGGACCGGGGCAGTGTTGCAGGGCCTCGGCTTGCCCGGCGGCTGGGCGGCTCCGCTCCGGATCGGCGGCAGCGTGCTGGATATCGGCATCGCGGCGCTGCTGATCCTCGATCGGCGCGCGCGCTGGGCAACGCCCGTGCAGCTTCTCGTGGTGGCGGGCTATACCCTGGTGATCGGCATCGCCCTGCCCGGACTCTGGCTCGATCCGCTCGGGCCGCTGCTCAAGAACCTGCCGATCCTGCTCGCCATCGCCGTCCATGGCGCAGTTGCGGACAAGCGCTGATGGATCTCTATCTCCTCGTCAAATGGGCGCATGTGCTGAGCAGCACGATATTGTTCGGCTTCGGCGCGGGCACCGCCTGGTATCTGTGGAACGCGCATCTGACACGTGACCCGGCGACCATCGCCGGTGTGGGGCGGATGGTCGTGCGGGCGGACTGGATCTTCACCGGCACGAGCGGCGTGGTACAGCCGGCGAGCGGCCTGATGCTCGTCCACCTCGCCGGCTATTCGCTTCGGGAGCCGTGGCTGATCGTCACCTGTCTCCTCTATGTCGCCACCTTCGCCTGCTGGGCGCCGGTCGTCTGGCTGCAGATCAAGGCGCAGCGCCTGGCGCAGGCGGCGATGGAGAACGGGGAACCGCTCGGGGCCGATTACCATCGAGCGATGCGGCTCTGGTTCGCGCTCGGCTGGCCTGCCTTTCTCAGCCTGCTGGGGGTGTTCTGGCTGATGATCGCCAAGCCGCAGCTTTGGTGACGCGGACGCCCGCCGTCTATCGCCCGCGCCAATATTCGGGATGCGCGTCGATCTGGAGGATCAGCCAGTCGGCGACCTTGCGCTGCTCCTCGATGTCGAAATGGAAGTGGCAGCCGGCGTTACGGTAGCCTGCGCCGCTGAAGGGCAGGAAGGCGATGTCGGGCACGTTCGCCTTGCGCGCCGCCGCGCTGATGCGGGATTCGGCTGCGGCCATCGTCGCCTGTTCGGGTGGGGAGGCGTGGCTGGTGTCGAACCACCAGACCAGGATCGCGGCTTCGGGCGCGCGCTTGTGGAGATCGGTCACGAACCGTCCGAAGCTGTCGATATAGTCGGCGGCCAGCGCGTCGAAATCCTTCCAGCGCGCTTCCGGCTTGAAGCCCAGGAAATCGGCCTGGAGCTTTATCATGACGATTTGCGGCCGCCAGTTGCTATCTGAATAGACGGGTGCGGGGCGATCGGGGAACAGGCGGGGATAGACCTGCATCATCGCGATATCGGGCGCCGCGCCGCCATAGTTGCGGATCAGCCCCCGGCCGGAAATGGCGTTGACCTGATAGTCGGCGTCGTAATGGCGCGCGGTGAGCGCGGCGAAGGCGTCGGGCGTGTCGGTGAGCCGCCGCACCTCCTCCCCGGTGCATTCGCGCCTGGTCGAGCGCGCGCCATAGCCGGTCATCGAGGAATCGCCGATGAACTCGATCTGGCGCCTGCGGGCCGGCGGCGCGAGGAGCGCCTTGCCGGCGGGCACGTAGAAGCCGCCGAACATCGTGGTGACGCCGGCGCTCTCGGTTACCTTGTCGAGGCGGATGCGGTGCGCGCCGGTGGACAGGGTGGAGATCGTCACGTCGCTCCTGCCCGGCTGGGCGAGCGTGACCGACGGGAGATCGTCGATCCGGAGGCGATATTCGTTGCGGGCATCGTCGAAGCGCAGGATCACGCGATCGCCCCTGAACGCGCCTTCGAAATAGACGCCGGGCCATTGATGGCGGTAATCCTGCCCGCGCACCTCCACCCGGCCGCTGACATGGACCGGCAGTGGCTGCATGCCGGCCGTGACGCTGCGGCTCTCGCGATCGATGGTGACGGTCTGCGGGGCCACGCTGTCGGTGGCGGCGGTCAGCCAGAGCAGGAGGGCGAGATGGCGCGGCATCGGGCGGGATGGTAGCGCATCGGCCGCGGGATGCGAGCTTTTGCCGCGCCGTTCGGCCGGGTTTCCGACTCAGGTTGCATTGCCGTGACGCTTCGGCTAAGCGCCCCGCTTTCCGCGATCGAGGGACCGTCCGGCCAATAGGGCTGCCGTGTCTGTCCGCAGTCGTCGAACCATAAGGAGACGAAAATGCCCAAGCTCAAGACGAAGAGCGGCGTCAAGAAGCGCTTCAAGTTCACCGCCACCGGCAAGGTGAAGCATGGAGTCGCCGGCAAGCGCCACCGCCTGATTTCGCACAACGCGAAATATATCCGCCAGAACCGCGGCACCTCCGTGCTCGCCGACGCCGACGTGGCTCACGTCAAGGCGTGGGCGCCCTACGGTCTGAAGTAAGGAGGGCCTAAGACATGGCACGAGTAAAGCGTGGCACGACCACCAAGGCGAAGCACAAGCGCATTCTGGATCAGGCGAAGGGCTATTATGGCCGTCGCAAGAACACGATCCGCATCGCGCGCCAGGCGGTCGAGAAGGCCGGCCAGTATGCCTATCGCGACCGCAAGGTTAAGAAGCGCAGCTTCCGGGCTCTCTGGATCCAGCGCATCAACGCCGGCGTCCGCGCCGAGGGCCTGACCTATTCGCAGTTCATGCACGGGCTGAAGCTCGCCGGCGTCGAACTGGACCGGAAGGTGCTGGCCGACATCGCGATGCACGAAGGCGAGGCGTTTACCGCCATCGTCGCGCAGGCGAAGGCGGCTCTGCCCCAGGCCGCCTGAACGGCCTGATGCGACCGAGACAAGAGGGGCGCTGGTGGTGACACCGGCGCCCTTTTTCATTCCGCGCTCTTCGAGGACGAGCAATGGCGATGAAGACCTGGTGGCTCTATGTCACCGCCGTATTCCTGATCTCCGCGACTCCGGGGCCGAACATGCTCCACGTGATGGTGCAGAGCATCCATCACGGGCCGCGCCGCGCGCTCGCATCGATGGCGGGGCTGATGAGCGCGGTGCTGCTGTGCCTGCTCGCCTCCGCCGCCGGGCTGGGCGCGCTGCTCAAGGCGTCGCCGGGACTCTATGACGTGCTGCGCTATGCGGGCGTCGCCTATCTGGTGTGGCTGGGCGTGAAAGCTTGGCGCGCGCCGGCGGGCGGTGCGGCGGCGGCTTTGCCGCAGGCGCGGCGTTCCCTGCCCGCGCTGTATGCGGTCGGGCTGGGGACCGGGCTTTCCAATCCCAAGCTCATCATCTTCTGCGCCGCGCTCTTCCCGCAATTCCTCGATCCCGCGCGTCCCTTCGCGCCGCAGCTTGCGATCTTGGTGGCGAGCTTCGTGGTGATCGAGGCGTTCTGGTACGGCTGCTATGCGCTGGGCGGGCGTTCGCTCGCGCGGTGGCTGGCGCCGGCCAATCGCCAGCGGCTCTTCAATCGCGCGACGGGCGTGATGTTCATTGGCTTCGGCGGCCTGCTGCTCGGAAGCCGCGTATGACGCTTGACCTGAAGCCGCGACTGGGGTTCGGGCCATCCTGCACAGCGAACGGAAATTCATGACTACCGATCTCGACCAGCTTCGCGCCGACCTGCTCGGCGCCATCGAAGCCGCCGCAGGACTCGACGCCGTGGAGGCGTTGCGCGTCCGTGCGCTGGGCAAGGCGGGGGCGATCACCGGCCTGCTCAAGACGCTGGGCGGCATGAGCCCCGAGGAGCGCCAGGTGCAGGGGCCGCGCATCCATGGGCTGCGCGAGGCGGTGACCGCGGCGCTGGCCGGACGCAAGGAGGCGCTGGAGCGCCAGGCGCTCGACGCGCGACTGGCGAGCGAGACGCTCGACATGACGCTGCCGGTCGATGCCGCGGCGCCGGGGAGCGTGCATCCGGTGAGCCAGGTGATGGACGAGCTGGCGGAGATCTTCGCCGATCTGGGCTTTGCCGTCGCGACCGGTCCCGAGATCGAGGACGACTGGCATAATTTCACCGCGCTCAACATCCCCGAGAGCCATCCGGCGCGGGCAATGCACGACACCTTCTATTTCCCGGAAGAAGAAGGCGGCGCGCGCAAGATGCTGCTGCGCACCCATACCTCGCCGGTCCAGATCCGGACCATGGTGACGCAGAAGCCGCCGATCCGGATCATTGCGCCGGGTCGCACCTATCGCTCGGACAGCGATGCGACCCACACGCCGATGTTTCATCAGGTCGAAGGGTTGGTGATCGACAAGGGGATCACGCTCGGTCACCTGAAATGGACGCTGGAGACATTCCTCAAGGCGTTCTTCGAGCGCGACGATATCGTGCTGCGCCTGCGCCCCAGCTATTTCCCCTTCACCGAGCCTTCGGCCGAGGTGGACGTGGGCTACACCGTGCAGAACGGCAAGCGGGTGATCGGCGGCAGTGACGGCTGGATGGAAGTGCTCGGCTCCGGGATGGTGCATCCCAAGGTGATCGCTGCGTGCGGCCTCGATCCCGAGGAATGGCAGGGCTTCGCGTTCGGCTGCGGCATCGATCGGCTGGCGATGCTCAAATATGGGATGGACGATCTGCGCGCGTTCTTCGACGGCGATATCCGCTGGCTTCGGCATTACGGCTTCTCGGCGCTCGACGTGCCCACGCTGAGCGGGGGAGTGGGCGCATGAAGTTCACCCTGGGCTGGCTCAAGGAGCATCTGGAGACCGAGGCCGGGCTCGACGCCGTGGTCGAGGCGCTGACGCGCATCGGGCTGGAAGTGGAGGGCGTGGAGAATCCCGGCGAGAAGCTCGCCGGCTTCCGCGTGGCGAAGGTGCTGACCGCGGCGCCGCATCCGCAGGCCGACAAGCTGCAGGTGCTGAGCGTCGATACCGGCGAGAGCGTGCTTCAGGTCGTGTGCGGCGCGCCCAATGCGCGCGCGGGGCTGGTCGGCGTGCTCGGCCTGCCGGGGGCGACGGTTCCCGCCAACGGCATGGTGCTCAAGGTCTCGGCGATCCGTGGCGTCGAATCGAACGGCATGATGTGCTCGACGCGCGAGCTGGAGCTGGGCGAGGATCATGACGGGATCATCGAGCTGCCCGCCGATGCGCCGATCGGCACGCCCTTCTCCGACTATGCCGGGCTCAACGATCCGGTGATCGATGTGTCGATCACGCCCAACCGGCAGGATTGCATGGGCGTGCGCGGCATCGCGCGCGATCTGGCGGCGGCGGGGCTGGGGACGCTGCGGCCGCTGGAGGCGATCGTCGGCCAGCTTCCGCCCGTGGCGGGCGAAGGCGCGGGGCCGGATGTGCGCATCGATGACCCCGAGGGCTGCCCGGCCTTCTATGCCCAGACGGTGTCGGGCGTCGCCAACGGTCCTTCGCCCGAATGGCTCCAGCGGCGCCTGCAGGCGGTGGGGCAGAAGCCGATTTCGGCGCTGGTCGACATCACCAATTTCGTGATGCTCGGGCTGGGGCGGCCGCTCCATGTCTATGATCGCGCCAAGCTGAATGGGCCGCTGGTAGCGCGCCGGGCGCGGGCGGGCGAGCAGGTGCTGGCGCTCAACGGCAAGACTTATGCGCTCGACGAATCGATGACGGTGATCGCCGACGATACGGCCGCGCACGATATCGGCGGCATCATGGGCGGCGAGCATTCGGGGGTGAGCGACACCACCACCGACGTGCTGATCGAATGCGCCTATTTCGATCCCGATCACATCGCCAAGACCGGCCAGAAGCTGGCGCTGACCAGCGACGCGCGCTCGCGCTTCGAGCGGGGCGTCGATCCGGCGTTTCTCGACGAGGGGCTGGAGATCGCGACGCGGCTGGTGCTGGCGCTGTGCGGCGGCAAGGCCAGCGGCGTGACGCGTGCGGGCGAACCGCCGCTGGCGCCGCGCAGCTATCGCTATGATACGAAGCGCGCCGAGACGCTGGGCGGACTCGCGGTGGCGGACGCGCGGCAGAAGGCGATCCTGGAGAGTTTGGGCTTCACCGTGGATGTCGAGTGGAACGTCACCGTGCCGAGCTGGCGCCGCGACGTGGACGGGCCGGCCGATCTGGTCGAGGAAGTGATCCGCATCGAGGGCATCGACAATGTGCCACCAGTGCCGCTGATCCGCGCGCCCGGCGTGGCGCGTCCGACTGCGACGCCCGAGCAGAAGCTGGAGCGCAAGGCGCGCCGCACCGCCGCCGCGCGCGGGCTGAACGAGGCCGTCACCTGGAGCTTCATCTCCGAAGCCGAGGCCGCGCCGTTCGGCGGCGGGGCGTGGGCGCTCGCCAATCCGATCAGCGAGGACATGAAGGTCATGCGGCCGTCGCTGCTGCCCGGCCTGCTCGCGGCGGCGGAGCGCAACCTGAAGCGCGGTGCGCCGAGCGTGCGGCTGTTCGAGATCGGCCGGCGCTATCTGGCCGACAAGGAGCGGCTGACGCTGGGCGTGGTGCTGGCGGGCGCCAAGTCGCCGCGCGGCTGGCAGGCGGGCAAGGCGCAGGGTTTTGGCGCGTTCGATGCCAAGGCCGAGGCGCTGGCGCTGCTGGAGGCCGTCGGTGCTCCGGTGGGCAACCTGCAAGTGATGGGCGAGGCCGGGGAGGTCTATCATCCCGGCCAGTCGGCGACGCTGCGGCTGGGGCCGAAGAGCGTGCTGGCGGCGTTCGGCATGGTGCATCCCAGCGTGCTCAAGGCATTCGACCTGGACGGCGATGTCGCGGCGGTGGAGATCTATCTCGATGCGCTGCCGGCCAAGCGCGGCAGCGGCTTCATGCGCACCGCCTATACGCCGCCCGCGCTACAGGCGGTGACGCGCGACTTCGCCTTCCTGGTTCCGGCCGGGCTGGCGGCGGGTGATCTGGTCCGCGCGGTGAAGGGTGCCGACAAGGCTTTGATCGTCGATGCGCGGCTGTTCGACCTGTTCGTCGGCCAGGGCGTGCCCGAGGGGCAGAAGAGCCTCGCGGTGGAAGTCACGCTCCAGCCGGGCGAGAAGAGCTTCACTGATGCCGACCTGAAGGCGGTCGCCGACAAGGTGGTCGCCGCGGCGGCGAAGTTCGGCGCTACGCTGAGGGGGTGAGCGCGCGCCGTCGGTGGAAAGTCTGAACGATCAGGAACAGGCCGCCGATCAGTCCGAAGCCGTAGCTTGCCGAATGCGCCCAGGCATCGGCGGTGAAGGCGACATGCTTTGCGGGCGGGATTACCGTGTCCCAACCGCCCGGCACGGGTGTCAGGCCATTGGCGAACAGTACCGCGCCGGTGACGCCGCTAAGCGTGGCGGCGGCAGCTGAACCGAGCATCAGCAGGACGATCGGTTTCCATAGTGCCTTGATGCCCAGCTTCGGCCTTTTGCCCAGCCGGGCTGCTGCGGCGAGACCAATCCCGAGTGGAAGCCCCACCCACCAGGTTGCAATGATCCCCCAGCCCAACGCGAGCAGGAACGGCGACTCGGTTGGAAAGACCGGCGGATGCGCGATCGAGAAATATTCCACGCAAAGGTGCGCAGTGACCTGATCGTGAAGGATGCCATAGGTGATCGCGGCCAAGGTCGCGAACAGCACGATTTTGAATGCTTCCAAGCCCCACCCCCTCGATCGGTCGGCTCCACGATTGCAGGCTATGCGACGAAGCGCCATAGGCCATCTCGCAGCCAGAAAGGGAGTATGCGATGCCCACCGCCCTCATCACCGGAGCCACCGCAGGGATCGGCGAAGCTGCGGTTCGCAGTTTTGCAGATGCCGGTTGGCATGTCGTCGCCACCGGCCGTCGCGCCGATCGGCTGGAGAAGCTGGCGGGCGAGCGCGTCCATACCCTCGCCTTCGATATCCGCGACGAAGCAGCGCGCGACGCGGCGCTCGACAGCCTGCCGGCGCCCTTTTCCGGGATCGACCTGCTCATCAACAATGCCGGGCTCGCGCTCGGGCTGGAACCTGCGCAGAAGGCGTCGCTTTCCAACTGGAAGACGATGATCGACACCAACGTCACCGCGCTGGTCTCGATCACGCACAAGCTGCTGCCGGGCCTGGTCGAGCGCAAGGGCGCGATCATCAACTTGTCGTCGGTGGCGGCCAGCTATCCCTATCCGGGCGGCAATGTGTATGCAGGCACCAAGGCGTTCGTGCGCCAGTTCAGCCTCGACCTGCGCGCCGACCTGCACGGCACCGGCGTTCGCGTCACCTCGATCGAGCCGGGCATGGTCGAGACCGAGTTCACGCTGGTCCGCACCGGAAGCCAGGAAACCTCGGACAAGCTCTATGGCGGCGCGAACCCGATGACCGGCGAGGACATCGCCGAGACGTTGCTATGGGTCGCGACGCTGCCGCCGCATCTCAACATCAATGCGCTCGAACTGATGCCGGTCAACCAGTCGTGGCAGGGTTTCGCGGTCCACCGCGAGGACTGAGCGTTCAGGGACGGCGCGGCGGCAGCAGCTTCTTGTCCAGCCGCGCCGCCACGCCGACGCCGCGCCCGGCCAGATTGGGCACGCCGTAGCGCATCGCGGTGCCGAGCACCTGCGCCGCTTCGGACAGAGTGAGGCCGTAATCCTGCTGGAGCCACTGGATCATGCCGGTGCTCGCGGCCTTCAATGCCTCGTCGAGCGAGCCGGCCTGGCCGAGCACCATGATTTCGCGGTCATTCTCGACGCGCGGCATCGAAACGGTGCGGCGCTTGATGAGATCAACGCTGAACTCGACCTCCATCGAAGTTTCCAGCGCATATTGCGACGTCTCGCCGTCGCCTTGGAGCGCATGCGCGTCGCCCAGATAGAGCAAGGCGCCGGGCTGCTGGACGGGAAGATAGACGGTCGCGCCTTCCGCGACTTCGGGAAAGTCCATGTTGCCGCCGGTGCGCGCGGTGTCTCCGGTCGATAGCGGCGCCGATCCGAAGCCCGGCGCCACGGCGAGGCCGCCGAGCATGGGACGCAGCGGCACGGCATAGTCCTTGAGCGCGCCGCTCGCGCCTTCGGGACGGGCAAGGCCGGCAGCGCGATCGAACCGCCAGCGCACCGGCTTGCCGAGCTCGCCCGCCTTGGCGATCAGGCTGGCGCCCAATGCGCGGCCGACGATCGTGTCGAGGCTGTCCGCCCAGTCGCGGTTCGGGGTGAGCTTGCGGATATGCACGGCGATCGTGTCGCCCGGTTCGGCGCCGGCGATGAAGAAGGGGCCGGTCTGCGGATTGCCGAACAGCGCGCGGGTGACGCCCTTCTCGTCCACGCCGCCCGAATCGATCGTGGTCGTGCGCACCCCGTCGCCGGGCCAGAGCGTGAGCACGGGAAGGCGATCGGCGGTAAAGAGGTTCGAATAGTCGGCGGGCTTGTAATCATGGACGCGCGGCGGCCCGGCGGGGCGATCGGGCAGGCGGCGCGCGGTGAAGCGATGCGGGATGCGCACGCCCGGATGGTTCGAATCGGGCATGTCGGCGTCGCCCGCCATGCCGGCCTGCCCCAGCGTGCCGGCATAGGCATAGATCGTGCCCTTGCGGTCCTTCGCCGAGAAGCGGATCGCCCGGCCCTTCACCGTGCCTTCGATCGGGTCGCCGTCGAGCGTGCCGTTCAGGCGCTCGCCGTCGCGCGTCATGTCGAGCGTCGAATAGGCGGCGTTGCCCCACATGTCGGTGACGACGATCCAGTGCTCGGTGCGGTCCGCCTGGGCGAGGGCGGGCGTTGCGAACAGCAGGGGCAGCAGGACGGACAGGCGCATAAGGGCTCCTCGGCAGATTCGATTACATCTGTAGTCGATAATAGGCGGATGTGAACCGCGCATTGTCGGGCAGCGGCGTTTGCGCCTAAGCAGCGCTTGCAATCAGGGAGCGGCAGATGATCGAAATCGCCTCAGACAAGCTGTCGGCCGCGATCGATCCGCTTGGCGCGGAGCTTTCGTCGCTCAGGGATGGCGAGGAGCGCGAGCTGATGACCGATGCCGATCCCGCCTTCTGGGCCGGGCGGGCGCCGTTGCTCTTTCCGATCGTCGGGCGGCTGGTGGACGACAGGTATCGGCTGGACGGCAGCGAATATCCGTTGCCGCAGCACGGCTTCGCACGGCGGCAGGGGTTCGAGGTGATCGAGCAGGCGGCGGATCGCGTCGTGTTCCGGCTGGCCGACAATGACACGACGCGGGCGGTCTATCCCTTCGCCTTCACGCTCGACGCGGCGTTCGCGCTGGCGGGGGCGACGCTGTCGATCGACGTGACCGTCACCAACAGCGGCGACCGGGACATGCCGGCGAGCTTCGGCTTCCATCCGGCCTTCGCCTGGCCGCTGCCCTATGGCCAGCCGCGCGGGGAGCATCGCATCCTGTTCGAGCAGGAGGAGCCGTCCGATCTCTCCGCGATCGTGCCGGGCGGGTGGATCGACGACCATGGCTGGCCGAGCCCGCTCGACGGGCGCGCGCTGAAGCTGGCCGATGCGCTGTTCGAGCGCGATGCGCTGGTCTGGGCGCAGGTGGAGAGCCGCTCGGTGCGCTATGACGGCGGCGAAGGGCCGGGGCTGCGGATCGATTTCCCCGATACGCCGAGCCTCGGCATCTGGACCAAGCCGGGCGCGCGCTTCGTGTGCATCGAGCCGTGGCATGGCATCGCGGACCGACAGGGCTTCGCCGGCGAGATCTGGGACAAGCCCGGGATGCTGCGCTTCGAACCCGGCCAGTGCCGGACCTTCAGCATGCAGGTGACGTTGGAGCCGTGACCCGCGTCCTGCTGTCGCATCGCGGGCGCGAAAACCGGTTCCCACTTTTCGCTGCGATGCTCTAGAGGGCCGCGATGCCGATTGTTTCCGACCGCCGTACCTTCGCGATCATCTCGCACCCCGATGCTGGCAAGACCACGCTGACAGAAAAGCTGCTGCTGTTCGGCGGCGCGATCCATCTTGCCGGCGAAGTGAAGGCGCGCGGTGCCGCCCGGCGCGCGCGTTCGGACTGGATGAAGATCGAGCAGCAGCGCGGGATCTCGGTGACCAGCTCGGTGATGACGTTCGAGCGCGAGGGGATCACCTTCAACCTGCTCGACACGCCGGGCCATGAGGATTTCAGCGAGGACACCTATCGCACGCTGACCGCGGTGGACTCGGCGGTGATGGTGATCGACGTCGCCAAGGGCATCGAGAGCCAGACGCGCAAGCTGTTCGAAGTCTGCCGGCTGCGGAACGTGCCGATTATCACCTTCGTCAACAAGGTCGATCGCGAGGGGCGCGAGGTGTTCGCGACTTTGGACGAAGTGGCGGACCTGCTTGCGCTCGACGTGACGCCGATGACCTGGCCGGTGGGCATGGGGGGCACATTCGAGGGGATCTACGACCTTGCCAACAAACGCCTGCTGCTGCCCGAGGGCGACAGCCGCGAGTTTCATGGCAAGGTGGTGCAGACCTCCGGCCTCGACGATCCGCAGCTCGATGCGATCGTCTCGGCCGAGAATCTCGCCAAGCTGCGCGAGGATGTCGAGCTGGCGCAGGCCGGCTATCCCGAGTTCGATCCGGTCGCCTATCGGCATGGCGACCTGACGCCGGTCTATTTCGGATCGGCGCTCAAGGAGTTCGGCGTCGATTCGCTTATCAACGCGATCGCCGAATTCGCCCCATCGCCGCGCGCGCAGCCGGCCGAGCCGGCGCCGGTCGAGCCGAGCCGCGATGAGGTGACGGGCTTCATCTTCAAGGTCCAGGCGAACATGGATCCCAATCACCGCGACCGGATCGCGTTCATGCGGCTCTGCTCGGGTACCTTCAAGCGCGGCATGAAGCTGACGCCGACGGGTCATGGCAAGCCGATCGCGATCCACTCGCCGATCCTGTTCTTCGCGCGCGAACGCGAGCTGGCGGACGAGGCGTTTCCCGGCGACATCATCGGCATTCCCAATCACGGCACGCTCAGGGTGGGGGACACGCTGTCCGAGCGGGCGGACGTGCGCTTCACGGGCCTGCCCAATTTCGCGCCCGAGATCCTGCGCCGTGTGGTGCTGAAGGATCCGACCAAGACCAAGCAGCTCCGCAAGGCGCTGGACGACATGGCCGAGGAGGGGGTGACCCAGGTCTTCTATCCCGACATCGGATCGAACTGGATCATCGGCGTGGTGGGGCAGCTCCAGCTCGACGTGCTGCTCTCACGGCTGGATGCGGAGTACAAGGTTGCGGCGGGGCTGGAGGTCGCGCCGTTCGAGACGGCGCGCTGGGTGTCGGCCGAGGATCCGGCGGAGCTGAAGGCGTTCATGGAGCTCAACCGCGGCGCCATGGCCAAGGACCGCGACGGCAACCCGGTGTTCATGGCGAAATCGGCCTGGGAAGTCGGCTATATCGCCGATCGCTATGCCAAGGTGAAGTTCGCGGCGACGCGGGAGCGGTAAGGGCGGCTAGGCCACCCAGTCCTTCGCCAGCCGCCGGCTCGCCAGCGCCATCAGCGCACCGGCGACCAGATAGAGGCACAGTCCCGCCGCGATGGCGTAGCGCAGCGCCTGGTCGCCATAGCTGGGGGCGAGATGGTCGGAGAGCGCGCCGATCACCCAGGAGCCCAGCCCCAGGCCGATCAAATTGTTGATGAGCAGGAAGCTCGCCGAGGCGGTGGCGCGCATATGGGCGGGGACGAGATGCTGGACGGCGGTGAGCACCGGGCCGAGCCAGACATAGACCAGCGCCTGGGGCAGCAGGAACAGCGCGAAGGCGGCCTGCCACGATCCCGAGAGCACGCCGACGATGAACAAGGGCGTGCCCGCGACATAGCAGATCGCCGGGGCGAGCGCGTACCAGCGGCGGTCGCGCGCGCCCAGCCGGTCGCCGAGCCAGCCGCCGAGCAATATGCCCGCGACGCCGCCGGTGAGCAGCAAGGCGCCGAAGAACTGGCCGGTCTGGCCGATGGTGAGGCCGAAATTGCGCATGATGAGGCTGGGCAGCCAGAAGGCCACGCCATAGCCGCACATCGATCCCGCCGCCGCGCCGAAGGCGAGCAGCCAGAAGCTCGGCTTGGCGGCGAGGATGCCGAAGACGCGGCCGAGCGGCATCTGGCCGGCGGTGGCGGCCGGGCGCGGCGGATCGCGGACGATCAGCTTGAAGGCGGGGGCGATGACCAGGCCGAGCAGGCCGACGATGAGGAAGGCCGTCCGCCACTCGACATTCTGCGCGATATAGCCGCCGAGCAGCGCACCCGCGGCGGCGCCCACCGGGATGCCGAGCGAATAGATCGAGAGGGCGCGGGCGCGCTTCTCCGCCGGATAGGCATCGCTGATGAGGGCATAGCTGGGTGCGACGCCGCCCGCCTCGCCCACGCCGACGCCCAGGCGGAACAGGAACATCTGGGTGAAGTTCTGCGCGACGCCGCATAGCGCGGTGAACGCGCTCCACACGCCGAGCGAGATCGTGATGACCCAGCTTCGGCTGGTCTTGTCGGCCAGCAGCGCGAGCGGGATCGCCAGCGTCGAATAGAGCGCGGCGAAGGCAAGGCCGCCCAGCATGCCGAGCTGGGTGTCGGTGAGGTGGAGGCTCGCCTTTACCGGCTGGGCGAGGATGCTCAGGATCTGCCGGTCGAGGAAGTTGAACGTATAGACCAGCAGCAGCATCGCGAGGATGAGGCCGCGCGGGGCGGAAGAGGCGTTGGTCGAACCGGGCACTGGGGGCCTTTCCGCGAAAAGCCCTCTCCCGCTTGCGGGAGAGGGTTGGGTGAGGGTCTGTAGTGGCCTCACCCGATGCACTCAATCTTATGACTCACCCTCACCCCGGCCCTCTCCCGCAAGCGGGAGAGGGAGCAGAAGAGAAGGTGCGATCAGAACTTCACGCCGAAGGTCGCGAAGACCTGGCGCGGATTGCCGTAGAAGGCGGTGGCGACGCCCTCCTTGCCCAGCGTCGGGGTATAGCCGCCGGTGGCAGTGAGGATCGGCACGCCGGCGACCGTCGCGTCGATATATTGATAGCCCGACGTCTTGTAATGCTGGTCGGTCAGGTTCTTGCCGTGGATGCCGATCGAATAGCGGCCATCGGCGAAGCTGTAGGTCAGGTGCGCGTCGAGCAGCGCATAGCCCGGCTGATCGAGGAACGGGCTCGCCGTCTCGAACTGATGGGTGAGGCTGCGATAGGAGAGCGTGGTCGACGCGGCCAGGTCGCCGCTTCCCACCGGCGCCGCCGCCGACAGCGTGCCCGACAGCGTCCAGTCCGGCGTGTTCTGGAACACGCGGTCGTCGGACACGTCGACGCCGGTCGGCCCGATGAAGCGCTTGTACTTGGCGTCGATGTAACCGAGCGTCCCGGTGAAATTGATGTTCGAGCCCGGCCCCGCGAAACCGCGCGAGAGGACCGCAGTGGTCTCCAGCTCGACGCCCTTGATGTCCGCCTTGGCCGCGTTGGTGGTGATGCCGCAGAAGCTCTGGACGCCGCCGGACAGGCAGCCGACCGAGCCTGGGATCTGGACGTTCGAATAGTCCGAATAGAAGCCGTCGAGCGCCCAGGTGAGGCGGCGATCGAATGCCGCGCCCTTCCAGCCGATCTCATAGCTCTTCACCGTCTCCGGATCGAAGGACAGGTAATTGTAGATGTCCTGATAGCCGATGCCTGGCTGGCCGTCGGTATCGGGCGCCGAGGTGCCCGAGCCGCGCGGATCGAAGCCGCCGCCCTTGAAGCCTTCCGAATAGGAGGCGTAGAGCATGTGATCCTCGGTCGGCTTGAAGGCGAGCGAGGCGCGCGGCGTGAAGCGCTTGAAGTTCGCGGTGCCGTTGAAATCGGTGGCGACCGCGCCGAACGGGACCGGAGTGCCGCCGAAATCGGGCGTAAGGCCGATATAATTGGCCTTGAACACATGGCTCTTGCGCTGATCCCAGGTGTAGCGGCCGCCGACCGTCAGGCTGATCTGCGGCGTCACGTCATAGGTGAAGTCGCCATAGATCGAGCTGGTCTCGGTGCGGACGTCGCCGGCGGTATAGGCGTTGAGGCCGGGAACCGTGGTTGACAGCAGCACGCCGAAGCCCGTCGTCGCCTTCGCGCCCAGATAGTAGAAGCCGACGATGCCGTTCAGCTTCTCGCTGCTGTACAGGGCCTGGAATTCCTGGCTGGTCTGGTTGTTCTTGTAATAGGCCGGCACGTCGACATCGACCGAGGGCGTCGAATCGAAATCGATCGGGGTGTAGGACGTATCCTCGCGATAGGCGCTGACGCTGCGCAGGGTGATGTGATCGCTCACCTCGGCGCTCGCGGTCATCGAGATGCCGCCCGCCTCGACATCGTTCTTCGGGCTGTTGAGCCCGGCATTGGTATCATAGACGTTGGAAAGGGAAGGCGATCCGGTCAGCAGGCCGTCGAACAGCCGGTGGCCGTTGCGCGCGTTCGACTTGTCATGGGTATAGTCGCCGGTGATGCGGATCTGCATCTTGTCGTCGGGCGAGGCGAATTCCAGCGTGCCGCGCGCCGCCCAGACATTCTTGTTGTAATTGTCGATGCCGAGATATTTGTTCTCGCCGAAGCCATCGCGCGTCAGCCGCGCGCCCGACACGCCGATCTTGAACAACTCGCCGAGCGGGGTGGAGGCGCTGACGATCAGGTCTGCCTGGTTGTACGAGCCATAGGTGCCCTTGACCGAGAGGGTCGGCTTGTCCTCCAGCCGCTTGGTGACATATTTCACCGCGCCGCCGATCGTGTTGCGGCCATAGAGCGTGCCCTGCGGCCCGCGCAGCACCTCGATCCGGTCGACATCGTAGATGTCGAGCACCGCCGCCTGCGGACGATTGAGGTACACGTCGTCGAGATAGATGCCGATGCCGGCCTCGAAGCCCGGGACCGGATCCTGCTGGCCGACGCCGCGGATGAAGGCGGCGAGCGTCGAATTGGTGCCGCGCGCGTCCTTGAGCGTGGTGTTGGGGGTGGAGGTCTGGATGTCGGTCAGGTCGATCGCACCGTTGCGCTCCAGCGTCGCGGCGGAGAAGGCGGTGACGGCGGTGGGCACGTCGAGCAGCCGCTCCTCGCGGCGGCGCGCGGTGACGACGATTTCGCCATTGTCCTGCGCGGCGGTCTCGTCGGTCTGCGCGGCGGCGACGTCGGTTGCGGTGTCCTGTGCGAAGGCCGGCGCGGCGCCCAGCACGGCAAAGGCGGCCCCGGCGAACAGCGCGGCGCGAACGGAAATCAGGCGTGACATGGTGTATCTCCTCCCCGGTGGCCAACCCGTCTTTGGTGCGGGTTGTAAGCGGTCGCCGGACGCTATACTGAAACCTGAACCGGGTTTCAACTTGGATCGAGCAGGGAGAGGGCAACATGGTTGACGGGCGTGGCAATGCGGCCACATCCCCTGGTTCCGGTCCGGGCCGGCGTGCCGATTCCGGCGAGGCCGCGAGCGCCGGCAAGGAGCCGCGCACCGCGCGCGGGCGGCGGACGCTGCGTACGATCCTGGATGCGGCGGCCGAGGAATTCGGCGAGAAGGGGTTTCACGAAGGCTCGATCAGCGGGATCACCCGCCGCGCCGGCGTCGCGCTGGGGAGCTTCTACACCTATTTCGATTCGAAGGACGACGTGTTCCGCGCGCTGGTGCGCGACATGTCCGAGCAGGTGCGCGAGAATGTCGCGCCGGCGCTGAAGGGCGCGACGGACCAGATCGCGGCCGAGCGCGCGGCGCTGCTGGCGTTCATCCGCTTCACGCGGACGCACAAGGAGATCTACCGGATCATCGACGAGGCCGAGTTCGTCGACCCCGACAGCTTCCGCCTGCATTATGCGACCACCGCCGATCGCATCGCCCGTCGTCTGCGCGCCGCCGCCGATCGCGGCGAGATCCGCGACGATGTCGGCGAGATCCATGCCTGGGCGATCATGGGGATGAACGTGTTCCTGGGGCTCCGCTACAGCGTGTGGGACGAGGATGTCGGCCCCGAGACGATCGCCGATACGGTCGCGACGATGCTGGCGCGCGGGATCGGGACGGGGGAATAGGGCTGCGCTCCTTCGTGCCGACCGCCAATGATCGTTCGCGCGACGACGCGACGGCGCGACGAAGGATCAGCCTGGTTCGGGCCGATCCCTCCTCCAGCACCTTATGGATGGGGCGATTCGTTTTTCCCTTAGCGCGCCATCGTTGCGTCGCCGCGCGAAAATAAGGGCTCTGCCGAAGTCCCTATCAGCCCTTGTCGGGCTTGCCCCGCAATCCGGCCAGCGCGCCGAACGGGCCGCTTTCCTCGGCCAGGCGGCGCGCCTCTTCCTCGCTGAGCACGCCTGCCTGCCGCAATATGGCCTCGGCATTGGGACTGCGCGGGAAGGGATCGAGCGAAAGCGCCAGCGTCTCCGCCGCCGCCTCGCCGAGATCGATCGCGCCGCCGGTGTAGAAGACGGTGTCGCACTCGTCCTCGTCCAGCTCGATCTCGTCGTTCGGATCGGCATCGGTTTCGGGGAGGAAGCGGATCGCGAAATTCTCGGCGATCCCGGCGGGGACGGGATCGCCGGTCGCGATGCAGCTCTGGACGACGCTCGCCTTGATGCGGCCGCGGGCGACGATGCCGGCGGCGTCGCGGCGGATCGCATAATCGGCCTCGAGCGTATCGATGGCTTGCAGATCGAAGCGCGTGGCGAGCGCGGCGCGCTCCTCGGGATTCGCCTCGATATGGACCTGGCTCTCGCCGGCGCCGATCTGGTCGAGCCGGTGCGGGCGCGGGAATTCGGGATCGGTCATGCCGGCAGCTCCCCTGCGACGATCGATGCGAGCGGTGCGGCGGCGAGCCGGTCGCGCAGCGTCAGCAGCCCGGCCTCGACATGTGCCAGTGCGTCGAGGGCGGGCGCGTGGCCGCGATAGACGTTGCGGACCAGCGCGTCGCCCAGCGATCCCGCCGCCAGCCCGCTGCGATAGGCGCCCAGCCGCCCGCCCAGCATGCCCATCATCCGGCCGATATGCTTGCCGACGACGATGTCGCCGATGCCGATCTCGCGGAGCTGGCCGTCCATGTCGTGGATGAAGCACTCGGCCAGCGCGGCATTGGGGGCGGCGCCTTCGGGCTCTGCCTCGAGCCGGAGCAGCACCATTGCGAGCACGGCGGCGATCATGTCGAAGCGGCCGTCGATCGTATCGGGCACCTCGCCGGCCTGATACCAGTGCGGCCGGCGGCCCTCGGCCACCACGGCCTGATAGAGGAGCGGCGCCGCGCCGCGGTCGTTGCGGCCGAGGAGCCGCTGGAGCAATCGCATGGTTCTGGGTCCGTATGATCGGGCGCGACCTTGTTTAGCCGCATTTTGCCGCATATTGAGGCGAACGGCGCGCGATGCAATGCGCGGCCGGTTTGCGTTTGCCTGGAGACTGACATGCCCTTTCCCGTTCGCGCGCTTGGCGCCGTCGCGCTGCTAGCCGCCATGGGCACTGCCGCCTGCACGCCGGTGCGCTCGCATCAGGGCTATGTCGTGGACAAGGAGCTGGTCGATGCGATCCAGCCCGGCATCGACAACCGCGACTCGGTCCTCCAGACGCTCGGCCGGCCGACGCTGACCAGCCAGTTCAACGAGGGCGAGTGGTATTATATCTCGCGCGACAGCAGCAACATGGCCTATCAGGGGCCGCGCACCCGGGACCAGCTCACGCTGCGCATCCGCTTCGATGCCTCGGGCAATGTCGCCGCGGTGGACCGGATGGGGGCGGAGATGATCGCCTCGGTCGATCCCTACGGCAAGAAGACGCCGACGCTGGGCCGCCATTCGAACTTCTTCCAGGATCTGTTCGGCAATATCGGCACGGTCGGCGCGCCGGGCACCGGCGGCCCGGGCGGCCAGGACAATACCGGCGGGCAATAGGCCCTTCTTAACCTTCCTTTCGCTTGGCTGACAGCCGCGTTCCCGAGCCGTTCAGAGCGATTCCCCCATTTCATGCCTGTGCCGGCGGGATCGCCGGCCCCATGTTTTTGGAGGAAGCCATGAAGAAGCTCATCACCGCCGCGCTGCTCGCCGCGGTCGCCATGCCCGCGGTCGCGCTGCCGGGCGCCGCCCAGGCCCAGTCGAACCAGGAGCTGCGCCGCGATCGCCAGGATATCCGCAAGGAACAGCGCGACCTGCAGCAGGCCCAGCGCCGGGGCAATCCGCGCGACGTCCGCGAGCAGCGCCGCGACGTGCGCGAGGCGCGCCAGGAATATCGCGAGGATCTGCGCGATCGGAATCGCAACTGGGGCGACAATGACTGGCGCGCCTATCGGAACGGCAATCGCGGGATCTATGCGCGCGGCAATTGGCGGGCGCCGTTTCGCTACACGCGCTTCAGCGCCGGCGCGCGGATCGGGGCGCCCTATTTCGGCTCGCGCTACGTCATCGCCGATCCGTGGCGCTATCACCTGCCGCGCGCCGGGCGCTACCAGAGCTGGGTGCGCCATTATAACGACGTGCTGCTGATCGACACGCGCCGCGGCGTCGTGATCCGGGCGATCCCCGGCTTCTACTGGTAAGCGGATTTTCGTCGGGGTCCGGGCGGCTGCGGTTGCGGTCGCCCGGAGGTTCGGCCGCGCCGCCCGAGGCAGCGCGGCCGGTGCCCGTGAGCACGGTCCCGAAAGGGGGGTGGGACCAGGCGCGTAAACGCTCGGAAAAGCATTTCGCTCCCGTAGCAATCCACGAATCGTGAAGATATTCCGGCGGCCGGATTCAGCGAATCGTGAAGAGGATCTGATCGACCACGCGGCCGCCCAGATCGACCAGGCGAAGCCGGTGCCGGCCGGGCGGCGCGAGCACCATCGGATGCGCGTCGGCGGCGCCCAGGTCGTGCGTATCCAGCAACAATCTGTGCCCGGTCACTTCGCCGCTTACCGCGATGGCGAGCCGCTGGTTGGCGGGCGGTATGTCGGGATCAAGCGCATAGACGCTGCCCGCCACCGGATTGACGATGCGCGGGCGCCGCGCGGCCTCCGGCACGAAGGCGACCTGCGTCAGCGCGGTCCCTTTCAGGAAATATTCGCGGCGCGGCTGCTCGACGCCCTGGGCGAAGCGGACCTCGCGCGTCTCGATCCCGGCCGGTTCGGGCAGGGGCCTGGACGGCGCGCCTTCGTGCAGCGCGAGCATCACGTCGCGCCACACCGGCGCCGCGCCGCTGGTGCCCGAGACCGCGCGCATCGGATCGCCCTCCAGATTGCCGACCCATACCGCCACGGTGAACCGGTCGGAAAAGCCGATGCACCAATTGTCGCGCATCGCCTTGGAGGTGCCCGTCTTCGCCGCTGCCCAGAAGGGCAGGCGCAGCGCCGAATCCGTGCCGAAGGTGCCGGCGCGGGCATTGGGATCGGCGAGGATGTCGGCGACGATCCAGGCGGCCTGGGGCGTGGTGATCGCATGGGGCGGCTCGCGCGGGTCGTCCTTCGTCAGCCGCAGCGGCGCCCAGCGGCCGCCGAGCGCGAGGCTGCGATAGGCGGCGGCTTGTTCGAGCAGCGTGACCTCGGCCGATCCCAGCGCGAGCGAATAGCCGTAATATTGCCCGTCCTCGACCAGCCCGCGATAGCCGGTATCCCATAGCCGGTCGCGGAAACTGTCGACGCCGGTGAGGAGCAGCGTGCGCACCGCCGGCACGTTGAGCGAGCCCGCCAGCGCGACGCGGGCGGAGACCGGCCCCTTAAAGGCGCGGTCGTAATTCTGGGGGACATAGAGGCCCGAGGCGGTGTCGAGCTGGACCGGCGAATCGTCGAGGATCGAGGCGGCGGTGAGATAGCCCTTCTCGATCGCCTGGGCGTAGAGGAACGGCTTCAGCGTCGATCCCGCCTGGCGATAGGCGGCGGCGCCGTCCACCGCGGGCGCGGTCGATTCGCCGCCGATGCCGCCGACATAGGCGAGTACGTCGCCCTTCGCATTGTCGACCACCACCACCGCGCCGTCGCGCGCGCGGGTGCCGCCCAGGCCCTGGAGCTGGCGGCGCAGCGCGGCGATGGCGATCCTCTGGATATGGGCGTCGAGCGTGGTCGTCACCTTCGCGCCGGGCTTGGTCAGGAGCCGGGCGGCGAGGGTCGGGCCCAGGCCGGGATCGCGCGCGAGGCCGGGCCCCGGGCCGGGCCCGGAGCCGGCGGGCCCCGCGGCGCCGGAGGGGGGACCCCCGCGGCGGGCACGCCGAAGCCCGCCAGGCGCCGGG
>NZ_JAAVVE010000023.1 GCF_018449795.1 Sphingomonas sp. dw_22
TACACCCGCGCCACCACCCCCACCGCCTCCACCAACCGAGATCGTCGTGACGGGACGCGCCGTCGAAGCGCCGCTCGGCGAAACCGAGCTGAGCTATGCGGTCACCCGGATCGACGCCTCCACGCTGGCGCGCAACGGTCCCCTGTCGACGGCCGACCTGTTCACCCAGATCCCCGGCTTCTGGGTCGAATCGACCGGCGGCGAGGCCAGCAACAATGTCCGCTCGCGCGGCATTCCGACCGACGGCTATTCCTCGGTGGCGCTGCTCGAAGACGGCCTGCCGGTCCAGTATGACGGCGGCCTCGGCTATCTGAACACCGATCAGGTGTACCGCGCCGATTCGACCGTCGATCGAGTGGAAGCGGTGCGCGGCGGCCCCTCGGCGGTCTTCATGCCGAACGCGCCCGGCGGCAGCGTCAACTTCCTCACGCGCACCGGGCTGCACCAGCCGGGCTATACGCTTTCGACCACCCTCGGCAGCTTCGGCTATCGGCGGATCGACGGTTTCGCCGGCGCGCGGATCGCGCCGCATCTGGGCGTGTCGCTGGGCGGCTTCTATCGCCAGGACGATGGCCTGCGCGATCCCGGCTTCACCGCCGATCGCGGCGGACAGCTTCGCGCCGGGATCGAGTATGACGACGGCCATGCCCGCCTGTCGTTCAACGTCAAGCGGCTCGACGATCGCGTCATCCTCTATCTGCCGGTCCCGCTCCAGTTCGACGGCAAGGGCGATGTCCATGGCATCCCCGGCTTCGATCCGCTGTTCGACACGCTGGCCGGGCCGGAGAATGTCCAAGTCCCGTTCAAGACGGCGACGGGCCTGCGGGATTTCGACCTGTCGCAGGGCACGCACAGCCGCGTCACCTTCTACACGATGCTCGGCCGGCTCGCGCTCGGCGAGCAGAGCGCGCTGGAGGTCAAGGCGCGGCTGCGCACCGGCAGCACGCTGCGCAATGGCCTGTTCCCGATCGGCCGGCCGATGTCCGCGGACGATTATCTGGACAGCGTCCGGCCGCAACTGGCGGCGGCCTTTCCCGGCGCCGCGACCACCCAGATCCGCTATGCCGATACCGGCAAGCCCTTCCTGCCCGGCAGCAACGGCAATGGGCTGGTGGTCGGCGGCAACCTGCTGTCGGTCTGGATGCCGATGCAGGAATTCATCGCCGATGCGCGGCTGACGCACGGCTTCGATTCGCTGGGCCATCACGATATCGCCCTGGGCCTGACCTATGACGATGCCCGGCTGAGCTTCGACCGGACGATGGGAACCGTGCTGCTCGACGTGCGCGGCCAGGCACGGCGGCTCGACGTCGTCGCCCTCGATTCCGGCGGCCGGCAGGTCGGCGCGCTGACCGACAACGGGTTCGTGCGCTATGGCTCGCTGTTCGACGGCGTCGATGTCCGATCCTCGAATATCGCATTCTACCTGGCCGACGAGTGGAAGGTGGCGCCGCATTGGCGCATCGATCTGGGCGGGCGATGGGAGCATGTCCGGATCGGCGGCGGCATGGAGGGTTCGATACCGATCGATCTCGGCGACCCGGATACGCTGGCCGATGATGCCGTGCTCACCGGCAACGGCGCCGTCGCGCCGATCCGCCGCCGCTTCTCCGGCCTGAGCTGGACCGCCGGCGCCAATTTCAATCCGGTCCCGAGCACCGGGCTGTTCGCGCGGATCACGCGCATCGCCCGGCTGCCGAGCGCAAGCGAGTTCTACGCCCTGCCGGACCGCACCGATGAGGCGATCGTCCCGATCACGATGGCGGAGGCCGGCCTGATCGTGCGGCATCGGCGCTGGAACCTGTCCGCCGTCGCCTTCAAGACCCATTTCGCGCGATTGCCGTTCACCGATCACCGCTTCGATCCCGAATCGAGCACCTATGTCGACCGCACGTCGATCGCCGACACCTCCACCATCGGGCTGGAGCTGGCCGGCCATGCCGATCTGCCCGGCCCCCTGCAACTGGACGTGCAGGCGACGCTCCAGGATCCGAAATACCGCAACTTCAGCTATGTCGATCTCGTCGGCGGCCTGCCCGTCACCTACGACGTCACCGGCAATCAGCTGATCCGCGTGCCGAGGCTCTCGGTCCGCATCACCCCGAGCCTGAACCTGCTCGCCGGCAGGCTGCGCATCGGCGCGGAGTTCGTCCACCATTCCGATCGATTCGCGGACATCGCAAACACGCAGCGGCTGCCGCCCTTCTCGCTGCTCAACCTGGACGTGAACGCCGGGATCACCGATCGCGTGACGTTCACGCTTCGCGCCACCAACGTCACCAACACGCTCGGCCTGACGGAGGGCAATCCAAGGGCGGGATCGTTCGATGTCGGCGGCATGGGCTCCAGCTATTTCCTTGCCCGGCCCGAATTCGGCCGCGCCCTGCGCGCGACGCTCAGCCTCTCCTATTGACGCCCCCGCCGCTTTTCTGGGAGCGTGCCCGCCTCCACCCGAAAGACGGGCGGCACGGGGAGTTGAACGATGGCATCGGGCTGCGACCATGTCGACACGATCAACCAGGTCACACCCGGATCGCCCGGCTGCCAGGAATGCCTGGCGAACGGCGGCTGGTGGGTGCATCTGCGGCTGTGCCGGAGCTGCGGCCATGTCGGCTGCTGCGACGATTCGCCCTCGCGCCACGCGACCGCGCATTTCCACGCCACCAGGCATCCGATCATCGAAGGCTATGATCCGCCCGAGGGCTGGGGCTGGTGCTATGTCGACCAGGTCGAGATCGATCTGGACGGCGACACCACGCCGCAGCGCGGCCCGATCCCGCGCTTCATCGACGCCTATGGCCAGCTAATCCCGGAGGCGATCCGGCGATTGCGGCAGGGCGATCCCGGGCAGGCGTGACAGGCGGGCGAGCAACAAAATTGCTCTCGAAGGTTACCGTTGACCTGAATCATTTCGCGGTGCAGCAACTCGCTCCATGGCTAGCCGTGCGATCGCGAACAATCCCGATATCCGCTTCCTGGGCCGACTGCTCGGCGACGTGATCCGCGCCTATGGCGGCGACGAGCTGTTCAAGCGCATCGAATATATCCGCGCGACATCGGTCGATCGCCATCGCGGCGTGGCGGGCGCCGGCGCGATCGATCGCGGGCTCGACCGGCTGACGCTCGATGAGACGCTCGATTTCGTCCGCGGCTTCATGCTGTTCTCGATGCTCGCCAACCTCGCCGAGGACCGGCAGGGCGTGGAGACGGAGAAGGATGCCGATGTCGCCAGCGCGCTGGAGCGGCTGAAGGCGGAGGGCATCGGCCATGACGCGGTGATGGCGCTGCTCGATCATGCGCTGATCGTGCCGGTGCTGACCGCGCATCCCACCGAAGTCCGCCGCAAATCGATGATCGACCACAAGAACCGGATCGCCGAGCTGATGCAGCTCAAGGATCGGGGGACGACCGAGACCGAGGACGGCGATAAGGTCGACGAGGCGATCCTGCGCCAGATCGCCCTGCTCTGGCAGACGCGGGTGCTCCGCCGCGAGAAGCTGGGCGTGGCGGACGAGGTGGAGACCGCGCTTTCCTATCTGCGCGACGTGTTCCTGCCCGTGCTGCCCGCGCTCTATGCCCGCTGGGACCGCGCGCTGGGCGAGCGCGCGCCTTCGTTCCTGCGCGCCGGAAGCTGGATCGGCGGCGACCGCGACGGCAATCCCTTCGTCAACGCCGAATCGCTGCGGCTGGCGCTGGCGCGTTCGGCCGAGGCGGTGCTCGGCTATTATCTCGACGCGGTCCACGCGCTGGGCGCCGAGCTTTCGATCTCGACCGAGCATGTCTCGGTGAGCGACGCCGTGCTCAAGCTGGCCGAGGCGAGCCACGACACCGGCCGCAGCCGCGCGGACGAACCCTATCGCCGCGCGCTCTCGGGCATCTATGCCCGGCTCTCCGCGACGCACGAGCATCTGACCGGCAAGCCGCCCGCGCGCCCCGCCCCGATCTCGGGCGCGCATTATGCCCATCCCAGCGAACTCCGCGACGAACTGGCCGCGATCGCGCGCGGACTTACCGCCGAGGGTCCGGGACCGCTCGCCAGCGGCGGCGCGCTCGGGCGCCTCATTCGCGCGGTCGAGACGTTCGGCTTCCACCTCGCCACGCTCGACATGCGGCAGAACAGCGCCGTCCATGAGCGCGTGGTGGGGGAATTGCTCAAGGCCGCCGGAGTCGCCGGGGAGTATGCCGCGCTGGGCGAGGAGGAGCGCATCGCCCTGCTCCGCCGCGAGCTCGCCAGCCCACGCCTGCTCACCAGCCCCTATGCCGAATATTCGGAGGAGACCGCCTCCGAGCTGGCGATCGTCCGCGCCGCCGCCGATGCGCACGCCAAATACGGCAACCAGTGCATCACCCATTACATCGTCTCGATGGCGCAGTCAGTGTCGGACCTGCTCGAAGTCCATGTGCTGCTGAAAGAGGCGGGGCTCTACATCCCCGGCGACCATCCCCAGGCGCACGTCATGGCGATCCCGCTGTTCGAGACGATCGCCGATCTGGAAGCCGCGCCGCCGATCATGGAGGCCTGGCTCGGCCTCCCCGAGGTAGCCGCGATCGCCAAGGCGCGCGGCCATCAGGAAGTGATGATCGGCTATTCCGATTCGAACAAGGACGGCGGCTACCTCACCTCCACCTGGCAGCTCTCGCGCGGCTCGACGGCGCTCAAGCCGGTGTTCGAGAAGGCCGATATCGGCATGCAGCTCTTCCACGGCCGCGGCGGCGCGGTGGGGCGTGGCGGCGGCTCCTCCTTCGCGGCGATCCTCGCCCAGCCGCGCGGCACCGTGCAGGGCCGCATCCGCATCACCGAGCAGGGCGAGATGATCGCCGCGAAATACGGCACGCGCGAGAGCGCGATGACCAATCTGGAAGCGATGGCGTCGGCCACGCTGCTCGCCAGCCTAGAGCCCGAAAAGCTCGCGGATGCCGATGCGGCGCGCTTCGCCGCGGCGATGGACACGCTCTCGGATACCGCGTTCAAGGCGTATCGCGGGCTGGTCTATGAGACCGAGGGTTTCACCACCTTCTTCCGCCAGGCGACGCCGATCGCCGAGATCGCCGGGCTCAAGATCGGATCGCGTCCGGCCAGCCGCAAGAAATCGGACGCGATCGAGGATCTGCGCGCCATCCCCTGGGTGTTCAGCTGGGCGCAGGCGCGGGTGATGCTGCCCGGCTGGTACGGCGTGGGCGCCGCGATCGAGGCGTTCGCGGACAAGGGCCTGCTGCGCGAGATGGCAAGCGCCTGGCCGCTGTTCCGCGCGACGCTCGACAATATGGAGCAGGTGCTCGCCAAGTCGGACATGGGCATCGCCGAGCATTATGCCGCGCTGGTCGAGGACGTATCCCTGCGCGACGCGGTGTTCGGCCGCATCCGCGACGGCTGGCGCCAGACCCATGACGGACTGCTCCAGATCACCCGCCAGACGCGGCTGCTGGAAAAGCATCCCGCGCTGGAGACCTCGATCCTGCTGCGCCTGCCCTATATCGAGCCGCTCAACCTGCTCCAGATCGAGCTGATGAAGCGCCACCGCGCCGGCGAGGAAGACCCCGGCATCGGCGAAGGCATCCTCCTCTCGATCAACGCGATCGCGACGGCGCTAAGGAATAGCGGGTGATTCAAATCCTCCCCCAGTGAAGCTGGGGGAGGGGGACCGCTCGCGAAGCGAGTGGTGGAGGGGCGGCGGCGCAGCCGCCGTCTTCGACGGCGCCCCTCCACCATGCTGCGCATGGTCCCCCTCCCCGAGCAAGCTCGGGGAGGAATTGGTAGTTACCGCCCGACCATATCCTCGGCCCGCACGACGCGATCGAAGGTCGCCTCGTCCACCAGCCCGAGCGCCAGGCCCGATTCCTTGAGCGTCAGCCCCTTCTCGTGCGCGTTCTTGGCGATCTTCGCGGCATTGTCATAGCCGATCTCGGGCGCCAGCGCGGTCACCAGCATCAGCGAGCGATCGACCAGTTCCTTGATCCGGCCCTCGTTCGCCTTCATCCCGTCCACCGTGCGCTCGGCGAAGCTGGTCATGCCGGTCGACATCAGCTCGATCGAGCGCAGCACGTTCGAGCCGATCAGCGGCTTGAACACGTTCAATTCCATATGCCCCTGCATGCCGCCCACGGTGACCGCGACATGGTTGCCGATCACCTGGCCCGCGACCATCGTCAGCATCTCGCACTGGGTGGGATTGACCTTGCCCGGCATGATCGAGCTGCCCGGCTCGTTGGCCGGCAGCTCCAGCTCGCCCAGGCCCGAGCGCGGGCCGGAGCCCAGCAGGCGGATGTCGTTGGCGATCTTGGTGAGCGACACGGCCAGCGTGTTGCAGGTGCCCGAGAGGTTCACGAGCTGGTCCTTGGTCGCCAGCGATTCGAACTTGTTCGGCGCGGTGATGAACGGAAGCCCGGTGATCCTGGCGATCTCCGCCGCCACGTCCTCGGCATAATGCGGCGGCGAGTTGAGCCCGGTGCCGACCGCGGTGCCGCCCAGCGCCAGCTTGAAGATGTCGAGATCGAGCACGCTGGCGAAGCGCGCCTTGGCCGAGGCCAGCATCGCCGCATAGCCCGAGAATTCCTGGCCCAGCGTCAGCGGCGTCGCGTCCTGCAGGTGGGTGCGGCCGATCTTGACGATGCCGTCCCAGTCCTTCGCCTTCTTGTCGAGCGCGCCGAACAGCCGGTCGAGCGCCGGATAGAGCTTCAGCGTCACCGCGCGCGCCGCGGCGATGTGGAGCGCGGTGGGAAACGAGTCGTTCGACGACTGCGCCATGTTGACGTGATCGTTCGGGTGGACGGGCGACTTGCCGCCGCGCTTGCCGGTCAGGATCTCGTTGGCGCGGCCCGCGATCACCTCGTTGACGTTCATGTTGGTCTGGGTGCCGGAGCCGGTCTGCCAGATCACCAGCGGGAATTGGTCGTCGAGCTTGCCGTCGATCACTTCTTGCGCGACCTGGTCGATCACCTTGGCGATCTCGGGGTCGAGCCCGTGCTTGACGTTCACCCGCGCCGCGGCCTGCTTCACGATCGCCTGGGCATGGACGATGCCGATCGGCATGCGCTCCTGCGGGCCGAACGGGAAATTCTCGATCGAGCGCTGGGTCTGCGCGGCCCAATAGGCCTGGGCGGGAACTTCGATGGCGCCAAGCGAATCGGTTTCGGTGCGGGTATCGGTCACAAGATCCTCCGAGAGCGTTTGCGGGCGCTCTAGGACCAAGAACCGCGCTTCGACAAGTTCGGATCGGCAGCCGGGAAGCGATCCCCCGGCGGGATTACTTCTTGCGCTTGAAATCCACCGAGACGACGTTCGACCCGTCATCGACCGGCTTCACCGTGACGGCGCCATCATTCTCCGCCTCATCGTGCGGCTCGGGGCCGTCGGGGCCTTCCTGCGCCTGGAAGCGCAGCTCGAAATTGACCGCCGGATCGTGGAAGCCGGTGATCGCCGAGAAGGGGATGTTGAGCATCGCCGGCACCTGGTTGAAGCTCAGGCCCACCGAGAATTTCTCGCCGTCCACCTTCAAGTCCCAGAATCGGTGCTGGAGCACGATCGTCATCTCGTCCGGGAATCGCTCGATCAGCCGCTGCGGGATGTCGACTCCGGGGGCATGGGTCTTGAAGGTGATGTAGAAATGATGCGCGCCGGGCAGCGCCTGGGTGGCCGCGACCGACCCCAGGACACGCCCGACAACGGCGCGCAGGGCTTCCTGGACGATCTCGTCATAGGGAATCAGGCTATCGGGTACGGCACCAGTCATTCGCCTTGGGTAGCGCTTCGTGCCGACCGGTCAAGATTGCATGGACGGCAACCATCGCTATGTGGGTTGCAGATGCGCACCGCCACGATCAGCCGCAAGACGAGCGAGACCTCGATCGACGTCACCGTCAACCTCGACGGGACGGGCGAATATGCCGTTTCCACCGGCATCGGCTTTTTCGATCACATGCTCGAGCAGCTCAGCCGCCATTCGCTGATCGACCTCGACGTGAAGACGGTGGGCGACCTCCATATCGACCAGCACCATACGGTGGAGGACACCGGGCTGGCGATCGGCGAAGCGGTGGCCAGGGCGCTGGGCGACAAGAAGGGCATCCGGCGATACGCCGATGCCCTGTCGCCGATGGACGAGACGCTGACCCGCGTCGCGGTCGACATCTCCGGCCGGCCCTTCCTGGTCTTCAAGACCGAGTTCAGCCAGAAGCGACTCGGCGAGATGGACACCGAGATGTTCGAGCACTGGTTCCATTCGTTCGCCCAGGCTGCCGGCATCACCCTCCATGTCGAGACGCTGTACGGCGTGAACAACCATCATATCGCCGAAAGCGCGTTCAAGGGCCTCGCCCGGGCGCTGCGCGAGGCGATCGAGATCGATCCGCGCAAGGCGGATGCCATTCCCTCCACGAAAGGCGTGCTCTGATGATCGTCGTCTCGCTGCACTACAAGGTCGATGCCGCCACGATCGACGCCGCGCGGCCCGCGCATATCGACTGGCTCAAGCAGGGCCTGGCCGACGGCAAGCTGCTCGCCGCCGGACGCAAGGTGCCGACGACCGGCGGCCTGCTGATCGCGCGCGGCACGATCGAGGACGTGCGCGCCTGGTGCGCGAGCGATCCCTTCGCGGTGCAGGGCCTGGCCGATTACGACTTCACCGAAGTCGCGCCGAGCCTGTTCGCGCCCGGGCTGGAGCCGCTCGGCCAGTGAACGTCGCGCTGATCGATTACGGCGCGGGCAATCTCCATTCGGTCCACAACGCGCTGAAGGCGGCAGGCGCAGCGGACATTCGCGTCACCGCCGATCCCGATGTCGTGGCCGGGGCCGATCGCATCGTCCTGCCCGGCGTCGGCGCGTTCGGCGCCTGCGCGGCCGGGCTGCGCGGCATCGGCGGCATGGTCGCGGCGCTGGAGGCGCGGGTGCGCGGGCAAGGCGCACCGTTCCTCGGCGTGTGCGTCGGCATGCAATTGCTGGCGACCACCGGCGAGGAGCTCGGCAGCCATGCCGGCCTCGGCTGGATTCCCGGCACGGTGCGCCATCTGACACCCTCCGCCGAAGTCCGCGTGCCGCATATGGGCTGGAACGACGTGATCCCGTCCGCCGATCATCCGCTGATCGAGCCGGGCGAAGCCTATTTCCTCCACAGCTTCGCGTTCGAGGGCGAGTCGGTACTCGCCACCACCGAGCATGGCGGCCCGGTCACCGCCGCGATCGGCCGCGACAACATCGCCGGCGTGCAATTCCACCCCGAAAAGAGCCAGCGCTACGGCATCGCGCTGCTGGAGAGGTTCCTGAAATGGCGGCCATAACCGATAGATCCTCCCCGGAACGGGGAGGGGGACCAGCCGCAGGCTGGTGGAGGGGGCTCTCCACCCGCGACTCCCTTGCGGCACTCCCCCTCCACCACCGCTGCGCGGCGGTCCCCCTCCCCGTGTCGGGGAGGATCTGAACATGCCCCTCATCATCTTCCCCGCCATCGACCTGAAGGCCGGCCAGGTCGTCCGTCTCGCCGAGGGCGATATGGACCGCGCCACAATCTATGGCGACGATCCCGCCGCCCAGGCCGAAATCTTCGCCAACGCGGGCGCCGAGTGGCTGCACGTCGTCGATCTCGACGGCGCCTTCGCGGGCGAGTCGGTCAACGGTGCGGCGGTGGCTGCGATCCTCGAGCGCTTCGGCGGCAAGGTCCAGCTCGGCGGCGGCATCCGCAACCGGGAGTCGATCGAGCGCTGGCTCGATCTCGGCGTCGAGCGCGTCGTGATCGGCACTGCGGCGCTGGAGAACCCCGATCTCGTCCGCGCGGCGGCGCGCGACAATCCCGGCCGGATCGTCGTCGCGGTGGATGCCCGCGACGGGCTGGTCGCGACGCGCGGCTGGGCGGACGTGTCGGACGTCTCGGTGGTCGATCTCGCCCGCCGCTTCGAGGATGCCGGAGTCGCCGCCCTGCTCTTCACCGATGTCGGCCGCGACGGGCTGCTCAAGGGCTGCAATGTCGAGGCGACCGTAGCCCTCGCCCGCGCCGTGGCGATCCCGGTGATCGCCAGCGGCGGCGTCACCGACATCGCCGACATCCACGCCCTCGCCGCGCATGTCGAGGACGGCGTCGAAGGCGTCATCACCGGCCGCGCGCTCTATGACGGACGGCTCGACCTGGGCTGGGCGATCGAGGTGGCGAAGGGATGAGGACGGCATTTCTTAGCTCCCTCTCCCCTCCGGGGAGAGGGTTGGGGAGAGGGGCAAGAGCCGTTACCTCTCCTCACTGCCCCTCTCCCAACCCTCTCCCCGGAGGGGAGAGGGCTTTATGACCGTCCGCGCGCGCGTCATCCCCTGTCTCGACGTGGCGAATGGCCGTGTCGTCAAGGGCGTCAATTTCGTCGACCTGATCGACGCCGGCGATCCGGTCGAGCAGGCCCGCGCCTATGATGCGGCCGGCGCCGACGAACTCTGCTTCCTCGACATCACCGCCAGCCACGAGGCGCGCGGCACGATGATCGACGTCGTCCGCCGCACCGCCGAAGTCTGCTTCATGCCGCTCACCGTGGGCGGCGGGGTGCGCACCGTAGAGGATGCGCGCGCGCTGCTGCTCGCCGGCGCGGACAAGGTGGCGGTGAACAGCGCCGCGGTGTCGCGCCCCGAAGTGGTCGCCGAGATCGCCGATCGGATGGGCAGCCAGTGCGTCGTCGCCTCGATCGACGCGCGGCGGACGGGGGACCGCTGGGAAGTCTTCACCCATGGCGGCCGCAAGGCGACCGGCATCGACGCGATCGAACATGCGCTGCGCCTCGCCGAACTGGGCGCGGGCGAGTTGCTCGTCACCTCGATGGACCGCGACGGCACCCGCGACGGCTATGACCTGGCGCTGATCCGCACCATCGCCGATCAGGTGACGGTGCCGGTGGTTGCATCGGGCGGCGTCGGCAATCTCCAGCATCTGGTCGAGGGCATCACGCGCGGCCATGCCAGCGCCGTGCTCGCCGCCTCGATCTTCCATTTCGGCGAGGCGAGCATCGCCGACGCCCATGCCGCGCTGGCGGCGGTAGGGATTCCAGTTCGCGCCTGACCATCTCCGTCACCCCGGCCGGGGTGACGGGACGGGGCTTAACCCTTCCCCAATCCCCCCGCACTAAACCGATCGCCATGCTCCGCTTCGCCCTGGCCCTGCTGATCGCCGCGCCCGCCTTCGCCGCCGACGAGCCGCCGCACACCGGCGTCGCCGGCAGCCGTTCGATGCCCGAATTTTCGGACCTCGCGCTCGCGGCGGTCGCGGCGGGCGGCATCTGGTTCGTGCGCAGCCGGATGCGCGCGCGCTTCCGTCGCCGCTCCGAGGATTGACAGGCGCGCGCGCCTCCCGCAGCCCGCGCACATGGCCGACTCCCTCGACGCGCTCGAACAGACGATCCGCGAACGCCGCACCGGCGATCCCGCGACCTCCTATGTCGCCAAGCTGACCGCGCGCGGCCGCGCCAAGATCGCCCAGAAGCTCGGCGAGGAAGCCGTGGAGACGGTGATCGCCGCGATCCAGGACGACAAGGCCGCGCTCACCGGCGAGGCCGCCGATCTCGTCTTCCACCTGCTCGTCCTGCTCGCGGATGCCGGGCTGAGCCTCGACGATATCCGCGCCGAGCTGGCCCGCCGTGAAGGCGTGTCGGGCCTTGAGGAGAAAGCACGCCGACATGCCGATTGACGCCACCCAGCCCTATGACGACCAGAACGTCTTCGCGAAGATCCTGCGCGGCGAGATTCCGTCCAAGAAGGTCTATGAGGACGACTTCGCCCTCGCCTTCCACGACATCAATCCGCAGGCGCCGCAGCATATCCTGGTGATCCCCAAGGGCGCCTATGTGAGCTGGGACGATTTCTCGGCGCGCGCATCGGATGCGGAAATCGCCGGATTCGTCCGCGCGGTGGGCAAGGTTGCACGCGAGGCCGGGCTGGTCGCACCGGGATACCGGCTGCTCGCCAATACCGGCCTGGACGCCCATCAGGAAGTCCCGCATCTCCACGTCCACATCTTCGCGGGACGCCAGCTCGGGCCGATGCTGGTCCGATAGGGGTCGCCTTCCGCTGCCGGCCGCTCCTTGAAACCGTGGCGCCTCACATTTCCCGTGCGCAATAATGTTGCACGATGCGGTGCCCTGTCGTGAAAATAGTCAATTCTCCTTCGTATCGGCGGAACGCGTGCGCTTTGGGGCCCCTCCGCCGCGCAGATGCAGCAAAGGGATTGCGCGGCCCCGATTTGGGACTAGGCTCGCGGGCTTTCACCAATGGGGGCGGCGCGACGACCGCCGCGAAGGGGATCACTTAATGATATTCGGGCGCGTAAAGCCACTCGATGCCATTCTGGCGACAGCCGAAAAGAAAGCGCTCCACCGCTCGCTCGGCCCTGTGCAGCTCACGCTGCTGGGCGTCGGCGCGATCATCGGCACCGGCATCTTCGTCCTGACCGCGGCCGCCGCGCAAAAGGCGGGGCCGGGCATGATGTGGAGCTTCATCATCGCCGGCGCGGTCTGCGCGGTCGCGGCGCTCTGCTATTCCGAGCTGGCCTCGATGGTGCCCGTCTCGGGCTCCGCCTATACTTATACCTATGCCGTGGTCGGCGAGTTGCTCGCCTGGATGGTCGGCTGGGCGCTGATCCTCGAATATGCAGTGGCGGCAAGCGCCGTGTCGGTCGGGTGGTCCGGCTATTTCATGGGGCTGGTGAAAAGCGTCACCGGACTCGAGATACCCCAAATGCTCGCCGCCGGCCCCACCTGGGGCCTGAACGGCTGGATGCCGACGCTCGATTTCTCGACCGGCATCGTCAACGTGCCGGCGATCGTCGTCGCCCTTGCGGTCACGCTGCTGCTGATGATCGGCACCACCGAGAGCGCCCGCGTCAACGCCGTGCTGGTGGCGATCAAGGTGGTCGCGCTCACCGTGTTCATCGCGCTGACCCTGCCGGTGCTGAAGACCGGCAATTTCTCGCCCTTCACCCCCAATGGCTGGTTCGGTCCGGCGGGCACCAGCGGCATGGGCGTGGTCGGCGCCGCCGCATCGATCTTCTTCGCCTATGTCGGCTTCGACGCGGTCTCGACCGCGGCCGAGGAGACCAAGAACCCGCAGCGCAACGTGCCGATCGGCCTGATCGGATCGCTCGCGATCTGCACCATCTTCTATCTGCTCGTCGCCGCCGGCGCGGTCGGCGCGATGGGCGCGCAGCCGGTCGCGGGCATCGACGGCTCGGTGGTCCAGCCGGGTTCCGCGGGCTTCACCGCCGCCTGCCAGCTCGCCGCCAACAAGGAGCTGCTGGTCTGCTCGAACGAGGCGCTGGCGCATGTCCTGCGCCAGATCGACTGGCCGGTCGTCGGCAACGCGCTCGGCCTCGCCGCCAATCTGGCGCTGCCCTCGGTCATCCTGATGATGCTGTTCGGCCAGACCCGCATCTTCTTCGTGATGGCGCGCGACGGCCTGCTGCCCGAGAAGCTGGCGAGCATCCACCCGAAGTGGAAGACTCCGCACATCGTGACGATGATTACCGGCGTCGGCGTGGCGATCGCCGCGGCGCTGCTGCCGGTCGGCCAGCTCGCCGACATCTCCAATTCGGGCACGCTGTTCGCGTTCTTCATGGTCTCGATCGCGGTGCTGGTGCTGCGCGTGAAGGATCCGGGCCGCCACCGCCCGTTCCGGACGCCGTTCATCTGGGTGGTCGCGCCGCTGTCGCTCGTCGGCTGCGCCGCGCTCTATTTCAACCTGCCGCTCGAAGCGATGCTGGTGCTCCCCGTCTGGGGCGGCATCGGCCTGATCCTCTATTTCGCCTATGGCTATCGCAAGAGCCATGTCGGCCGCGGCATCTTCGATGTCTCGGAGCCCGAGGCTTATGAGGAAATCGCGCCGAGCGTGCCGGGCACGCACTGAGGCTCGGTTTCCGCGAGCAGAAAAAGGGCCGGGGGATCGCTCCCCCGGCCCTTTTTTTGCTTAAGCCCCTCCCCTTCAGGGGAGGGGTTGGGGGTGGGGGAAATCTCATCGAGACTGCCCGCGGTGACTGCCCCACCCCAACCCCACCCCTGAAGGGGAGGGGCTTTTTGACGGTTCAGCCCAGCCGTTCTTCGGCGAGCTTCTTCAGGTCCACCTCGGCGCGGGCGCCGTAATGCTGGATCACCTCGGCCGCGCAGATCGCACCGAGGCGGAGCGATTCCTCCAGCCCCCGGCCCTGCGCCTGGCCGTGCAGGAAGCCCGCCGCGAACATGTCGCCGGCGCCGGTGGTGTCGACCAGCTTCCCGATCGGCTCGGCCTTCACCTCCACCCGCTCGCTGCCCTGGAGCGCCATCGCGCCCTTCTCGCTGCGCGTGACGACGAGCAGCGGCACCTTGCCGTGGATATGCTGCACGGCGGCCTCGAATTCCTCATGCTCGCACAGCGCCAGCAGCTCGTTCTCGTTGGCGAACAGAATGTCGATCAGCCCGTCCTCGATCAGCTTGCGGAAATCGTCGCCGTGGCGGGAGATGCAGAAGACGTCGGACAGTGTGAAGGCCACCTTGCGGCCGTTGGCGCGGGCGATGTCGATCGCGGCGCGCATCGCGGCGCGCGGCTCCTCGGGATCCCAGAGATAGCCTTCGAGATAGAGGATCGCGCCGTTCGCGATCAGGTCGCGGTCGAGCGCGGCGGCAGGCAGGAACTGCGACGCGCCGAGGAAGGTATTCATCGTGCGCTGGCCGTCGGGCGTCACGAAGATCAGGCAGCGCGCCGTGGTCGGCTGGCCCTGGCGGACGGCGGTATCGAAATGCACGCCGGCGGCGCGGATGTCGTGCCCGAAGACCGTGCCGAGCTGGTCGTCGGCGACCTGGCCGATGAACGCGCACTTGCCGCCCAGCGCAGCGACGCCCGCGACCGTGTTGGCCGCCGATCCGCCCGAGACTTCGCGGCCCGGCCCCATCTTGGCATAGAGCGCATCCGCCTCTTCGGGCGAGAACATGAGCTGCATCGAGCCCTTGGTGACGCCGATCTCCTCGATGAAGCTGTCTTCGGCCTGGGCGAGGATGTCGACGATGGCATTGCCGATCGCGACCACGTCGAAAGTGGGGCTGGTCAAGTCTGGGCTCCAATTGGGTTGCGCGGACGCCCTAGAGAGGGGCAAGACATTGTGCAACCGAAGGAACCGCCTGCCCTTGATCCAAGCATTTTTCCTTTCGCTCGGCCAGATCGGCGACCGGCCGGTGCTGCTGGTGTTCGCCAAATCGCTGGCGGTGACGCTGCTGCTATTCGCGGCGGCCGGCGTGGGACTATGGTTCGCGCTCGATGCCTGGACCCGCGCCTATGCCGCACGGCTGGAGTTGGGCGGCGGCGTGATCCCGGTGATCGCGACATTGGTGGTGATCGCCCTTAGCTGGTGGCTGCTGTTCCGGGCCGTCGCGGTGGCGGTGATCGGCCTGTTCGGGGACGAAGTGGTCGCCGCAGTGGAGGCGCGCCACTATCCGGCCGCGCATGCCACGGCCCGCGCAGTGCCGTTCGGCCGGGCGCTGGCGATGGGCGTGGGATCGGCGGTGCGGACGATCGGGATCAATCTGCTGCTGCTGCCCATCTATCTGCTGCTGATCGTCACCGGCATCGGCACGCCGATCCTGTTCTTCGCGGTCAATGGCTGGCTGCTCGGCCGCGACCTCGGCGACATGGTCGCAGCACGGCACATGCCCGCGCGCGAACTCTCGGAATGGCGCAGGCAGACTGCGGCTCGCCGCTTCGCGCTTGGCTTGACGGGCACGGGCCTGTTCGTGGTGCCGGTGTTGAACCTTGCCGCACCCGTGCTCGGCGCCGCGATGGCGACCCATGTCTTCCACCGGGGCCGGCGATGAGGGGCTGGATACTCCTCGGTGCGCTGGCGCTGGCCGCATGCGGCGAGACCACGCCGCCCGTGCGTCCGGCTTCCTATGTTCCGGTGCCCACCGCCGCGCCGGCGGTGAACACGCCGCCCAGCATCGTCGCGATCAAGGGCGAGACGGCGCCCAAGCTGATCGCCCAATTCGGCACGCCGGCCATGGACGTGAGCGAGGGCAGCGCGCGGAAGCTCCAGTTCGCCGGGCCGATCTGCGTGCTCGATGCCTATCTCTATCCCCCCGCGAACGGGCGCGGCGAGCAGGTCGTCACCTGGCTCGACACCCGCCAGCGCAACGGTGCGCCGATCGACCAGGCGAGTTGCGTGGCGGCGCTGACCAAGCGGCCGGGGGTGCGCTGAGCGCTTAAGCCCCTCCTCTTCAGAGGAGGGGTTGGGGTGGAGGACTCAATCACGGGCGGCGGTCTCGGTGAGACACAGCCCCCCCTTCCCCCCCTGAAGGAGAGGGGCTTATCGGGAGAGCCATTCCCCCCGAACCACTTCGTCCGTCTCGACATCCAGTCGCACCGCGCGCTCGGCCTCCCACCGCCCCGCATCCAGCCGCCCAAGCGCCCAAACCGCCGCCCCCCGCACCACCGGATCGGGATCGCCGAGCAGCGCAGCCACCGGCCCCACCAGCGCCGCGCTGCCGCTGTTCCCCGCCGCAACCAGGCAGTTGCGCACCATCCGGTCGCGCCCGATCCGCTTGATCGGCGAGCCCGAGAACACCTCGCGAAACCCCGCATCGTCGAGCGCCAGCAGCTCCGCCAGCATCGGCGCAGCCAGCTCGGCGCGGGGCGCAAAGGCCAGGTTCGCCTGCGCCGCCGCCGCGAACTTGTTCCACGGGCACACCGCCAGGCAATCGTCGCAGCCATAGATGCGGTTGCCTATTCCTTCCCGGAATTCAGCCGGGATCGGCCCCTTGTTCTCGATCGTCAGGTACGAGATGCAGCGCCGCGCATCGAGCCGATAGGGCGCCGGAAACGCATCGGTGGGGCACGCCGTCTGGCAGGCGTCGCAGCTTCCGCAGGTCGTGCGGACCGGTGCGTCCGGCGCAAGCTCCAGCGTCGTGTAGATCGCGCCGAGGAACAGCCAGCTTCCATGGCTGCGGCTGACCAGATTGGTGTGCTTGCCCTGCCAGCCGAGCCCCGCCGCCTCGGCCAGCGGCTTCTCCATCACCGGCGCGGTATCCACGAACACCTTGACGTCCGCCCCCGGCGCCGCACCCACCAGCCAGCGCGCCAGTTCCTTCAGCCGCCGCTTCATCACGTCGTGATAGTCCGCGCCCTGCGCATAGACCGAGATGCGGCCGCGCTCCCCCTCGCCGGCCAGCGCCAGCGGATCGAGCGCGGGGGCATAGCTCATGCCGAGCGAGATCACCGAACGCACTTCGGGCCACAACCCCCGGGGCGCTTCGCGGTGATGCGCGCGCTCCTCCATCCACAGCATCGATCCGTGCGCGCCCTCGGCCAGCCATTCGCGCAGGCGCCTGCCCGCCAGCGGCGCGGCATCGGCATGGGCGATCCCACAGGCGGCGAACCCGATTTCCGCCGCTTTCGCCTGCAATCGTTCTTCCAATGGCTTGTCTTCGCGCACAGGCACCCGCTACCACGAACTCCCAATTGGGAGGGGTGCAAATTTGAGCAGCGGTCTGGCCGTCAGCGCCAAGGGACTCGTCAAGCGCTTCGGCGATCGCCGCGCGGTCGACGGCGTCGACATCGCCGTGCCCAAGGGGCTGATCTACGGCGTGCTCGGCCCCAACGGCGCCGGCAAGACGACAACGCTGCGCATGCTGCTCGGCATCATCGAGCCCGACGAGGGCGAGCGGACGATGCTCGGCACCGATCGCCCGCGCGAGATGAGCGATCATGTCGGCTATCTGCCCGAGGAGCGCGGCCTCTACCCGAACATGAAATGCCGCGAGGCGATCGCCTTCATGGGCGCGCTCCGGGGCCTGCCCTGGAATATCGGCCGCAAGCGCGCGGGCGAATTGCTGGAGGCGGCGGGCCTGGGCCCTGCGGCGGACGACAAGATCCGCAAGCTCTCCAAGGGCATGGCGCAACTGGTCCAGCTCCTGGGCGCCGTCGTCCATGAGCCCGATCTGCTCGTGCTCGACGAACCCTTTTCGGGCCTCGATCCCGTGAACCAGGAGCGGCTGGAAAAGCTGATCCGCGACCAGCGCGACCGCGGCGCGACGATCTTGTTCTCCACCCATGTCATGGCGCATGCCGAGCGGCTGTGCGACCGGCTCTCGATCATCGCCGGCGGCAAGGTCCGCTTCGAAGGCACGGTGGACGAGGCGCGCTCGATGCTCCCCTTCAAGGCGCAGTATACGCCGCACCAGCATGTCGAGAGCGCCGGCGCGCTGCTCCCCGCCGATGCCGAGCGCGAGAACGGAAGCTGGCGCTTCACCGTGCCGCCCGAGGGGATCGAGGGGCTGCTCGTCAAGCTGATCGACGCGGGCTACGGCATCTCCGGCCTGTCGATCGAACGGCCCGGACTGCACGACGCCTTTGTGCGCATCGTCGGCGCCGAAGCATTGGAAGAGGCCGCGGCATGAGCGATTTCCGGCACGCAGCGCGCCAGGCGCTCACGATCGCCCGCCGCGATTTCACCGCCACGGTGATGACGCCCACCTTCCTGTTGTTCCTGCTGAGCCCGTTGTTCATGATCGGCTTCGGCGTGGTCGGCAGCCTCAGCGCCTCGACCGCGGCGAGCGGCGGCGAAGGCAAGGAGCGCATCGTCGTGATCGCCACCCACGATCGCGCCGCCACGATCGCCGCCGTCGACCGGCAGATGCGCACCGTCTTCTCCACCGTCTCGGCCCGCCCCGAGCTGCGCGTCGAGGCGCCGATCGGCAACAATCCCGCCGGCCAGGCGCGCGCGATGTTCGACCGGCACGATGTCGAGGTGGCCGCGGTGCTCTACGGCCCGCTCGGTCGCCCGCACATCCTGCGCACGGCTTCGGGACGCTCGGAGGCCAATTACCTCGCCCAGCTCGCCGAACAGACTCTGCGCGCCGAAAAGGCGGGCGGCACCGCCCCGCTCAGCAAGGCGGAGACCGAGGTCATCAACCGCGTCCAGGCGACGTCGAGCGGAATGAGCCAGGCCGCCTATTTCGCCGCGCTCGGCATCTTCTTCCTCACGCTGATGCTGTCGGGCCAGGTCGTCGGCGCGATGGCCGAGGAGCGATCGAACAAGGTGATCGAAGTGCTCGCCGCCGCCGTGCCGCTGGAGAGCGTGTTCTTCGGCAAGCTGATCGGCGCGTTCGGCTCCGCGCTGCTGTTCGTCGGCTTCTGGTTCACGCTGCTGGTCAACCTGCCCAGGCTGCTGCCGTCGGGCGCGAGCTTCTTCTTCGACGATATCGGCACCGCGGTCGGCCCGGTCTTCCCGCTGCTGTTCGTCGCCTATTTCACCATGGCCTATATGCTCCAGAGCGCGGTGTTCCTGGGGCTGGGCTCGCTCGCATCGTCGCAGCGCGAGATCCAGATGCTGTCGCTGCCGATCACGGTGTTCCAGTTCGCGATGCTGGGACTCGCTTCCTATGCGGCGGGCCATGCCGGGAGCTGGATCGCGCTGGCGGCGGAGATCTTCCCGTTCAGCTCGCCGCTGGCGATGGCCGCGCACGCCGCCAATGCGCCCGAGATCTGGCCGCATTTCCTCGCGCTCGCCTGGCAGGCGCTCTGGGTCGCGATCATCGTCACCATCGCCGCCCGGCTGTTCCGCCGCGGCGTGCTCAAGTCGGGTGGCCCCAAACGCCGGTCGAAGCGCAAGGCCATGGCCTGACGCACTATTGACATTCGTGTCAGTTACTGGCCTCCTGCACGAAAATGCAGGAGAGGATGCGCATGGCCACGCTCGCCAGTGATGCAGCGGTCGATCCGCTCGACGTGAGTCGTCCCGAGCTCTATCGCGACGACATCTGGCACGCGCCCTTCGCCCGGCTGCGCGCCGAGGCGCCGGTATATTATACCGAACGGAGCGCGTTCGGCCCCTATTGGTCGATCTCCGGCTACAAGCCGATCGTCCATGTCGAATCGCTGCCCGACATCTATTCGTCGGAGGCTGGCGGCATCACCATCGCCGATATGCAGGAAGGCGATATCAAGATGCCGATGTTCATCGCGATGGACCGGCCCAAGCATACCGGCCAGCGGCGCACCGTCTCGCCCGCCTTCACGCCCAGCGAGATGGTGCGGATGAGCGGGAATATCCGCACCCGCACCTCCGAGATCCTCGATTCGCTGCCGGTGGGGCAGGAATTCGACTGGGTCGACCGGGTCTCGATCGAACTAACCACCCAGATGCTCGCGATCCTGTTCGACTTTCCGTGGGAGGAGCGCCGCAAGCTCACCTTCTGGTCCGACTGGGCGGGCGACATCGAGATCGCCAAGGATCCGGTGCGCAAGGAGCAGCGGCGCGACATCCTGTTCGAATGCGCGGCCTATTTCGGCAATCTGTGGAACGGCAAGGTCGGCAAGGCGCCGACGCCCGATCTCATCTCGATGATGATCCATTCGGACGCGATGGCGCACATGGACCAGATGGAGTTCCTGGGGAACCTGATCCTGCTGATCGTCGGCGGCAACGACACCACCCGCAACTCGATGAGCGCCTATGCCTGGGCGCTCGAGCAATTCCCCGAGGAGCGCGCGAAGCTGGAGGCGAATCCCGGACTGATCGCCAATGCCACGCAGGAGATCATCCGCTGGCAGACCCCGCTCGCGCATATGCGCCGCACCGCGACCCAGGATACCGAGCTGGAGGGGCAGAAGATCCGCGAGGGCGACAAGCTGATCCTCTGGTTCCTCTCGGCCAATCGCGACGAGAGCGTCTTCCCGGATGCCGACCGCATTATCGTCGAGCGCGAGAATGCGCGGCGGCACCTGGCGTTCGGCCATGGCATCCACCGCTGCGTCGGCGCGCGGCTGGCCGAGCTGCAGGTCGGCATATTGATGGAGGAGATGGCAAAGCGCCGGCTGCGCGCCAACGTGCTGCGCGAGCCCGAGCGCGTCGCGGCCTGCTTCGTCCATGGCTATCGGAAGATGCCGGTGGAGCTGTCGCACTATTGATCTTCACATCTCCCCTCCCTGCAAGGGAGGGGATCAAGGGGTGGGTTCAGCGAAGGACAGGGCTCGATGCCCTGTCCTTCGCTTTTACCTCGGCCGTTGCGGCTCGCTTCGCTCGCACCCACCCCCAGCCCCTCCCTTGCAGGGAGGGGAGCCGGATCCCCACATCACCAAGCATGCAGACCGATCGCCGTACCTTCCTCACCGTCGCCGGACTCGGCGCGCTCACTGCCGCGTGCGGAGGACAGCCGGCCGAGGCCGCGCAGCATTTCGAGTTCACGCTCAGCGATGCCGAATGGAAGAAGCGGCTGAGCCCCGCCGCCTATGCGACGCTGCGCAAGGGCGCTACCGAATTCCCCTTCACGAGCCCGCTCAACAAGGAGCACCGCAAGGGCGTCTTCTCCTGCGCGGGATGCGACCTGCCGCTCTATGCCTCGGCGACCAAGTTCGAGAGCGGTACCGGCTGGCCCAGCTTCTATGCGCCGCTCAAGAATGCCGTGACGACGCGAAGCGACAGCACGCTGGGCATGTCGCGGACCGAGATACTGTGCCGCCGCTGCGGCGGGCATCTGGGCCATGTCTTCGACGACGGCCCGCCGCCCACGGGCAAGCGCTATTGCATGAATGGCGTGGCGCTGAAGTTCACGCCGAAAGCGTGAGGCAGCAGCGGATCAGTTGATGCCGGCTTCCGGGACGAGATCGCTCAGGTCGAGATCGAGCGAAGCCATCTGCTCGGGCTTATCGGCCCAGTCGCCCTTCGGCTCGCCGTTCGAATAGATGAAGCCGTTGACCGGATAGGTCGAAGTGCCGAGATCGCCCTTCGGCGCGAACCACACCTTCACTTCGCTCCAGTCGCCCGCCGCCGACACATCGACCGCGCGGACGTTGCGCTCGACCCCGCCGCGGTGCGACCAATTGGCATGGGTCAGCAGCACTTCGCGGTCGCTCACCACCTTCGACACCATCGCGACATGGCCGAGCGGCATGCGGGCGGTGCGCTGGAACGACATGACCGCGCCGAGCTTGGGGGCTTCGCCGCGCTCGTAGCGGCCGGCAGCCTGGTCCCACCAGGTCCAGGCATCACCGTGGATGTCGACGCCGGAGATCGCACGGGCATAGGTGGCGCACTGCCAGAACATGCCCTTCGCCTGGGCCGGGACTGCAGTCATCAGGGCGCAAGCCGCCACCAGCGCAAAACGCGCTGCGAAACCACGAAAATTCATAGACCCCCCGGTCAGGAAGCGAATCTGTTGAAGCCTGCTAACCAGATCGAAGATTACGAGTACACCGTCGCAGCCCGTCGATGGGACGAACCGTTGCGCTGAGCCGATGGAGCGCGGAAACTTGCGCGGATCGGCAGGAACCAACTCGAAAATTGCGCCGCCCCGATACCCGGAAATATACGGTAGCCGCCCTCCCGCCATGGGTAAGGCGAGCCGCACGCCCATTGGAATCGGGCAGTTTTGTTGCGCGAAAGCCTCACGCCCACGCCGATTTCGATCGCACTGACTCGGTTCGTCGCAACTTATGTTGCGCCGCAACACCTTCTGGTCTCCTATTATGAACGGGGGACGACGAAGGATTAAGCGGCGCGTTAACCAATCTGCCGCATGATCCGATCCAAAGGGGCTGCGTGGGCGGGAGATTAGGTGGAATGGCTTCCAGAATGAAACCGGCCGAAGGCGCGATGACGCTGGCCGAAATGAAGGAATTCGCGGGGTTCGCGGCATCGACGCAGCGCTATATCCGCCGCTCGCTGGATATCGGGCTGGAGCGCAGCGACGCGCTCGAGCGCTGGTCGCGCGACGTGGTCGAGGCCGCCAGCATCCGCGCCCAGGCCAATATCTACGAGCGGCTCCCCGAAGTCCGCGCGCTGATGCCGGACGATGCCGATCTCGGCTCGATCGAGCCGTTCATGGCGCCGCTCGTCACCATCTCCGCCTTCGATCTCGGCCAGGGTCGCCTCACCACCTTTTCGGCCTATCGCTTCCTCTACGAGAGGCTGATCGGCGCCGAGGTCCGCCCCTGGCTGCCTTCGGCCTTCTGCTCGGCGGCGGCGCTGCCGCATCTCCACCCGGACCTGCGCCGGAAACTGCTCCAGTCGATCAGCGAAGCCGCGGCGACTGCCTCGGGCTGGTCGAACCGCCAGCCGGCCTTCTTCCCGCAATGGGTGGAGAAGGTCGACGCCCAGGCACTGCCCAACTGAGTTCCCGCCCCTCCCGCTCGCGGGAGGGGTTCAGCGGCAGGTCCGCCACCCCATCTCGCCCCGCGCCGCTTCGTCCAGGTGCAGGTGATCCCGATGCGCCGCGTTATAATCCGGCGAGAGCACCGTCGAGAACAGCCTGCACCCGCCGGTGCGCACCGCACGCAGGAAGCGGGCCTTCTCCCCGCCCTTCGACCAGTCCTGCAACACGCTGACGCGGGTTCCGTCCGACAGGCGGAACGCCGCCACGTCGATCGCGTCCGCCGTCGCATGCTCGCTCCAGTCGCCCGAGCTGCGGCCATAGATGCGGCGGCACGAATAGCTGCCGAGATGCTCGATTCCCACGACCTGCTTGCCGAAATGCTTCTGCGCGGCGGGCTGGACCACATTCCACTCCCACACCGCCAGCGCCGCCGCGACCGGGCACGACACGCCGGGATTGGCCGGGCTGAACGTGATCGTGCGCGATCCGCCGGGAGCGAAGCGCACGCCGTCGGCATAGCCGCATTGCCCCTGTGCCGGGACCGGCGGCAGCACCGTGTAATGGACTCCGGCGGCGCGGAGCAGCGCGCGGCATTCGGCGAAACGGCTCGTCAACCCGGCGATCTTGCGGCCGGTGAAGGCACCCACCGGCTGGCTCAGGTCGAGCCGGGTCCAGGGCAGATCCTGCGGCCGTTCGCGCACCAGCGCCACGACGATCAACGCGCCGCCCGCGAACAGCACGAAGGCGAGCATCACCAGGATCGTCTGCTTGATGGCCTTCACGCGCGCAAGGTCCGGTCCAGCCGCTCCACCGTCACCGGATAGCCGAGATCGTCGGGAATGCAGAGATGATCGGCCCCGTCGCGCGTCTCGATCCAGGGGGTGACCGCGCGGATCGGATGCGCGTTCGCATGCGCCACCGCCTCGTCGAACGCGCCGAACAGCGCGATCCGTTCCAGATTGCGCCGCGTCGGGAAGATGATCGTCGCCTCGCCCGCATCCGCCGCATCGAGCACCGCCCGCGCGCTCGCCCAGAAGACGCGGACATTCTCGTTGCCGTCCACCATCGGCGCCGCACCCTCCGGCGCGCGAGCAAGATAAAAGCGCGTGTCGAACAGCCGATGCGGCATTCCGTGCGGCAGCCAGCGCGCGAACGGCACCAGCGCGTCGAGCCGCAGCGCCCCGCCCGCCTCCTCGATCAGCGCGCCCAGCGGCTCGCCGGCATAGACCCGGCGCTTGAGCTCAGGGATCGCGGCGCCGTCCACATCGAGCCCGACCGCGACGCCCGCTTCCTCCAGCGTCTCGCGCACCGCCGCTATCCGCGCGGCGATGTCGTCGGGATCGCCGGGATGAAGCGCCGCCAGCGCCCGGTCGCCCGGATCGATCCGCCCGCCGGGAAAGACCAGCGCGCCGCCCGCGAACTTCATCGCCCGCGCCCGCTCGACCATCAGCAGCTCGGGCGGGCCGCCGAGAACCTCGCGCATCACGATCACGGTGGCGGCGGGAATCGCCTCAGGCTCGGACATGGCCCGGGTCTAGGCGATGGCCCGGGAAAGCGCGAGTCAGCCGGGCCGGCGCTTCGGCTTCCGTCGCTTGAACCAGAAGCTCCACACGGCGAGGCTGCCGAGCATCGCCAGCGCCAGCCCCGAACAGGTCATCAGCAGCCGATAGGCCAGCCCGCCCACCTTGGCGGCATGGAGCGGATAGGCGCCGTTGAAGACCTGCGCGGCCCTGGGCAATGCCAGCGCATCGTTGGCGGCGAGCAGATGGCCGTCGGCGGCGTCGAACGACAGCGTCGAGCGACCGTTGGGCAGCCATTCGCCTGCCCGCTTCATCCGGATCGTGATCGGATCGCCGGGCTTGCGCGGGATCGAGAGGAGGCGGATCTGCGCGTCGGGAAAGCGCGCATGCGCGGCGAGGATCATCGCCCGCCAGTCGGGCGCGGGCGACAGCGGGCCGCTCTTCACCTTCGGCACGACGCTGCCCTGCGCGAGCGAGCCGAACGGCGCGACGACGATCGCCGCGAAGGGCTTGAAGATCATCATCGTGCCGGTGACTGCGGAGAGCAGCAGCAGCGGCGCGACGACGATCCCCAGATCGCGATGCTGCATCACGATCATCGGCCGGCTCATTCGCTTGGGCCAGAGGCGGAACTTGAAGGTGCGCCGCGTGCGCCACCACAGGATCGAGCCGGTGACGACGAACAGGATTCCGGCCAGCCCGGCCACGCCGATCACCGTCTCGCCGATATCGCCGGTGAAGAGATGGTGGTGCAGGTCGAAGATCCATAGCTCGGGCCGCGCCCATTGGCTCTTCCAGCTTGTGACGATGTTGCCCGCCTGATCGGCATAGGCGCCGGCGCCCTTGGGCAAGCGGAGCTGGTGCAGCCCGAACCGGTCGCCCGCATAGACGATGCCTTGCGCCTTGGGCGTCGCCATCAGTCTCTCGGTCGTCGCGGCGATCGCGGCCGGATCGGCGACGCGCGCATCGGCGGCGTGCGGCAGCGTCAGCGACAGCCAGCTCTCCTCATGCACCAGGATCGCGCCGGTCAGCCCCATGATCGCGAGCACCAGGCCGAGCACGCCCCCGGTCCAGCGATGCGCGAGGTCGATCCATTTCATCAGAAACGCCGATCCATCAGAAACGATAGTCCCAGCCCAGGGTGAACGAGCGGCCGCGCCCCGCGAAATAGCTGAGGTTATCCGTCGGCAGCCGGGTGTCGCTGCTGTAATCGATATATTGCTTGTCGAAGAGGTTGGAGGCGCTGAGCGTCAGCCCGCCGAATTTGGTCTGGTAGCGCAGATAGGCGTCGGTGAGCGTGTAGCCGCCGAAATCGTTGCGCGGGTCGCGGACCCTCCCCTGGAAGCTGCGCGACAGATAGAATTGCGTCTGGATGCGCGCCGAGAACGGTCCCTTGGAATAATCCGCCGCCAGGTTGAGGCGATCGGGCGAGATGTTGGTGCCGTCGAGATCGGTATCGACCTTGCCGTCCGGCACGGTGTCGCTGTCATAGCGTCCGTCGAGATGCGCATAGCCCGCCGACACGCGCAGGCCGTCCACCGGCAGGCGCACGCCCAGATTGAGCTCCAGCCCCTGGATCTCGGTGCGCAGCCGCTGGACGTCGAAGATGCCGCCGGGATTGGCGATCAGGAGCTGCCCCTTGTCGCTCGACGACCAGAAATAAGTGGCCGAGGCATCGAGCGGCCCGCGCTTCACCTCGACGCCGATCTCGCGGTTGTTCGAGACGATCGGGGCGATATCGAGATAATTGTCGAGATCGACATTGGGCTTGTTGATCGCGCGGGTGATGCGGCCGATGTCGGGCACTGTATAGCCTTCGGCATAGCTCGCATAGGCGCGGATGCCGGGCACCGGCTCCAGGATCACGCCGCCGTTGAGCAGCGCATCCTTGAAGGTCGGCTTGCCGCCCGAGACGAAGGTGCGCCCGGCCGAGGCCAGCGTCGTATAGTCGTCGATCTTGATCTGGACATTCTCGTAGCGGACGCCGCCGGCGAGACGCAGCTTCTTGTCGAACAGCGCGAGGTTCGCCTGGGCGAAGGGCGCATAGCTGCGGAAGTCGCTGGGCGGCACCCAGACGCGATCGGTGGCGATCAGCCGCTGCTGGGTCGAATCGGTCAGCACGTCGAAGCCGACCGTCGCGGTCAGCGCCTCGAAGCCGGGGATCGCGCGCTCATAGCTGATCTTGCCGCCGATCTTGCGCGAACGGTTCTGCGACTGATCGAACAGGTTCAGCGTCGGATCGATCTGCGGATCCTGGAACGTCGCGATCGGCGCGATCTCGCCGCCGAACGTGTCGCGGCTGCGGTTGAAGAACAGCTGGCTGACGAAATTGCCGCCCCACAGCGACGTGTCGGTATAGGAAAGCGCGACGCTCTCGGTGCGGTTGGCGGCGGGGATGCCCGGCGGGTCGCCGCGCACCGCGCTGGTCGGCAGGCCGGTCAGGCGATTGCCAGGGATCGCGACATAATCGCCGTCGCCCTTCAGCTCGAAGCGGCTGGCGATCAGGTCGATCCGTCCGGTCTCGCCGACCTGGTAGCCCAGCCGCGCGAACAGCGAGAGCGTCTTCGAATCCTGGCTCTCGCCCTGGGTGAGGTTGAGGCCGATGCGGCGCCCGTCGCCGTCGTAGAAGACGCCGCGCTTCTCATAGGCGGCGCCGATCGTCGCATCGAAACGGCCCGCCTTGTACTGGAACAGTCCGGCGACCTTGCCGCCCATGCCGTCCTTGCTGAAGTCGTTGTCCGCGCTGCCCTGGACCAGCGCGCGGCCGCTGATGCCCTCCTGCTTGGGCGCGCCGACCGTCACCTGGTTGACGATGCCGCCGGTGCCGCCGACCCCCTGGAGCGCGTTCGAGCCGTAGATCAGCTCGACCCGGTCGACGAAGAAGCCGTCGATCGTGAAGCCGTCGCGGCTGCCGTCGCGCAGCGGGGTCGATTGCGGGATGCCGTTGATCGCATAGAGCGGCGAACGGCCGCGCAGGCTCTCGCCGGCGCCGGACAGCTTCTGGCGGGTGGGCGAGAAGGACGGGGTGAGGTTCGCCACCGCATCGGTCACCGAGCCCGAGATCGCCATCTGCTGGTCGAGCGTCGCCTTGTCGATCACGTCGATCGTCAGCGGCAGCGCGTTGGGCGGCAGGATCGTGCGCGCGGCGGTGACGACGATCTCGTCGCTCGCATCGCTCGTCTCCTGCTTGTCCGAATCCTGGGCGAAGGCCATGCCCGGCAGGGTGGCGGCGAGCGCCAACAAGGGCAGCGAAAGATGAATGCGGCGCGACATGGTGTTCCCCCCGCCCGCTCGGCACCATGCCCGCGGGTCTGTCGCGCGCCGGCTAGCAGCGCTCAAATTCTAATGCAAGTCAATCGCAACAGCTAGCAAGCCGCCTGCGCGGGGACAACGAATGATAATGCTTATCAAAAGCCCCTTACCAACCCGAAATCCTCAGCCGCACGCGCACCACCTTGTCGCTGGTGGTGATGAACAGCGTCCGCCCGTCCTCGCCGAACGCCGAATTGGCGGCCGCCTTGCCGGTGGAGATCAGCCCGAGCCGCCGGCCATCGGGCGCAAGGACATGGATGCCGCCGGGACCGCTGGCGAACAGATGCCCGCTCGCCCCCACCTTCATCCCGTCGGGCAGGCCCGGCAGCCCCTTGGCGACGCCGTCGCGAAAATCCGCGAACACGCGCGAGCCGCGCGGCAGCCCATCCTCGCCCAGCGGATAGGCGTGGATATACGGCGCCTTGTCGTCGGAGACCGAGACGTAGAGCGTCTTCTGGTCGGGCGAGAGGCCGATGCCGTTGGGGCGCGTCTGGCCGGGATCGAGCAGCGCCACCTTGCCGTCGGTGCCCAGCCGGTAGACGCCGTTGAACTTCAGCTCCTTGAGCGGCGAGGCATCGCCCTCGGCCAACCCATAAGGCGGATCGGTGAAATAGATCGCGCCGGACTTCGCGATCACCAGGTCGTTGCAACTGTTGAAGCGCTGGCCCCGATAGCGATCGGCGAGGATTGTCTTCTTCTTCGTCGCCAGGTCCACCCGGGCGATAGCGCGCGTGCCGCTGTCGGCCATCACCAGCCTGCCCTGCGCGTCCATCACCATGCCGTTGGAGCCAGCCTCGCGAATCGCCTTGGGGACCGGCCCGGCCAGGCCCGAGGGCTTGAGGAACACGCTCTTCCCTTCGCCTTCCTTCCAGCGCCAGGCGATGTTCGCCGGCGGATCGGAGAAGAGCAGATAGCCGCCCTCTTTCACCCAAACCGGCCCCTCGGCCCATTGGATGCCGTCGGCGATCACTTCGATCGGCGCGTTCGCGTCGAGGATCGTGTCGAGCTCGGGATCAAGCTGCGTGATGCCGCCCACCGTGTCGGCGCGCGCCAGGGCAGGCACGAAGGGCAATGCGGCCATGCCGGCCAGCACGGTGCGGCGCGTCGTCTCGATCATCCTGTTCTCCGTCATGCAAAGGGCCAGAGCAGCAGCGCCATCGCGAAGCTGGAAAGCCCCGCGATCGTCGCGCCGATCGTCCAGCTCCGGAAGGTCTGCGCCTCCGTCAGCCCGAGATATTGCTTCACCAGCCAGAAGCCGGTGTCGTTGACATGGCTCGCCACCGTCGCCCCCGCGCCGATCGCCACCGTCACCAGCGCGATGCGATTGGGGCTGAGCGCCGCGGCGGTGATGAGCGGCGCGGCGAGCCCCGCGGCCGTGACCATCGCCACCGTCGCCGATCCCTGCGCCACCCGCACGAACGCCGAGAGCAGGAAGGCGAAGACCGGCACCGATACCTGCGCCGCGCTCACCGCATGGGTGATCTGGGTGCCGGCACCCGATTCGATCAGCACTTCCTTGTACGCCGCACCCGCACCGATGATGAGCACCATCAACCCGGCGGGTTCGAGCGCGCGGGTCATGATCTTCGAAAGCGTGGCGAACGGCGCATTCTCGACGATCCGCAGCCACGCCGTGACCGAAAGCGCCGCAAGCATCAGCGCGGTAAAGGGATGCCCGAGGAACAGCAGCAATGTCTTCGCCGGCCCCGCCGCCATCGCCTGCCCCGCCACCGCCGCGATCAGGATCAGCGCAAGCGGAAACAGCATCGCGAGCAAGGCGGGCCAGAAGCCGATCGGGCGCGTCTGCGGCGCGCCCTCGTCGAGCATCGGCGGCGGGCCGAGCGTGCCGAACCCCGGCGCGCCATGCGCCAGCGTCGCGAAGACCGGCCCCGCCAGGATCGCGGAGGGAATGCCGCAGATCAGGCCATAGAACGCCATCCGCCCGTAATCGGTGTGGAGCAGTTCGGCGACCGCAACCGGCCCGGGATGCGGCGGCAGCAGCGCATGCATCGTCATCAGCCCGGCGAGCAGCGGCAAGGCGAAATAGGTCACCCGCCGCTCGGATCGGATCGCAAGCGTGGTGAGCAAAGGCGCGAGGATGATGAAGGCAACGTCGAAGAACAGCGGCACGCCCACGACAATGCCGATCGCGGTGAGCGCCCAGGGGATACGCTTCTCCCCGAACACATCGAGCAGCCGGTGCGCAATGGCATTGACGCCGCCCGACGCCTCCAGCAGCCCGCCCAGCACCGCGCCCAGCCCGATCACCACCGCGACGAAGCCCAGCGCCTCGCCCGTGCCCTTGCGGATCGCACCGATCACCGCCTGCGGGTCGCCGCCGAACGCAAGGCCCGTCACCAGCGCCACCAGCAACAGCGCGACGAAGGGCTGGAGCTTGAGCTTGAGCACCAGCAGGATCACCGCCGCAATGCTCGCCGCGACGAGCAGCAGCGTATGCCAGGGCTCGGCCATCAGCCGAGCTTCACGCCGGTCGCGAGCGAGGTCGCCGGCACGTCGCCCGTCGCGCTGCCGGTGATCCGGAAGCTCGCCTCGCTGCGGATATCCGCCGAAGAGGCACCCGCCATCAGCTTGATCTCGCCCGGCTCGACCACCCATTTGCCCGGCTGCCAGATGCCGAACTGGGCAGCGGCGAGCGTGAAGCGCACCGTGCGCGTCTCGCCGGGCTTGAGCGTTACCCGCACGAACCCGCGAAGCTCGCGATCCGGCCGCGATACCGATGCGACGGGATCGTTGGCGTAAAGCTGGACGACCTCATCCACCGCCGTCTTGCCGGTGTTGGTGACCGCGACCGTCGCGGTCAGCGCGCCGGTGGCGGCAATCTCCGCCGCGCTCAGCGACAAGTCGCCATAGGTCACTTCGGAATAGCCGAGCCCATGCCCGAACGCGAACAGCGGCCCGATATCGACGTCGCGGTAGCGCGCGCTGTCGATGCTCAGGTCCGGATTGGCCGGGCGCCCGGTCGGGGCATGGGCATAGGGGATCGGCGACTGGCCGGTGACGCGCGGCATCCCGATCGGCAGCCGTCCGCCGGGCGAGACCTTGCCGGTCAAGACGTCGGCAATCGCCGGGCCGCTCTCCACGCCCAGCAGCCAGGTCTGGAGCACCGCCGGGATGCCGGTCAGCGCCTTCTCCAGCGCGAGCGGCCGCCCGCCCATCAGGATCGCGACGATCGGCTTGCCGGTCGCCTTCAGCGCCTCGACCAGCGCGATCTGGAGCCCCGGAAGGCCGATCTCGGCATAGCTCCGCGCCTCGCCGGTGAAGTCATAATCCTCGCCGATCGCGAGCAGCACCACGTCCGCGCGCTTCGCGGCGGCGATGGCGGCTGGGATGCCCGATCCATCGCTGCCGCGCGGCTTCACGCCGGGCTGATATTCCACCGCATTACCCAGCGCGGCGCGCAGCGTGACGCCGTCCTCCGCCTGCCCCCGCGCGCGCCACGAACCGAGCGTAGAGGAGGCATCGTCCGCCAGCGCGCCGATCAGCGCCACCTTCGCCCCCGGCTTGAGCGGCAGCAGCCCGCCTTCGTTCCGGAGCAGCACGATCGATCGCCGCGCCAGGTAGCGCGCCGCCGGCCGGTTCAGCGGCGCCTTCTCGCGTGCGGAATCGCCAAAGCCATAGGGATCGTCGAACAGCCCCAGCCGCGCCTTGGCCGCAAGGATCCGCCCCACCGCCTGGTCGACCAGCGGCAGCAGCGTCGCATCGGCCGCCACCGCTTCGCCCAGATGCTCGGAATAGGTGGCGCTCGCCATGTCCATGTCCACGCCCGCGCGCAGCGCCAGCGCGGCAGCTTCGGCGGATGTCGCCGCCACGCCGTGGTTGATGAGTTCCTTTATCGCGTTCCAGTCGCTGACGATCAGCCCCTGATAGTCCCAATCCTCCCGCAGCGTTCCGCGCACCAGCGGCGCGTTCGCGGTCATCGGCACGCCGCCCAGATCGTTGAACGCGGTCATGAAGCTCGCCGCGCCCGCCCGCGCCGCCGCGTGGAAGGGCGGCAGATAGACTTCGTTGAGCGTCCGCGTGCTCATGTCAGCGCTGTCATAATCGCGCCCGCCAATAGCGGCGCCATAGCCGACGAAATGCTTCGCGCAGGCCATCAGGCGCATGCCCTTCGCCAGATCGGCGCCCTGGAAGCCCTGCACCTGCGCCTCGGCCATGCGCGCGCCGAGATAGGGGTCTTCGCCCGCGCCCTCGACCACCCGGCCCCAGCGCGGATCGCGGGCGATGTCGACCATCGGCGTGAAGGTCCAGTGCAGCCCCGCCGCCCAGGCTTCCTCCGCTGCCAGCCGCGCCGCCGCCTCGGCCACCGCCGGATCCCAGCTCGCCGCCAGCGCCAGCGGCACGGGCAGGATCGTGCGATAGCCGTGGATCACGTCCATCGCGAAGAGCAGCGGGATCTTCAGCCGCGATTCCTCGACCGCGACGCGCTGCAATTCGCGCAGCGGCTCGGCCCCGGCGACGTGCAGGAACGAACCCATCTCGCCCTTGCGCACCCGATCGAGCATCGCCGCATCGAGCCGGGAATTGAGCGATTTCTGCCGCCCGCCGGGGATCTGGGTCATCTGGCCCAGCTTCTCCGCCAGCGTCATCCGGCCGATCAGCGCCTTGATCCGGGCGCCATGATCGCTGCCCTGCGCCGCCACCGCAACCGGCGCCCAGGCGGACGCCGCCAGCAGCGCGCCCGCCTTCACCACATCGCGCCGCCTCATGCGGTCAGCTTGATCGCACGGCCCTCGCGCGCCGATTTGTAGATCGCCTCGATCAGCCGCATGTCGCGCAGCCCTTCCTCGCCCGATACGATCGGCTCGCGCCCGGTCATCACGCATTCGGCGAGATGATCGAGCTGCCCCACGAACTGGGTCTTGGCCGGCGGCGGCAGCATGATCTGCTCGGTCTTGCCGGCGATGCGCTGCCAGATCTGATGCCCTTCATAGGGCGTGGCCGGCTCCATCCCCACCCAGCCCTTGGTGCCCGTCACGCGCGAGGCATTATGGCCGGTGGAGTAGCTGGAGATGCAGTTCGCGATCACGCCCGAGGGGAAGCGGAGCTGGAAATCGATCTGGTCCTCCACGGTCTTGAAGCGCGGATCGCTGCGGTCGGTCGATTCCATCGCGCTCACTTCGATCGGCTCCTCGCCGGAGAGATAGCGCGCGGCGTTCAGGCTGTAGATGCCGATATCCATCATCGATCCGCCGCCCGACATCGGCTTGTCGAGCCGCCAGATGCCCGGCTGCGCATAGAAGCCGCTCTCGGACGTGATGACCCTGGGCGTGCCGATCAGCCCCGATTTCACCAGCTGGATCACATGGAGATTATGCTGCTCGAAATGGCAGCGATAGCCGATCATCAGCTTCTTGCCGGCCTGTTTGGCGGCCGCGATCATCGCCTCGCATTCGGCCGGGGAGATCGCCATCGGCTTCTCGCACAGCACATGCTTGCCCGCCTTGCTCGCGCGGATCGAATATTCGGCATGCATGCTGTTGGGCAGCACGACATAGACGATGTCGATGTCAGGATTGTCGCGGATGCTGTCGTAATTCTGGTAATTATACCAGTGCGTCTTCGGAATGCCGTACTGCGCGCCGTAGCGCTCCAGCTTCTCCGGCGTGCCGCTTACCAGCGCGCGCAGCTCGGCGAACTCGCAGTCCTTGATCCGCGGCATGATCTGGGCGGTGGCGTAATAGCCCAGGCCGACGATCGCATAGCCCAGCTTGCGCTTGCCCGGCATCCTTTTGTCCTGGGCCCAGGCGGCGGGTCCGATCGCGCCGGCCACCAGCCCCGCGCCTATTCCGCCCAGCACCTCTCGACGAGTCCCCATATTCCGGCTCCTCTAGCTCTACCGACGTGTCTCCGCCGCGTTGTTGATAGCGCTACCAGCAAAGCCGCCCGCAGGCCAGCGAAACTCAGACGGGCAGCGTCACCCGGGCCAGCAATCCGGCATCGTCGCGATTTTCGAGCGTCACGTCGCCGCCATGCGCGCGCGCCGTGGCGCGGGCGCTGGCCAGGCCCAGCCCGATCCCGCCGGTATCGCGGTTGCGCGAGCGCTCGCCACGGAAAAAGGGCTCGAACACCCGCTCCAGATCCTCGGACGGAATGCCCGGGCCCTGGTCGCGCACTTCGATCACGACATGCCCGTCGATCCGGCCGAGCGAGACTTCGGCGCTCCCCGCATATTTGACCGCGTTGCAGACAAGGTTGCTGAGCATCGACTTGAGCGCGACCGGATTGCCGTCGAGCACCACCGGCTCGCCGGTATCGAGCACCACCGCCTGGCCGCGGTCGCTCAGGTCGTCGACCACCGTCTCGGCGAGCGAGCGCAGGTCGAGCGGCCGGCGCACCCCCGGCTTGCTGGTGTCGCGGACATAGGTCATCGCCGCCGAGATCATCGCCTGCATCTCGCGCAGGTCGTTCTCGCATGCCGTCCGCAGCGCCGGCGGCGCCTGTTCGAGCCGCAGCCCCAGGCGCATCAGCGGCGTGCGCAGATCATGCGCGATCGCCGCGATCACGATCGCGCGATCGTCGACATAGCGATTGAGCCGCGCCTGCATCTGGTTGAACGCATGCGCGGCCTCGGCGATCTCGGCCGGCCCCTGGAGCTCGAGCGGCGGCGCGCGGGGATCGCGGCCCAGCCGCTCGGCCGCCTGCGCGAAGGCGCCGATCGGCTTGGCGAGCCGATGCGCCAGCGCCCAGGCGAAGGGCACCACCGCGATCGCCGACAGAACAAGCCAGATGAGCACGAACCAGCGCCACGGCTCGAAGCCGTGCACCGGCTCGATCCGGAGCCAGCGCCCGTCGGGCTGGCGGATCGAAGCAGTGAAATCGCCGACAATGGGAAGGTCGCGCGCGGCGGCGTGGCTGGCGGGCGGCACGGTACGCGGCACGCTCGACCGATCGTACATCTGCTCGCGCATCAGCAGCGGCAGCGGGAAACGGACATCGATGGCCTCGGGCGGCACACCCAGCAGCATCGCCAGCGCCATCTGGGTACGCTCGCTGCGCGGATTCCACGGCGCGGGCGTCACGCTGGCGACGTGCGACACCTCGAACGCCTCGCCGCCGTCGTCGGGATGCTGCTGCAAGGCGCCGGCGACCTGCCCCACGGTATAGAGCTTGGCGGTCGGCTCCTGGATCGCGACGAGCAGCAGCAGGTTGAGGAGCTGCGTCACCGCGACGCAGATCAGCATCAGCAGGAAGATGCGCAGGAACAGCGGCGAACGTGCCGCGCCCCCGTCTCGCGTCATGCGCGCACGACTCGCGGCACGAACAGATAGCCTTCGTTGCGGACGGTGCGGATGATCTCGTCGCCGCCCGAGCGCAGCTTGCGGCGCAGGCGGCTCACCTGCACGTCGATCGCGCGATCATAGGCGTCCGAATCCGGGCCGCGCGCCGCCGCCAGCAGCGCCTCGCGCGAAAGCACGCGGCGCGGCCGCTCGATGAACACGCGCAGCACTGCGAACTCGCCGTCGGTCAGCCCCACCAGCACGCCGTTGGGATCGAACAGCTCATGGCTGCCCAGGTCGATCCGCCAGCCTTCGAAGGCATAGACATCGCCCACCGGCGCCGCGATCGCGCCGCGCTTGCGCAGCGCCGCGCGCACCGTCGCGAGGATCTCGCGCGGGCTGCACGGCTTGGGCAGATAATGGCTCGCGCCCACTTCGAGCCCCAGGATGCGGTCCTGCTCCTCGCCCAGCGCGCTCAGCAGCACCACTTCCGGCCCGTCCTGGCGCGCGATGCGGCGGCAGGCCGAAAGCCCGTCCTCGCCCGGCATCATGATGTCCAGGATCACCAGGTCGATCGGCGTGCGCGCCATGATCTGGTCCATGTCGCGCGCGCTGGACGCGGTCTCGACACGATATCCCCGCGCGCCCAGGCTATTCGCGAGCAACAGGCGGATGTCGCGATCGTCGTCGACGACGAGCAGCGTCGCCGAATCGTCCATTGCGGTGTTTGCGCTCAACATGCGGCCCTCGTGCTGATCTTGTCTGTGTTCAGGCGCTTATGGGCCTAGCCGAGCCGCGTATCAATCGGCACGCCGTTCTTGAGCGTCAGCGTGACCGGAGTCCGCTCGGCGATCTCGGCCAGCCGGGCCCCCTGCTCGGCATCGAGGCCCACCGGCGCAAGCACCCGCTCGATGCGCAACGTCTCGCCCTGGCCGTGGAGCCTGAGCTGGACCTCGATCGATTCGAGCGGCCATTGCTTGCGATCGGCATACATGCGCAGCGTGATCGCCGTGCAGGCGCCCAGGCTGGCGAGCAGCAACTCATAGGGCGCCGGCCCGGCATCGCCGCCGCCGCGCGAAGGCGGCTCGTCCGCGGTCAGCCCGCGCGCGCCGAAATCGATGGAAGTCGCATATTTGTCGCGCCCGATCCGGGCAATCGCATGGGTCATCCTGAGGCTCGGCCGTTCGATGATGGTTCGACGGCCGCCATAGCCGGGTTTCCCCCGCCTGGCACCCCGCTCAGATCCCGCCGCTTATCAGCCGATGGCGCCAGAGCGCGAAATCCTGGTAGCTCAGCCGCTCGTCGAGCCGCACGCCCGCCTCATTGTCGCGGAACCAGCGGATCGAGGCGAGGCGATAGCCGAGCCCCGGCAGCGATATCTCGCATCCGGTGCCGGGCTTGAGCATCAGGTCGCTGCGTAGCCTGCACCCGTCCTGCGAGATGTCGCTGACCCGGACGCAGACCTGCTCGCCATGCACCCGCAGCATGCCGGGCATATCCACCTTGAGCCGCGGCGCGCGGATCGGATGTCCCTCGGGATCATGGTCGCGCCGCACCAGCAGCAGCTCGGTCTCGACCGGCTGCTCGAACTCGATGCCCGCCTGCCGATCCTCGACCCAGACGACATGGCCGCGCACTTTCTGCCCGCTCTTGAACTGGATTTCCACCGTCTCGCCGACTTCCATCGGGCAATAGAACTCGGCCTTCAGGCCACCGCCGGAGATGTCCCGGACGATGCACAGTTCTTCGCAATGATCGGTCACCAGCTTGGCGACTTGCAGAACCGTGATGTGTCGTTGGCTTTTTCGCCGCTCCCCGACAATCGGGTTCGTCGCGTGGTCGTCGCCCAACTGGGACCAGTCGTGAAGCTGAGCGCACATGCCTCCCCCTTCAACTGTTACCAGAGAACGCATTACGCATGAACGCACGTTAAGTTGCGTAATTCACCGAAATTACAGGAAAATATTGGTTAACATTGAATACGCCATCAATAGGGCATCGAAACGATCCAATGATAGGCGCTGTTTATATTGTACTTTGCTCCTAATCGGCGAGTGCCGCCGAAAACAGCGCCATCAGCCGCCCGCGCAGGAGATCCGGATCCACGCTGGATAGCGGCTCGATCGCCATCGCCGAGCGCAATATGCCGGTGCCCATCAGCACGACGAGGCACAGGCTGGCGCGAAGCTCCGCGTCCGCGCCGCCCAGGGTCGCGGCCACCGGCTCCAATATGTCCTCGTCGATCGCCTCGCGGATGATCTGCGACGCCTTGGGCGACGAAGCCGATCGCAGCAGCATCAGCAACTGATCGATCTTGGCTTCCTCATCGACGGCATCCCCACCCTTGCCGTCGAGGATCAGCGTCACGAAATGCGCGGCGAGATCCCCGCGCGCCACATCGTGCATGATATGCTCGTCGTCGCCGCGCAGCGCTTCCTTGAACAGCTTTTCCTTGTTGCCGAAATAGCGGCCGACCAGCGCCGGATCGACGCCCGCGTCGCCGGCGATTTCCCGCAATCCCACATTCTCGTAGCTTTCGCGCGCGAAATGGCGCCGGGCGGATTCGAGCATCGCGGCGCGCGTCGCAGCCGCGTTGCGCACGCGCGGGCCTTGTGTCGGTGGGATCATCGCCGCTCCCTACCATCGGCGCATGGCCGGTCAATGATCGAGCGCATAGCATGTCCACGCTCGTTGACAAAGGAGAAACACCGGCCTAGCCACCACAGCCTGCGGTAAGGTTTCCCTTGTCAGAGGAGGCCTCCCGAGGGAGGATGCCGGCGGCCGCTGGACCAGGAACATACGGATGTTTTCGATGAAAGCTCAGACGGTTATCGCCGCGACTCTGGCTGGTGCGCTTCTGCTTGGCGGGTGCGGAGCGGGCGAATCGCCCCCGCCGCCCGGCCCGCCGCCGGTAACGGTTTCCGCGCCGCTGGTGCAGGACGTCGTCGATTGGGACGAATATGTCGGCCGCTTCGAGGCGATCCAGAATGTCGAAGTGCGCCCCCGCGCCTCGGGCTATCTCCAGGGCGTCCATTTCCGCGACGGCGAAACCGTCCACGCGGGCCAGCTCCTCTTCACGATCGATCCGCGACCGGCCCAGGCCGCGCTCGCCCAGGCCCAGGCGCAGCTCGCCCAGGCAGAGGCGGCGCTCGCCAATGCCCGCACCGAGCTCGCGCGCTCGCAGACGCTCGTCGCCCAGCGCGCCGCCAGCCAGGAGGAAGTCGAATCGCGCCAGGCAACGCTGCGTTCGGGCGTGGCCCAGGTCGCCGCGGCCCAGGCGAACGTCCGCGCGCGCAAGCTCGATCTCGGCTTCACCAGCGTCTATGCGCCGCTTTCCGGCCGCGTCTCGGAGCGCCGCGTCGATGTCGGCAATTCGGTGAGCGCCGATCAGACCATCCTCACCACGATCGTCTCGGTCGATCCGCTGCACTTCGTGTTCCAGGGATCGGAGGCGCTGCTGCTCAAATATCAGCGTGACGATTCGGGCGTCCGCCCGGGCACGCCGGTCCGCGTCAAGCTGAGCGACGAAAGCGACTATCTGCACAGCGGCAAGCTCGATTTCATCGACAATGCGCTCGATGCCGGCGCCGGCACGATCCGCGCCCGCGCGATCATCGCCAATCCCGGCGGCTTCCTGAAGCCCGGCATGTTCGGCTCGCTCCGGCTGGAGGCGTCGCGCCCCTATCCGGCGATGCTCGTGCCCGATACCGCGGTGCAGGCCGATGCTGCGCGCCAGGTCGTGCTCGTGGTCGGCAAGGACAATACCGTCACCGCCAAGCCGGTGCAGACCGGCCCGCTGCGCGGCGACCTGCGCGTGATCCGCAGCGGCATCGCCCGCGACGATCGCGTCATCATCGGCGGCGGCCAGCGCGCGCGGCCAGGCCAGAAGGTCACGCCGCAGCCCGGCAAGATCCAGCAGGGCCAGGCACCCGCCGTCGCGCCGCCTTCCAGCGAGGCACCGCCCGCAGGCACCGCGCTCCCCGCCGGCGGCCGCTGAGGCAGCGCCATGAACATTTCGAGCTTCTTCATCGAGCGCCCGATCTTCGCGGGCGTGATCGCGGTCTTCATCACGCTGATCGGCGCGTTCTGCTATCCGCTGCTGCCGCTCTCGCAATATCCCGAGATCGCGCCGCCGACGATCGCGGTCACCGCCAGCTATGCCGGCGCATCGGCCGAGAACATCGCCGAGACCGTCGCCGCGCCGATGGAGCAGGAGATCAACGGCGTCGAGGGCATGCTCTACATGAGCTCCTCGTCGACGCAGGGCCAGGCGACGATCACCGTCACCTTCCGGCCCGGCACCGATCTCGATGCCGCCCAGGTGCTGGTGCAGAACCGCGTCAACCTGGCCGTGCCGCGCCTGCCCGATCAGGTCCGCCAGATCGGCGTGACGGTGAACAAGCAGGAATCGGGCTTCCTGATGATCGTGGCGCTCACCTCGCCCGACGGCAGCCTCGATACCGACTATATCGGCAACTATGCCAACACCTCGATCCGTGACCGGCTGCTGCGCCTTGAGGGCGTCGGCACCGTGCAGGTGTTCGGCGGCGGCAATTATTCGATGCGCGTCTGGATCGATCCGGACAAGGCCGCCGCGCGCGACCTGACCTCGGCCGAGATCGTCGCCGCGCTGCGCGGCCAGAACGTCCAGGTCGCCGGCGGCGCGCTGGGCCAGGCGCCCTCGGGCAAGGGCAATCCCTCGTTCGAGGTTCCGGTCGACGTCCAGGGCCGCCTCGCCACGGTCGAGCAATTCTCGAACATCACGGTGAAGGCCGATCCCACCGGCGCCTCGATCACTCGGCTGGGCGACGTCGCCCGCGTCGAGCTGGGCAGCCAGGATTATTCGATCCGCGGCTCGTTCGGCGGCAAGCGCGGCATCGCGCTCGCGATCGTCCAGCAGCCGGGCGCCAACTCGCTGTCCGCGGCCGAGCGCGTGCTCACCGAGATGAACGCGATGGCCAAGGATTTCCCCCAGGGCCTGAAATATTCGATCCCCTACAATCCCACCGAATATGTCTCGGCATCGGTCGAGGCCGTGCAGCACACGCTGTTCGAGGCGGTGGTGCTGGTCGTCATCGTCGTCATGGTCTTCCTCCAGACGTGGCGCGCGGCGGTGATCCCGATCGTCGCGATCCCGATCGCGCTGGTCGGCACCTTCGCGGTGCAGCTCGCGCTCGGCTTCTCGATCAACTCGCTGTCGCTGTTCGCGCTCGTGCTCGCGGTGGGCATCGTCGTCGACGACGCGATCGTCGTGGTCGAGGCGGTGGAGAAGCATATCCGCGAGGGGCTCCCCCCGCGCGAGGCCGCGCACCGCACGATGAAGGAAGTCTCCGGCGCGCTGATCGCGATCGGCCTGGTGCTGATCTCGGTGTTCGTGCCGACGGCGATGGTCTCGGGCATTCCCGGCATCTTCTACCGCCAGTTCGCGGTGACGATCGCCGCGGCCTCCGCGATCTCGCTGCTGGTGTCGCTCACCCTGTCGCCCGCGCTCGCCGCGCTGCTGCTCAAGCCCTATCACACGAGCCATGTCGATGACGGGCCGCGCTGGCTGCGGCCGGTGCGCGTCGGCGCCGACAAGTTCAACCAGGGCTTCGAATGGCTCTCGGATCGCTATGGCCGGGTGACCGCGCGGCTGATCCGGCTCGGCCTCATCATGATATTGATCTATGCCGGGCTGCTCGCGCTGACCGGCTGGCGGCTGACCGCGACGCCCACCGGCTTCATCCCGGAGCAGGATCAAGGCTTCCTGATCGGCGTCGTCCAGTTGCCGCCGGGCTCCTCGCTCGACCGCACCAGCGCGGTGGTCGACAAGGCTTACGACATCGCCAGCAAGACCGAAGGCGTGACCGACGGTGCGGCATTCGCCGGCCTCGACGGCGCGAGCTTCAGCCAGGCGTCGAACGCGGGCGTGATCTTCCTGAAGCTCAAGGACTGGTCCGAACGCGGCCGCGCGCTCTCCGCCACTGCCCTTGCCGGCAAGCTGACCGGCGCGCTGGCGGGTGCGATCGACGGCGCGAACATCTTCATGATCTCGCCGCCTGCCGTGCAGGGCCTGGGCAACGGTTCGGGCTTCGTGATGATGATCCAGGATCGCTCGGCCAATGCCGGCTGGCGCGGCCTGGAGGGTGCGACCGGCGCGATGATGGGCGCCGCGATGCAGGAGCATAAGGTCAGCCAGGTCTTCTCGCTGTTCAACACCGCCAATCCGCGCATCCGCGCCGATATCGACCGCGACAAGGCGCAGCTCCTCGGCGTCGATCCCGGCCAGGTGTTCGCGGCGATCGAGACCTATATCGGCTCGACCTATGTCAACGACTTCAACCTGCTGGGCCGCACCTTCCGCGTCACCGCCCAGGCCGAGCCTTCGGCGCGCGACGACCTGACCGATATCGGCCGGCTCCAGGTGCGCTCGGCGAGCGGCCAGATGGTCCCGGTCTCCGCGGTCGCGACCTTCCGGCGCGATTCGGGCTCGGCCCGCGTGGTGCGCTACAACCTGCTGCCCGCGGTCGAATTGCAGGGCCAGGCCGCGCCGGGCGTCTCCTCGGGCGACGCGCTCGCGGCGATGGAGACGATGGCGGCCAAGACGCTGCCGCCGGGCTACACCTTCGAATGGACGGGCCTCGCCTATCAGCAGAAGGCGGCGGGGAGCAGCTCCGCGCTGATCTTCATCCTCGCGGTGGTGTTCGTGTTCCTCGTGCTCGCGGCGCAATATGAGAGCATCAACCTGCCGCTGGCGGTGATCCTGATCGTGCCGATGTGCATCCTGGCGGCGCTGCTGGGCGTCAATCTGCGCGGCATGGACAACAACATCCTCACCCAGGTCGGCCTGGTCGTGCTGATCGCGCTCGCCGCGAAGAACGCGATCCTGATCGTCGAGTTCGCCAAGCAGGGCGAGGAAGAAGGCATGAACCGGTTCGACGCCGCGGTGCACGCCGCGCGCTCGCGCCTCCGCCCGATCCTGATGACCAGCTTCGCCTTCATCTTCGGCGTAGTCCCGCTCGCCATCGCCTCGGGTCCGGGCCAGGAGATGCGCCAGTCGCTCGGCACCGCCGTCGCCTTCGGCATGCTCGGCGTCACGGTGTTCGGCCTGATCTTCACCCCGGTCTTCTACGTGCTGCTGCGCAGGTTCAGCCCGAAGCCGCGCGGCCAGGAGGAGACTCCGCCGCCCGAAGCACCGGTCGCAATCGCGGGAGAAGCGCAATGAAGCGCCGCCTGACCCTCACGGCCGCCTTCGCCCTTTCGGGCTGCATGGTCGGCCCGAACTATCACTCGCCCGCCCCCAAGGCCCCGGCCCAGGCGCCGCTCGCCGAATCCGCCGCGCCGAGCTTCGCGGGCGAGGAGCCGCCGGTCGAATGGTGGCACCTGTTCGAGCAGCCGGTGGTCGACCGGCTGGTGGGCGAGGCGCTGGCCGCCAATACCGACCTGCGCGTCGCCGCGGCCAATCTGCGCCAGGCCCGCGCGGTGCTGCGCGAGACCCGCACCCAGCGGCTGCCCAGCACCACGCTCAGCGGCGGCTACACCCGCACCCGCCAATCGGGCGCCTCGTTTGGCCAGAGCGCGCCGGGCAGCGATCTGGACGTTTATGACGCCGGGCTCGACGCCAGCTACCAGATCGATCTGTTCGGCAAGATTGCCCGCGCGATCGAGGCCGGCCGCGCCGACGTCGCCGCGAGCCAGGCGACCTACGACCTGACCCGCGTGACCGTCGTGGCCGAGACGATCCGCGCCTATGCCGATGCCTGCGCCGCCGGCCGCCAGCTCAAGGTGGCCCAGGAGAGCCTGCGCGTGCAGGAAGAGACGTTCGACCTCACCCGCCGCCTGGAAGCGGGCGGCCGCGGCACCGGGCTCGACACCAGCCGCGCCTCGGCCCAGCTCGAGCAGACCCGCGCCGACGTGCCGAGCTTCGAGGCGGCCCGCAAGGGCGCCCTGTTCCGCCTCGCGGTGATGACCGGCAAGCCGCCTGCGGAATTCCCCGCCGACGTCGCCGCCTGCGAGACGCTGCCGACCGTCACCAGCCCGATCCCGGTCGGCGACGGCGCGGGCCTGCTCAAGCGCCGCGCCGACGTCAGGGCCGCCGAGCGCCGCCTTGCCGCCGCCACCGCCCGGATCGGCGTGGCGACCGCCGATCTCTATCCGAGCATCAGCCTGGGCGGCTCGATCGGCTCGACCGCGCTGTCGCCGGACGACCTGTTCTCCAACAAGGGCTTCCGTTTCGGCATCGGGCCGCTGATCTCCTGGACCTTCCCCAATATCGCCGCCGCCAAGGCGCAGATCGCGCAGGCCGAGGCCGGCGCCGACGCCGCGCTCGCCACCTTCGACGGCACCTGGCTGACCGCGCTGCAGGACACCGAGACCGCGCTCGCCAACTATGTCGCGGCGGGCACCCGGGTCGAGACGCTGCGCCGCGCCACCGCCCAGGGCGAGGAAGCCGCGCGCATCGCCCGCCTGCGCTACCGTGCCGGCGCCGAGAACTTCCAGATCGTGCTCGATTCGGAACGCAGCCTCGCGGCCACCGAGGCATTGCTCGCCCAGGCCCAGGCGCAATTCTCGGACTCCACGATCACGCTGTTCCTCGCGCTGGGAGGCGGCTGGCAGAGCCCCGGCTGATCGCGGCGGCGCCTTGTCGCAAAACCGGTTTGATATCCGATCGAGTCGATATAGATTTTGCGGCGACTCCAGATGAGGGTGCGCTATGGGAAACGGTGCGCTGGCATTGCCGGGCGGCTTTTCGATCGTGACGATCGCCGAGGGTAGACCATCGGCATGGGGCGCCCTGTTCGAATCGGGTCCGCAGCCGGACGCGCACATCCCCTTCAAGGCGCGCACCACGGCCGAGCGCAACGTGCTAGCCGCCAAGCTGGACGCCGCGGTGATGCAGGCGGATCGCGCCGTGCTGCTGCTCGCCCAGGGCGCGGGCTGCTTCGCGACCGCCTGGTGGGCGCGCCTGTCCCCCACTTCCTATGTCTCGCGCGTCGCGGGCGCGCTGTTCTTCGAGCCGATCGAGAAGGACGAAGGCAGCGTCGACGGCCTGCTCGATACCTTCGCCTCGCCGCGTTCGGCTTTGCCCTTCCCCTCGATCGTGCTGGGCGGCGAGACCGTGCGCGCGGGGCTGCGCCCGCAGGTCCGTTCGCTCGCCGAGAGCTGGGGCAGCCGGGTCGTGATCGGCGGCCATGCCGCGATCGACAGTCCGCTCAGCCGCACCCGCCGCGCGATCGAGCGCTTCACCGCGAACATGGTCGAGCGCGACATGCGCGTCGCCGATGCCCTGGGAATGCGCCCCTTCCTGTTGCGGCGGGGTTAAAGCAGCAGCCGTTCCTCGGAAGCATCGCGGCCCACCGGACCGCCGCCACGGCGCCGCGCGAGCTCGGTCTGGGCGGTATGGCGCACATCCTCGTCGCGATCGTTCAGGAAGCCGGCGAGCGAATCGTCGTCGATCTCGCTCCATTCCTTGCCGCGATCGGGGCCGAAGCGGACGCGCGGCAGCAGCCCCGGCTCCTTCGACCATTGGACCAGCTGCGCCACGCTCGCCTCGTTGAGCATGTCGCGCAGATGATAGGCGGTCACATAGGCGTCGGGAAAGGCGCGGTGCGCGGGCAGGCCCCGCTCATGCACCATCCCCTCGGGCTTGCGCCAGTATCGCAGCATCTGGTTCGAGAATCCGGGCGAATCGGGCCATAGCCGCAGCGCGCATTTCCAGGTGCAGATCCAGTCGGCACCGCGGGTGAGCGAGGGCGTGCAGAATTGCTCCTCGAAGCTCGCCCGGTGCGCGGCGAGCGCGACACGGCGCGGCCAGGGGTCCAGGATCGGCCGCGCGACATCGTGCCACCAGGGCGCATCGGCGACGTCCTCGTCGCGGATATGGTGGATCGCCATGGTGAGCGGCGGGATCGGTCGGCCGGGATTGACCAGCCGATTGCCCCCCTCGCCCTGCAATTCCCAACGCCCGTCCTTGCCCAGCCCGACGTCCTGCCAGCCGATCTCGCACACGCCATGCGCGGGCGGGGCCTGGCCGGTGGTCTCTAGATCGATGACGCGGATGATGGAGGGAGGTGGCGGCGCCATGGCCCCGGATGTGGGGACTCGGCGCCCGAAAAGCGAGTCAAAAGTCCCGGACGCCTCCCGGAACGGAAAGCCCGGGCAGGGGTTGCCCTGCTGGCGACAGCGGAGGACCGATGCTCAAGACGATAGCGGTGGCAGCGCGCGACCATGCAAGACTCGCCGAGATCAGCAGCGTGGCGGCGCGATTCGGCATCGGCATGCTGATCGCGCGCATGGGGCTGGAAAGCGGCGGCGGCGAAGCCGAGCCGATCGACCTGCCCCGCCGCACCCGCCAGGCGATCGAGGCGCTGGGGCCGACCTATGTGAAGCTCGGCCAGATCCTCGCCACGCGCCGCGACCTGCTGCCCGATGCCTGGATCGAGGAATTCGAGCACCTCCACAGCCAGGCGCCGACGCTCCCCTTCGACATGCTGCGCGAACAGGTCGAGGCCGCGCTGGGCGAACCGCCCGAGCAGGTCTTCGCCCGGTTCGATCCCGAACCGCTCGCCGCCGCCTCGATCGCGCAGGTGCACCGCGCCCGCACCCAGGACGGGCGCGAGGTGGTACTGAAGATCCGCCGCCCCGGCATCCGCCGCCGCATGGAGGCCGATCTGCGACTGATCCGGCACCTGGCGGGAATCGTCGAGGCGAGCAGCCGCGAGGCCCGCCGCTTCCAGCCTGCCGCGCTGGTCCAGCAGCTCGCGCAGGATCTGTTCGACGAGCTCGACTTCACGATCGAGGGCCGCAACGCCGATCGGCTGCGCGCCGATTTCGCCCGGGATCCGCGCGTGGCGATCCCCGAAATCCACTGGCAATGGACCAGCGATTCGCTGCTTGTGATGGACCATGTCGCCGGCGTGCCGCCGCGCGACGGCGAGACGCTGCGCGCCGCCGGCATCGATCCGGCCGTGATCGCCGAGCTGGGCGCGGACCTGGTGCTCGAAATGGTGCTCGTCCATGGACGCTTCCACGGCGATCCGCATCCCGGCAACCTGCTCTGCCTGCCCAGCAACCGGCTCGCGCTACTCGACCTGGGGCTGATCGGCCATGTCAGCCCGCGCCGCCAGCAGGAGTTCCTGGGCTTCATCCTGGCGCTCCGCTCGGGGGATTCGGCCGCGCTGGCCGACACGCTGGCGCTATGGTCCGCCGCGAGCGATACGCCGCGTGAACGCATCCTCGCCGCGTCGGAGCGGCTGGCGGCGCGCCATGGCGGCGGCCCGCTGGTGCTCGGCACGCTCGTCGCCGATTTCTTCCCGCTGCTGCGCCAGGAAGGGCTGGTGCTGCCGCCCGACCTGCTGCTGATCTTCAAGGCGCTGGTCACGATGGACGGCGTGCTGAGCGCGATCCAGCCCGGCTTCGACCTGGCCGCCGCGCTCGAACGCGCAAAGGGCCGGCTGATGCTGTCGCGCCTCCTGCCGGGCCGGAGCGGCGAAGCGCTGCTGCTCGAACTCGGACGGCTGCGCGACGATGCGCCACGGCTGATCCGCGCGCTGGCGCGCAAGCTGGAGAGCGAGCCGGCGCCGGCCCCGGAACCCTCCGCACCGACGATCGCCCGCGCGATCCGCTGGCTCGCCGCATCGGCGCTCGCCTCCGCCGCGCTGATCGCGGCGGCGCTACTGGTCCGTTAGGGCCGCATCTCTCCCCTCCCGTCACCCCGGCCGCAGTGCCGAGGTCCACCGGGATGCTGGGAGAGCCGCTGGAGGCGTGAGGGGCTCGCTTGCGGAGGAGTGGCCCCCGGCACTGCGGCCGGGGTGACGGGGAAGGCTTTCACGCTCACCAGCCCCATCGCAGGTGCCGATCCGATCGAGATGGCCGTACCGCCCGGCGGATCAATGCCCCGCCTGCGGCCCCCGCTCCAGCCCGCTCGCGGCGAGCTGGGCGTCGATCATCGCCATCAGCCGGTCGAGGCCCTCCTGCGACTTCGCCTCCGCCCGCGCCACCAGCACGTCCTGCGTGTTCGATGCGCGCAGCAGCCACCAGCCGTCGGGCGTGTTCACCCGCGCGCCGTCGGTGCGGTTCACATCGGCGCCCTCGGCCTCCAGCCGGTCGAGCACTTCGTCGATCACCGCGAATTTCCGGCTCTCGTCCACCTGGAAGCGCATCTCCGGCGTGTTGACCATCGCCGGCATCTCATCCTTGAGCTGGGTGAGCGACTTGCCGATCACATGCACCGCCTGGATCAGCCGCACCGCCGCATATTGCGCGTCGTCGAAGCCGTAATAATCCTGCGCGAAGAAGATATGGCCGCTCATCTCGCCGGCCAGCGGCGCGTGCGTCTCCTTCATCTTGGTCTTGATCAGGCTGTGGCCGGTCTTCCACATCAGCGGCGTGCCGCCCAGCTCGGCGATCCGGTCGTACAGCGCCTGGCTGGCCTTCACATCGGCGATGATCGTCGCGCCCGGCTCCACGCGCAGCACAGGCTCCGCCAATATGGAGAGAAGCTGATCGCCCCACACCACCCGGCCCTGACCGTCGATCGCGCCCAGCCGATCGCCGTCGCCGTCGAAAGCCAGTCCGAAATCGAGATTCTTGCTCGCGACGAGCGCCTTCAGATCGGCGAGGTTCTTCTCTTCGGTGGGATCGGGATGATGGTTGGGGAAATTGCCGTCCACTTCGGTGAAGATCGTGTGATGCTCACCCGGGAGCAGCTTCACCAGCTTCTCGACCACCGGGCCGGCGGCGCCGTTGCCCGTGTCCCATCCGATGCGATAGGCGCCGCCGGCATAGCCCGCGACCAGCCGATCGACATAGAGATCGAGGACGTCGGCATCGGTGACGGTCTCGCTGCCGTCGCCATCGTCCCAGTCGCCCGCGGCCGCAAGCCTGCCGATCGTCTGGATGTCCTCGCCGAAAAACGGGCGGTGCTCGAACACCATCTTGAAGCCGTTGTAATTGCCGGGATTATGGCTGCCGGTTATCTGAATGCCGCCATCCACTTCTAGCGTCGCCTCGGCATAATAGAGCATCGGCGTCGGCCCCATGCCGATACGGACGACGTCGCAGCCCGATGCGGTCAGCCCCTCGACCAGCGCCGCCTCCAGCATCGGCGACGAAAGCCGGCCGTCGCGGCCCACCGCGACTCGCTTGCCGCCCGCGCGGCGCAGCAGCGTCGCGAAGCCCCGGCCGATCGCGCGGGCATCGTCCGGCCCCAGCGCCTCCCCCACGATTCCGCGGATATCATATTCACGCAGCGAAGTGGGGTCGAAACGATGTGCCATGATGCCTCCCGGGGGAATGTTCGCCGCCTAATCCCCCAAGGGTGGGCAAAGTTCAATCACGGCGCGTGAATTCAGTCGCGCCCGCGCAACAGCGTGTCCCGTGCCGCATTGATACGCCGGGTCAGTTCGGCCGATCCGCCCTTGTCGGGATGGAGCGCGGTCACCAGCCGGCGGTGCGCGGCGCGGACCTCCTCGGCGCCCGCATCCGGTCCCACGCCCAGGATCGCGCGCGCCTCCTCCTCGGGTTGTGCCGGGGCGGGTTTCGCCGGCTTCTTCTTCGGCTTGCCCCAATGATACCAGACCGCGCCGACCAGCAGCGCCGCTACCAGGAACTGAAACATCAGGCGAACAGCGGCATCGCGGCCTCGGGCAGCGCGAGCCCCGCCATCATCTCGCGCAGTTCCTGCCGCGCGGCGACATGGCTGAGGCCCATCTCTCCGAACTCGCGCGAATCGAGCATCGTCAACCCTTGGGGGAACAGCTCGCGATAGATCACGCGCTCGGACAGGCCCGAGATCACCCGGAAGCCGACGCGCTTGGAAAGCTGGTCGATCGCCTCGGACACGCGGCGCATGTTGCGCGCCTCGATATGCTGCATGCGGTTGCGGAGCACCACCCAGTCGATCGTCTCGCCGTCCGCCTTGGCCCGGCGCTTGCGCGATTCCCAGATCAGCTCGGAATAGAAGCTGGGGCGCGAGACCCGGAACGTCTCGGGATCGACCTGGCCGATCAGGTCGAAATCGACGAAGCTGTCGTTCATCGGCGTGACCAAGGTATCGGCATTGGTGACCGCCAGCCGGGCGAACTTGTCGTCGCGGCCCGGCGTATCGATCACCAGGAAATCGGCATTCTCGCTCAGCCGCTCGAGCGTTTCCGAGAAAAAGCCCATCGTCTCGCCGTCATGCGTCTCATAGACCGGCATCGGCAGCGCCCGGCCGGTGCGCTTTATCGTCGCGGCACGATTGTCGAGATAGCGGCCCATCGTCCGCTGGCGGTGGTCGAGATCGAAGCACGCCACCCGCGCGCCCTTGAAGGCGAGGGCGATCGCGGCATGGACGGCAGTCGTCGACTTTCCGGTGCCGCCCTTCTCATTGGCGAACACCAGAACGTGCAACCGCTTCGATCCATCACTCAACGCAAACTTCCTTTGTTGATCGATCGGCCCGCCCCCCATAGAAGGCCGCGCTTTCTGTCTTATCGAAAGAGACCAAGCGTGCAAACTGTCCGCCAGTTAACCGAACTCCGCGAGGCGATCGGAGCCTATCGCGAAGCCGGCGAGAGCGTGGCCCTGGTTCCCACCATGGGCGCGCTGCATGACGGGCATATGGCGCTGGTCGAGGCCGCCAAGCGCGCCGGCAGCCGAGTCGCCGTGTCGATCTTCGTCAATCCGATCCAGTTCGGCCCGAACGAGGATCTCGCCAAATATCCCCGCCGCGAGCAGGCCGATTCGCGGATGCTGGCAGGCGCAGGCATCGACCTGCTGTGGATGCCGCCGGTCGAGGTGATGTATCCGGAAGGCTTCGCCAGCAAGGTCTCCGTCTCGGGCATCAGCGAAGTGCTCGACGGCGCGCACCGGCCCGGCCATTTCGACGGCGTCGCGACCGTCGTCACCAAGCTGTTCAACCAGGTCCAGCCCCAGGTCGCGCTGTTCGGCGAGAAGGACTGGCAGCAGCTCGCCGTCATCCGCCGCATGGTCGCCGATCTCGACATGCCCGTGGAGATCATCGGCGTGCCGGTCCAGCGCGAGGACGACGGCCTCGCCCTCTCCTCGCGCAACGCCTATCTGATGCCCGAGGATCGCGCCCGCGCCATCGCCCTGCCGCGCGCGCTGGGCGCCGCCGAGCGGACGATCTCCGAGGGCGGCGATGTCGAGGCCGCGCTTGCCCAGGCACGCGAGACGCTGGCCGCGGCGGGCTTCGAAGTGGATTATGTCACGCTGACCGATGCCGAGACGCTGGGCGATCCGGTGCCCGGTCGTCCGCGCCGCCTGCTCGCCGCGGCGAGCATCGGCGGCACGCGGCTGATCGACAATATCCCGGTCGCCTGAAAAACTACGGTTAACCGCGTTAACTATTTATTCGCGACTCGCCCCCAGAACCCAAGGTCAGAAGAAGACTGACCAGGGGGTAGGCGACATGGGCAATAGCCTTCGAAGTGCGCGTTTCCTTATCGAGAGCCGGCTTCGCGACGCGGCACGCGGCGATGCGGACGCCTGTTTCGATCTAGGCATGGTTTATTCCAGCGGCGCCGACGGAGTCGGTATCGACCTGGTCGAGGCGCACAAATGGTTCAACATCGCGGCCGTGACCGGCAGCTCGGCAGCGCAGCTCTGCCGCGCCGAGATCGCCGAGGACATGACGGCACGCGAGATCATCGACGCCCAGAAAGCCGCCCGCGCCTGGCTGCGCGGGCTGGAGATGCGCGCGGCATAATTTCGATCCTCCCCGGCACGGGGAGGGGGACCGCGACGCGAAGCCGCGTGGCGGAGAGGGCTCTCCCCACCAGAATCCCTCGCGGCTCTCCCCCTCCACCATGCTGCGCATGGTCCCTCTCCCCGTTCCGGGGAGGAATTTTACGCCTTCTTCGCAGCCGCTTTCTTCGTCGGCGCCTTCTTCTTCGGCGCGGCCTTTTTCTTCGCCTTGCCCTTGGCGGGCGCCGCAGCGGCGCGGGCGTCGATAAGCTGTGCCGCCTCCTCCAGCGTCAACTGGTCCTTGTCGATCGACTTGGGCAAGGTCGCGTTGGTCTCGCCGTCGGTGACATAGGCACCGTAGCGCCCCTCCATCAGCTTGATCTCCGCCTCGGTGCGCGGATGCTTGCCCAGCACCTTCAACGGCTCACGCGCTGCCCCCCGCGCCGGACGGCCGCCGTTTGCCGCCGCCTCCGCCAGCTTCACCACCGCCGCATTCATGCCCGTCTCGAACACTTCGGCGGTCGACTGGAGCCGCGCATATTTGCCGTCATGCGCCAGATACGGCCCGTAGCGGCCGATCGAGGCGGTGATCGGGTTGCCCGTCTCCGGATGGTTGCCGACCGTGCGCGGCAGCTTGAGCAGCTTCAGCGCCCATTCGAGGTCGAGCTCGATATCCTTGGGGATCGAGGCCCGCGCCGCATCCTTGCCCTCGCCGAGCTGGATATACGGCCCGAACCGCCCCGATTTGCGCTCGACCGGCAGCCCGGTGTCGGGATCGTTGCCGAGCACTTCCGGCCCGCTCGATTCCTCGCCCTCCCCGCCCGGCTGGGCGAAGCGCCGGGTATATTTGCACTCGGGATAGTTGGAGCAGGCCACGAACGCGCCGAACCGCCCGCCCCGAAGCGCCAGCCGCCCGTTGCCGCACACCGGGCAGAGCCGCGGATCGCTGCCGTCCGCCTTGGGCGGGAACAGGTACGGCTCCAGGAACTGATCGAGCGCCGCGGTGATGTCCGACGGCTTCTGCTCCATCACTTCGGCCGTGCGCGGCTTGAAGTCCTTCCAGAACGCTTCGAGCACCGCCTGCCAGGCGGCGCGGCCACCCGAGACGTCGTCCAGCTCCTCCTCCAGATCAGCGGTGAAGTCGTAGTTCACATATTTCTGGAAGAAGCGTTCGAGGAACGCCGTCAGCAGCCGCCCGCTCTCCTCGGCGAAGAAGCGGTTCTTCTCGACACGGACATAGGTGCGGTCCTTGAGCACCTGGATGATCGAAGCATAGGTGGACGGGCGGCCGATGCCCAATTCCTCCAGCCGCTTCACCAGCGAGGCTTCGGAGAACCTCGGCGGCGGCTGGGTGAAATGCTGCTCGGCGTTCACGGCCTTCTTGGCGGGCGCCGCGCCTTCGCTCATCCGCGGCAGGCGGCGCGCATCCTCATCAGCGTCGTCGTCGCGGCCTTCCTCATAGAGCGCGAGATAGCCGGGGAAGAGCACGACCTGGCCGGTGGCGCGCAGGCCGTGCTGGCCGGTGCCGTCCTCCAGGTCGATCGTGGTGCGCTCCATCCGGGCCGAGGCCATCTGGCTGGCGAGCGCGCGCTTCCAGATCAGCTCGTACAGCCGCCCATGATCGCCCGATCCCGCCTTGTCCTTCGAAAAGTCGGTCGGCCGGATCGCCTCATGCGCTTCCTGGGCGTTCTTGGCCTTGGTGGTATAGACCCGCGGCTTGTCCGGCACATAGCTGCCGTCATAGCGCGTCGCGACGGCCTTGCGGGCCTCCTGGATCGCACCGCCGTCCATCTGGACGCCGTCGGTACGCATATAGGTGATCGCGCCGTCCTCGTAGAGCCCCTGGGCGACCCGCATCGTGTGGCTGGCCGAGAAGCCGAGCTTGCGCGCCGCCTCCTGCTGGAGCGTCGAGGTGGTGAAGGGCGGCGGCGGGTTGCGCATCGCCGGCTTGGTCTCGACCGAGACGACCGTGAACCGCCCTTCCTCGACGGCCTTCTTCGCCGCCTCGGCGCTCTTGCCGTCGCCGATCGAGAGCCGGTCGAGCTTGTCGCCCTTCCACTTGACCAGCCGCGCCTGGAACGGCGTGCCGTCCTGCTCCATGTCGGCGATGACCGACCAATATTCCTGCGGGGTGAAGCCCTCGATCTCGCGCTCGCGCTCGACGATCAGCCTGAGCGCGACCGACTGGACGCGCCCCGCCGACTTGGCGCCCGGCAGCTTGCGCCACAGCACCGGCGAGAGCGTGAACCCCACCAGATAATCGAGCGCGCGGCGGGCGCGATAGGCATCGATCAGGTCGATATCGAGCTCGCGCGGATGCTCCATCGCGTAAAGGATCGCGGGCTTGGTGATCGCGTTGAAGGTGACCCGCTCGACTTCCTTGGGTAGCGCCTTGCGGTTCCGCAGCACCTCCTGGACGTGCCACGAGATCGCCTCGCCCTCGCGATCGGGATCGGTCGCGAGGATCAGGCGATCGGCGGTCTTGGCGAGATCGGAGATCGCCTTGAGCTGCTTCGACTTGTCGGCATAGGTCTCCCACTCCATCGCGAACCCTTCGTCGGGGTTCACCGATCCGTCGCGCGCGGGCAGATCGCGGACATGGCCGTAGGAGGCCAGGACGCGATAGTCCTTGCCGAGATATTTCTCGATGGTCTTCGCCTTGGCCGGCGATTCTACGATGACAAGCTGCATGGGGGTAAGATGATCCTCACGTGTACGCGTGTAAGGTGGGGAGGGTTCGCAGGGGCCGTCAAGCGGGCGGCGCGATACCATTTCGACGGCTCATGCGAAAACCTGTTCGAGATCGTCCGGAACGCGGCTGACCGCAAGATAGATCGCGATCGAGAGATACCAGCTCAGGATCAGCCAGGCATAGACGAACAGATTGAGCCCCAGCGCCGTGGCCGGACCGGCAAGGTCGGGGAAAACGCCCTCGACCAAGCCGATACCGAGAATGCCCAGCAGGGGCAGCAGCGAAAACAGATAGGCGATCGTGATCGGCACGACATGGCCATTGGTGCGCCGCCAGCTCTCGCCGATGCTCTCGATCGGACCGCTTTCTTCGGCGATCAGGATCGGCACGCTCGCCGACCAGCGCATCACCAGATAGATGCCCGGCAGCACGAGCAGCACCAGCCCCGCCAATATGCCCAGATTGGTTAGGATCGACAGGCCGATAAAGGCCGGCCCGGTGCCGCGCGAGGTACGCTGGACGACGCCGAGGCGATCGAGCGCGATCTTGGTCAGTATGAATTGCGCCAGCATACCCGCGATGCTCGCCGGCAGATTGGTGTAGCTTTCCGGCCGCAGCACATCGAATGCCGTGGAGACAGCGACCAGCCCGGCGAACGCCGCCATCGCCGCCGCCGCATTGTTCCGCAACAGTTCGAGCGTCACGCCGATCAGCCCGCCTGGCTTCATCCGTTCTTCCATTTGCACCCCCGTCAATCGATACGGCTAATGCGCCCGCCGGCATGCCGCTCCAGTCGCCCCGCCAATTCGAGCTCCAGCAGCACCGTCTGCACCACCGCGGGCGCCAGACCCGATTGCCGGATCAGCTCATCCGCAGCCACCGGCACCGGCCCGAGCAGGGCGACGATCGCACGCCGCTGTGCATCGCTCGCATCCTCGGGCGGCGGGCCTTCGAAGCCCCGGACGGGCGAGCGCACCGCGCGCGGATCGATCGGGCGCACGGCTTCGAGGATGTCCTCGACCGACTGCACCAGCGTCGCGCCCTCGCGGATCAGCAGGTTGCAGCCCTGCGCACGCGGATCGAGCGGGGAGCCGGGCACGGCCATCACCTCGCGCCCCGCGTCCGCCGCGATGCGGGCGGTAATCAGCGAACCCGATTTCGGCGCCGCCTCCACCACCACGGTACCGATCGCCAGCCCGGCGATGATCCGGTTGCGCGAGGGAAAGAAGCGCGCGAGCGGCTCGGTGCCCGGCGGCTGCTCGGCCAGCAACAGGCCTTCGGTCGCGACCCGCTCCTGAAGCTCGCGATTCTCCGGCGGAAAGGTCACGTCGATGCCGCTGGCGATCACGCCGATCGTCCCACCGCCCAGCGAGCCGATATGCGCCGCCGTATCGATGCCGCGCGCCAGCCCCGAGACCACCGTTGCCCCCGCCTCGGCCAGCCCCAGCGCGAGCTGGCGGGCAAAACGGCAGGCCGCAGCCGAAGCATTGCGCGCCCCGACGATCGCGATGCAGGTTCGCTGCGCGAGATCCAAATCGCCGCGCAGTATCAGCGCTGGCGGCGCGGTCTCCATCTCGGCGAGCAGCGCGGGATAGCCCGGATCGCCAAGGAACAGATACCGCGCGCCCAGCCGCTCGACCGCGGCGATCTCGCGCCGGACCAAGGCCGGATCGGCAAGGACGGGCGCCCTGCCCCCGCCCCGCGCCGCGAGCATCGGCAATGCCTCCAGCGCCGCCGACGCCGAGCCGAAGCGGGCGACAAGCTGCCGATAGGTGACCGGGCCGATATTGGCGGAGCGCAGCAGCCTTAGCCGTGCCTCGCGGCTCTCACTCACGTTTTCGGCCGATGCGCGGCTCGGTGCCGCTCAGCAGCCGGTCGATATTGTCGCGGTGCTTCCACAGCACGATCAGCGCCAGCGCGAGCAGCATCAGCACCAGATCGATCCGCCCGAAGAACGCGACGCTCACCGGCGCGCTGATCGCCGCGCTGATGCCCGCGAGCGATGAGATGCGCAGGATCGCCAGCAGCCCCAGCCACACCGCGGCATAGACCAGCCCCGAGGGCCAATGCAGCGCCACGACAATGCCCATCAGCGTCGCCACGCCCTTGCCGCCGCGGAACTTGAGCCACACCGGATAGCAATGGCCGATGAACGCGCCGATGCCGCCCAGCATCGCCATGCCCGGGAACAGCTTTTCGGCAAGCAGCACGGCGGCCGCGCCCTTGGCGAGATCGAGCAGCAGCGTCGCCGCCGCCAGCCCCTTGCGGCCGGTGCGCAGCACGTTGGTCGCGCCGATATTGCCCGATCCGATCTGGCGCAGGTCGCCCGCGCCGGCCATGCGGGTCAGCAGCACGCCGAACGGAATCGAGCCCAGCAGATAGCCGAGCAGCAGCGCCGCGGTGGGGCCGAGCCAGAGTGTGTCGCTTTGCACCGATCCCCCTTCTTGCCTCTTAGCTAGGCGCTCCGTTAAGCGCGTGCAACAATCTGGATTTATTGGATCGATCCGTTTCCGATGACTGACGCGCGGCCCCTGTTGTTCTTCGATTCCGGCGTGGGCGGGCTATCGGTGCTGGCGCCGGCGGCGAAGCTGCTCCCACGCGCGCCGCTAGTGTACGTCGCCGATTCGGCGGGCTTCCCCTATGGCACGCGCAGCGAAGCCGAGATCGCGGCGCGCGTGCCTGCCCTGCTGGGCCGGCTGGCCGAGCGCTTCAATCCCCGGCTGATCGTGATCGCGTGCAACACCGCCTCGACGATCGCGCTGCCGGCGGTCCGCGCCGCGCTCGACCTGCCGATCGTCGGCACCGTGCCCGCGATCAAGCCCGCCGCGCTGCTGAGCGAGACGCGGGTGATCGGCGTGCTCGGCACCGATGCGACGGTGCGCCAGCCCTATGTCGACGATCTCGCGGCGCGCTTCGCGGGCGATTGCACGGTGCTGCGCCACGGCTCGGCCGAGCTGGTCGAGATGGCGGAGGCGAAGCTGGCCGGCACGGTGCCGGGCCCGGCGCGGCTGCGCGGCGTGCTCGACGGATTGTTCGCGCAGCCCGGCGGCGATCGGCTCGACGTGATCGTCAATGCCTGCACCCATTTCCCGCTGCTGGAGGCCGAGCTTGCCGCCGCCGCGCCGCGTCCGGTGCGCTTCGTCGACGGCGGCCCGGGCATCGCCCGGCGCATCGCCTATCTGACCGAGGGCCAGCAATGGCCGGAGCACCCGGCGCCCGGACGGGCCGTGTTTACCGCGCTCGGCCCGAACATGCAGGCCCTGGCCCCGGCGCTCGCCCGCTATGGGCTGGCGAGCGTGGAGCAGCTTTAGGCGGGATCGAAGCCGGCCCAGCCTTGCAATGTAGGATTTGGGAGCCGAACGAGGGGACCGGCTCTTTCTCATCGTCGGAGTTCCACGAAGCACGCTCGATCGGCGTGGAAACGCGCGTGAGTCGAGTCAACTTGGTCAACCGCGCCACTTGGTCAACCGCGCCACCGCCCACCGTCACCCCGGCCGAAGTGCCGGGGTCCACTCCTCCTCGGGCGAGCCCCTCGCGTCTCCAGCCTCTCTCCCAGCATCCCGGCCAAGACCTCCCCGGCGAAGGCCGGGGCTCAGTATCGGACTGGCTCGCAACTAGGCCCCGGCCTTCGCCGGGGAAGGTCGTTTCCACGCTGCTGGATCCCCCTCCCCCGGCCGAGGCGCGCTTTCACTCCTATGCCAGCCGCGATGCAGGACTCCGCTTGCAAGGCCGGTCACGCTCTTTCCCATCGCGAATCCCCATCACGGACGGCCCGATTCCCCCGGGGCACGCACGGAGGCGCGCGAGACCCGCGACTTTTGTGACTTTTGGGGTATCCGGCTACCGCCCAGCCGACCTCTCCCGCGCAAATACAGGCCGGGTCGAACGTCCGCTCCGCCTCAGCTTCGGCCCATCACCGGCATCGGCATCGGCGCGAGATCGCGCAGCATCGCGGAATAGCGATTGGCCAATTCCAGATGGATGCGCTGGGCCATGGTGTCGTCGGCGCGTTCGGCGTTCTCGCGTTCCTGACGCTCACGCCGCCGATAATATTCCACGTCGATCGTGGTCATAAGCTGCTCCGATCGCAAGCGGAAGCACAGCCGGTTCTGGCCGCGGCACTGCCCGAGGCAGCGAGTCGCCCGCGATGATGTTCTTTTACCACAGTTGGGGGCGGACGTATTGATCGGCGTCCGCATTTGCGACGAACCGTGCCCGTTCGGCGGAACAGAGTCGCGGATCGCGCGCATGCCCTGTCGGTAACGGGAGTTTGCGGAGGGAGGGCATCGTGCGCCATTGGGATAATTCCGGACCCGTGCCCGCTGGAAATCCGCATTTTTTCGGCGTAGTGACGCTGCCCATGCACACGAAGGACAGCCCAGCGCCCGCCGTGGATTATTCGCGGGTCTTCAATCAGGCGATCGACCGGCTCCATGCCGAAGGGCGCTATCGCGTGTTCATCGACGTGCTGCGCAACAAGGGCGCCTATCCCAATGCGCGCTGCTTCGCCGGCCATAACGGGCCGAAGCCGATCACCGTGTGGTGCTCGAACGACTATCTCGCCATGGGCCAGCACCCCAAGGTGATCGTGGCGATGGAAGAGGCGCTGCACGATGTCGGCGCCGGATCGGGCGGCACCCGTAACATCGGCGGCAACACCCATTACCATATCGAGCTCGAAGCCGAGCTCGCCGATCTCCACGGCAAGCAGGGCGCGCTGCTCTTCACCTCGGGCTATGTCTCGAACGAGGCGACTCTGGCGACGCTCGGCAAGCTGATGCCGGGCTGCATCGTCTATTCGGACGAACTGAACCACGCCTCGATGATCGCCGGCATCCGCAATTCGGGCTGCGAGAAGCGCGTGTGGCGCCACAACGACCTGGCGCATCTCGAGGAGCTGCTGGCGACCGACGATCCCGCCGCGCCCAAGCTGATCGCGTTCGAAAGCGTCTATTCGATGGACGCCGACATCGCCCCCATCGCCGAGATCTGCGACCTGGCCGACAAGTACAACGCGCTGACCTATCTCGACGAGGTCCATGCCGTGGGCATGTACGGCCCGCGCGGCGGCGGCATCTCCGAGCGCGACGCGCTGGCCGACCGGATCAACATCATCGAAGGCACGCTGGGCAAGGCGTTCGGCGTGATGGGCGGATACATCGCCGCCGATCAGGTCATCATCGACGTGATCCGCAGCTATGCGCCGGGGTTCATCTTCACGACGTCGCTGTCACCGGTGCTGGTCGCGGGCGTGCTGGCGAGCGTGAAGCACCTGAAGTCCTCCAGCGTCGAGCGCGAGGGCCAGCAGGCCGCCGCGGCGATGCTCAAGGCGCTGATGGCCGAGGCGGGGCTGCCCGTGCTGCCCTCGACCACGCATATCGTGCCGCTGATGGTGGGCGATCCGGTCAAGGCGAAGAAGATCAGCGACGTGCTGCTCGCCGAATACGGCATCTACGTCCAGCCGATCAACTACCCCACCGTGCCGCGCGGCACCGAGCGGCTGCGCTTCACGCCGGGTCCGTCGCACAGCGAAGCGATGATGCGCGAGCTGGTCGGCGCGCTGGTCGAGATCTGGGGCCGGCTGGAGCTGCGCCTCGCGGCCTGAGCCGCCCTTCTATTCCTTCTCCGGCAGCGCGAAGCGAACCGGTGCCAGTGCGGCTTCGGCCGGCAGATCGTCGAGGGTCCCGTCCTTCAGGAAGCGCCTCGCCGCCGCCGCAAGCTCGGGCCGGTCGCGCAGCAGCGCCAAGGCCCCGGTATGCTGGCCGCGATGGACGATGATCGCGCGGGCATTGGGGAAATAGGGCAGCAGCCCGGTCAGGTTCTCCACCGGCGTGTTGGTGTCCCAGTCGCCCTGGACGAACAGCACGGGGGTCGGGTTCAGCACCGGCAGGCGGAAGGCGTCGCCCAGATCGTCGGTCGGCCAGGCATCGGCAGAGGCGAGATAGGCGGCGAAGTTCCAGCTTCCGAGCATGTCGAGCGCGGGATCGGTGCGAAGCTGCGCCTCGCGCGCCGCGCTCATGCCGGTCGCCGTGTCGATCAGCGGGCCGATCAGCGAGACCGTGTTCGCCTTGCGCTGCTCGATCACCTGCCGTGCCCAGCCCTGGTAACGGCCGTTGTAGAGATCGATCACGAAGGCAGGCCAGACCGCCGCATCCACCGCCTGCTCGCGCAGCGCCAGCTGGAAGTCGCCCAGGCCGAGCGTCACCGCCCCTGCACCGGGTACCTGCACGGTCACCGGTCCCTTGGCGAAGCGATCGTGGACCGCCCGGACGGCGGCGATCAACCCGCCCTTGGGAATGAAGGGCGCCAGCGCGGGGTCGCGCTCCGCCTCGAAGGCGATGCGCTGAAGCGCGGCGAAGACCTGCGAGGGCATGTCATAGCCATTGTCGAGCGGCTCGACCGCGCTGATCAGCGCGCGCGCCACGGTCTCCGGGTGCCGCCGCATCACGGCGAAGCTCCATTGCGACCCGAAGCTCGCGCCGAGCAGGCTGATCCGGTCATAGCCGAGCAGCCGGCGCGCCGCATCGACATCGTCGGCGCATTCGGCGATCGTATAGCCGGCAAGGTCGATGCCCGGATGCTCGCCGGCGGCGGCGCGGGCCTGGGCCATGGTGAGGGCGACATCGTCCTCCACCCGGGCCGGCCGGTCGAGCGGCATCGCCGGGTTCTTCAGCTCCAGCATGTCGCCGCGCAGCGTGTAGCCGCGCTGCTCGACGATCACGAGATCGGCGGATTCGCTGTCATCGAGCCACATGCGCAGCCGCCGCTTGGCCGCCGGCCCCTGGTCCTCGAGCGTGTCGAGCAGGGTGACGCCGGGACCGCCCACCAGCAGGAAGATCGGCGGCGCGCCGGTGGGAGCGCGTGCCCGGATGCGGAGCACGCCCACGCCGATCTGGCGGCCGCCCGGCCTGGCGCGATTCTCCGGCACGTGCAGCGTACCGACTTCGTAATGGACCTGCGCCCCGTCCGAGGCGATCGCCATGCCGGGGGCGAGCTTCAGATCGTCCGCATTGGCGGGAGACGGCGGCACGAGAACCAGCGCCAGAACGGCGAGACAGCGGCGAACACCCATCGATTCCTCCCCCTTTTCGAGGAGCGCATCCTCCCGGCCGCGTAATGAACCCAGGCTTGCTGCGAAGGGGTTCTATGCGCGGATGAGCGTCGCGCTCCAGGCATAGCCGCGATAGAGCGGCGTGAATTCCATGCTCAGCCCCTGCTCCTCGGCGATGCGCTTGAGCACCGCCGGCAATTCGCGCCGGGGGAAGACATGGAAATCGTTGAGCGACTTGAAGTGCAGCCGCTTGGCGAAGCCCGGCAGCCGCTCATATTGCCCGAAATCGACGATGTGCAGGCTTCCGCCCGGCGCAAGGGCCTTCGCGCCCAGTTCGATCGCCTCCTGCCAGGGCGGGATCATCGACAGCGTGTAGCTCATGAACACCCGATCGACCTTCTCCAGCCCGAACAGCGCCTGGACGTCGAAATTGCCGGCATCGCCCTGGGCGAGCGTGATCCTGTCGCCAAGTCCCTTGCCCTCGACCGACTGGCGCGCCGTCTCCAGCATCGCCTCGCTGATGTCGAAGCCATGGAAGCGCGCATCCGGCCAATGCTTCGCCGCGACGATCAGGTTGCGCGCGGTGCCGCAGCCCACCTCCAGCACCGTGCCGCCCGGCGGCGGCGCGAGCCGGCGGACCAGCCGGTCGCGGCCCAACAGATAGAATTTGCGGGTGAAATCGTAGAAGTGCCGATGGAGCGCATAGACATCGTCCATCAGCGACTTCTGGTCGCCCGTCCGGGCCTCGCTCATGCGTGGGGCTTCAGCGTCCAGAGGTGAGTCGCGCCATAGACCGAGGAGCGATCACGCCGGGTCCAGTCCTCGCGCTTCTCCTGCGGGGCATATTCCCACTGGTCGAGGATCGCCGCCGGGATATGGCCGGCCACGACGTCGGGCACCGCCGCCGTGCGATAGAGCACGCGCGCGCCGGGCTTGGCGGTGCGGGTGATCTCGGTCCAGATGCGGGTGAGCTGTTCGTCGGTCATCCAGTCCTGCGCGTCGAGCAGGATATAGCGATCGAGCGACTGGGCGGGCATCGAGTCGAGATAATCGGCATAGTTGGTATGGCGGATCTCGACGCGCTCGGCGCGGTCGCGTACTGCCTCGTAGTTCGCCTTCTGGAGATAGGGCGGCAGCGGCGCGTCCGCATGCTCGCCATAGCCGCGGCCGAAGGCCTGCCAGGCGTAGTAATTGTCCTTGATGTCGAAATCGCAGGCGAGCTTGCGCAACCGGCTCTTGAGCGCGCCGGTGATCCCGCCCGCATCGTCGACCTTGAGCAGATCATACTGCGCCGGCGGGATGCCGAAGCCGAACAGCGCGGCTGGCTGGTCGACCAGCCAGCGCAGGAACTTCTTCTCGAAGAACGGCGCGAACCTGGTCTCGAAGATCTCGCGCTGCTCCTCGATATTCTTCGCGCGCAGGATCTCGGTGGGATCGATCTTGTACTTGCGCGCCATGTTGTGGACGAAGCCGATCAGCCGGCCAAGCAGGCCCTGCTTGTAGAAGCCGGTCTTGAAGCCATTGATCCGGCGCACGCCGCTGGGCGAGCGGCTGTCCCAATAATCGCGCGAGGTGTCGTCGAGCTGCGGGCGGATGAATTCCTTGTACGCATCGATGTTCTCGGGCCGGTTGGCCAGGCCGAAGAACCGGTGGAACGTCGCGTAATCGGGCAGGCTGAGCAGCGCCTGTTTCTTCAGGTTGTTGAGCGCGATATGCGCCGGATTGAGATCGACCGCGGTGATCTTCGCGGGGTTCGCCGTCAGATAGGAGAAGACGTTGCAGCCGCCCGAGGCGATCGTGACGACATGGCTGTCGGGCGTGATCTCCAGCGCTTCCATGTCGACATCGGGATCTTCCCAGATCTGCGCATAGACCAGGCCGCGGAAGGCGAAGGTGAAGGCACGCTCCAATATGCCCTGCTTGGTGAGGTGCTCGTGGCGATGCACCGCGCCGCGCACCGCGCCGTTTCGAGGCGTCTTGGCAACTGAACCCATCATTGACTCCTGGAGGGCGCTCGCGTGCCGCGTATGCGCGAAGCAAGCGCCCTAAACCCGACATGTGACAAATGCTTTGCAGCCTTGTGCCATGAGTCCGCGGAAATCAATCCTCGGCGCGGACAGCCGTAATCCGTCCTAGCGGGTACGATTGTCGATCGCATTGCCCGTGTCCGCGACCGCGCCGGCCACGGCATCCCCCATCCGGTCGGCGGTGTTGCCGATCGCATCCCCGGCCCGTTCGACGCCGTTCTCGATCCGATCGCCCGCGTCGTCGGCGACATTGTCGAGCGCGTTGCCGGTGCGGTCCAGCGCGCCGCTCACATTGTCCTGGGTCCGGTCCGAACAGGCCGCCGCGCCCAGCAGGAACAGCGGCAGGATCAGAAACTCTTTGCGCATTTTCGGGCTCCCTTATGGTTGTCTTGTCTAGCCAGCCGGGTCCTCCGGGCGTAGGGAGCGCGCCATGCCACACCGCATCGCCATCGCCTCGGACCATGCCGCCTATGCCATGAAGGCAGAACTCGCCGATTGGTTGCGTGAGCAGGGTCACGACGTGCTCGATCTGGGCACCAACGGACCCGAGAGCGTCGACTATCCCGATTACGGCTATCGGCTGGCCGGCGCGATCGAGGACGGAAGCGCCGGGATCGGCATCGCGCTGTGCGGATCGGGCATCGGCATCTCGGTCGCGGTCAATCGCAATCCCGCCGCCCGCTGCGCGCTCGTTTCCGAGCCGCTCTCGGCCGGCCTTGCGCGCCAGCACAACGATGCCAATGTCATCGCTCTCGGCGCCCGGCTGATCGGCACCGAGATGGCCAAGGCATGCATCACCGCCTTCCTCGAAACCCCCTTTCTCGGCGATCGTCACCAGCGCCGCGTCGATAAACTCAGCCATTCTGAAAGGAGCCCCGCATGAGCACCAACCCAGTCACCGCGGGACTCCAGCCCGACGGCTTCTTCACCACGAGCCTGGCCGATGCCGATCCGGCGGTGTTCGCCGGCGTCGCGCACGAACTCGACCGCGAGCAGCACCAGATCGAGCTGATCGCCTCCGAGAACATCGTCTCCAAGGCGGTGCTGGAAGCGCAGGGTAGCGTCTTCACCAACAAGTACGCCGAGGGTTATCCGGGCAAGCGCTATTATCAGGGCTGCCACCCTTCCGATGAGGTGGAACAGCTAGCGATCGATCGCGCAAAGCAGCTGTTCGATTGCGGCTTCGCCAACGTCCAGCCGCATTCGGGCGCGCAGGCGAACGGCGCGGTAATGCTCGCGCTGACCAAGCCCGGCGACACGATCATGGGCCTCAGCCTCGATGCCGGCGGTCACCTGACCCACGGCGCCAAGGCGGCGATGAGCGGCAAGTGGTTCAACGCGGTCCAGTACGGCGTGCGCCCCGACGATCACCTGATCGACTTCGATCAGGTCGAGCGGTTGGCCAAGGAGCACAAGCCCAAGCTCATCATCACCGGCGGCTCGGCCTATCCGCGCATCATCGATTTCGCCCGCTTCCGCGCGATCGCCGATGAAGTCGGCGCGATCTTCATGGTCGACATGGCCCATTTCGCCGGCCTGGTGGCAGGCGGTGCGCACCCCACGCCGTTCGGCCACGCCCATGTCGTCACCACCACGACGCACAAGACGCTGCGCGGCCCTCGCGGAGGCATGGTGCTGACCGATGACGAAGCCATCGCCAAGAAGATCAACTCGGCAGTATTCCCCGGCCTCCAGGGCGGCCCGCTGATGCACGTCATCGCCGCCAAGGCGGTCGCGTTCGGCGAGGCGTTGCGCCCGGATTACAAGAGCTACATCGCCGCGGTGGTCGAGAACGCCAAGGTGCTGGCGGCGACGCTCAAGGAGCGCGGCGCCAACCTGGTCTCGGGGGGCACCGACACGCACCTCGCGCTGGTCGACCTCACCCCGCTCGGCATGACCGGCAAGGACGCCGACGAGGCGCTGGAGCGCGCCGCGATCACCTGCAACAAGAACGGCATCCCCAACGATCCGCTGCCGCCGGTCAAGACCAGCGGCATCCGCGTCGGCTCGCCGGCGGGCACTACGCGCGGCTTCGGCGCAGGCGAGTTCCGCGAGATCGGCAACATGGTCGCCGACGTGCTCGATGGTCTTCGCAAGAACGGCGAGCAGGGCGACGCCCAGGTGGAAGCCGCCGTCCGCGAGCGCGTCCGCGCACTGTGCGCGCGCTTCCCGATCTATCCGGAGGGCTGATGCCCAATCTCCCTCTCCCCTCCGGGGAGAGGGCCGGGGAGAGGGGCAAGCGCTATGCCCCCTCCTTCCTGCCCCCCCCCCCCCCCCCCCCCCCCCCCCCCCCCCCCCCCCCCCCCCCGCCGCCCCCCGCCCGCCCCCCCGCCCCGCCGCCCCCGCCCCGCCCCCCCACCCAGCGCGCCTCCCCCCCCCACCGGGGCGGGGGCCCGCCCCGCCCCCCCGCGGCCGCGGGCGCGGCGGGGCTGGCCCACCCCCCGCCCTC
>NZ_JAAVVE010000024.1 GCF_018449795.1 Sphingomonas sp. dw_22
CCAGGTGCGCGTGCGGGCGCTGCTTTCGGAGATGGTCCGGTTCGAGCATGCCGCCGGGCCGGTGAAGTTCGAAGTCACCGGGCGCAGTGCGGGGCCGGGCTATCGCGTCGAGAATCTCTGGTACGAGAGCCTGCCCGGCTATCGCGTGACCGCGAACCTCTATCTGCCGGCTTCGGACAAGGGCCCCTTCCCCGCCATCATCACCCAGCCGGGGCACGGGATCGACGGCAGGCTGGGCGGGTTCGGCTTCGCGGTCAACTTCGCCCGCGCGGGCTTCGCCGTCCTCGCGATCGACATCGTCGGCGAGGGCGAGCGCATCCAATATTACGATCCGGAAATCGGCGCCTCCAAAGTCGGCCGCCCCACCGGCGAACATTCGATGGCGTTCGGGCAGGCGCTGCCCACCGGCGGGCATGTCTCGCGCTTCTTCATCCAGGACGCGATGCGCGGCGTCGACCTGCTGATGCAGCGCGACGAGGTGGACGACCAGCGGATCGGCGCCTTCGGCTGCTCGGGCGGCGGCACGCTGACCGCCTATCTCGCCGCACTCGATCCGCGCATCAAGGCAACGGCGACGGCCTGTTACGTGAACGATTTCGATCACCTTCTGGCCCCCGGAGGCCCCGGGCCGCAGGATGCCGAACAGTCGATCCCCTATTTCCTGGAGCGCGGGCTGGATCTGCCCGATTGGGTCGAAGCGGTGGCGCCGCGCCCCTACGCGATCGTCTCCACCACCGAGGACATGTTCCCGATCGCGGGCGCCCGCGCCGCCTATGCCGAGGCGAGCCGCTTCTACAAGGCGATGGGCGCGGAAGACCGGATCACGATGATCGAAGGCCCTGGGCCCCATGGCAATCTGGGGCCGATCTCTTCGAAGATCATCGGCTTCTTCAATCGCTGGCTGAAGGGCGCGCCCGGCGAGCCCGCGCTGGAGACTGTGCCGATCGGCGATCCCTCGCGGCTATGGGCGACGCGCACCGGGCAATTGGTCACGTCGGGAGAGGGCGAGAGCCTGCGCGCCATGATCGCCCGCGAGGCGCCGCTTCCCTCCGCCGCTCCGGCGAACGAGACGGCGCCGGCGCGTCTCGAACGGCTGCGCACCGCGATCCGCGACATCGCGCGGACCCGCGTGAACGGCGGCGCGACGGCCCCCGCCGTGACCGAAGGCGCGGCGGAAAGCCGTTCGGGCTACACTCTTGCCGCTATCAGCTTCGACGCCGCGCCGGGGCTGCGCGTCGATGGCCTCTATGCCCGGTCTGGCTCAGCCGGGCGACATCCGACGATGCTTTTCCTGTCGAGCCAATCGCCACGGACGCTTGCCGCTCCCGGCGGGCTGTTCGAGCGCTGGACACAGGCCGGATGGAACGTGCTGGCTCTGGAGCCGAGAGGCGCAGGCGGAACGGAGGAGGTGAAGTCGGCGCTCACCGGCGACTGGACGCTGCTGTCGCTGCGCGCGCTGCTGGTCGGCCGCACGCCGCTGGGGATGCGGACCGACGATGCCCTGGCGGCGCTGAACTGGCTCGCGGGGCAGCCCGAAGTCGATGCGCGCCGATTGAGCGTCTATGGCGTGGGTGCGCTCGCTCCGGTGGCGCTCCATGTCGGGATGCTGGACCCGCGTGTCGCGGATGTCACCAGCGATGGCGGCATCCTGCGCTATCGCGATTTCGTGTTGCGCCCGATCAGCCGCGACATGGCCGAGGTGAACCTGCCCGGCGTGCTCGCCCGCTATGACCTTCCCGATCTGATCGCCGCGCTCGGCGACAAGGTGACGCTCGTCAATCCGGTCGACACGGTGGGCCAGCCACTCAGAGCAAGCGACGTGACAGCGGCCCTCCCGTCCTCGCCGCGCCTGATCCTTCGCGGCGCGCGCGATCCGATCCGGCCCCCTTCCAGCCGGTGAGGCGCGCCATGCGATCCGATCGACGCTCGTTCCTCGCCGCCATGGCCGCCGGATCGGTCGCCACCGCGCTCGCCGCCCCGGTCGCCGCGCAGACCGCCGCCCTGCCCAAGCCGGCGGCGGCGCCCGCGCTGCCGGACAACGGCGTCCAGCTCGATCCGCGCGCGTTCGGCGCGAAGGGCGACGGCCGGACCAAGGACACCACCGCGCTACAACAGGCGCTCGATCGCTGTGCGGTGCTGGGCGGGGGCGAAGTGCTGGTGCCCGCCGGCACCTGGCTCACCGGCGCGCTCCGGATCGGCTCCAACACCGTGCTGCGCGTGGCCGAGGGCGCGACGCTGCAAGGCTCGCCCGACCTCGCCGACTATCCGATCGTGCAGGTGCGATGGGAGGGCCGCTGGGTGCCGGGCCATGTCGGGCTGATCTGGGCGCAGGACGCTCGCAATGTCGTGCTGACGGGCAAGGGACGGATCGTCGCCTCGAAGGACATCCACCGCCGCGTCAGCGAATCCGGCCTTCGCCACCCCGCCCTCCTCGAATTCGTGGACGTGCGGAGCCTGAGCGTCACCGATCTCCATGCCGAGCAGAACGACATGTGGGCGATCCACCCGGTCTATTGCGACGACGCGGTGTTCCGAGGCCTCAGCGTGACGGGCAATGCCGACGGGATCGACGTGGACTCCTGCCGCCGTGTCGTGATCGACCATTGCGACTTCGACACGGTGGACGACTGCATCTCGCTCAAGTCCGGGCGCGGCATGGAGGGCAATGTCATCGGCCGCCCGACCGAGGACGTGACGATCACCGATTGCACGTTCCGCGATAAGCGCTGGGCCTGCATCGGCATCGGCAGCGAGACTTCGGGGGGCATAAGGCGCGTGCTGGTCGAGCGCTGCCAGTGCCTTCAGGCGCATACCTTCGCCATCTATCTGAAGAGCAGGCCGGGGCGCGGCGCGTTCATCGAGGATATCACGATGCGAGATCTCGACGTGTCCGGCGCGGGCTATGGCTTCCTGCGCCTGAACTTCCTCGACAGCGGCAAGCAGGATCAGTTCCCGGTGGCCGGCAGGGACGGCATCCCCATCGTCCGCAACTTCACCTTTGAGCGCATCCGCGTGAAGGATGTGCCGATCCTGGTGGAGGCAGTGAACATCCACCCGGACAAGCCGCTGGACGGCTTCATCCTGCGCGGGCTCACCGGCACCTGCGGCCACGGCATCACGCTGGCCAACATGCGCAATGTCCTGTTCGAGGATATCGACGTCAACGTCTTCGCCGGGCCCCGGATCGCAATGGTCAACGTCACCGGCAAGGGCCTGGACGACGCCGCCGCGCTGGTGCCGACAGTCCGTCCGCCGGACGTGCAGGCCGCCACCCTACCCTATCGGCTGGGAATGTCGTCGGGCACGCCCAATTGACGCGGTGGGCGATCAGGTATCGGGCTTGATGAAGGGTGCGACGACGAAGAGCTTGCGCTCCTCGCTGCGCGGATCATCGATCACCCGCACTTCCCGGTCGAAGAGCATCGTGGCGCCATGGGAGCATGTAGTGCGGCCAGCGCGGGATCACGGCATGTTCCGGCGATCCGGTGCGCGCTAGGGCAATGAAGCTTTCGCGCCGGCTCGCCGCGTACGCTCCACTTCTCGTGGGGCTGTCCATATCGCGCGACTGACGCCCGGTAGGTCTCCGGCGACGTCGGCAGTCGAGCTGCGATCGCTTGAAGCCGCGTCGTTCAATCCGCGAATGTCGCGCCACATCGCAACCGGCGCGAGGGCCACACCACCATTCCGCTTTCGGGGAGCAGGCGCTGGAAGCTGATATTCATTCATCAGGGGCTCGAAGGTCCGCTTTTGACCCGCAGCAGACGATTTTTGCTGCCGCCGCCGCGGTGCATGACCTCGAATGACCGGTCTACAGCAGGGAAAGTTCGGGACGCTTGCGCCTCCTGCGCGAGCTGGTTAAATACTGAACTATATGGCTCAGTATGTAAATCCTCCCCTCGATCTCTCGTTTGCGGCGCTGTCCGATGCGACCCGCCGCGGGATCATCGATCAGCTTGGGCGAGGGGACGCGTCGATCACCAGTCTCGCGGACAAGTTTCAGATGACGCTGACCGGCATGAAGAAGCACATCCAGGTTCTGGAGCGGGCGGGGCTCGTCGTCACGCAGAAGGTCGGACGGGTGAGAACCTGCAAGCTTGGGAAACACGGCCTCAAGGCGGAGGCCGAGTGGATCGAGGCGCATCGCAAGATCTTCGAGGCCCGCTTCGAAGCATTGGACGAAATCATCAGCGAAATGAAACAGGAGGGAAGCGATGAATCAGCAAGTTAATAGTGCAGGTGGCGCGCAGAACCGCACCTCAGTCAAGAGCAGAGGGGATCGCGAACTCGTCGTAACGCGGACATTTGATGCGCCGCCGAGCATTGTTTACAGGGCGTGGAGCCAGCCCGATTTGTTCCGGCGCTGGTGGATGCCAAAAACGGTATCCGGCGTTTCGCTCGTATCGTGCGATATGGACGTCCGCACTGGCGGCAAATATCGGCTGGAATTCAGCGTCGGCGGTTCGGACACCATGGCCTTCTACGGCAAGTATCTCGAGGTGGTGCCGAACGAGCGCATCGTCTGGACCAACGACGAGGGCGAAGAGGGCGCGGTCACGACCGTAACCTTCGAGGACCAGGGCGGGAAGACGCTGCTGACTTTCCACGAAGTCTATCCGTCCAAGGAAGCGCTTGAGGAAGCACTACAGGGCTCGGCGGCCGCATTGCCGGAGCAGCTGGAGCAGCTCGACGAATTGCTTTCCAGCATAGGCGAGTAGCGCGGGTCGGGAAACTCGCCTCGGGGGAACGTCTGCTCTTGGGAAGTGACTCCACCGGCCTTCCCGGTTGGAACGGGGCACGAAGCTGCCGGCAGCGACGCGATCAGCTAGAGGTTCCAAACGGCGACTGCAGCAGCCGTTAACAGGCTCAGCTAAGACGATGCGCGCTGGGCTTGGATGTGCGCTAGAGCAAATTCATCATGGGCGGAATCGTGAGGGATTCCCTTTGAGCTGATCGTGTGATGCCCGAGCAGGACTTGGCGCTAGCGGCGTATATCCGCTCGCGTCCCGGCATCATGCTGGCGCAGGCACAAGTCTGGCTGCAGACCGAGTACGCGGTCGAGCTCAGCACCGGCGCAATGTGGAACGCGGCCAAGCGTCTGGGGCTGTCGTTCAAAAAAAGCCATGCGCGCGGCCGAACAGGACCGGCCCAACGTCGCCGCACGCCGCAAGCTGTGGAAGGTAGCTCAGCCGTTCATCGATCCTGAAGGCCTGGTCTTCCTCGACGAGACCGGAGTGAACACCAAGATGGCGCGGCTCTATGGCTGGGCGCCGGTCGGCGAGCGCTGCCGCGACAGCGCGCCCTTCGGTCACTGGAAGACAATGACCTTCATCGCCGGGCTGCGCCTGACCGGCATGACCGCGCCCTGGGTACTCGATGGACCAATGGATGGCGACGCCTTCCGCACCTACGTCCAGCACGTTCTCGCGCCGACGCTCAGGCGCGGCGACGTCGTCGTGCTGGACAACCTTCCTGCGCACAAGGTTGCTGGCGTCCGCGACGCGATCACGGAGCGCCATGCTCAGGTCTTCTACCTGCCGCCATACAGCCCCGACATGAACCCGATCGAGATGGCCTTCTCCAAACTCAAGGCGCTGCCGCGCCAGGAGCCCGCGCGAACCATCGATGGCCTGGTCGAACGTATCGGCAAGCTCCTTGATCCCTTCCTACCATCCGAATGCGCTAACTTCTTTGAAGCCGCCGGTTATCAACGCCCATCGTGAAAATGCTCTAGAAGGTGCCCGATCGGCCGACACCAAGCCGAAACGGTGGCCGCTATCTCCGCGAACTCGCCCTGTCCGCGCGTGGAACTGATCGCGGAGGGTGCGGTCGACGCACCTCCGGTTACTTCTTCGGCGTCACCCAGACCGAGACGGGCACCACGACCTTGCCAGGCGCAGGCTTGCCGACATCGACACGATCCGCCGTCACAAGTTCACCGCTCTCGAGCGTGAACGAAGCCCAGGGCTTGGGCATGCGGCCGAAGCTCATCTTCTGGATGGGCTGGCCCGTGGTCGAATTCATGATGGTCACGATGATCGGCATGGCCTCCCGCTACTAAGCGCCCATGGCGCCTGTCCAGTGGCTCCGGCACCAAAGCCGTGGACGGCGGCAGGGCTTCCCTCCCCAGCCGCGCATTTCGTCGCAAGCGCCGCGCTCCAGCTCTTCAACTCGGCCGGGTGCTTCCTAACTCTCGCCCGAGAGGGAGAAGCCATGAAACCGCAGCAGACAACGATCGTACCCGAGATGATCGACTGCATCGCCGAAGACAGATCGCCGAGTGCCGGGGAGCTGTTCCGCGTCGCCGACCACATCTGGACGGACCTGCGCGGTCCCCGGTCCGCTTTCAGTTGGGGCGAACTCACTCAGGACAGCTCCGAACGGTTGCTGACGCTCCGGGCGGCACAGGCCGCGCTCGCCGGGACGGCGTTTTCCAGCCCGAACAGGTAAAAGGCCGCCCCTCTCGGGACGGCCTTTCCATACACGGCTGAAACACGGGTTTTCGATTCCCGTAGGGGCGCCAAGCTAAGTTTATGATTTTACGATACATTATTGTATCATGTAGAATCGCGCGGATGACACATCCAGTCAGCTAATTGATCCTGTTACGGTATTCGTGGGCGATAGCCGACGGGTAGCAGTTCACTTCGCGTCGAACTCCACTCAAGATCGGTCACATTTCAGAGGCACGGGTCAACTGGCCGTTGCTGGCCGGCAGCGTCTAGTCGAACTAAACGAAGCACTCGCAAAGGCTGGAATCCCGGCAGAACGGACGGATCGGCGGTGTCCAGCCCGGCTCGGAGCGCCGGCGGCGTTCGTCCTCAGGCCCGCTCCATCGCCCCGCTCCAATTCGATCGTGCGTTGCAGATGCCTGACACGGCCACCCCACATCACTCCGGTCGGTCGCAATCCAGCCCGAGAACATGGTGCCCGTGCCGCCGGCCACCGCCAGGGTCGCACCACAGGCCGCATCGCTCCAACTCGCGGCCCCTGTCCTCGGTTATCTCCCGACCACTTCAATCCATTCAGTCCTGCTCGATACGCTTGCTTGCGCCGCTCATTTGCTTTAAGTTTAAAGCAAATGAGGAGTGACTGATGCGGATTGCTTGCTTGGGTGGGGGTCCGGCAGGCCTGTATTTTGCGATATCGATGAAGCTGCGCGATCCCTCGCACGTGATCGAGCTGTTCGAACGCAATGGGCCGGATGATACCTTTGGCTGGGGTGTGGTGTTCTCCGACCAGACCGTCGAGAATCTGTTGGCTAACGATCCCGTCAGCGGCAGGCTGATCCGCGACGAGTTCGCGCATTGGGACGATATCGACGTTCATATCCATGGCGAGCGCGTGCGTTCGTCCGGTCATGGCTTTATCGGCATCGGTCGCAAGCGGCTGCTCAGCATTCTCCAGCAGCGTGCGCGCGCGCTGGGCGTAGTCCTGCATTTCGAGCACGAAGCCAGTGCCGATCTTGCCGACTGGAGCAGGTATGATCTCGTAATCGCCGCCGATGGCGCGAACAGCCGCATCCGCGACCGCTATGCCGAGCATTTCGACGTCGATATCCAGGTACGGCGCAACAAATATGTCTGGCTGGGCACGCGCAAGGCGTTCGACGCGTTCACCTTCGCCTTCGAGCAACTGGATGAAGGATGGGTCTGGGCGCACGCCTATCGCTTCGACGACGATCATTCGACCTTCATCGTCGAGATGGCGCCGGATACCTGGGAACGGCTTGGGCTCGACCGGATGGGCCAGGACGAAGCGATCGCCTGGAGCGAGCGCGTGTTCGCCAAATATCTGGACGGCCAGCCGCTGATGTCCAACGCCAAGCATCTGCGCGGCTCGGCAGCATGGCTCAATTTCCGGCGCATCGTTTGCGGGCGCTGGTCGTATCGCAATCTGGTCCTGATCGGCGACGCGGCCCACACCGCACATTTCTCAATCGGCAGCGGCACCAAGCTAGCGCTGGAGGACGCGATCAAGCTGGCCGAAGTGCTGAACCGCCCCGGCCTGGACCGCGACGAAGCGCTCGCCGAATATCAGGAGGAGCGCAATCTGGAGGTGCTCAAGCTCCAGAACAGCGCGCGCAACTCGACCGAATGGTTCGAGACGCTCGACCGCTATCTGCATTTCGAGCCGATCCAGTTCGCCTATTCGCTGCTCACCCGCTCGCAACGTGTCAGCCATGAGAATCTGCGCGTGCGCGATCGCGCGTGGCTGGAAGGGGTAGAGCGCTGGTTCCAGGGCAAGGCGCGCGGGATTCCTGCGAACGATCCGGTACCGCCGATGTTCGCGCCATATCGATTGCGCGACATGGCGCTGGAAAACCGCGTCGTCGTCTCGCCGATGGCAACCTATTCGGCGGTCGATGGCACGCCGAACGACTTTCATCTCGTCCACTATGGCGCCCGCGCCCAGGGCGGGGCCGGGCTGGTCTATACCGAGATGACCTGCGTCTCGCCGACCGGCCGGATCACGCCGGGCTGCCCGGGGATGTACGCACCCGAACATGTCTCCGCCTGGAGGCGCGTGGTCGATTTCGCCCATGCCAACAGTGCGGCGAAACTCTGCCTCCAGCTTGGCCATTCGGGGCCGAAGGGCTCCACCCGGATCGGCTGGGAGGGCTATGACGTGCCGCTGGGGAGCGGCAACTGGCCGCTGATCGCCGCCTCCGATGTGCCGTGGAGCACCGCCAACCAGACGCCGCGCGCGATGACCCGCGCCGACATGGACCTGGTGCGCGACGCGTTCGTCGCGTCGACGAAGATGGCGATCGAGGCCGGGTTCGACATGGTCGAACTACACTGTGCGCATGGCTATCTGCTCTCGAGCTTCATCACGCCGCTGCACAACCATCGCACCGATGACTATGGTGGCAGCCTGGAGAACCGTCTCCGCTTCCCCCTCGAAGTCTTCGCCGCGATGCGCGCTGTTTGGCCGGCCAAGCGCCCGATGTCGGTGCGCATCTCCGCCAATGACTGGATGGGCGATCTGGGCGTCACGCCCGACGAGGCAGTCGAGATTGCCCGCGCATTCAGCGCGGCCGGGGCCGACCTGATCGACGTTTCCGCAGGCCAGACCTGGGCCGACTGCAAGCCGGTCTATGGCCGCATGTTCCAGACGCCGTTTTCGGACCAGGTCCGCAACGTCGCGCAGGTCGCGACCATGGCGGTCGGCAACATCTACGAGACCGATCACGTCAACTCGATCCTGGCCGCCGGCCGCGCCGATCTGGTGGCGCTCGGCCGCCCGCATCTGGCCGACCCGATGTGGACCCTGCATGCTGCCGCCGGCTATGGCTATCGCGGCGTCCGCACACCTCCGCCCTATTTCGGCGGTCTGTCCCAGCTTGCTCGCAACCTCAAGCGAGACGCCGAGCAGGAAGCAGCGCTGAAGGCGTGATGCAGCTCGACGGAACTCATGCCGTGGTGACGGGCGGCGGCACCGGTATCGGCGCCGCCATCGCGCATGCGCTGGCCGCAGAGGGCGCGCGGCTGACGCTGATAGGTCGCCGACGCGAACCGCTCGAAACGGTCGCGGCGAAAGTCGGCGGTTTCGTCGCGGCAGCCGACGTCACCGATCGCGCGCAGGTCGATACCGCATTCGCTGCCGCGCGGGCCGCGCACGGGCCCATCACAATCCTGATCAACAATGCCGGAGCCGCGCAGAGCCGGAGCTTCGCCAAGCTGGACTTCTCGGCATGGCGCAGCGCGATGGCGGTCAATCTCGACTCGCTCTTCCACTGCTGCCAGGCAGCTCTCCCCGATCTTCTGGCGGCTCCGAACGGCCGGATCGTGACCATCGCCTCCACCGCGGGGCTGAAGGGATACGCCTATACCGCGCCCTATGTCGCGGCGAAGCACGGCGCGGTGGGGCTGATGCGCGCGCTCGCTGTCGAACATGCCCGCACAAGGCTCACCGCCAACGCGGTCTGCCCCGGCTTCACCGATACCGAGATCGTCGCCGAGGCGATCGCCACGATCCGCGGCAAGACCGGCCGCAGCGAGGACGAAGCGCGCGCCGAGCTGGCGAAGTTCAACCCGCAAGGTCGGCTCATCGCACCGTCCGAAGTGGCGGGCGCAGTGCTATGGCTATGTCTGGCGGAGAGCAGGTCGATCAACGGCCAGGCCATCGCGGTGGACGGAGGAGAGGTTTCGTGAACCCGCAGGAATTCGCGCCCGAGCATTTCGGCTGGCATTTCGCCGATGGCATCGCCACCGTCACGCTGAACCGGCCCGAGCGGAAGAATCCGCTGACTTTCGAAAGCTATGCCGAGCTTCGCGATACTTTCCGCGAGCTGGTCTATGCGCCACGGGTGAAGGCCGTCGTGATTGCCGGCGCGGGCGGGAATTTCTCCTCGGGCGGCGACGTGCACGAGATCATCGGGCCGCTCACCGAAATGGCGATGCCCGAGCTCCTCGCCTTCACACGCATGACCGGCGATCTGGTCAAGGCGATGCGTGCCTGCCCACAGCCGATCATCGCGGCGATCGACGGCATCTGTGTCGGCGCCGGCGCGATCCTGGCGATGGCGTCGGACCTGCGCCTGGCCACGCCCGCATCGAAGACCGCGTTCCTGTTCACCCGCGTCGGGCTGGCCGGATGCGACATGGGCGCGTGCGCGATCCTGCCGCGGATCATCGGCCAGGGCCGCGCGGCCGAGCTGCTCTACACTGGCCGGGTAATGACCGCCGAGGAAGGCGAGCGCTGGGGCTTCCACAATCGCCTGATCGCCGCCGAGACGCTGATGGACGAAGCGCTGGCGCTGGCGCGCACGCTCGCGGCCGGCCCGACCTTCGCGCATGGCATTACCAAGACCCAGCTCAACACCGAATGGGCGGTCGGCATCGAGACCGCGATCGAGATGGAGGCACAGGCCCAGGCGATCTGCATGGCGACCAAGGATTTCCGCCGTGCGTTCGAAGCCTTTGCCGACAAACGCACGCCCGAGTTCGCGGGCGACTGATGGCCGATCGCAGCTTTCTCGACTGGCCGTTCCTCGACGACGGCCATCGCCGGCTCGCCGATGCGCTGGATGCGTGGTGCGCGGCCAGTCTCGGCCACGCGCATGGCGATGACATCGATGCCGAATGCCGCGACCTGGTGCGCAAGCTGGGTGCGGCCGGTTGGCTGCGATACTGCGTGCCGGCGGCCTATGGCGGGGTGCATGACTTGCTCGACGTCCGCTCGCTGGCGCTGATCCGCGAGACGCTGGCGCGCCATTCGGGCCTCGCCGATTTCGCTTTCGCGATGCAGGGGCTGGGATCCGGCACGATCACCCTGCTCGGCACCGAGGCGCAGAAAGCCGCGTATCTGCCCGCTGTCGCTCGGGGCGAGAAGATCGCAGCATTTGCGCTCACCGAACCGGCTTCCGGGTCGGATGTCGCGTCCATGGAGACGACGGCCGAGGCGACCGCCGGCGGATATGTCGTCAACGGCGCCAAGACCTACATCTCGAACGGTGGGATCGCGGACTATTACGTCCTGTTCGCTCGTACCGGCGAAGCGCCCGGCGCACGGGGCGTTTCCGCTTTCATCGTCGATGCCTGCACGCCCGGACTGGCGGTGACCGAACGGATCGAAGTGATCGCGCCGCATCCGCTCGCCACCCTCGCCTTCACCGACATGGCGTTGCCGGGAACTGCATTGCTTGGTGAACCCGGCAAGGGATTCGGCGCGGCGATGGCGACGCTCGACATCTTCCGCACCACCGTCGGCGCCGCAGCGTTGGGCTTTGCCCGCCGCGCGCTCGACGAGGCAACCGTCCGGGTAAGGCAGCGCAAGCTCGGCGCCGGCATGCTGGCCGATAATCCCGTCACCCAGTCCAAGCTCGCCGAAATGATCCTCGACGTCGAGACCTCCGCGCTGCTGATCTACCGCGCAGCATGGCTCCGCGACGTGAAGGGCCAGCGCAATACGCGCGAAGCCGCGCTCGCCAAGCTCCATGCCACCGACAGTGCGCAGAGCGTGATCGACAAGGCAGTACAGCTGTTCGGCGGCCTGGGCGTCACCGTCGGCGTGCCGGTCGAGGCGCTGTACCGCGAAGTGCGTGCGCTGCGCATCTATGAGGGCGCATCCGAAGTGCAGAAGATCGTCATCGCCCGCCAGCATCTGGCCGACAGTGCCGCCTGATGTTCCGCGTCACCTATCCGCTGCGCTTCGCGCACTGCGATCCCGCCGGCATCGCCTATTACCCCCGCTATTTCGAGTTGTGCGACGCAGCGATCGAGGATTGGAGCGCACAGGTGCTCGGATGCGATCGCCGCACGATGCATCTCGAACTCGGCATCGGCCTGCCGACGGTCGATCTCCATGCCGTCTTCACCGCGCCCAGCCGGCTGGGCGACTCGCTCGACATCGATGTGACCGTGATACGGGTGGGCAACAGCTCGGTCGATCTCGCGCTCGATATCAGCTGCAACGATGAGCCGCGCTTCACCGTCACCTATACCCAGGTTCTGACCGATCTTGCCCAGGGCCAATCGATGCCCTGGCCACCCACGCTTCTCGAACGCCTCAACAAGGAATGCCGATGACTGCCCACAAGACGTTGCTTCCACCCGGCTGGAAGCGCCCGCGAGGCTATGCCAACGGCATTTCGGCCAGCGGCCGGATGGTGTTCACCGCCGGTGTGGTCGGCTGGGACGAGAATGAAAGGTTCGTCGCGTCCGATCTCGCCGGCCAGTTCCGCCAGGTGCTGGTCAACACGCTCGCAATCCTGGCCGAAGGTGGCGCCGGGCCCGAGCATATCGTCCGGATGACCTGGTACGTCACCAGCCGCGAGGACTATACCGCCGGCCTGCCCGAGATCGGCGCGGCCTATCGCGAGCTTGTCGGCCGGAACTACCCGGCCATGACCGTGGTCGAAGTCGCAGCCCTGGTCGAGGTCGAGGCAAAGGTCGAAATCGAGACCATCGCCGTCGTCCCGGCCTGAAGAGGAAGATACCCGTGCAGCATTTCGACTGGGCCGATCCGCTCCTGCTCGAGGATCAGCTCGATGACGATGAGCGGATGATCCGCGACACCGCGCGCGCCTATGCTCAGGATCGGCTGGCGCCGCGCATCATCGATGCCTTCGCCAGCGAAGTCACCGATCCCGAGATCTTCCGCGAGATGGGCGTGCTCGGCCTGCTCGGCCCGACGATCCCGGAAAGCTATGGCGGCGTCGGTGCGTCCTATGTCGCCTATGGCCTGATCGCGCGCGAAGTGGAACGCGTCGACTCCGGCTATCGCTCGATGATGAGCGTCCAGTCGAGCCTGGTCATGTATCCGATCCATGCGTTCGGATCGGAAGCGCAGAAGCAGCGCTATTTGCCCAGGCTGGCGAGCGGCGAATGGATCGGCTGCTTCGGCCTGACCGAGCCCGATGCGGGATCGGACCCGAGCGGCATGCGCACCCGCGCCGCGAAGATCGACGGCGGCTATCGCCTGGCCGGCACCAAGACCTGGATCTCCAATTCCCCCATCGCCGACGTGTTCGTCGTCTGGGCGAAGTCCGATGCGCATGGCGGCGCGATCCGCGGCTTCGTGCTCGACCGCGGCATGAAGGGGCTCTCGGCACCCAGGATCGAGGGCAAGCTGAGCCTTCGCGCTTCGATCACCGGCATGGTCGTGATGGACGATGTCGAGGTGCCCGAAGGCGCACTGCTGCCCGATGTGCAAGGGCTCAAAGGCCCCTTCTCCTGCCTCAATCGTGCGCGCTACGGGATCAGCTGGGGCGCGCTCGGAGCAGCCGAGTTCTGCTTCCATGCCGCGCGCCGATATGGCCTGGATCGCCACCAGTTCGGGCGCCCGCTCGCCGCCACCCAGCTCTACCAGAAGAAGCTGGCCGACATGGAAACCGACATCGCGCTCGGCCTGCAGGCGTCGCTACGCGTCGGGCGGCTGATGAACGAGGGCCGGTTCGCGCCCGAGATGGTCTCGATCGTCAAGCGCAACAATGTCGGCAAGGCGCTCGATATCGCCCGCACCGCGCGCGACATGCACGGCGGCAACGGCATCTCCGCCGCGTTCCAAGTCATACGCCACGCAATGAACCTCGAGACCGTCAATACCTATGAAGGCACGCACGACGTCCATGCCCTGATCCTCGGTCGCGCGATCACCGGCATTCCCGCTTTCTGACGTCTAGACTGCCCCGCCGCGTTTTCGCACCGGGACCAGGTCGGCAAGATTGTCGTGAAGCGCGCCAAGGCTGGCAGTGAGCGCTTCGAACTGCTGGATCGAAAAGCCCCGGATGACCTGCGCATAGACGGGAGCGGTAAGCGCGCGCGCCTCGGACAGCTTGGCACGGCCCGCCTCGGTCAACGCCACTTCGATGACGCGATTGTCGCTTTCGAGCGGCGCCGAACAGATCAGTCCGGCCGCAGCCATGCGCTGGACGATACGCGTCATCGTCGACACCGGAATCACCGCCGCCTCGGCAAGCTGGCCGACGGCACGCGGCGATTGCTGCCCCAGCACCATCAGCACCCGCCAATAGGGGATATCCAGGCCGATCGTCCTTAGCTGGGCTTCGATCACCAGATTGTAGCGGCTGACCAGCCGGTTCAGCAGGTAGAACGGATATTTGTCCACCTGGAACGCCGGCGTGCCCGGGTCGGCCAGCTCTCTCGGATCGCTCTCCATCGTCTTTTCCCTAGCGCCGCAGCGCCTTTCGCCCAAGCGCAGTTTCGCCTCTTGACCGAATTGTTTGCAAATGCAAACTTCTCCGGACATAAAATATCACTCCAGGGACGGGAGACGAACGATGGTTGCCGATGCGTTGCAAGCTTTTGCCACCGGCGTGGCCGCGGGATCGATCCGCACGGTCGATCTCACCCAGACATTGTCGCCTGACACGCCCACGCTCGTGCTGCCGCCCGAGTTCGGCCAGTGCGCCGGTTTCAGCCAGGAGGAAATCTCGCGCTACGACGAGCGCGGCGTCGCCTGGTATTGGAACAACTTCACCGTCGGCGAGCATACGGGCACGCATTTCGACGCGCCGATCCACTGGGTGACCGGCAAGGATCTGCCGCAGAATGCACTCGACACGATCGACCCGGCCGAATTCGTCGCCCCCGCAGTGGTGATCGACGTATCGGAAAAGGCCGCTGCCGATCCCGATTACCTGCTTACCGTCGCCGATATCGAGGCATGGGAAGCGGAACATGGCCGCATTCCGCCGCGCAACTGGGTATTGCTGCGCACCGACTGGTCCAAGCGCTCGGTCGAGGATTATGTGAACCGCAAGGAGGACGGCGCCCATACGCCGGGCCCTTCGGTGGAAGCGGTGCAATTCCTGGTCACGGATCGCGATGCGCATGGCTTCGGCGTGGAGACGATCGGCACCGATGCGGGCCAGGCGCATCTGCTGAATCCCCCCTACCCTGCCCATGGCCTGTTCCACGGCGCTGGCCGCTACGGGCTCCAGTGCCTGACCAATCTCGACCAGTTGCCGCCGACCGGTTCGGTGGTGATCGCCTCGCCGCTCAAGATCGCCGACGGCTCCGGCAGCCCGTTGCGCGTGCTCGCCTTCGTGGCCGGCTGACGCGATGGCGGAGCGCTCGTTCGCGGCCGAGGTCAAGCAGCTCCGGCTGGGCGATGGCGAGATCTTCCACGGCGAAGGCATATTGGCCGTTACCAAGGCGCTGCTCCAGGCGGGCGTCGCCTATGTCGGCGGTTATCAGGGATCACCGATCAGCCATCTGATGGACGTGTTCGCCGACGCCAATACGCTGATGCAGGAGCTCGGCGTGCATTTCGAGGCAAGCGCGAGCGAGGCCTCCGCCGCGGCGATGCTGGCGGCGTCGGTCAATTATCCGCTGCGCGGCGCGGTGGCCTGGAAATCGGTCGTCGGCACCAACGTCGCTTCCGACGCACTGTCCAACGTCGCATCGGGTGGCGTCACCGGTGGGGCGCTGGTGATTGTCGGCGAGGATTATGGCGAAGGCTCCTCGATCATGCAGGAGCGCAGCCACGCCTTTGCGATGAAATCGCAGATGTGGCTGCTCGACCCCCGGCCCAGCCATGCGCTGATCGTCGATCTAGTCGACAAGGCTTTCGAGCTTTCCGAAGCCTCGAACACGCCGGTAATGCTGGAGTTGCGCGTGCGCGGTTGCCACCAGACCGGCAGCTTCGTGGCGCGCGACAACAAACGTCCGCCGCTCACTGTCGGCGAGGCCGCGGAGAACCCGACCCGCGACCTGAGCCGGATCGTGCTGCCGCCCGCCAACTTCCTCCACGAGGTCGAGAAGGTCGAACGCCGCTGGCCGGCGGCGCTTCGCTATGTCCGCGAACAACGGCTCAACGAATGGTTCGGCGCGGCGGAGGGCGAAGTCGGCATCATCGTCCAGGGCGGCTTGTTCAACACGCTCAACCGCGCGCTCGAACTGCTCGATCTCTCGGACGCCTATGGCAATGCCCGGCTGCCGGTCTATGTCCTCAACGTCACCTATCCGCTGATCCCCGAGGAGGTGCGCGATTTCTGCACGGGCAAGCGCGCGGTGCTGGTGATCGAGGAAGGCCAGCCCGAATTCATCGAGCATGAGCTCAATACGCTGGTGCGCCGCGCCGATCTGCAGACCCAGGTCGTCGGCAAGGCCGTGCTGCCCCGCGCCGGCGAATATAGCGGCGCGGTGCTGAAACAGGGCGTCGTCGAGTTCCTGCGCGCCTGGGCGCCCGCGCTCGCCCCCGCCGCGGCATCTCCGCCCAGCCCCCTGCCGATCGCGCCGTCCGACGTGCCGCAGCGCCCCGCGGGCCTGTGCACCGGCTGCCCCGAGCGGCCGATCTTCTCCGCGATGAAGCTGGTGCAGAAGGAGCTGGGGCAATTCCACGTCTCCGCCGATATCGGCTGCCACCTTTTCTCGATCCTGCCGCCCTTCCACATCGGCAACACGACGATGGGCTATGGCCTGGGCACCGCCGGCGCCTCTGCGTTCAAGTCGCGCGGCAAGCGGGCGATCGCGGTGATGGGCGATGGCGGCTTCTGGCATAACGGCCTGACCTCCGGCATCGGCAACGCCGTGTTCAATAAGGACGATACCGTCACGGTGATCGTCGACAACGGCTATTCGGCGGCAACCGGCGGACAGGACATCCTCTCCTCGCGCGCGGACAATGCGGTACGGCGCACCAAGCATCCGATCGAGCAGGCAGTGCGCGGCATCGGCGCCGAATGGGTGAAGACGCTGACGCGAACCTATGACGTGGCGAAGATGCGCGACACCCTGCGCGAGGCGCTGACCAGCAAGGAAGCCGGGCCGAAGGTCATCATCGCCCAGTCCGAATGCCAGCTCAACCGCCAGCGCCGCGTGCGCCCGGCGATGCAGAAGGCGATCAAGTCCGGACAGCGGGTGGTGCGCGAACGCTTTGGCGTCGATCCCGATACCTGCACCGGCGACCATAGCTGCATCCGGCTGTCGGGCTGCCCTTCGCTCACGATCAAGCCCAATCCCGATCCGCTGCGCCAGGATCCGATCGCGCACGTCGACAATAGCTGCGTAGGCTGCGGCGTGTGCGGCGAAGTGAGCCACGCCGCGGTGCTCTGCCCCTCCTTCTACAAGGCCGAGATCGTGTTCAACCCGAACCGCTGGGATCGCTTCCGCGACCGTTCGCGGCGCTGGCTGATCGGCGCGATGCAGCGCCGCGGCGAGCGCGCCACCGCGAAGCGGGCGTTTTGAGCATGGCGGCAACCGACGACCGGCAGCGGATCACGATCGCAGTGCTCGCACTCGGCGGCGAGGGCGGCGGCGTGCTCGCCGACTGGATCCTCGATGTCGCTGCGACGCAGGGCTATCGCGGCCAGGGCACCTCGGTACCGGGCGTCGCCCAGCGCACCGGCGCCACCGTCTATTATATCGAGCTCTTTCCGGGTCAGGCCCGCGCCAACCAGGAACCGGTGCTGGCGCTGATGCCGTTGCCGGGCGATGTCGATCTGGTGATCGCTTCCGAGCTGATGGAGACCGGCCGCGCGATCCTGCGAGGCTTCGTGTCGAAGGACCGCACCACGCTGATCGGTTCCACGCACCGCGTCTATGCGATCGACGAGAAGACGGCGATGGGCGACGGGCGCGCGAGCGGGGAACGCATCCTGGCCGCGGCGAACGAACGCGCGAAGCGGTTCATCGGCTTCGATATGGACGCAGTCGCCAAGCGCTCCGGCAGCCTGATAAGTTCGGTGATGCTCGGCGCGCTGGCCGCAAGCGACGCACTGCCCTTCCCGCGCGAAACGTTCGAGGAGGCGATCCGCTCGGGCGGCAAGGCGGTGGGATCGAACCTGGCCGCCTTCTCCGCCGGCTATGCCGCAGCCATCGCCGAAACCGAGGCGGCGCGCGCCGAGACGGTCCCACCCGAACCCACCACCGAAGCGGGGCGCGCGCTGCTGCGCCGCATCCGCGCCGAACTACCCGAGCAGGCACACGGCTTCGCGATCGAGGGTGTGCGGCGCCTGTCCGACTATCAGGATCACGCCTATGCCGGGCTCTACCTCGATCGCCTCGCCGGGATCCGCGCGCGCGACGACGGACGCGACGGGTCGCGGCTGACACGCGAGACCGCACGCCACCTGGCACTGTGGATGAGCTATGAAGATACGATCCGCGTCGCCGATCTGAAGGTGCGTGCCAGCCGCTTCGCCCGCGTGCGCGACGAGGTACGCGCCGAGCCGGACCAGCCGCTCGCCATCGTCGAATATATGCACCCGCGCATCGAGGAAGTCTGCGAGACGCTGCCCGCCGGCATCGGCGGCTGGGTGCTGGCGCGGCCGAATCTCACCGCCTGGCTGCGCCGCTGGTTCAGCAAGGGCCGGCGGGTACGCACGAGCAGCCTGCGCTGGTTCGCTATGCTGAGCCTGGTCGCAGGCATGCGTCGCTGGCGGCGGGGCACTTTGCGCTATCGCATCGAACAGGAGCGAATCGAGAACTGGCTCGCGCTGGTGCGGCAGACCGCCGAGACCGACGTCACCGCCGCAGTCGAACTCGTTGCCTGTCAGCGGCTTATCAAGGGATATAGCGACACGTTCGAACGCGGGCTCGGCAATTTCGAGCGGATCGTCGCGGCATGGCCAGGGCTTGCGGGCCGGCCGGATGCCGGTGCTACGGTTCGCCGCCTGCGCGAAGCCGCGCTGGCCGACGACGAAGGCAAGGCGCTCGACGCCATGTTTGCCGATCTGGCGGCGGGCTCGGTGAACAGCTATCGGCAGGGCTGATCAGGCACGGAGGCGATGAGGATCGAGGAAGCGCTCGCGCAGGCGATGGCACTGCTCCGCGCGGGGCAGGCTGAAGCCGCGGGCGCGCTGCTTGGCCGTATCCTCGCCGTTGCACCCAACGAGCCCGACGCACTCCAGCTGCTCGGCATGATCGCGCGTGGCCAACGCGACCATGCCCGTGCCGCCGAACTGTTCCGCCAGTCGCTCCGCACGCGGCCGGGACAGCCGCATGTGCTCAACAATCTGGGCAATGCGCTGCTCGACCTTGGCCGCACCGAAGAGGCGATCGAAGCCTATCGGGAAGCGGTGCGGCTACAGCCCGGCTATGGCGAGGCGCTGACCAATCTCGGCCTTGCGCATCTCGCAGCAGGCGCTCCCGCGCCGGCACGCGACGCGCTGGAACTTGCCGTCCGCGCCGATCCGCGAAGCGCGAAGGCCTGGTCGGCGCTCGGCCGGGCACTGCGCGGGCTCGGCCGGCTGGACGAGGCGCTGACCGCTTTTCGTACCTCGCTGGCCGGCCGCCCAAACCATGTACCGACGCTGCACAATTACGCCGTCGCGCTGCGCCTCTCCGGCGATGCCGGCGAGGCGGCGCGGATCCTGGAAGCCTGCGCCGCCGCCGATCCGAACTCGGCGGAGATCCGCTACAATCTCGGCCATTGCCAGTATGATCTCGGTCGGCTCGACGCCGCCGGGGCGGCGTATCGCGAAGCGCTCGAACGGGCGCCCGGCTATCGCGACGCGCACGACTCGCTCAACCGGCTCTATTGGGAGACCGGCGACTCCCGCTATCTCGCTTCCTATGTGGATGCGATCCGCAGCGATCCAGCCGATGCCGGACTGATCGCCGACCTGGCCAATCGGCTGAGCCTGGGCGGGCGGGCAGATGAGGCAGCGGCGTTGCTCGAGGGCGCGATCGCGCGGGGTGTGGATACCGCATCGATCCGCGAGCGGCTCGGCCAGGCGAAAGCGGCGCTGGGCGCGATCGAGCCCGCGCTCGATCATTTCCGCGCGGCGATCGACGCGGAACCGGCGAGCGATGCGCCCTGCCTCGAACTGGCGCGCGGACTGATCCTGCTCGAACGCTATGGCGAAGCACTGGACGCAATCGCGCCCGTGCGGGCACGGGCGCCGTTCGACCAGCAGGCAATCGCGTATCAGGGTCTCGCCTGGCGCTTTCTCGATGATCCGCGTGCAGCGCGCCTCAACGATTATGAGCGGTTCGTGCAAGGCCGCATCCTGACCCCGCCCGCCGAATGGGGCAATGTCGAGCAGTTCAACCAGCGGCTGGAATCGGTGCTCGCCTCTCGCCACCTGACCAGCCGCCACCCGCTGGAGCAGACGTTGCGTGGCGGCACCCAGACGATGGGCGAACTGTTCGACCGGCCCGAGCCGGAGATCCAGGCGGTGCGGCGCATGATCGAGGATGCGGTGCGCGACTATATCGCGGCGCTGCCCGACGATCCGGATCATGTCTTCACGGGTCGCCGCGGCGCCGGCTTCCGCGTCGCCGGCTCCTGGTCGGTGCGGCTGCGCAGGCAGGGATTCCACCTCAACCATCTTCATTCGGAAGGGTGGATCAGCTCCTGCTATTATGTCGGCCTGCCGCCTTCGGTGGCGCGCGAGGACCAGCGGCAGGGCTGGATCAAGTTCGGCGAGACGGGCCTGGGGCTGGGACCGCGCGAACAGGTGGCGAAAGCGATCCGGCCGGAAGTGGGGAAGCTGGTGCTGTTCCCCTCCTATTTCTATCACGGCACCTATCCGTTCGACGACGACGCCTTCCGCACCACCATCGCCTTCGACGTGGTTCCGGACTGAGCGTCGTTTCCGGCAACCTGAAATGAAAGCCGGCCCGCTTCCCCGACGTGGGGAGCGGGCCGGCGTGCCCTGTTTCAGCTTTTGCTTCGAAGCAGGGCCGAGGGTTCAGAGCTTGAGTTTGATACCGGCGAAGAACCGGATGCCGAGCGGGTCGTAGGTGCTCGGGAAGGTGTTGAGCTGTTCCTGCGAGCTGCCGAGCAGCTGCTGGTGGTTGTCGAACATGTTCACCACGCCGCCGAACACCGAGAAGGGCTTGACGTCCCAGTTCATCGACAGATCGAAATAATGCTCGGGGTGGATCACCGGCACGGCAAGCTGGGCCTCGGTGTTGATGCCGCGCGTGACACGGTCATCGGTAACCGCGCCGATATAGCGATACCGCAGGCTGACGCTGAGGTTGTTGTACTTCAGCGTCGCCCGGCCCGTGCCCTTCCAGGTGGGCAGAGGTTCGCTGCATGACAGGCCGAATGCGCCTGCGCACTTGATGGTCAGGCTGGAGATCGCCGCCACCGGGTTACGATCGAACCGGTTCAGCCAGTTCAGCGACCCGGCAACCGAGAAGCTGCTGTTGCCCCCGATCAGCCTGCTGACGTCGAAACGGTAGGAGGCACTGGCATCGATGCCGTCCGTCTTGATCGAGCCGATATTGTCGAACGGCGCGTTGATGCCGCCCGGGTTGCCGATCGTACCGTCAGGCAGGCGGACCACCGATTTGCAGTAGAAACTGTCGGCATCCTGGAAGACGTTATAGCAGAGATCCAGCACGCTCTGGAGCGGTGCGCGGAAGATCGCGTCGTTGATGGCGATGTTATAGTAATCGAGCGTGACGCTCATGTTCCGGATCGGCTGGAATACCGCGCCCAGCGTGTAGGTATCGGTGGTTTCCTCCGTGAGATCCGGATTGCCGCCGACGACGCCGCGAAGCTGGAAGCTCGGTTGGACACCCGAGCTGCCGATCGCGGCTTCCGGAACGCCGGTGGCGATGCAGAGCCCGCGGATCGTGGAGTCGCTGGCCGCGCTGGCAAGCGCGCACGGATCGGTCGCCGCTTCCGACAGACCCGACTGCGAGCGATAGAGCTCGTCCACACTCGGGGCACGGACCGCGCGCTGATATTGCGCACGCAGCATCAGCTGGGGAATGACCTGGTAGGTCGCGCCCCCGCCATAGGTCCAGACGCCACCGATATTGCCGAGGGAATAGTCGGAGTAGCGAAAGGCGCCGTTGAGCTCGAGCCCGTCGATAACGGGCACCCGCACCTCGCCGAAGATCTCCTTCACATTATAGCCGCCGCCCGAGACCACGCCGACATCCCCGATGCCGCCTTGGGAGGGAATGAAGAAGGCGGAGACGTCACGCCACTCGACGCCCGCAGCGAAACCCAGCGGACCTGCCGGCAGATCGAACAGCGTACCGGTGACGACGCCGGTCGCGACCTGCATCTCCGCTTCCTCGCTGCTCGTGGTACGGCCCGTTATGAACGCGATGCCCTCCGGAGAGATGTTAGGGCCGAAGATGTTGAGCGGGACGCAGCCATTGGCGCTGTTCTCGCAGACCAGCGTGCCGCCGCCCGCCACACCTGCGAACGGAAACGGGCTGGTGGCGCCGGTGGTCGGATTGCGGAACACGGTCGTTACACCCTGAGCGAACGCGGCCGACAGGATCACGCCTTCGGAATTTGTGACGTTCCGGGTGCGAGCATAGGAATAATAGGCGTCGTATTTGAGGTTTTTCAGGAAGGAGTCGCTCACCGATCCGAGATCGCCGCGCAGGCCGCCGACTACCCGCCATGCGTTGCGTTCGAACGTGGAGGTGCGAACCCCGCCTTCCTCGATACGGCGGCCGACGCTGAGCGTGGTGAAGCCGTCGTTCCGCGTGGCCGCGGTCGTCTCGGTCTCGTCGAGCGCGCGCAGCAGATTCTGCATGCCAGCCGTCAGGAAGGGGCTGTTGACCTGCAGGCGATAGCTGCCGCTGACCGGGGTCGCCGCAAACTGGGTATCGACGATGTTGTTGGTATAGATGCCTTCGAAATAGGCTTCGATACCCTCGCTTACCTTGTAATTGGCCATCGCGCCGATGATCCGGCGCTCCTGGGGCAATTGGAGATAATTGTCCGGATTGAAATTATAGCGATCGCCTGGCGCCACGAAGGGGCTGACCTGAGTGCCGGTATCGTCGAATTTGAAGCCGTTCGCGTCGACGTTGCTGAGGCCGAGCGCGGCGAGCGCGGAGACCACCTGGGGACGCGCGGCCAACTGGGCGCCCAGCGGAAGACCCGCGAAACGACCGTTGGGAATGCCCGCGCTACCGCCGCACTGAAGCGAAGGCACGCCGTTGATGACCGTATCTTCAAGGAAGCAGGCCGAGCGGTCGCGCGCGTCGGCCTTGAGCGGATCGCGCTTGAAATAGTTGAAATAGACGGTGGCGTTGCCGCGATCGTCGGCGAAATTGCCGCCGACGATGCCGTCGAAATTCATCTTGCCCGCATCGCCGGCCGCGGTGATGTCATATTGGCCGGTGAGCTCGAGCCCCTCGAAGTCCTTCTTGAGGATGAAGTTCACCACGCCACTGACCGCGTCGGAGCCATAGACGGCGGAGGAGCCGCCGGTAACCAGTTCGACGCGATCGACCAGCCCGGTGGGCACGGTGTTCAGATCGGTCACCTGGCGCGCATCGAAGAAGATGTAGCGGCGGCCGTTGACCAGCACGAGGTTGCGCTGCTCACCAAGACCGCGAAGGTTCACGGTGGCGACGCCGCTGCTCTCATTGTTGGTGAAGCCGGATTCGCCCGGCACGACCTGTGGCAGCGTGTTGAGCAGATTTTCCGCAGTCGCCGAACTGCTCAGCAGAAACTCTTCTGAAGAGACCTGCGAGATCGGATTTGCGGCGGTGAGTGCCGAGGTCGCGATGCGTGAACCCGTCACGACGATCGCTTCGCCTTCCTGGGGCGTTTCCTGTTCAGGCACCGCATCCGCAGTCTGGGCGTAGGCAGGGGCCGCAAGGCCCGCAATCAGTAGCGTGGTGGCGACACCGGTCAGGAACCGCGCGCGCCCGCTGATATTCGTCTTCGTCCTCATGTCTCAGTCCCCTCGAATTCGCTCACGCCCCTCCCGACGCATTTTCTCTGGTTGTTCCGGTCCTGCGAGACGAAGTGGGGCACTGTGCCGGGGCCACCGCGAGGCGATCCTGGTCCAGCGAAGCGAGTTGCGACGGGCGGGTCTAGACCCGGCCCACAGGCCGCATTCTCGGTCTGCAATGAGGCTCATGCAACGATGCTCCCCTTATTCCGCGACGGGGCTGAGCCCTCTATTCGCGAGATACTTTATGTATAAACTATCTGCCGCACCGCGCAAGAGAATTCTTTTAAGTTTAAAAAATCTGTCAGATTCAGATAGAGGAACGCCATCACAACGCACCGATTCGTTCGGTTTGAGGAATGCCGCACGCGGCCTGTCAAAATCGGAGGAGAGACAGTTTGAGCACGCAGAGCATGGAGCCGATTCTCGTCGATTCGCCCGGCACGTTGGCGGAAAAGCACGAGGACGCGGTTTCCGAACCGGCGGCCGTTCGACTCTGGCTGCGGCTGCTGACCTGTTCCATGACGATCGAAAAGCGTGTCCGCCGCAGGCTCGCGGAAGAATTCGACACCACGCTCCCGCGCTTCGATGTACTCGCCGCGCTCGATCGCCGCAGCGAAGGGATGATGATGGGCGAGCTTTCACAAGCGTTGCTCGTCACCAACGCCAATCTCACGGCGCTGGCGCGCCAGCTGCAGAGCCTCGGCTATCTGGAAATGCACCGCGATCCAAATGATCGGCGCTCGTGGCTGGTGCAGATCACCGATTCGGGACGCACGCATTTCCGCGAAGTGGCGACCGAGCACCACCATTGGATCGCATCGATGTTCGCCGGCATGAAGGCCGATCACAGCCAGCAGCTCTATGCGCTGTTGGCCGAGCTCAAGGAATCGCTCGCGGCCAGCGCAGAACGGAGCTGAACGATCGTGGCGACGCTTCCCGAACCCACGTCCGAACCGGTAATCGCAAGCCTCAAGCCCTATTATTGCGAGTTGCGGGCCGGACGGACGATTGCCTGGTGCAAATGCGGCCGATCGAAGCGCCAGCCCTATTGCGACGGCCGTTCGCACCTGGGCACCGGTTTCGAACCGATGCTCTACACCGTCGGCGACGAACCGGAGGAAGTGCTGCTATGCGGCTGCAAGCACACCGGCACCCCGCCCTTTTGCGACGGCACGCACAGCAACCTGCCCGGCGGCTATCGCGGCGACGACCGCAGCGATGAACACCGTGCCGCGCTTCGCCGTGCCGAATCCACTGCGGACGGCGTGCGGCAGCTCGACGCGCAATGCTATGTCGTCGCGCCCGCCACGACCCGGCCGCGGGCACCGGGCTTCTGGATCCGCAAGATCATCGCGCCCTCGCTTGGCGCGCAGCATCAGTCGCAATTCTATATGGAACTGGGATCGGGCAATTCACCCGTCCTCGCCGCGGGCGATCGCAGCGTCATCCTGTTCGTCGCCAAGGGCGAAGGACAAGTCGAGATTTCCGGCCGGCCCTTCGCACTGGCCGAGTCGGACGGCGCGCATGTGCGTGCGGGAGAGGCCTTTCGACTGACCGCGGATCGCCCGATGGTCCTGTTCGTATCGGCGCTGCCCGCAGCGGAAGCGCTCGACACGCTGGACACCATGCCGACGAATTTCGACGAGCGTCATCCCGATCGCGTGCGCGGAGTGGACGAAGCCCAGCGTTCGGAGATGGGGCCGCGCTATTTCCAGATGCTGGTCGACAAGAGCGTGGGATCGACCGACGCCGCGCAGTTCATCGGCCATATCCCGCCGTCACGCGCGGAGATGCACCGGCACCTTTACGAAGAGGCGCTGATCATCCTGTCCGGCGCGGGGATCGTCTGGAACGACGAAAGCTGCGCGCCGATAGCCGCCGGCGACGTGCTGTTCCTGCCGCGCAAACAGGCGCATTCGCTGGAATGCACGCATCCCGACGGAATGGACGTGGTCGGCGTGATCCATCCGGGCGACAACCCGGGCATCAACTATTAGGTCTTACGCGAGCAGCTCGCGATTGTCGTTGAGCGCGCCGATCAGCCGATCGAGATCGCCCGCGTCATTGTAGAAGTGGAAGCCGGCGCGGAGATTGCCGTCGCGGTGCGACGTGACGATCTGGCGCTCGATCAGCCGGCGCACCAGCGCGTCGGCATCGGTCGAGCGTATCGCGATCATCGGCCCGTGCGCCGCGATCGGCGTGGCGATCTGGAAGCCCTGTTCGGCGAAACGTTCCAGGGCGAGCGCCGTCAGCGCGTTCACCTGTGCCTCGATTGCCTGCGGACCCAGTTCCAGGATCATTCCGAGGCCGGCATCCGAGGCATAGCAAGGCAGCACCGGTGGCGTGCCCGCCTGGAAGCGGGACGCCGTGTGGCTCGGCTCGTTCTCGAAGATGCTCATCGCGCCGATCCGCTCCTGCGCGAACCAGCCGCTCATCGTCGGCACCAGCTTTCCGATCAGTTCGCGCCGCGCATAGAAATAACCGATCCCGGCAGTGCCGAGCAGATATTTATACGTGCCGCCGACGACGAAATCGACGCCGAGCGCCTTCACGTCGATCGTCTCTGCGCCGAGCGACTGGAAGCAATCGAGGATGACGAGGGCGCCATGGCGGTGCGCCATCTTCACGATTTCGCGCACTTCCTCATCGAGCAGCCGGCCGCCGTGGCGATAGCAGACACGCGACAGCGCGACGACGGCGGTGCGCTCGTCGATCGCCCGCTCGAAATGCTCCAGCGGGATGCGGCGATCTCCGTCTTCCTCGATGTGCTGCACCACCGCGCCGCGCGGCGCCTGCGCGTGCCAGATCTGGCCGCTGGTCGGGAATTCATAGTTGCTGACCAGCACCCGGTTTCGCGGGCCGGAGAAGTCGAGCGCGCTGGCGAGCGAATTGATTCCCGAAGAGGCGGAACCGGTGACCGCGATCTCGTCCGGCTCGGCGCCGATCAGCCGGGCCAGCTTGCCGCCAAAGGCAAAGGAGCGCTCCACCCAGGCGTCCCAGTCCGCGCCCACTTCGATCCGCCACGCCATATAATCGTGGATCGCCGCCTGAACGCTGTCCGCCAGCAGCCCGTAGGAACCGCTGTTGAGATAGGCGAGCCGTGGCAGCGCAGCAAAGCGCATGCGTACCTCGCTGAAGCGGGTTTCCAAAGTTTCTTGTGCAGGTGCGGAATCGAGGCTGGACATTCTCGCGCTTATAGAATTATTTTAAGTTTATAGCAATTCCGCCGAACCGGTGGATTGCCAAAAAAAGGGGGCTCCTTCGATGCGCTTGTCCTGCCTTCTACCCACCGGCCTGCTCCTCGCCACCGCGCTAAGCACGCCGGCACTGGCCCAACGCATTGTCGAGCCCGGCCAGCCTGCGCAGCCTAGTCCGCGAGTCGCTGTGCCCACCGTGATCCACGCCGGCAAGCTGATGACGGAACCGGGCAAGCCGGTCCTGACCCAGGCCACGCTGGTCACCCGCGACGGCAAGATCGAGTCGGTACGCAAGGGCTATCTGAGCCCCGCCGAGCTCGGCCTGCCGGCCACCGCCCCGGTGATCGACCTCACCTCGAAGTTCGTCCTACCGGGTTTCATGGACCTTCATGTCCATATCACCGGCAGCGGCATGCTGAGCAGGCAGGGCGGCTTCGCGATGCGCGAAGAAGATGCGTTTTTCGCGCTGAACGGCGCCGCCAACGCTTCGGTCACGCTGCAGGCCGGCTTCACCACCATTCGCGATCTCGGCGCGCCCAACGGGGCGATCTTTGCATTGCGTGACGCGATCAGCTTCGGCCTCGTGCCGGGTCCGAAGATCATCGCCGCCGGCCAGGGAATCAGTCCTACGAACGGCCATGGCGACTCACATAATCTCAAGTCCGCGTTTCTGGACGCCGAGGCTCTCAGCAATCCGAACGTCTGCGATGGTGCGGACGATTGCCGCCGTGCCACGCGCAACCAGATCAAGCTGGGCGCGGATGTGATCAAGGTGCACGTCACGGGAGGCGTGCTCGATCCTTCGGACGCCGGAACCGAGCAGCAGTTCACCGATGAAGAGCTGAAGGCCATTGCCGATGCCGGGCATTCGATGGGGCGCAAGGTGACCACCCATGCGCACGGCAAGGCGGGCATCGATGCCGCGATCCGCGCCGGCTACGACTCGATCGAGCACGCGATGTGGGCGGACGAGGAAAGCCTGCGGCTCGCAAAGGCGCACGGAACCTACATTATCCCCACGGTCTGGCCGATCAGCTATGTCGGGACGACACCGGAGCAGGTGATGAAGGGGCCGATGCGCAACCTCAATCCCAACTCCCTCGCCAAGCTGTTCAAGCTGGGCGACCAGCCCAAGAAGATGGTGCGGCTCGCCATCAGGATCGGCAACAAGATCGCGCTGGGCACCGATAGCGGCATCGCGCCGCACGGGACCAATGCCCAGGAAATGCTGGAATATGTCGACGCCGGCATGACCAACGTCGAAGCGCTCAAGACCGGCACGGTCAATGCCGCGGAGGCAGCGGGCCTGAAGGACCGTGGCCGGCTCGATCCCGGCATGGCGGCGGACGTGATCGCCTTGGACGCCGATCCCGTCGCGGACATCAGCGCGGTGATGCATGTCGATTTCGTGATGCGTGACGGCATCGTCTTCAAACAGGCTGGCAAGGAGGTCAAGGAATGAGCGGGACCGCAAAACGCTTCGTCATGGGAATCGCCGCGAGCGCGATCGCCCTGGCTCTTGCCGCGCCGGCAATGGCCGAAGACTATATCATCGACAATGTGACGCTGGTCGACGGCACCGGCCAGCCCAACCAGACCGGCATGTCGATCGGCGTCGACAAGGGCAAGATCACCTTCGTCACGCCGACCTCGGTCGCGCCGAAGGTGTCGGGCGTGCACATCGACGCCAAGGGCAAGTATCTGATGCCGGGCATGATGGACGTGCACATCCATCTGAAGGGCGCGCGCGGGCCGGCGGGCGGACCCAAGCTCGACGCGGCGGGTGCGCATCTTGCCGGGCTGCAGGCGCTGGCAAGCTATCTCTATTCGGGCGTGACCACGGTCTATGACGCCGGCAATGTGCCCGAGCACATCTTCGGCCTTCGCGCCGAGGAGCGCGCGGGCAAGATCCTGTCGCCGCGCATCTTCGCCACCGGCTATATCGCGACGTATCCCGGCAGCCATGGCGACAGCGGCGGCCTCTCCATCGACAACTGGACCGAAGACAAGCCCAAGCTGGTCAAATATCTCGAGGAGCAGAAGCCGGACATCCTCAAGCTCACGCTCGAGGAACATGGCTGGGGCACGCGTCCGCTGATCCCGCTGCTGCCGCTCGATCTGATGCAGGAGATCATTCTCGAGGCAAATCGCCATGGCATCCGTACCACCGCGCATACTTCGAGCGAGTTGCGCGCGACCGAGGCGATCTTCGCCGGGATCGACAGCTTGGCCCATCCGGTGATCCAGGGTCCGATCACCGACGAATTCGCCAGGCTGATGGGGGCGAAGAAGATGCCGGTGGCGACGACCCTGACGATCGGCGAGGGCTATAGCCGGCTGGTCGAGCATCCCGAATATCTCGATCAGCCGCTGTACCAGGCTTCGTACACGGCAGCCGAGATCGCCGAGATGCGCAACAAGACCGCACCGGCGTGGAAGGATCGCGGCTGGACCTGGTGGATGAAGCTGATGACGCCGATCGCGCAGGAGAACATGCGCAAGATCGATGCCGCGGGCGGCGTGGTCGCCATCGCGACCGACCAGACCATCGGGCCGGCGGTACATCGCGAGATGGAGCTGATGCAGGCGGCCGGTGTGCCCGCCAGGAAGATCGTCGTCATGGCGACTCTCAACGGCGCCAAGCATCTCGGCAAGGACGATGTGCTGGGATCGATCGAGCCCGGCAAATATGCCGATATGGTGCTCCTCAACGCCGATCCGACCGCAGACGTCAACAATGCCAAGCAGATCGTCTGGGTGATGAAGGCCGGTCAGCTCATCGATGAGGACAAGCTGCCTCTCGGCGGCGGAAAGCGTCCGCTGCGCCGTACCCAACCCTGACGTTTTCCGGGCCACGTCCTCAGCCCAAGGACGTGGCCCACCCTGTTTTCCGCAAGGATTTTTCGTGCCCAAGCTCGCACGCCGCATTACTGAAACGTCGAAGAAGAGCTTCGGCATGTACGCCCGCGCCGCCGCGCTGGGGCCTGCGGGCGACGATCTGATCCATCTCGAACTCGGCAAGCCGATCCACGACACGCCGCAGCACATCAAGGACGCGGCGATCGCCGCACTCCGTGCCGGCAAGGTCCATTATGGCGACCTGCAGGGCGAGCCCGAGTTTCGCGCCGCACTGGCGAACAAGCTGACTGCGTTCAACGGGCTCGATTATTCGCCCGGCGAAGTGCTGGTCACCAATGGTCTTACCCACGCGTCGTTCGCAGCCTTCCTGGCGCTGGTCGATCCCGGCGACGAAGTGATCCTGCTTGAACCCTATTATCCCCAGCATCTCGGCAAGATCGAGCTGGCCGGGGGCACGGTCGTCACCGTTCCGCTCGATGCAGAGGCCGGCTTCTCGATCCGCGCCGACTGGCTCGAGGCGGCGATCACTCCACGCACCAAGATGATCGTGCTGGTCAACCCGTGCAATCCCACCGGGCGCGTCTATTCGCCCGACGAGCTGATGGCGCTGGCCGACGTCGCCATCCGGCACGATCTGTTCGTCGTTTCCGACGAAGTCTATGAATTCATCACTTTCGACGACCGGCGGCACACCAGCATCGCTTCGCTGCCGGGCATGCGCGATCGCACCGTCTCGATGTTTGCCTTCACCAAGTCGCACGCGATGGACGGCTGGCGGCTCGGCTATCTCGCCGCCGACGCCGCGCTGATGCCGGGCCTGATGAAGATCACCGCCAACGATGCGACCCACGTCAACACCTTCATCCAATCTGGCGGCCTTGCCGCGGTGACGGCGGGCGATGGCGATGCGGCGGAAATGGTGGCGGATGATCAGGGCAAGCGCGACCTGCTGGTCCGCGCATTGAACCAGATGCCGGGCGTGCGCTGCGCGCCGCCCGAGGGCACGATCTATGCCTTTCCGGACGTGCGAGGAACCGGTCGCTCCTCGCAAGCGCTGGCCGATGCGCTGCTCGAGGAAGCACGCGTGGTAGTGGAAGCGGGCAGCTTTTACGGCGCGGCCGGCGAAGGTTATCTCCGGCTCTGCTTCGGCTCGGTCACCCACGCGGAACTGGACGAGGCGATTACCCGGCTCAGCCGCTTCTTCAATACGCTCGCCTGAACTACCTCAGGCGCTCGCCCGGTTCGCGCGCCTCCACACCAGATAGGCCAGCGAGATCAGCGCCAGCCAGGGCACGCCGACGATCCACGCGATGTTCCAGAACTGCGTATCGAGCCCCATGGTGATCAGGATCGCCGCAAGCAGCACCAGCCCGGCGATCTGCATATAGGGAAAGAACGGCATCCGGACCTTCAGATCCTCCGCCTTGTGGCGCCGGCGGAAGCTCAGATGGCTGAGCAATATCGTCATCCACACGATGATCGCGCCAAAGATCGCGATGCCGAACAGATAATTATACGCAAGCGGCGTGAGCTTGGAGAGGCCCGCCGAGAGCAGGATGCAGGCCCCTGACACCAGGATCGCCGCGACCGGCGTACCGTTCGGGCTCAACCGGCCGAGAAAGGCCGGTGCATAGCGGCCGCGTGAGAGGGAAAACAGCATACGCGAGCAGAGATAGATGTTGGTGTTCATGCTGGAGAGCGCCGCGCTGACCACCACGAAGTTCATGATCCCCGCGGCATGGGCGATGCCGCTATAGGCGAGCACGCGGACGAACGGGCTTTGCGCGACCACCTTCGCGCCGGATTCGGTCCAGGGGACGAAGCTGACCACGATGGTGAGCGCGAGCACGTAAAAGAGGAGCAGCCGCACCGCCATGGTCCGCAGCGCCGCCGGGATCGCCTTTTCCGGCTCGCGGGTCTCGCCCGAGGTGACAGCGATCACTTCGATCCCGACGAACGAGAAGATGCCGATCAGCACCCCCATCCAAACGCCCCAAAAGCCGTTGGGCATGAAGCCGCCGGGCAGGCCGACGAGATTGTGGAAGCCAACCGGCTTCATGCCCACGCCGAAGATCGCGCTCAGGCCGAGCAGGATGAACAGCACGATCGCCGCCACCTTGATGAAGGCGAACCAATATTCGAACGTACCGAAATCGCTCACCGAGCGCGAATTCACGTAAAGCAGGATGAAGGCGAAACCGAGCGACCAGGCCCAGATCGGCACGTCCGGGAACCAGTAGGTCATATATACGCCAGCGGCCACAGCCTCGCCGCCGATCGCGATCACCTGCGCCATCCAATAAGTGTAGCGGACCATGAAGCCCGCCCAGGGATTGAGATAGGTTTCGGCATAGGTGCCGAACGATCCCGCGCTCGGATGCATCACCGCCATCTCGGAAAGGCTGAGCACCATCACCACCGCGGCGAAGCCGGCGATCAGATAGCTGAGCACCACCGCCGGGCCGGCATAGTTGATCGCGATGCCGCTGCCCATGAACAGGCCGGTGCCGATCGCGCCCCCCAGGCCGATCATCACGATCTGCGCCTTGCCGAGCCCCTTGGCGAGCCCCTGTTCGCGTTCGGCGATTTCCTGTTCCTGCATGCGCGACCTCCGGCTCTTCGATGCGGCTTCGCCTATCGATAACACCGGTTGCCGCCGCCGCAATTAGTTTAAACATAAATTATTTTGCGGTGCCCCCTTCAGAGGCTGGACATCTGCGTCATGATGCAATTACTTTAAACCTATATCATCGCGGATAGAGGGGGAGTTATGCGTCTTTCCAAGCTCGTGGCGACCACGGCCGGCCTTCTCGCGTCTCTCTCCATTCCTGGCGCGCTGCGCGCCGGACAATCCGTGCCAGATCCTGTCACGGCCGGCACGGCGCCGCAAAAGGCGGCGCAGGACGCATGGGTGCCCGGCAGCAGCTACGACCCTGCGATCCCGACGATCCAGCAAGTCCTCGGCTTCACTCCGCCCGCGCAGTTCACCAGCTTCTACGAAACCGAAAAGCTGCTGCATCGCTGGGCCGAAAGCTCGAACCGCGCCCGATTGGTGACATATGGCGAGGATTATGAGGGCAAGAAGCTCTACATGCTGGTGATCAGCAGCCCGAAGAACATCGCGGCGCTGGATGCGCACGTCGCCAATCTCGGCAAGCTGACCGATCCGCGGACCCTTCGGCCCGGCGAGTTGCCGGCCATTATCGAGAACACCCCGGGGGCGGTGATGATCTCGACGATCGACACGAGCGAAGCCTCGTCCGTGGAAGCAATGCAGCTCGTTGCCTATCAGCTGCTCGCCGGCACCGATGCGCGCACGCAGCGTATTCTCGACAATGTGCTGACCTATATCATTCCGGTCGAGAACCCTTCGCCACGCGAGCGCTATGTCGCCTGGTATCGCACCGCGCAGAGCCAGATCGCCAAGGCCGATCCCAATGCTGCAGAGCACAACGAGCCCTGGGGCGTGGGCAGCGATTCGAACCACTACCTGCTCGACCCCAATCGCGACATGGTGCCGCTGAAGATGCGCGAGGGCCGCGCCAAGGTGGAGCTGATCCGCAACTGGCGACCCGAGCTGGCGCTCGACATCCATGAGATGGGCGCCAATTCGACCTTCTTCTTCCCGCCCTATCCCGAGCCGTACAACACCAACCTGCCCAATGACTGGCTGAAGAAGTGGTGGGATATCTATGGCAAGGACATGCGCCAGCAGTTCGATGCACGCGGCTGGCGCTATTATTCGGGTGATTCGTTCGGTTCGCCCTTCCTCGGCATGCACACGCTCTATACCCAGTATCACGGCATGATCGGCGTGCTGTTCGAGCAGGCGGCAGGCAGCGGCGGGCTGGTGATCGAGCGCGACAACGGCACGCTGCTGACATTGCGCGATCGCGTGTCGCATCACGTCACCGGCATGATGTCGTACCTCGACACCACCGCCACCAACCGGCGCGAGCTGCACCGCGATTTCCAGCAATTCTTCGCCTCGTCGATGAACGGCGTGCCCGGTGTCGCGCAAAAGGCCTATGCGTTTCCGCCCGACGCCGACCCCAACAAGATGTCGCAGTTCATCGACAGCCTGCTCGCGCACGGGATCGAAGTGCAGCGTACCACCCAGCCCTTTTCGGTTGGCCGGGCCAGCGGCTATTATTCGAGCGCGCCGGGGCGGCATGATTTCCCGGCCGGTACCTATCTCGTCTCGTTGAGGCAGCCGCTCAGCCGCCTGGCCAACGCCTTGCTCGAGAAGGAACCGTTCCATTCGATCTCGGTCTTCTACGACATCTCGGTATGGGCCTTGCCCTATCAATACGGCATCGACGGCTATTGGATGGACAGCGCACCTCCGGTCGCCACCGAAGCGGTGACCGAGCCCTTGTCGCTCAAGGGCAGCGTGAGCGGACAGGCAGGCTTCGCCTATGTCTGGCCCTATCGCGGCGCGCTCGATGCCGCGGCGGCCTATCGCCTCGCCGAGGAAGGAGTGAACCTCTATATCCATCCTGGCCCCTTCACGATCGCGGGCAAATCCTATGGTGCGGCCTTCGTCGCGCCACTCGACGAGAACCAGGCTTCGATCCACGAGCGCGTGCGCGCCGTGGCGGCGGACCTGCCGATACAGGTCCAGGCACTTTCCACCGGCCATAGCGGCCAGGGATCCGACCTTGGCTCGGGCGTGCTCCAGCCAGTGGGCAAGCCGGCGGTGGCGGTGCTCACCCGCGAAGGCACCGATCAGTCCGCCTGGGGCAGCTTCCACTTCTTCTTCGACGAGATGTACAAGCTGCCCTTCACCCCAATGACGATCGAGACGCTGCGCGACGCCGATCTACGCCGCTACAACACGATCATCGTCCCCGATGGTGGCCAGAGCGTCGGCCGCGGCGGCGTCCGCGGAAAGCCCTATGAATGGTATTTCCGCGAGGAAGGCACCCAGCATCTCAAGGCATGGGTGGAACAGGGCGGCACGCTCATCACCGTCAAGGGCGGCACCGCTTTCGCATCGGCGGCAGGCGCCGGGCTGACCAGCACCGAAAGCAAAGGCGTAACGCGCCAGACCCCGGGCGCGATCGTGCGAGTCGACGCCAAGGGAAGATCGCCGCTGACGCTCGGCTATCCGGACTCGTTCCACGTGCTGTCGCGCAATACGCGACTATTCTCGGCGGGTGAGAAAGGCCGGGCCGTGCTGTCCTATGCCGAGCCCGCCAAGCTGAAGATCGCCGGCTATCTGCTCGACGAGGACCGGGCCAGCCTTTCCGCGAGCGATTTCCTGATCACCGAAAGCGTCGGCAAAGGCCGGGTAATCATGTTCGCCGAGGATCCGAACCTGCGTAATCAATGGACGCACCTCCATCAGCTGTTGTTCAACGCCATCCTGTTCGGCCCCTTGGTCCGCTAATCGATTTCCCCTGCGACCTCGATGTTGCCTGCGTCGACACGATCCTCAGGCAAGTTTAAAGAGTGTGGCCTGGGTGTTTTGTCCCCTGCATTTAATGATGCGGATTAAGTATAAAGTGAACCGCCCCGGGGTTTGTCGGGGGTTTCCGGGTTTAAGTTGCGTGGCAATGGGTGTGTCGTCGAGCATGGCATAGTATCGCTCTTCGGCCTCGGTTTCGCTCCTCTCCATACGTCGCCTCAGTCGAGATAGCCGACCATATCCTGAACATCGATCGCCGAGATCAGGATCATCGCCGGAGCATGGTAGAAGACACAGAACGCCGGAAGCGAGGTCCGGCATGGCCGAGGATTGTTGTTCGAGAAAAGGCGCGACGCTCGCGCGGCTCGCGGAAAAGGCCGGGCAGCGCCGGGTGCTGGTGATTGTGATGATCATCAACCTCGCGATGTTTGCGGCAGATTTCGGCGGCGGCCTGTTTGCACGTTCCTCCGCGCTGATGGCCGATTCGGTCGATATGCTGGGCGATGGCATCGTCTATGCGTTGAGCCTCTACGCGCTGCATCGTGGCCCGCGCTGGGAAGCTGGCACCGCACTCGCCAAGGGTGGCCTGATCCTGGCGCTTGCGATCGCGGTAGGGATCGAGATCACCGACAAGGTGGCGAATGGCGTCCCTCCATCGAGCAGCCTGATGCTAGGCTTTGGCGGCGCGGCGCTGGTGGCGAACCTGGCCTGCCTGGCGATGCTATGGCGATTCCGGCACGCGAACGTGAACATAAGCAGCACCTTCGAATGCTCGCGCAACGATGTAGCGTCGAATCTTGGCGTGCTGATCGCCGCTGGCCTCGTCGCTGCGACAGGCGCGGGCTGGCCCGATATCCTGGTCGGCGGGGTGATCGCGCTGATCTTGTTACGTTCGGCCGGGAGAGTGCTCTCCGCCGCCCTGCCCGCCTGGCGCGACGCCAAGCCTGTGTCACCGGAGATACTGCGATGACAGCTCCGGCCTATTTCCCTACAACTGCAGCCATGCACCGCCCCGGCTGGTTCCTGCTGCTCGCCCTCCTCGCTGTCGCGCTGACGGCGAGTTCCGCGGCGCATGCGCGCGAGGCGCTGGGCAGCGCCACGATCTCCTGTAGCGGCGAGACGCATGCCGATGGTGACGGCGACCAAGTGCCGGGCGATGCCGATCAGGGCGTGCCGCACCACCATGGCAATTGCCACGGCCACGCCGTCGCATTGCGGACGGGCGCAGTGGAATCGGTACACCCCTTACCGCTGGCGAGCTGTGCCTTTGCATCGCCGGCGGCGGACCTAGCCTCGTTTCTCGTCGATCCCGCCTTGCGGCCACCGAGAGTCTGAGGCGCGCGCCCGCGCGCCATCCAGCCCCTGACCGCAATCGCCGGTGTACTGCCGGCTGAGGAACCCGATCGATGAGAACGCTATTCGCGGCTCTGCCGCTTACCCTGACGCTTGCCGCCTGTGGCGGCGGCGGGAACCTGCAAACCAACCAGGCCGAGCCGGCCGAGGCCACGCACGCCGAGGAAGGCGTCGTCGCGCTCACCCCACAGCAGATCGCCACTGCCGGCATCGAGTTGACCCACCCGACGCTCGGCGGCAGCGGCGGCACGATCGAGTTGCCCGCCTTGCTGGAAAGCGACCCGCAGGCGACGCGGATCGTTGCCGCCACTGTACCCGGCCGCATCGTCGAGCTGCGTCGCAACCTTGGAGACCGCGTCCGTCAGGACGAGACGCTCGCGGTGCTCGAAAGCCGGGAAGCCGCCGGTCTTCAGGCCGAAGTGCAGCGCGCCGCCGCCGGTGCCGAGCTCGCCCACAAGACGCTCGCCCGGGATGAGGCGCTCTATGCCAAGGGCTTCCGTCCCCTGCGGGAAGTCGAGATCTCGCGTGCGGCCGCAAAACAGGCGGACGTAGCGCTTCGCCTCGCCCGAGAGCAGGTGGCCGCCAGCGGATCGCGCGGCGGGCGCTACAACCGCATCGTCATCGCCGCGCCAATCTCCGGCCAGGTGATCGCGCGCACCGCCGTACTCGGCCAGAACTTTGCCGCCGATGCCGCCGAGACCGAGCTGTTCCGCGTAGCCCGCCTCGACCGGCTGAGCGTGTCGCTCTCGCTTTCCCCCGCCGATGCCGCACGAGTGCGCGTCGGCACGCCGGTGCAGGTCAGCGCTGCTGGCCGCACCGGCCAGGCGTGCATCCGCTTCGTCTCCCCGGTGCTCGACGAGAAGACCCGGCAGGTGCCGGTGCTCGCCGAACTCGACAACCGCGCTGGCCAATGGCGCGCTGGCGAGCCGGTCACGGCATCGGTATCGCTGCCCGGCAATGGCGACGGCACGATCCGCGTGCCCTCCACCGCGGTGCAGACCGTCGAGGGCCGCACCGTCGTCTTCGTCCGCACCGGCAAAGGCTTCCGTGCCGTGCCGGTGACGCTCGGGCGCCGGGACGGCGCAATGGTGATTGTCGCGTTCGGCCTGACCGGCCACGAGACGATCGCGGCGGCGAACAGCTTCACCTTGAAATCGGCACTCGGCGCGTCCGAAGCCGGGCACGAGGACTGAGACCATGATCGATCGCATCGTCGCATGGGCGGTGGACAAGCGCTGGCTTGTCCTCCTGCTCACCCTCATCGCCGCCATTATCGGTGCCGGCGCGCTCTGGCGCCTGCCTATCGATGCAGTGCCGGACATCACCAACAACCAGGTGCAGGTGAACGTCCTGGCGCCCGCGCTCTCGCCCGAGCTGATCGAGAAGCAGGTCGCCTTCCCGATCGAGACCGCGCTTTCGGGGATCAAGGGGCTGAAGAGCACGCGTTCGCTCAGCCGCAACGGCTTCGTCCAGGTCACCGCGATCTTCTCCGATTCGACCGACATCTACTTCGCGCGCCAGCAGGTGCAGGAGCGCCTGTCGCAAGCGCAGGAAGACCTGCCCACCGGTGCCCGGCCCGAGTTGGGACCGATCGCGACCGGCCTGGGCGAAGTCTATATCTGGACGCTGCGCTACGCCGAGCGCGGGCACGACGGTCACCGCCCCGGCGAGCCCGGCCTCCAACCCGATGGCAGCTACATCACGCCCGAGGGCGACCGCCTCGCCACCGAGGCAGACAAGGCCACCTATCTCCACACCGTGCAGGACTGGATCGTCGCGCCGCAGGTGAAGAGTGTCGAGGGGGTCGCCGGCATCGACTCGCTCGGCGGTTTCGAGAAGGAATATCTGGTCGTCCCGGACGTCCAGCGGCTCGCCGGCCTGCGCCTGTCGCTGGCCGATCTTGCCGAGGCGCTCGAACGCAACAATGTCGCCACCGGCGGCGGCACGGTGAACCGCAATGGCGAGGGCCTGGCGGTGCGCGCCGATGCCCGCATCCGCAGCCTGGCGGAACTGCGCGGCACGGTGATCGCGACACGCGAGAACACGCCGATCACGCTCGGCCAGGTCGCCGACGTGCGGCTGGGCCAGGGCATCCGCTGGGCGCGGGATCGGAGAATGGCCGCGAAGTGGTCACCGGCACCGCGATCATGCGGATCGGCGAGAATAGCCGAACCGTCTCCACCGGAGTGGATGCCAAGCTGAAGGCGATCGCTCCGTCATTGCCGCGCGACATCGTGATCGAGCCGGTGCTGGATCGCACCAAGCTGGTCAACGCGACCATCGCCACCGTCTCGAAGAACCTCGCCGAGGGTGCGCTGCTCGTCATCGTCGTGCTGTTCCTGTTGCTCGGCAACTTCCGCGCTGCGCTGATCGCGGCGATGGTGATCCCGATCACTATGCTGCTCACCGGCTTCGGCATGCTGCAGGCGGGCGTTTCGGCGAACCTGATGAGCCTTGGCGCGCTCGACTTCGGCCTGATCGTCGATGGCGCGGTGATCATCGTCGAGAATGCGCTGCGCCGCCTTGCCGAGCGTCAACACGCTGAGGGCCGCGCGCTCGACCTGTCCGAGCGCCTGGCCACCGTCTCCGCCGCCGCGCGCGAGATGATCCGCCCCTCGGTCTATGGCCAGGCCATCATCATGCTCGTCTATCTGCCGCTGCTCACGCTGACCGGGGTGGAGGGCAAGACCTTCGAGCCGATGGCGCTCACCGTCATCATCGCGCTCGGCTTCGCCTTCATCCTCTCGCTCACCTTCGTGCCCGCCGCGGTGGCGATCGCCTTGTCCAGGCCCGTCGACGAGAAGGAGGGCCGGATCATATCGTGGCTGCGCCGACGCTACGAACCCGGCCTCGACCGTGCGATGAAACGGCCCGCGCTGACTATCGGCGTCGCGCTCGGCGCGCTTGCCCTGGCGGGTGCGGCTTACACTACGCTCGGCCAGGAGTTCCTGCCCCAGCTCGACGAGGGCGACGTGCTTGTCTCCGCCTTCCGCGTGCCGGGCACTTCGGTGGAGCAGAGCCAGAAGATGCAGGCACAGATCGAGCATGCGCTGCAAGGCATGCCCGAGATCCGCACCGTCTTCTCGCGCACCGGCACTGCCGAGGTCGCCTCGGATCCGATGCCGCCCAATGCCACCGACACCTTCATCATGCTCAAGGATCGCAGGGACTGGCCCAATCCGTCCGAAGACAAGGCAGCAGTGGTCGAGCGGATCGAGGCGCGGCTCGCCCGGGTGCCGGGGCATGCCTATGAGGTCACCCAACCGATCCAGATGCGCTTCAACGAGCTGATCGCCGGTGTGCGTTCGGACGTGGCGGTCAAGGTGTTCGGCGAGGATTTCGGCGAGCTCAATGCCACCGCCGCGAAGATCGCGGGCGTGCTGCGCAAGGTGCCGGGCGCGGAGGACGTCAAGGTCGAGCAGACCGAAGGGCTGCCGATGCTCGACATCGCCTTCAACCACGATGCCGCCGCGCGGCTGGGCGTGCGGGCGCAGGACGTGGCGGATACCGTCTCCACTGCGGTAGGCGGACGTCAGGCTGGCGTGATCTTCGAGGGCGACCGGCGCTTTCCAGTCGTCATCCGCCTGGACGATGCAATGCGCTCCGATCTGGAGGCGCTCGGTCAGGTACCGGTGCCGACGCCCTCCGGCGCCTTCGTGCCGCTCTCCTCGGTCGCCGAGATCCGTTTGATCGACGGCCCGAACCAGATCAGCCGCGAGAATGGCAAGCGGCGCGTCGTCGTCCAGGCCAATGTGCGCGGGCGCGACGTGGCGAGGGTCGTCGCGGAAGCACAGGCGGGAATATCGCGCGACATCGCCTTGCCGGCGGGCACCTGGCTCGAATGGGGCGGGCAATTCCAGAATCTCGCCTCGGCGCGCGACCGGCTGTTAATCGTGGTTCCCGCCTGCTTCGTGCTGATCCTGCTGCTGCTCTACGGTGCACTCGGCAATGTCCGCGATGCCGCGATCGTCTTCACCGGCGTGCCGCTGGCGCTGGTCGGCGGAGTGCTGGCGCTGCTGCTGCGGGGCATGCCCTTCTCGATCTCGGCAGCTGTGGGCTTCATCGCGCTATCGGGAATCGCGGTGCTCAACGGCCTGGTGATGCTCACGTCCATACGTCAGCTTGTCGCCGATGGCCGCGACCGCGCCACGGCCGCTCGTGAAGGCGCGCTCGCCCGCCTCCGCCCGGTAGCGATGACAGCGCTGGTGGCCAGCCTCGGCTTCGTTCCGATGGCGCTCGGCCACGGTGCCGGCGCCGAGGTCCAGAAGCCGCTGGCGACCGTGGTGATCGGTGGCCTCTTCACCGCGACATTGCTGACACTCTTCGTGTTGCCCACGCTTTACGCACGATTTGGTCGGCGCCCCGTAGCCACCTGATCGGCGATGAGAAGGGAATCCTTCCTCGCCAAGAGCCAGCATTCCGTCATTCACAAGCCCCGCTCATACGTCGACATGCTCATCTGGCGAACGTCCTAATGGCAAAAGCCGCCGTTTGCCGTGTGCTGCAGGCGTGGCGGGTAAGTCCCAACGGCGGTCATTCGCGGACAATCTGAACGCACCAGAGCTATCGGCGTTGATTGCCCTGCTCCCTTTCAAGATGAAGGCTTCTTCTTCAGCTACGAAGGGAAGAACGCGAATGAAAACCGCGACTGATTGCCGATTGGTGTCCCTGAAAGACCATGAAGCTCATTCGCCTCCAAGGTCGGGCGGCACGGTTATGTTGTAGCGCGGGTCGAGCTCGCCCCCTTTGATGAGAGCGCGCTTGCCCGATCCAAGATCAATGCGGGACGTGTCTAGCCGGGATCGCCAGATAAGTTGCTGGTTTCATTGCCTCGGATAAGAAGGAAATGGCAAATATACCAACCAAAACACTGTATTATAACAATAATATGTGTCATAATTCACTTTCCGGTCTCGGATACGAGAGCGGATCGATGGCTTGCGCTGCGCGAGCGTGGCAGGCGGCAAGCGCCGCTTGCAGCACGTAAAAGCCGTCCCCGCCCCCAAGTTCTTTGGTCAGTGCCTCGGCGCGGGCCAGCGCATCTTGGGACAGCGCTTCGCCCAGGCCACGGCCTCGTCCATGTCCCTGACCTCCCAGATCGAGAAGCCGGCGACCAGCTCGCGGGCCTCGACGAACGGTCCGTCGATGACCGTGCGGTTGGAGCCATCGAAGGCGATGCGCTTGGCCTCGGCGCTGGGCTTGAGGCCGGCAGCAGCCACGAAGACGCCGGCTTGGACCAGATCCTCGGTGAACTGGTCCATCGCCTCGAACGCCGCCAGCATCTCGGGCGTGGGGGACACACCTTTTTCGCTCTCCTCGGTGGCTTTCACGAACACCATAACCCGCATCGTCTGTCTCCTTGTTTGAGCCGACCCCTTTTTGGGCGTCTCATAGGCACGACGAACGAGCTTGTCGGAAATCGACATCGTTCTGCAAATTCTTCTCGGGCGTCCAAGCGCGCCACTTTCCGGGTAACATAACGCTCCTCGGCCGGCCGGAGAGGCGCAATTGACATTCGCGCCCGGGATTCATAGGCATCTATGAGGTATGTTGTATCATATCCTGAACTGGGGGTGGCTTTGTCGTATATCGTTAAGGGGTTCGCAGCGGTTTCTCTGATCGGGGCGTGGGCGTCGCCCGCGCTCGCACTCGCGCAAGACGCTACTTCCGTTGGCCAGGCAGAAGGCACGGCAACACAGGAGCAGGTTCCGAATTCGGAGCATCCGGCGGCCGAGCCGGAAGCCGGCGCGATCATCGTAACCGGTTCGCTGATCCGCGGCCTGCCCAGGGAATATGTCGCGAGTCCGGTTTTCACCTATGGTCAGGCGGACATCGTGCAGTCCGGCGCGAGCGCGGTTTCGGAGTATATGCTCACGATCCCGCAGAACTTCACCGGCGACCTGAGCGATTTCGGAACCTCGGCGGCGCAGATCGGCACCACGCTTGGCGGGGGCACGACCTATAATCAATATGACGGCTTCGCGAGCTTCGCGCTGCGCGGTCTCGCCTCGGATGCGACCCTGACGCTGGTAAACGGTCGTCGCATGGCGTCGGTCGGGATGATCGAATCGCCGACCGTCTCCGTCCTGCCGTCCGCGCTGATCGAGCGCATCGACATCATTCCGGACGGCGCGTCCGCGACCTATGGCGCCGACGCCGTGGCCGGCGTCGTCAACATCGTCACGCGCAAGCCCGACGAGGGTGTCGAGCTGCGCCTGCGCGGATCGACCAGCACCCAGACCGGCTCGAAGAACGGCGAGGCCAGCGCGCTTGTCGGCCATAGCTGGGGAAGCGGCAGCGTCTACGGCATGGCGATGTACCAGAAGCGATCCGAGTATATCGAGGATCCCGTCGTCTCCGACGGCTGGCGCGTTCAGATCAGTCAGTTGCCCAATGAAGAGCTCAGCGGCTTCTACGGCGGCATTCGCCAGGAGGCGGGCGACGTAAGCCTTTCGGTGGACGCATCGCACTTCCAGCGCGATCGCGACGCGCGCGTCGATTATCCGGACTATACTCAATATAATGAGCTATTTAAGACGCGCACGACGGGTTCGTCCGTCAATGGGAACGCCCATTGGCAGGGCAACGGCACGACCTCGGTCGATCTGAACATCGATTACGGGCGCAACAAGACCAGCAGCAATGTCTTCGAAGGCGTTGCGCCTTACGGCGATCCCGATACGCACTACAATTACACCAATAGTTTGTTCGTCGCCGAGCTGAGCGGCCAGACGGCGCTTGCGCGGTTGCCGGCAGGGCCGGTCATGGTGGCGGGCGGCGTGCAATATCGCGTCGAGACGCTGCGCACCGATGCGAAGATATTCTTCAATCTCAACGGCGGGACGCGGAAGGCGAAATCGGTCTTCGGCGAGGTGAACGTACCGATCGTGGGGCCCGATCAGGATCTGCCGTTCGTACGGTCGCTGACCCTCACGGCCGCCGCGCGCTACGAGGATCTGGGCTTCGATAACGCATTGGCGCCCAAGCTGGGTCTGCGATGGCAGGTCAATCGCTCCGTCGCGCTGCGCGGTACCTATGCGCGCTCATTCCTGGTGCCGCGGTTTCGCGACACCATCGGCATTGCCGAGCAGGTTTCGTTCTGGAACTATCCCAACGCCTTCCTCAATCCTGCCGACCAGAACCCCGCTTTGCCGGCGGGAAATGCACTGGTCATGTTCCGGGCCGGCTCCAATCCCGATCTCAAGACGCAGAATGCGGACAGCTTCACATTCGGTGTGGACCTCACACCCAGCTTCATTCCGAACCTGACGATCAAGGCGGGCTATTACCGGATCAGGATTTCGGACCGCATCGTCACCCCGTCGCAGGACGACAGCGTCTCGGTCCCCGACCTGCAGGTCTTCAACACGCAGAACCCGAGCCCCGAACTGATCGGGAGCATCGTCAACAATCCGGTGGTGTTCCGTTGGTTCGCCACCGACATTCCCTTCGTGAACGATGGCGGGACCGTCATCTACGACAGCGCGAGCCAGATCCCCTCGCAACTGCTCTCGAGCGTCCAGGCGATCGCGGACATCCGGCCCCAGAACTTCGCGGTGGAGTTTACCGACGGTCTCGATCTCGACCTCGCCTATCGCAGCCGGATGTTCGGCGGCGACGCAAGCCTGCGCCTGACCGGGCAATATATTCTGAACCTGAACCTCAAGGCCGGCTCCGGAACGGCAGTTTCGCGGCTCGACGGCTATGCGCAGCCGGCCGACCTGCGGCTGAACGGCACGCTCCTCTGGGGGCGCGACGGCTTCTCGGTCGGATCGGTCGTGAACTATGTCGACGGCTTCACCGACAATCGGCCCGGCCAACCGGCCCGAAAGATCTCCTCGTACACGACCGCATCCCTGTTCCTCGGCTTCGATCTGGGTCGTCTCTCGCCCGCGCCGTGGCTCGCGAACAGCGAAGTCCAGTTCGTCGTCGCCAACCTGTTCGATGCGCAGCCACCACAGATCGTCAACGGCGTGCTGGGATTCGACCCTTACAACAACCCGCCCAATCCGCGGACGATCGGGATCGTTCTGACCAAGAGGTTCGGCGGGAAATGAAGGGAGCGGCGCATGCCGGATTCCAGACGATCCGCTGCGATTTCTTTACGGGATAGGGACGCGGTTGCGTCTCAAAGACGGGAGGATCGTGCATGCTAGCTGCCGCAAGGCCGCCAGGGCTTGACGAGGTGACGGCCGGATGCCGCGCGCCGTTGCCGCGTTTCTTCCGACGCCGAGGGGCGCCGGGCAAGAACGCCGGCCATCCTGCACGGCGCAGCTTCGGCCGGGCAGCCGGCCAGAGCCCCACCCTGCCTCTCCGCGCCTTTCCCAGCAGTCACCCGCCCCAGGATCCAGCCGGTATCCCGCCATCCCCTTCCGCCAAGGAGTAACCATGCGCCGTCGCACTTTCCTGTCGTTCCTGCCCGCCGCAGCCGCCACGCCGATGCTGGCGCAGCAAGGCCGGGCGGCCTCCCTTCCGGTTGCCGGGGAGCCCGGCCAGAGCAACGCGCCCGCATCCCCCGAGGCACTGCCGAAGCGGTGGGAGCCGGGCGCGCGCAGCTTCGTCCGGCCCGACGTCCACGCCGGCGACCGGCCGGTCGGTGCCAGCTTCGCCTCGCGCACCGCCGCCTATGGCCTGTCGGGCGCCGCCGGCACCGCGCACCCGCTTGCCACCCAGGCCGGGATCGAGATTCTCAAGCGCGGCGGTTCGGCGGTGGACGCGGCGATCGCGATCAACGCCTGCCTCGGCTTCCTGGAGCCGACATCGAGCGGAATCGGCGGCGATTGCTTCGTGATGCTCTGGGATCCGAAATTGGGCAAGGTCGTCGGGCTTGCCGGCTCGGGCGGATCGCCGCGCGGGCTGACGCTGGAGACCGTGCGCGCGCGGGCGAAGAACGGCGTGCTGCCGCCGCTCGGCGCGGTCAGCATTTCGGTGCCGGGCGCGCTGGATGCCTGGTGGATGCTGCACAAGCGCTACGGCAAGCTGCCCTGGGCGGAAGTGCTCGCCCCCGCCATCGTGCTTGCCGAGAACGGCGCGCCGGTGCCGGAAGTGATCGCCTGGTCCATCCGCGGCAGCCTGACCGGATTCCAGCGGCCGGGATCGGGCGTGGAGGAAGTCGCCAACGCGGTGCGCACCTATGGCCTGGCCGACGGCAAGGGGCCGCTGCCGGGCCAGGTGTTCCGCAACCCGGACCTGGCGCGCACCTATCGCCTGATCGCGCAGGGCGGCCGCGACGCCTTCTACAACGGGCCGATCGCGGAGACGATCGAGCGCTATTTCAAGCGGATCGGCGGCTGGATGACGCGCGCCGACCTTGCCGCGCACCATGGCGAGTGGGTGACGCCCTATGCCACCGACTATCGCGGCACGACCGTCCACGCGCTGGGCGCCAATACCCAGGGCATCGCTACCCTGCAGATGCTCAACATGATCGAGCATTTCGACATGGCCGGCGCCGGCTTCCAGTCGCCCGCCGGAATCCACTGGTGCGTCGAGGCCAAGCGCCTCGCCTATGAGGATCGCGCGCGCTATTATGCCGATCCGCACTTCTCCAAAGTGCCGGTGGAGTGGCTGATCTCCAAGGAATATGCCGCCCAGCGCGCCGCGCTGATCCGTCCGGACCGCATCCTCACCCCCGTCTATCCCGGCCAGGCGCCGAGCCGGGGCGACACCACTTATTTCACCGCCGCCGACAAGGACGGCATGATGGTGTCGATGATCCAGTCCAACTTCCGCGGCATGGGATCGGGCCTGGTCGCCGACGGGCTGGGCTTCATGTTCCAGGATCGCGGCCAGCTCTTCAGCCTGCAGGACGGGCATCCCAACATCTACGCGCCCGGCAAGCGCCCCTTCCAGACGATCATCCCCGGCTTCGCGACCAAGGGCGACCAGCCCTGGATGAGCTTCGGCGTGATGGGCGGCGACATGCAGCCGCAGGGCCAGGCGCAGATCATCGTCAACCGCGTCGACTATGGGCTGGAGATCCAGTCGGCCGGGGATTCTCCGCGCTGGCATCATGAGGGCTCATCGCAGTCGATGGGCGAGGACAAGCCCGGGCTCCCCGCCATCGGCCAGCTCAAGCTCGAAACCGGCGTGCCGGATGCGACCAAATCGGCGCTGGCCGATATTGGCTGGGCGATCGCCAAGCCCGATGGCGGTTTCGGCCGCTACGAGTGCGTCGAGCATCGCATGGACGGGAAGGACCGCGTCTACGCCGCCGCCAGCGAGATGCGCGCCGATGGGTGTGCGCTGGCCTATTGAATCGGCCGAATGGGAGGCCGTTGCGGATGTCGCGGACGCTGACTGATGCGTGGAGGAACTTTGGGGAGCATGTCATCCGGCTGAACCGATGAGTCCCGCGCTGTAGCCAAACTTACATGTTCGTCACCTAGGCGCAGCGGGCAACGCACCTGACCTGAGCCCTTCGTCGTGACCGCACCCAATGTCCGCCCGATAGATCGCTGGTTCGTCGACGAAGTGCTGCCGCATGAACGCGCCTATGTGGACTATGCGCGCCGCACGGTGCGCAACGACGACGAAGCCGGCGACATCGTCCAGGAAGCCTATGCGAAGGTCTTCACGCTCGACGGCTGGGCCGCCATTGCCAACCCGCCCGGCTATGTGATGCGCACGATCCACAATCTCGCCATCGAGCGCATCCGGCAGGCACGGGTCGTGACCATGCAACCGTTGCCGGCGCCGACGTTCCTCGACATCGCGGACGAGACGCCGGACAGTTTCCGCATCGTCGCGGGACAGAAGCAGATGGCGCGCGTCCAGCAGGCCATCTCCGCGCTGCCGGAGCGTTGCAGGGTCGCGCTGGTCCGGCGTCGCTTCGCCGAGGAAACGCCTCGAGAAATAGCCAGCGATCTGGGAATCAGCATCTCCACGTTCGAGAAGCGGCTGGCACGCGCCGTGGCCCTGCTCACCCTCGCCCTGACGCCGCAAAACCGATGCTCCGACGAGCAGCCGTCCGAGGAACGGGATCACAAGGCGCTTCTCTGACTTGCGGCGACTTGATAAGACTCGGCGGCAGGACCGATCCTCCGCTTGATCGGATCAGAACGCAGACGCGCTGGTACATGAAAAACTCAAAAGATCCTTTAGGTCAGGATGCCCTTATTGCCGAAGCGTCGCGCTGGTTCGCTGCCCTGGATGCGGGCACTGCCCGCCGGGACGAGTTCGAAGCCTGGCGGAGCCGCGATCCCGCGCATGCGGTCGCCTATGCCCGAATCGTCGGCAACTGGGAGAACATCGCAGCCGGTGCCCCGATCCAGCGGGAGGCCCCGGCTCGGGTGAGCAGGCGTCAATGGCTGAAAGCGGCTGCCGTCGGCCTGCCCGTCGCCATTCTCGGTTCCGGCCTTCTTGCGGACCGCGCCTATGCCTGGGAAAATGCAACGACCGGCGTGGGCGAGACGAAGCGTGTGGCGCTGCCGGATGGCAATGTCGTTCACCTCAATACCGATACATCGCTTTCCTGGCGCTTCGGCGACGGAGAGCACGCCCTGCGACTGAATCGCGGGGAAGTCGCCCTGGACATGAAGCGCGGCAGTGCGACGGTCCTGCATGTGAACGACGCATCCTTCCCGCTCACTCCCGGCCTTTTCGACGCCCGGATTACGTCCAGGCAAGCGGAGCTCACGCTTGTCGACGGCACACCCATGCATCTGCCGGGCGCGGAACCCAGGTTGACGCTTCATCCCAATGACGCCGTTATCGTCGATAGCGGCCGCCCTCCCCGCATCGAGACGCGCAGTTCGGAACGGGTCGCGTCCCTGGTCGCCTGGAGAGCCGGGGAGATCGTCTTCCTCGACCAGTCGGTCGCCGACGCCGCGGCGGATTTCAATCGCTATCTCTCCCGCAAGATCGTGGTGCGCAACGCCGATCTCGCGCGGGAGAAGATGGGAGGGCGCTTCGACCTCAATCGGCCCGATCAGTTCCTCAAGGCCGTCTCGTTGAGCTTCAATGCCCGGGTCGTCAGCACCGAAACGGGTTATGAACTGACCCGCTGAATTTTTTTCTCGGCGACTTGGAGGCGGTCCCCCGAAATCCCGTCATCCCTGCGAGTGGCACAATTCTGCGCCATGTCGGGGGGTCGTACATGTCCGTTCGCACGTTCAATTCCATTTTTGCCGCCCTGGTCGCCTCGACGGCGGCCGTCGCAAGCCCTGCCCAGGCCGCGACCATCTATTTCAATGTTCCGTCCCAGGGGCTCGACAAGGCGCTGATCGCCTTTTCCAAGCAGGCCAACGTCAAGATCGTCTATCCCGCCAACGAGATCCGCGGCCTGACCGCGCCCACCCTGCGCGGCACCATGACGAGGCAGAAGGCGCTCAGCCTCCTGATCGCCGGTTCCGGCCTGCGGGTCGTGGGTGACGACGGCCAGATCATAGCGCTTGCCCGGGATGCGCGGGGACAGGATACACGCGGACAAGATACGCGGGGAAACGTGCCCGCTGTCGCCCAGTCTGCCCAGACCGACCAAGCTGACCAGCAGGATGCCCCCGATATCGTCGTCACCGGCTATCGCGGCTCGATCGAGGAAAACATCCAGGAAAAGCGTAAGGCCAATGCCTTTGTCGATGTCGTCACGGCGCAGGATATCGGCAAGTTCCCCGACAAGAACGTCGCCGACGCGCTGCAGCGCGTACCCGGCGTAGTCATCACCCGCGACGGCGGCGAAGGCTCGCGCGTGAGCATCCGCGGCCTCCAGCCCGGCCTCACTCTGACGCTGCTCAACGGCAATTTCCTGGCGGGCGCGGATAGCGGCGATCCCCAGCGCTCGTTCAACTTCGTGATGCTCCCGTCGAACTTCATCGCCAGCACCCAGGTGTACAAATCCTCCGAGGCGCGGCTGGAGGAAGGCGGCATCGGCGGCACGATCATCCTGAACACGCGCCGCCCGTTCGACGTGCCCGCGAACTCGGGCTTCATCTCGGCCGAAGGCACCTATTCCGACAACAGCAAGAAGTTCGAGCCGCAGATCGGCGCCCAATATTCGTGGAAGAACGAGGATGAGACGATCGGCTTCCTGATCGGCGGCACCTATCAGAAGCGCACCAACCGCGAGATGCGCGCCACGGCGGGCACGTGGCGCTGGTGGAGCGACCGCGACGCGAACAATCAGGTCGTCACCCGCGCGACCGACGTGAACGGCAACCCGATCGCCAACGACGCGGCCGTCTCCTACTGGACCGGCGGTGGCCAGAGCACGCTCGATGGCACGCATTATTCGGGCTATTGGGCGCCGCAGTCGGTCCGCACCGAGATCTTCGACCAGGATCGCGAGCGTTTCGGTATCCAGGCCACCGCGCAGCTTCGCCCGGTGGACAACCTCACGCTGACCGCGAACTATTTCCGGTTCGAATATAGCAGCGACTATGTCCACAACCAGCTGACCATCCCCGAATGGGGCTATGGCAAGTTCTTCAGCGGCGCCGTGTTCGACAAGAGCGGCACGGTGATGAAGGCGGCGGACTTCACCGTGCCGCCGGACGGCACCGGCTGCCTGGCCAACACGCCGCCCTGCACGATGGAGACACCCCGCCTCACCGGCTATTACAGCAAGGAGAAGCAGCACTCGCAGACCTTCGAGGGCGAGGCGCATTACAGCCGCGACAGCTTCGACGCGGTGCTGAAGGTCGGCAAGACCATGGCCAGCGGCGGCCCGTCGATGCGGTTCCAGGTCGCCGCCAAGCCGCGCATCACCGTCACCGGCCAGGAGCAGAACGGCAATTTCATCAGCAACTGGGATCTGAGCAACAAGGGCGTGGCGATGGAATTCTCGCCCGAGCTGCAACAGAACATCATGAACGGCATCGCCCAGATCGACGTCGGCGGCACCAATTCGAGCTTCACCAACAGCCAGATCGACCAGCCCTATGTCCAGCTCGACATGACGCGGGAGTTCGGCGGCGATGGCCTGCTGCGCTCGATCCAGGTGGGCGGCAAGTGGCGCAAGCTCGAAGTGAACCGCAAGACCGGCCGCAACGAATGGTATGCCGATCCCGCAACCAAGAAGCGCTATCAGGACACGCCCGCCGGCGCGGTGGCGCAGCCGGGTTATTTCTACGACACGCCGATCGGGAACATCAACGGTGCCTTCACCGCCAATCTGTTCCCCGCGATCAATTTCGAACGCTATCTCCAGATCATCAACGACACCTATGGTCCCTCGGTGGTCGTGGAAGAGCCGAACAACGTCTACGATCTGAGCGAAGAGGTCTTCGGCGGCTATGGCCAGATCAACTTCGGCAAGGGCGGCCTTCGCGGCAATATCGGCCTGCGCGCCGTCCAGACGAAGCAGACCGACGACACGTCGGACCGGCTGCAATATGAGAACGACTATTGCGTCGACGGCCCCGGCGGCCCGTTCGATCCCAACCGGCCGATCGGCGCGGACGGCAATTGCCAGATCCTGCCGCTCGCCGTCCGCGAGACGATCGAGAATGTCCGGCTGCACGAGCGCAAGACCTATACCGACTGGCTCCCGAGCCTGAACGTCTCCTACGACGTCACGCCCAACCTGCTGCTGCGCGGCGCGGTGGCGAAGGTGGTAGCGCGGCCGGCGATCTCCGATCTGGCCGGTGCGCGCTCGCTCACCTACAAGTCGGCCGAATACGCTTTCGACCGCGACCAGTTCGGCGAGTTCGAAGGCTGGTCGGGCAGCGGCGGCAACGCGCAGCTCAAGCCTTTCTCCGCCTGGCAGTACGACATCGGCCTCGAATGGTATTTCCAGCGCGGATCGGTGATCGGCGCGACCCTGTTCCGCAAGGACGTGTCGAACTTCATCGTTCCGCTCGTGCTCGACGCGACGCGGGACGTCGCCGGAGAGCAGGTGGTGATCGAATCCTATTCGACGGTCGCCAACGGATCGAGCGCGGTATCGCAGGGTGTGGAAGTCTATGCCCAGCACACGCTGTCCTTCGGCCTCGGCGCGCAGGTGAACTTCACCTATAACGACACGTCGACGGCCGACGTCACGCTGGACGGCCAGAAGGTCGGCTCCTCGCCGCTGGTGGGCAGCGCCAAGACCCAGTTCAACGCATCGGTCTTCTACGAGAACAGCCGGATGCTGCTGCGCGCCTCGTACAACCGGCGCGGCGAAGTGGTCGGCGGCCTGTCCTCGGGCCTCAACACCTATACCGCGCCCTATGAGCAGGTCGATCTCAACGCCTCGTACAAGCTGATGAAGGGCGTGAACCTGACCGCCTCGATCATCAACCTCACCAAGTCCGAGGAGTGGCAGTATCTGGGCCACGACACGAAGGACCGCTTCGTCGGCAGCACCTATTCGGGCCGCCGCGGCTATGTGGGCGTCTCGTACAATTTCTGACGGCCACCGCCGGCCGGACGCCCCTCGCGTCCGGCCGGCATGCATTTGCGGAGCATTCCATCATGCGTAAATTCGCCCTGCTCGGCCTTTCGCTGCTCGCGGCCGCGCACCCTTCCGCCGCCCTCGCCTGGGGCGGGCGCGGACATGCGGTCATCGACCGCGCTGCGCTCGCCACCCTGCCCGCGGACGGGCCGCTCTTCCTCCAGAAATATGCCGACTTCATCGCGGAGGAAGCGACGATGCCCGATAGCTGGCGTTCGTCTTCCGAGCCCTTCTCGAAGATCGACGAGGATCCCAACCACACCTGGTTCGTCGAGCGGCTGCGCTTCCTCGATCCGGTGCCGCGCTCGCGCTATGCCTTTGTGCTGGCGCTCTATCGCGAGCATCTGCGGGTCGCGAAGACCGATCCCAAGGTGGCCGAGCGGCTCAACGTCCGCTGGACCGGCACGCTGCCCTATGCGGTGATGGAAGGCTATGGCCGCATCGTCGCGGGGATGCGCGCCCTGCGCGCCAAGGAATCGCGGGGCGAGCCGACCGCGCATATCGAGCAGGTGCTGGCCTTCGATACCGCCTGGATGGCGCACTATATCGGCGACGGCACCCAGCCCCATCATGCCAGCATCCATTGCGAAGGCTGGTTCGGCGACAATCCGAAGGGATATACGCGCAGTGGATCGATCCACGGCAAGTTCGAGATCGGATATGTCGACGCGATAAACCTCCGGCCCTCCGACATATTGGGCCGCATCGGCGCGCCCGAGCACCAGGAAGGCGACCTGTTCGGCGAAGTCCTGCGCTTCCTGGGCGACAGCGCGAGCGAGGTCGAGACGATCTACGACCTCGACAAGCGCGGGATATTGGCGGACCCCGCCAATCGCGAAGGCCGCGACTTCGTCTATCACCGGACCGCAATCGGCGCGGGGATGCTGCGCGACCTGCTCTATCGCGCCTGGAAGGAGAGCGCGAAGCCCGGCGTGGGCGAGCCCCGTCCGCAAGACCCCGCCAGCCCGCATTATGATCCGGAGACGGGTTCGGCCCCGGCGCTCTGACGCTGTCTCATCACTTTCATTCCAGCATGCGAAAGTCCCGCTCATGAAAATCGATCGCCGCACCATGATGAAGGCGGGTGGAAGCCTTGCCCTGCTTACCGGCCTTGCCCCTTCCTCCGCCCTGTTCGCCCGGCCGCTAGGCGCGAATCCCTTCACGCTGGGCGTCGCCTCGGGCGATCCCTGGCCGGACGGCTTCGTGATCTGGACCCGCCTTGCGCCGCGTCCGCTCGACGAGCATGGCGGCATGCCGCAGAGCGCGGTGCCGGTGAGCTGGGAAGTCGCCGAGGATGCGGGCTTCACCCGCGTGGTGCAGAAGGGCGAGGCGCTGGCCCGGCCGGAGCTGGGCCATTCGGTGCATGTCGAAGTGAGCGGCCTCAGTCCGCATCGCCATTACTGGTATCGGTTCAACATGGCAGGCAGCGATGTGAGCCCGGTCGGCATGGCGCGCACGGCTCCGGCGGCCAATGCGGTGGTCGATCGGCTGCGCATCGGCGTAGCCGGATGCCAGCATTGGGAAGCCGGCTTCTACGATTGCTGGGGCGCGCTCGCCCGCGAGCCCGATCTCGACCTGATCTTCCATTATGGCGACTATATCTATGAAGGGCGCGGTCGCCCGGTCGGCGAGCATGTCGTCCGCCAGCATGCCGGAGACGAGATCTACAGCCTGGACGATTATCGGCGGCGCTATGCCCAGTACAAGACGGACCCCAACCTCCAGGCCGCGCATCAGGCCTGCGCCTTTGCCGCGTCGTTCGACGATCATGAAGTCGACAACAACTGGGCCGGCGAGTTCGACCAGGACGGGACGCCGCCCGAATTCTTCCTGCTGCGCCGCATGGGCGCGATGCAGGCATGGTATGAGAACATGCCGGTGCGCCGCGCGCAGTTGCCGAGCGTGCAAGGCATCACCGCCTATCGCCGGCTCGATTTCGGCCGGCTGGTGCGCACCCATGTGCTCGACACCCGCACCTATCGCACCGACCAGCCGTGCAACGACATTGCCCGCTCCGAGCAGTGCACGCCCGAGAAGCATGACAGCCAAAGCATGATGGGCGCCGCGCAGGAAGCGTGGTTGGACCAGGGCTTGGCGAACCAGGCCTCCTGGAACCTGCTCGCGCAGCAGGTCATCGTCATGCCGCTCGATGTCCGCGCCGCCGGACAAACCAAGCCGGTCTTCGAGACGGACCTCTGGGACGGCTATCGCCCGGCGCGGGCACGGCTTGTCGACAGTATCCGCAAGCATGGCTTGACGAACGTCGTCATCGCGACCGGCGACCATCACAAGCACGGCGTCGGCACCGTGCCGGAACGGGATGGCGCGCCCGACGGCAAGCAGGTCGCCGTCGAGTTCCTGGCAACGTCGATCTCCTCGGGCGGCAACGGCAATGGCGAGACGGGCAACGACCATGTCCTGAGGAACAACCCCAATCTCGACCTCTACACCAACCGCCGCGGATACCAGCTATTCGACATCACACCCAAGCTGTGGACCACCGACGTGAAGGTGATGGACGAGATCGAGAAGCCCGGCGGCGCCATCCGCACCCTGACGCAATATCAGGTCATGCCCGACGCCCCCCGACTCCACCGCCAGGACGCCTAGTCGGCAAGGATGAACCCGCACGACCAAGACGGCGCGCTGCTCCCTCAACATGCGATTGCTCCGCCCGTTGAGGGGGCATGGTGAAGCGAACTGCTCAGCGAGGGCAATTTATCGCAGTTTGCGCAAAAAAGGTGGGCACAGCGGACTCGCGCCCTTTTCGCATTGGTTGTCCGCAGCAGGAGCGGCGCGGATCGACCGCGCCTGCACGCTCGGATTCACGTGGTCGATTCCAATTTGCTGTTGCGACTTATTATCGCTAGGGCGGTAGTATGTTGGCGCAGAGATTCGCTGCTTTCCTGCTCACGACGGCAATCCACGTCTTCCTGGCACTGATGGTCCTCCTGGTCCCGACGACTGGGCCGATCGTTCCCGGCAATCGGGAGAGGATGGCGCTCTTCAACATCGCGCTACCCTCTTCGCCGCCCGCCGAACCGGAGACGGCGCAACCGGCCGCCGCACGGCCGAAGGCCGCAGCAGCGAAACGCGCCTCCAGCCCGGCTCCCCTTCCCCTCATGCCGGTGCCGATGCGCCCACTCGCGGCAATTGCGGCTGTGCCCGGCGATGTCCCAGGCGAGCCGGCTCTATCGGCAATGCCGCTTTCCTCCTCGGTGACGAACCAAAGCAAAGCCTCCGCCGTCACGACAACAGCCGAAAGACCGCGGGAGATCGCAGCAAGGCCGGAGCCCGACCCTTATGCCGCGATGGTCCATCACTGGATCGAACAGCGCAAATCCTATCCCGCACGTTATGCAGCACGCGGCATCGAAGGAACGGTCATCCTCGTTTTCGAGCTGGATCGACGCGGCCGACTGCTGGCGCTGCGCGTCGCCGGCAGCAGCGGCATGCAGGAGCTCGACCAGCTGGCGCGCGCGCAGGTAAACGCAGCGGCCCCCTTCCCGCGCGCGCCACGCGACGCAAGCTGGCAAAGCCGCATGTTCACCGTGCCTATGCGGTACCGTGCTGTCAGCTGAGGGCGGCCTATAACGTCTCCAGGAACGCCACGAGTGCCGCACGCTCGGCGGGCGTAAGCTCCAGCGGTTTCAACAGCGCATCGCGCCGAGGCGGAGGCGCCTTGGGATCGGTGCGGGATTGGGTGCGGCGCTCCTCCACGCCGCCGGCATTGTAGAAGTTCACGATGCCGGCGAGCGTGGGGAACACGCCATTGTGCATATACGGTCCCGTGCGCCGCACGGCGCGCAGGCTGGGGGTGCGGAACCGGCCCACATCGGCCGGATCATGCGTCACGCCATAGCGCCCCAGATCCTCCAGTTCCCGGCCGTAATAGGTGAGGCCCAGATTGTGATAGCGCCCGTCGCTCAACAATGGTCCGCTATGGCAGTTGGCGCAGCCCGCCTTGGTGCGGAACAGGTGGAGCCCCAGCAGTTCCTGGTCGGTGAACACGGCCGGACCTTCGGCAAGCATCCGGTCCCAGCGGCTGGCGGGCGGCCTGATGCTGCGCTCGAACGCGGCGATCGCGGTGGCTATCAACTCGCTCGATATCCGTCGCGATCCGAACACCTCGGCGAATGCCTGGCGATATGCCGAATCCCGTTTGAGCCGGCGGAGCACCACCACCGGCTTGGCGGCCATCTCGATCGGATTGCCGATCGGTCCCGCCGCCTGCTCCTCCAGGCTCCTGGCGCGGCCGTCCCAGAAGAATTCGTGCATCCAGGCGACGGTGTAGAGCGACTGGGCGTTGCGCCGACCACGCTGGCGATCATGCCCGAACGCCGTGCGCAGCCCGTCGCCGAAGCCGAGTTCGGGATTGTGGCATGAGGCGCAGGTGATCTGCCCGGATCCCGAAAGTACGGGATCGTTGAACAGCTTTCGCCCCAGCGCCGCGAGCGCGGCGTCCTTGCCTTCGAGCTTGCGGCGCGGCGGCAACGGGCCGAGCTCCTCGAACACCGCGCCTTCGCCCAGCGCCGGCCGGGGCCATTCGCTGGGCTTGCCCGCATAGAGCCGGCGCAGGTCCACCGCCGCCGTTTCCTGGCCGCGCACGAGCACTGCGCCCACGAACAACAGGCTCGCCGCGCCCAGACCCAGGTAGCGAAGGACTTTCACCATGGCTCAGTAGCGGAACTTGAGCCCGAGCCACGCGGAGCGGCCATATTGATAGGGCTCGCTCAGGCTCGCATAGCCATCGCCCGAAACGGTATCAAGCAGGTTCTCGACGCGCGCGTCCAGCGTCAGCGTGCCCAGCGCGGTGCGGATCACATCGGCCTGCACGTTGAACGCGGCATCGACATTGCCCGAATAGCGCACCCAGTCATAAACATCATAGGTCACGCCATCCACGCGCTGGTTGACGCCGGTGTCCTCGATCCGCCGGAAGCTGCTGCGGTAATAGACGCTCAGATTGGTGCGGACCCGGTCCCGCAACCAGTTCGCCGACCAGGTCGCATTGGCGAGGAAGGGCGAGGAGAAGTCCGCGCTGCGGTTCATCTGCGCGATCTCGGCCGTCGTGCTCGGCTCGCCCTGGAAGAGGATCGGCACGGGATCGATGATGTCGTCGATGCCCTCCATATAATCGGGATTCGTCGTCTTGGTCTTGGAATAGTTGAAGCTGAGCGAGAGCGCGTGCTTGCCGAAGCTGCGCGCCCATTCGAGCGAGACGCCGCGATAGCTGGTCTCGCCATCATTGGTCATGGTGAAGAAACGCTTGGTGGTCGTCGTGCCGTTGCCATTGTCGACGACCTGGCTCTGCATCGGCGACTGGGCGAAGGCGTTGCGGCCTTCGCGATAAATGCCCTTCAGGCGAGCCTTACCCCCCAGCAGCGACGCGCCGAGCGCGGCCGTCAGCTCGTCCGCATAAGGCGTCTTCAGGTTGGAGTTGGAATAGGTCGTGCCGTTGCTGGTCTGGTACAAGAACCAGCCCGCGTTCGAATAGAGCAGCGAACCGCCGCTCGACACGCCGTTGCGCTGATAGATCTGCAGCGCGGGCTGCCGCTCGCGCAGCGCATAGCTCACCATGCTGGTACCGTAATAGCGGTTGGCGCCGGCACTAAGCTCCCAGCCTTCCCAAGGCAGCCGCCATGCCGCGGTGAGGCGCGGCGCGAAGACATGGTTGCCGAGGAAACTCTCATAATCATAGCGCAGCCCCCCGCGCAGCGTGACGGCGCCGATCTCGGCCTCCGCCTCGGCCCAGGCGCCGATCGCGTCGAGATCGACATTGGCATCATAGACGCGGCTGTAATTATACTGGCCCAACGCATATTGGCCGGTCACGCAATCCAGGCTGTCCCCGTCTACGCACACGACACGCGCATCGACCACCCCACGGCTATAGGCGCGCACCTCCTCCGGCCGCCATTTGTGCGCCTGGATGTGCGAATAGTCGAAACCACCCCGCAATTGCACCGCACCGAGCCGCGTGCCGATCGAGCCGTTCGCCCCGAAGAGCCGCTGCGTCTGGTTCAGGTCGCCGATGCCGCCCGTCGTGCAGGTGGAATTGGTGCAGAAGCCGCCGTTCGGCACGGTGGAGGCGATGTTGTACTGGACCGGCGGCGCCGTGCGGCTCGTGTCGCTATAGGCATAGGATGCGGCCAGCTTCCAATCGAGCGCGCCGTGGTGATCGACCTCCAGCTTGCCGGTGATGCCGCCGCCCTTGGAGAGGACCGTGTTATCGATGCCCGCCGCCGCGCCGGACTCGCTCTTGTAGGGCGTGTAGACGAACTGGCCGCTCAGCTTGGTGGCAGTGTCCAGATCATAGACGCCGCGCACCAGCATATTCTCGCTGGTGCTCGAATAATCCCGTTCGGCGCTCGCATAGCGCGCATTGGCGAAATAGGTGACCTTCGCCTCGCTGCGATTATAGCCGAACAGCAGTCCGCCATCGGCCGTCACCGGCACGTCGACGGTCGCGCCATAGCGCCATTTCTCGAATTCCGGCGGCGTGGGAATCTCCGCCCCCTCAAGCGCGTCGCGCGCCGATTTGGAGAGCTTGAGATGCGTCAGATCGTCGCTGGTATGGGCAACCGTCGCGGTCGCGGAGAAGCTGCGCTTGGGATCGCGCGTCTCGATCGCCAGCGCACCGCCGGTGAAACTGCCATATTCCGCCGACACGTTCGAATCACGCACCGTCACCTTGCCGACCAGCTCGGAATCGACCCAGAGTGCCTGGCTGCTCGGTCCGGCGAGTTCCTCGCCGTTCTGCGCACTGGTATTGGTCACGTCGAGCCGCGAGCGGACATCGATGCCGTCCAGCGTGATGCGATTGTCGTAGTAGAGCCCGCCCGAGATCGCGAGGTCCGCGGGGCGCAGATCCTGGACGTTGCTGCGCGACGCGGCGGTCTGGCTGCGCTGGAACTGCGCAGTCGGCAGGATCTTGAGCAGTTCGTTGACGTCGCCCGAGCCCGGCGTGCGCATCTCGATGTCCTGCCGCTCGATCGTGGTCGTCCCCGATTCCACGCCGCTGCCGAGCGTCACCGGCGGCTGCACCGTCTCGCCCTCGGCGACCACTTCGGGCAGCGCCTCTCCTTGCTTGCCCTGTGCCTGCGCTTCCTGGCTGGCACTCACCTGCGCATGCGCATGTCCCACAACCAACGGCGCACTCACCACGGCAGCCAACAACATCCCCGAACGAAACTTCACGAACTGCCCTCCCTGCAAATCTGTGCAGGGCGTATATGCCGCCATAATGCAAATGCAAATGATTCGCATCAAAGACATTTCCACTCGCGATCGACGTCGCCATCGACTTCCTGACGCTTCAGCCCAGCCCCACGTTCGGATGGGCGGAGCTATGGCGGGTCAGCGCACAGCCAAGACGAGCCGATTGATGCGAGACTGCCGGCACACGAGATCCCACGCCAAATCTGGTCGCGGCTGGATGAAAGCTGGAGGCACGTCAGCA
>NZ_JAAVVE010000025.1 GCF_018449795.1 Sphingomonas sp. dw_22
CGGGCGAGGCTTCGAACACGGTGCCGACGCGGTCGCGCAGATCGGCAGGATTGAGGACGGCACGCGGCGTACCCTCGGCGCCCGCCGTCCAATCCGAATGCGCCCCGGCCCGCATCGTCTCGCCCAGCATCGCCAGCACCGTCTCGTCGGAGAGATCGAGCCCGTCCGAGTTGCGGCGCGTGCCGTAGAGATCCCGGGGCAAGGCGATTGCCGGGTGCTTCTGCCCCGGCACCGGCATCGCCCGCACCGCCTCGACCGGATCGGCGACCAGCTCGGCGATCGACACTTCGGGATCGGCGATCCGGTTGACGAAGGAGGAGTTGGCGCCGTTCTCCAGCAGCCGCCGCACGAGATAGGCAAGCAGCGTCTCGTGCGTGCCGACCGGCGCATAGATGCGGCACGGCCGGTCCAGCTTCTCCGCCCCCACCACTTCGTCATAGAGCGGCTCGCCCATGCCGTGGAGGCACTGGAACTCATATTTGCCCAGCGCGAAATCCGGCCCGGCCAGGTGATAGATGCTGGCGAGCGTCTGCGCATTGTGCGTCGCGAATTGCGGGAACACCGCATCGGTCGCGGCAAGCAGCCGCCGAGCGCAGGCGACATAGGCGATGTCGGTATGGATCTTCCGGGTATAGACCGGGAAATCGGCGAGCCCGTCCACCTGGGCGCGCTTGATCTCGGCGTCCCAATAGGCGCCCTTCACCAGCCGCACCATGATCCGCCGCTTCGCGCGCCGGGCGAGATCGACGATCCAGTCGATCACGAAGGGGCAGCGCTTGCCATAGGCCTGGACCACGAAGCCGAGCCCGTTCCACCCGGCCAGATCGGGATCGAGCGCCAGGCTCTCCAGCAGATCGAGCGAGAGTTCCAGCCGGTCGGCCTCCTCCGCATCGATATTGAGGCCGATGTCATAGCCGCGCGCCAGCACCGCTAGCGTCTTCACCCGGGGCAGCAGCTCCTCCATCACCCGCCCCGCCTGCGCGCGCGCATAGCGCGGATGGAGCGCCGAGAGCTTGATCGAGATGCCCGGCCCCGCATAGACGCCGCGCCCGTCCGATGCCTTGCCGATCGCATGGATCGCCGCCTCGTAATCGCGATAATAGCGCTCGGCGTCCGCCGCCGTGGTCGCCGCCTCGCCCAGCATGTCGTAGCTGTACTGGAAGCCGCGCGCCTCCAGCGGACGGGCGCGCTTCAGCGCCTCGGCGATCGTCTCGCCGGTGACGAACTGCTCGCCCATCATCCGCATCGCCATGTCGACGCCGCGCCGGATCACCGGCTCGCCGGCGCGCGCGATCAGCCGGGTGAGCGCTGCCGCGAGCCCGGAATCATTGACGCTGCTGGTGAGCTTGCCGGTGACGACCAGCCCCCAGGTCGCGGCGTTGACGAACAGCGAGCGGCCGTCGCCGATATGGCTCTTCCAGTCCCCGCCAGCGATCTTGTCGCGGATCAGCGCGTCGCGGGTTTCGTCGTCCGGGATGCGCAGCAGCGCCTCGGCCAGGCACATCAGCGCCACGCCCTCCTGGCTCGACAGCGCATATTCCTGCACCAGCCCCTCGACGCCGGTGCCGCGATGCTTGGCCCGCAACGCCGTTATCAGCGCCGTGGCGGTCCCGGCCGCGGCAGCGCGCAGCGGCTCGGGCAACGTCGCCTGGTCGAGCAGCGCGCCCACGCATTCGGACTCCGGCCGGCGATAGGTGGCGGTGATCGCCCGGCGCAGCGGGGTCTGCTCGCGCACCGGCGGCGCGAAGGCGGCGAAGAGCGGCGGAAGATCGGACGGCTGGACCATGGCGGACCTCGGCTGGGCGGAGACGATGGGCAGGCGCCTAGCAGGAAAGCGCATGGCAATCCGCCCATAGATCGCGTAGATATAGGCCGATCGATCCCGATTTTTAGCCGTTTCCAGGCAAAATGCCCATGTCATTCCCCATATCCAACACTATAGACTTGTTCGATCGCCGGATCATCGATGCCCTGCGCGAGAACGGCCGGATGCCGGTGACCGAGCTCGCGGGCCGGGTCGGCCTGTCCAAGACGCCCTGCCAGATGCGGCTGAAGCGGCTGATCGCGGAAGGGTTCATCCTCGGCTTCCGCGCCGTGACCGATCCGGCAAAGCTGGACCTCGATCATATCGCCTTCACCGAAGTGAAGCTATCGGACACACGCGAGGCGGCGCTGGCCGAGTTCCGACAGGCCGTGCTCAAGATTCCCGAAGTCGAGGAATGCCATATGCTGGCCAGCCATTTCGACTATCTGCTGAAGGTCCGCACCTCGGACATACGCCGCTATCGCGAAGTGCTCGGCGAGCGCATCTCCAGCCTGCCGCACGTCGCCAGCACCTCGACCTTCGTCGTGATGGAGACGATCCGCGACGCGGGGATGTGAGGGGTTCGCACTGCGAGGGACGCAACGAGCCCCCCTACCGTCACCCCTGCCAAAGTGCCGGGGTCTACCGCGCGGCTGGGAGAGCCACTCGAAGCTTGGAGAAACTCGTTCGCAGAGGAGCGGCCCCCGGGCACTTCGGCCGCGGTGACCGGGAAAATGGGAACAGCGGCGCCCCGCGCCCGCTATTCGCCCTTAACGAAGAACCGGTCGATCACGTCCTTCGCCACGCGCGCCGGCTTCAGCGTCTCGGCATCCACGCAGCACCAGCTCGACTTGACCTCGGCCAGCACTTCGCCGCCGCGCCGGATCACCGTCTCGTAGAATGCCCGCGCGCCCTGCACCTTTTCCAGCAGCACGGTCGCGACGACATCGTCGTCGAGGAAGGCCGGCCGGCGATAGGTGATCTCATGCTTCAGCGCGACCCACAGATGCTGCGCCACCGCTTCCACCGGCGCCAGATGCTGCCAGTGGCTGATAACGGCGGCCTGCACCCATTTGAGATAAGAGGCATTGTTCACATGCCCCATGAAATCGATATCGTCCTGCGCGACGTCGACGCGGAAATCATAGGGTTGGGCGATGCTGGTCACGGCCTCCGCCATAGCAGAATCGGGCCGCCGCAGCGAGATAATTCCCCCTTGTTGCACCGAAGCCACGCTTCCCGCCGGGAAACGCCGATGCCGTAGCGTCACTCCTTCGGGTGAAATTGGCCTTACCACTTGACTTGACGAGCGCGGGCCAACATCGTCGCCGCAAGCTGCGATGACAGCGGTAGCAAGGGGAGATGCGGGCGTGAGAATCGGGTTCGGCTGGGCGTTGGCGGCCCTGGCATTGGCGACGGCCTATGATCCTCCCGCACCCGCCGCCATCCGGCAAGCGCCCGCAGCCCTGCCCGATCGCGCCCAGCTCCGCGCCTCGATCGAGCGCATGGCCGACTGGCAGCTCGCCCATCTCGACAATCTCGATTATATCCCGCTCGCCCGCCCCAGCACCAAAGACCCACGCGACTGGCAACAGGCCGCCTTCTGGGTCGGCCTCACCGCGGTAGCCGATCGATCGGCCAGCCCGCGCTACCGCGACGCCATCCTCGCGACCGGGCACAAGCTCGGCTGGGCTTTGGGCGGCCGCCTCTATCATGCCGACGATCACCTGATCGGGGCCGTCTGGCTCTGGGCCGCACGGCACGGCGCAGGCGAAGATGCCCTCAAGCCGATGCGCGCCAGCTTCGACAGGATCCTGGCGAAGCCGCTCGACCACGACCTGCTCTTCATCGCCCCGCCCCAGGGCGGCGATCCGGAATGCACCACGCGCTGGTGCTGGTGCGACGCCTTGTTCATGGCCCCGCCGACGCTCTACGCGCTCAGCCGCCAGACCGGCGACAAGCGCTATGCCGCTTTCGCGCACCGCGAGTTCCTGGCGACGACCGACCTGCTCTTCGATCGCAAGGAGAGCCTCTATTTCCGCGACAGCCGCTTCTTCGCTCAGCGCGGCGCGCATGGCGAGAAACTGTTCTGGAGCCGCGGCAATGGCTGGGTGCTTTCCGGCCTCGCCCGGCTGATCCCGGAGCTGGCGCCGAACGATCCGCGCCGGCCCTATTATGTGAAGCTGTTCAAGACGATGGCCGAACGGCTGCTCCCGCTCCAGCGCGCCAACGGCTATTGGCCGCCCTCGCTGCTCGCCGATCCGAACCGCTCGGCGGACGAGACCAGCGGCACCGGCTTCTACGTCCATGGCCTCGCCTGGGGCATCAAGGCCGGGCTGCTGCCGCGCGATCGCTACCTGCCCGCCGTCGCGCGCGGCTGGGCGGCGCTGGAGCGCGCGGTCCAGCCCGACGGGCGGCTCGGCTGGGTGCAGCAGGTCAGCGACCGGCCCGACGCGGTGAACGCGCAGGACACCCAGCTCTACGGCGTCGGCGCCTATCTGCTGGCCGGCGCGGCGGTTTACGATCTCGCGGAGAAATGACGATGAAGCGCATCTTCTGGCTCGCCATGCCCCTGCTCCTCGCCGCCGCGCCCGGCCAGGACGGCACCCCGCCCTTCGCCAGGGCGACGCTCAACGTCCAGCAGGGCGGCACGCGCGGCGCCGACGGCAAGGTGAATGGCGGCAGCTTCGCCCAGGTCGAGAGCTTCGACGTCCCCGCCGATCACCAGATCCACGATCAGCTCATCGCCTTCGAAGGGCCGGGCTGGGAATCGGACAAGGTGGCCTATCGCCTCTATCTCGACGAGCGGAACGTCCCCGACATCTATGGCAAGCGCCAGCCCGGGGCGATCCTGCCGAAGATCGGCATGGGGCATGACGATTATCACACGCTCGCCGACTGGGGGATGGACGTGTTCCAGGTCGATCAGTCGCTCGGCATGGGCGGCATCGGCGTGCTGCGCGACGGCAAGGTGACCCAACTCGGCCGCTCGGCCATCCATGCCGAAGCGCGTTCGATCGGGACGACAGCGGCGGTCGATGTCCATAACGCGGGCTTTCCCGGTGCCGGCGGGGCGGCGGACCTCAAGACGCGCTATGCGATCAGCCCCGGCTCGCGGGTGACGATGGTGACAGCGGCGGCGAACGGCGCGGTGCCGCGCATGGTCGCCGGGCTGACGCTGCACGACGGCATGACCCAGGTGAAGGGCGGCACCGGCCGTTGGCGTTATTTCGGCACATGGGGCAGGCAGAGCCTCGCCAAGGACGATCTCGGCATCGTCCTCTTCTATCGCGCCGGCGATGCGGTGCAGGCCGGCACCAACAACGGCTCGCTGTTCGTCGAATTCTGCGACCCCGCCCGTATCCGCTACGCCTTCGCCGCCGCCTGGGTGCAGGAGCCCGACGCGCCCAAGACGCTCGATGCGTTCAAGGCCTGGGCCGATGCGACCGCCGCCGGCATGGACAAGCAAAAGGAGGGCGCGGGAACCTGCAAGCGCCCGGAATAAGGCTGGAAAGATAGGATTTCGCCTGCGAGGGTGGCGAAGCTCTTTCTCATCGCGAACAGCATTGGCGTCTCGGGACGCCCCTGACCTCCATCGTCACCCCGGCCGAAGTGCCGGGGTCCACCATGCGGCTGGGAGAGCCGCTGGAACTTAGAGAGGCTCGCTCATGGAGGAGCGGACCCCGGCACTTCGGCCGGGGTGACGGATGAGGGATTATCGTCCTCACACGCGCGAGACCCGCGACCTTTGTGACTTTAGGGTAACCGGCTACCGCCCAGCGCCTATTTCGGCAGGTCCGGACCTTCCTCGCTGCTGCCGGCCTTCAGGAAGCGCTTGAGCTCCGAAGCCTCGGTCGCCGTATAGGGCCCGTCCGGCCAGGCGCGCTTCGCCCGGCGCAGCACCTCGTCCAGCTCGCCGGTGCCCGGCCGCAGCTCCTTGTACGGCCAGCTCGCGACATTGCTGCGATAGGCGGCGAGAAAATCGGTCGTCCGCCGCAGCCCCTTGCCGCTCGGATCGGCATAGTTCCACAGGTCCACGCCGATGCAGCTTCCCATCTCCGCCACGTCATAGGCGGCGAGCAGCGCATAGATCGAATAATGCAGGCTGCGCGTCCGGGTCAGCTCCTGGGGTAGCTTGCCCTCGGGCGTGAACTGCGGCGCGATCCGGCGCTTGGGAAAGGCATCGACGATCGCCTTGGTCACATCCGGCCGCCGCGCGAACAGCGCGAACTGCGCCGCCTGGGCGTCGAACCACATGGCATGGTTGTTCTTCGCCCCATCCTCGGCCTTGCCGTTGGAGCTGGAGCGCATCCAGTCGACATAGTCGCCGAACCATTTCTCCAGGCCCTTCTGCTCGGAAGCGGTCAGCTTGCCCGAAGGTCCGATCAGCCCGGTCCCGTCGACCACGCGCTGGAGCCGCGTCGTATCGATGATCCCCTCGGCCCGCCCGGTCTCGCGCCCCGGCACGGCCTGGGCGAAGTTCATGTTCGGATTCATCCGCGTCGCGGGATCCAGGAACCAGGTCCGCAACAGGCTGGCGGCGCGGCCGGCATAGCGGGCCTCGCCGGTGAAATAATAGGCCAGCGCCAGCGTCTCGACATCAGCGCTCATCGAATCGAGATCGGCGACATCGTACTTGTCGCTCGACCGATCCGGATTGATCTCGCCGTCGCGCCGGATGAACGGCATGCCGTCCGGCCTGGACGGGTCCGGCCACCAATAGGGGCCGACGCTCAGATAATCGTGGCGATCGCCCGAGGGCGGGATCACCTTCTTGTCCACCACGGTATAAAGCGGATGCCGCATCGCCGCCTCCGCCTGGGCGACCAGCGCCTTGTAGGCGGCGGCCACCGCCGGATCGCTCTCGCGGCCGGCCTTCAGCCGCTCCAGCACGTCGGGCACGAAGAAAAAAGTCCTGCGCCCGCCAAAGGCCGCGGAATATCCTTCCACGCCCTGGCAGACCGGCTGCGGGGGGTTGGGGCCAGGGGAGGCGTTCCCGGCTCGGGGTGCAGTCTGCGACGCGGCGGCCGCCAGCAGGACGAGGGAAACAAGGGATTTGCGCACAGGTCTTCCCCTCAGAACCGGAACCGGGCGCCGAAATAATATTGCGGCCCGCTCTCGCTCACTTCGGCGATGCTGTCATAGCCGCCCTTGTAGAACACGTCCTTGGTGTCGGTCACGTTGAGCACCTGGAACTTGAGCTGGACGTTCTTGGTCAGGTCATACTGCGCCGAGAGGTTCAGATAGCCCGCGTCCTGGACGCTGCGGTTGGTCGAGCTGTTCGGCTTGTAATAATGCGAACGGTAGCGGTAGCTCGCCCGCAGCGAGAGCCCGCTCTTTTCCCAATAGACCGAGCCGTTGGCGACATATTTGGACAGGCCGATCAGGTTCTCGGGATCGAGATAGGGCGCCAGCGTAGAGGTATCGGGATATTCGAAATTGGCGAAGGCGACGTTCAGCGATCCGCTGACGCCGAAGCCGCTGAGCAGCCCGGGAAGCCAGGTGAACGCATGGCTGCCGGTGAACTCGACGCCGTAGAGGTGCCGCATCTCCGAATCATTGGCCGGCGCGATCAGCTCGACGTCATAGCTCTGCTGGGTCGCCGGATTGGCATCGACCTGGGTCGTCACCGTGATCGTCGTCGGGATGCCCGCCTCGCGCGAGATTACCGTGCCGCGCAGCCATTTGTAATAGCCCGCGACCGAGAACAGCGTGTCCTTGCCCAGATAGAATTCCAGGCTGGCGTCAGCGTTCCAGCCACGCAGCGGCTTCAGGTTCGGGTTGCCGCTGGTCGGGTTGAAGGTGACGTCCGATGCGCCGCCCGGGCCTGAGGTCGGATTGAGGTTGATGCCCGCGCCGAAGCTCTCGATCGGCGAGCGTGACAAGGCGCGATAGCCGGCCAGGCGCAGCTTGATCTGGCTCGACAGCTCGAACGCCAGGTTCAGGCTGGGCAGGAAATATTCGTAGCTGCCCTTCAGCGTATCGGTGGTGATCGTGCCGTTCGGATCGGCCGCCACGGTGAAATTGTCGCCGGCCGTGTCGATCGTCACCTTGAACGGCAGGCGATAGCCGATCGACGTGATATTGGTCTTCACATAGCGCAGGCCGATATTGCCGCTGAACGGCGTCGAGCCCAGGTCGCCGCCGAAGCTGGCCATCGCATAGGCCGCCTTGATCCGTTCGCGCACGTCGATGTCGCCCGGATCGCGCGTCTCGCTGGGATAGGGCAGCGCGCTGTCGCTGCCGGTGAAGGCGCGGAACAGGCATTTATTGTCGAACGTCGCCCAATTGGTGACGTTGGTATCGGTGGTCGGGAAGAACTGCTTGGTCGGGAATGCCGTGCGGCAATCCTGGTTTGCCTTGGTGATGATCTGCGCCGGCGTCATGCCGCCATAGCCGACGATCGTGTTCAGATCGTTGTTGGCGTTGCCGTCCAGCGTGCGGTGATGCTCGGAATAGCGCCCGCCGACCTTGATCGATCGGATGAAGCCCTGGTCGAAGCTGTATTCGGCATCCAGGCGGCCCGCATAGATATCGTCCTTGCGATCGGTGGCGAAGCGGTTGCGCGCATAGACCGAGTTGGCAGCATTGGCCGCGAAATTGTCCGGATTGGTGATGTCGAAATTGTCGAACGTCACCACCGGCACGATCGGGCTGTCGCTATAGTCGAGCGTGTAGCCGACGCGCCGGGTGGAGCGCATCCGCGTCGCCATCTGCGTCTCGGTGCGGTGCGATTGCGAGAAGCTGCCGTCGCCGGTGATGGCGAGGTGATCGTCCTTCCAGCCGATCGTCGCGGCGGCGGCGATATATTCCTCGTCGCGCTCGCGCAGCTCGAGCTGGTCCTCCAGGTTCGAATTGCCCGAATATTTGATGAGCGCGCCTTCGGTATAGCCGTTGGTACCGTCGCCGACGATGATCGGATTGATGCCGCGCAGCGCCTCGGCGATCGCGAAGACGTTGCGGTCCTCGGTCGATTCGCGCTTCGAATATTGGCCGTCGAGCGCAATATCGAGGTTGGGCGTCGGCTTCCACTGGAGCGCGCCGATCACCGCATTGCGCAGCTCGCGGGTGCGCTGCTGGCGGAAGCTGCGCGACTGGGTGGCGTAATAGGTACCGCCGAGCGTCTCGCCGGCGCGGGGCGTGGAGCCCTGGACGCAGTTGGTGGTGGCGGCGCCGGGATTCAGCGCCGCGGTGTTGCACGGCACATAGGCCGAATTGCCATTGTAATAATCCTCGGGCGCGGCGACGTCCTGGCGCTGCACGCCGATCGAGATGCCGATATCGCCGATGCCGGTGTGGAACTGATCGACATAGGACAGGTTGGCGCGATAGCCGAGCCCGTCCCGGCCGACGATGTCGTCGTCCTTGGGCAGATAGGAGCCGCGGAACTCGCCCTGGATGCGGCGCTTGCCGTAATCGAGCGGCTTCAGCGACCTGAGTTCGATCACGCCGCCAATGCCGCCCTCCAGGAAGTCCGCCTGTTGCGACTTGTAGACGATCACGCCGTTGACGAGCTCGGACGGGAATTGCTGGAACGCCACCGAACGGTCCGGCCCGGCGGTCGAGACTTCGCGGCCGTTGAATTCGGAAAAGCTCAAGGTCGGCCCAAGGCCGCGGATCGAAAGCTCGTTGGCATTGCCCTTGAAGCGATCCGCCGAGACGCCGGTAATGCGCTCCAGCGTGTCGCCCACGCTGTTGTCGGGCAGCGCGCCGATCTCGTCGTTGACGATGCCGTCCAGGATCACGGCGGCGTTGCGCTTGACGTCGATCGAGCTGCGCTGCTCGGCGCGGGCGCCGGTGACGACGATCCCCTGGGCAGCCTCGGCGCTCTCCTCGGCTTCGACGCTCTGCGTGGGATCGGCCTGGGCCGGATCGGCCGTCTGGGCAAAGGCCGGCAAGGCGGCGCAAGCGGATGCGAGCAGCGCGACCCGCACTGCGGCGCGGCCGAACGTGGAAATAGCGATTCCGGACATAGTTTCTCCCCTCCCGGTATTTTTGGCGTGCCCGTGTTCGGGTCTTACGCTTTGGTAAGGCCACTTTGTCACCGGTGTCAACCCAATTGACCTGAACAATCTGCGCGAAGCCGCACCCGCTATTTATAGCGGATCGTCCAGCCGAGAATCAGCGGCTTGTCCAGCCGCAGCGCGCCGCTGTGGCAGGCGATACGAGTCGCGAACGGCCCGCTCGGCGCCTGATAGGGCGCGCCGGACGCGGGGCGCGCCTCGCACCGATCGAGCCCCTGGGCGGAGAAGCCGGTCACTTCCCCCTGGCCGAATCGAATATCCCCGCCTTGCACCACCGGCTGGCCGGAAAAGCTGGCGAATTCCATGTCGATCGCACGAATATCGAGCGGCTTGGCCGCCCGATAGCGATCGGTGCGCACGATCCCGCCGGGCGTGAATTCATAGCGCGTCTCCACCGCCACCCGCTTGTCGGCCACCGAATCCTTACCGCCCATCCGGTCCATCGCGTCGAGCCGATAGGTCAGGATCGTCCGCTTGCCCTGCCGGACCAGCTTCACGTCGCGAAACCAGGCTAGCGGCATCAGCACGCTGCCGTCCGCCAGCGTGAAGCGCGGCACCAGATGCGGATAGGTCGCGTCCGCCGATCCCGAGAGCATCCCCGCCGCGTAAGGCACGGGGAAATAGGGATTGTTCATATGCTGGCCGTCGCCGCCGTTGAGGAGCGGCAGGCCGATGACATGCGCGCCGTCGCGGATCGTAAGCAGCGCGCGGTCATGCGCGCCGCGGGCAAACCAGGTGAGCGTCACCGGCGGCAGCGTGCCCAGCCATGCGGCATAACCGGCCGAAGCCGCGCGCCTGCGATAGCCCAGTTCGTTCCAGATCGCGTTCGTATAGATATACTGCCGGGCGAGGCTGAGATTCTCACCCAATATCCGATGCTTGCCTCGATAGGCATCGGTGCGCCGGCCATCGTCCCACAGATTGACCGAGCCGGTCTGTGGATCCAGCCAGAAATCGGCATAGCGCGCCGCGATGCGCGAGGAGAGCGCATAGGCCATGTCGCGCTCCTGCGGACTGAGCACCCCCAGCTTCGCCGCCGCGGTCAGCACTTCGAGGAACGCGGTCTCGCCATAGGCGCCGATGCTGCGGCCATATTCCCAGCCCTCGCCGGTCAGGCTCGCGCGTAGCAGCATCAGCTCGGCCGACTTGCGCAGCCACGCCTTGACCTGCGGCGTCGCCTCCATGCCGGTCTCGATGAAACGCTGGGCGATCTCGCCGATCAGCAACACCGAATAACGATCGAACCGCCCATCCCCATCGGTCTCGTCGGCAAAGCCGTAGACGCCCGAATAGGTGCCGTAATGATCGAGCATCCGCTTGAGCAGAGCCTCGCTGGCCGCCGCATCCTCCCAGCCGAGAAGGTAGCGCAGCCGCGCCACGCTGAACGCCACGCCGTAATAATTGTTGGGCAAATCGATGAGCTTGAGCGTCTTCGCATCGACGAAGCGGCGCCAGTCGAGCCTCTCGCGCAGCGCCGCGAGCGTCTCCGGGCGCACGGCCTGGTCGAGCAACCCGGCCTGCTTCAGCGCGTGGAGCGCAGAGATATAATAATAGATTCCCCAGCTATCATTATGTTCGCCCACGGTCAGATCGGCGATGTCGCGATAGGCGGCGAGATATTCGGGAAGGCGCGGATCGCCGCGCGGCATGGCGAGCAGCAGATAGGAGAGGCCCGAGGCGATCTTGCCCGGCAGGAACTTGTCGCCGCTGTCGAACACCGGCACGCCGTCGATCGTCAGGCCGCGCTTCTCGCGGAGAAGCTGATGGAGCAGCGCCTCGAGCTGCGGGAGCAGCCGGCCGGTGACGGTAGCATCCATCGCCGGCGCCTGGGCATAGGCCGGGCCGTGCGGCGCCGGCACAGCCGACTGGGCGAAGGCGGGGGTGCCAAAGGCGGCAAGACAGACGCCGGCGCAGAATGCGCGCACGGGCAAGGGGGTATGCAATTGGCCTCTCCTTTTGGTCAGGCCAATTTCAGTCACATGGCTACCGGTGTCAAGCCGATCCTATCTTGAGGCGCCGGGTGACGCTGTCGCGCTGGGCGGTGAGCGCGCTGCGGGCGCGCTCCATCACTTCCAGCTCGGTGGCCTCCAGCAGATCGTCGACCACCCCGCGCAGATGCAGCCGCATCGCGTTGCGCGCCGCATTCGGATCGCGCGACCGCAGCGCCTCGACGATCGGACGATGCTCCTCGACGCGGGGCGTCACCCCGCCGCGCTGGGCACGGGCGAACATGTTGGCGCAGAGCGGCGATTTGGTGCGCAATTCCCAGAGATATTCGACGACGCTACGGATCGCGGCATTGCCGGTCGCATTGGCGATCGCGAGGTGGAAGCGATGGTCCGCGTCGAGCAACGCCGGCTCGTCGGGCTCGTTCGCCGCCATTTCGGCAAGAAGGCCGTCCAGTTCCGCAAGCTGCTCGTCGGTGATCGAGACCGCGGCGAGCGCCACCGCCTCGCCCTCGAACAGGATCCGCGCCTCGGTCAGGTCGAAGGCGCCGACATCGAAGTTGAGCGCATCCTCGCGCCGCCCGCTGCCATGATCGCGCTTGGTCACATAGAGGCCCGAGCCGTGCCGCGCCTCGATCCAGCCCCGCATCTCGAGCGCGATCATCGCCTCGCGGATGGTGGGGCGGCTGACCTTATATTCCTCGGCCAGGTCGCGCTCGCCCGGCAGGCGCGAGCCCGGCGACCAGCGCCCGGCCTCGATCCCGTCGGCGATCGAGGCGGCCACCCGCTGATAGAGTTTGTTCCCGGTGATCTTCATGACTGTCCTGTTCACGCCGGATCATAGGTTGACACGCTCGCTTGGGAAAGGGGATATTGGCCTGACCACTCCAGGGGACCAGCCTTTGCCTCGCATCACTTCCGTCCGCGTGATCGTCACGCGCCCCGGCCGCAACTTCGTGACCGTCAAGATCGAGACCGACGAAGGCATTTACGGCATCGGCGACGCGACGCTGAACGGCCGCGAGCTGGCGGTGGCGAGCTACCTCACCGATCATGTCGCCCCCGTGCTGATCGGCCGCGACGCGCACCGGATCGAGGATATCTGGCAATATCTCTACAAGGGCGCGTACTGGCGCCGCGGCCCCGTGACCATGTCCGCGATCGCCGCGATCGACATGGCGCTGTGGGACATCAAGGGCAAGGTCGCGGGGCTCCCCGTCTACCAGCTTCTCGGCGGCGCCAGTCGCGACGGCTGCATGGTCTATGGTCATGCCAATGGATCGGACGTGTCCGAGACGATCGAGCGCGCCCAGGAATATCTGGAAAAGGGCTACAAGGCCGTCCGGCTGCAATCGGGCGTGCCGGGGCTGAAATCCACCTATGGGGTCTCGGGCGAGCGCTTCTATTACGAGCCGGCCAAGGGATCGCTGCCCGAGGAATCCTTCTGGTCCACCTCGAAATACATGCGCCTGGTGCCCGAGCTGTTCCAGCGCGGGCGGGATGCGCTGGGGTGGGACATCCATCTGCTCCACGACGTGCATCACCGGCTGACACCGATCGAGGCCGGGCGGCTGGGCAAGGATCTGGAGCCCTATCGCCTGTTCTGGCTGGAAGACGCGACTCCGGCCGAGAACCAGGAAGCGTTCCGCCTGATCCGCCAGCACACCACCACGCCGCTGGCGGTGGGCGAGATCTTCAATTCGATCTGGGATGCGAAGCAGCTCATCGAGGAGCAGTTGATCGACTATATCCGCGCCACCGTGGTCCATGCCGGCGGCATCACCCATCTGCGCCGCATCGCCGCGCTGGCGGACCTCTATCAGGTCCGCACCGGCTGCCACGGCGCGACCGATCTCTCGCCGGTGACGATGGCGGCGGCGCTGCATTTCGGCCTGTCGGTGCCCAATTTCGGCATCCAGGAATATATGGTTCACACCGAGGAGACCGACGCCGTCTTCCCCCACGCCTATCGCTTCGATCAGGGGCTGATGCACCCGGGCGACGCGCCGGGGCTGGGCGTCGACATCGACGAGACGCTGGCCGCCAAATACGAATATAGCCGCGCCTATCTGCCGGTGAACCGGCTCGAGGACGGGACGATGTTCAACTGGTGAAGGCCGCCGCCCATTCGCAACGCGTGCGCAGGCGGCGGGCCGGCCTCAATCCTCCTCGACGGGCGCGCCGGGGCCATTCTTGAGGATCGACTCGATCGCGTTCTTCGCGGAAGCCTTGGACGTATAGCCTTCGGTCCAGAAGATCACCTCGGCATTGTACTTGAACTTGGCGACATACTCGCCAGCCTTGTTCTGCTCGATCAAGAACTTGTGCGCCATACGACTCTCCTGACTAGAGGAAGAGTAACATAGGTTAGAAACGGGCAGGCGAATAGCGGTCAGCGTCGATATGCGCGACGCTTGCGTCGAGCGCGCGGCCGAGCAGGAGCGCCGCCGCCAGGCGGGCCGCGGCGGGCGCGGTCTGGATGCCGAAGCCGCCCTGCCCCGCGCACCAGAAGAAGCCGGGAACGCGCTCGTCAAAGCCGTAGACGGGGCGCCGATCGGGCGCGAAGCTGCGCAGGCCCGCCCATTTGTGCTCCAGCGCCTGGATGCGCCAATCCACGGCATGCTCGAACCGGTCGATCGCGATGGCGATATCGATCTCCTCGGGCTGGGCATCGCAGGGATCGCTGGCGATCTCGTCATGCGGGCTGAGCCACAGCCGCCCTCCAGCCTCGGGCTTGAAGTAGAAGCTGCCCCCGATATGCGCGACCAGCGGACAGCCCTCGGGCGGCGCAGGATCGGTGCGGAGCTGCGCCATGGTCCGGCGATAGGGCTGGATGCCCAGCGGCCGCGCTCCCGCCATCGCCGCGACCGGATCGGCCCACGCACCGGCGGCATCGACCAGCACGTCCGCCTCGAAATACCCGGCGCGGGTCGCCAGCCGCCAAGTGCCGGCCCGTTCGGTGGATTCGAGCGCGGCGGAAAGAACCAGCTCGGCCCCGGCCCGCCGGGCGGTGGCGAGGAAGGCGGCGTGGAGTCCGGCGACGTCGATATATTCGCAGCTCGGCTCATGGACGCCCAGGCTCCATTCGGAGCGCAGGCCCGGCACCATCTCGCGCGGATCGACCGTGCGCAGCTCCACGCCGCTGCCGTCGAATTCGGCCAGAAACGCATCGATCTCCGCCGCGTCCTGCGCCCGCCCGATATGGAGCGAGCTCAGCGGATCGAGGAAGCCGCCTTCGCGCAGCGCCGGCCCCGAGGCGGTGGTGAGCGGCTGGATGTCCGGCCCGCCATAGGTTTCGGACCAGAAGGCGGCGGAGCGGCCGGTGGAATGATAGCCGGGCCTGTCCTCGCCCTCCAGGATCAGCACGCGCGCATGCGGGGCGAGCTCGGCGGCAAGGCTGGCGCCCGCGATGCCGGCGCCGATGATGGCGATATCGTAGCGGCTCAACGTTTCGCGGCTCTCTCGGCCAGGAACTTGTCGATCTCGCCCAGCGCGCGGTCGCGCACGGGATCGGCCTCGCGCAATATCTCGTGCGCGCTCTCGTCGCCGAAGGTGACGATGCGGGCATCGGGCAGCCTGGGGCCGATGCGCAGCGCCACGCGCGCATCGACCAGCGCATCGGCCCGCGCGACCAGCATCAGCACCGGGACCGGCATCGATTCGAGCTGCGGATTCGCCTCCAGCTCGCGCATCGACTTGAACGCTTCGATCACCCAGCGCCAGCTCGGCGGGCCGGTGAGGATCGCGGGATCGTGCTGCTGCCACCAGATCTCGTCCGCATAGCGATCGGGATCATGGGTGAGCAGGTTCGATCGCGTCTCGGTGGTATAGGGCTTCTCGTTGCCCTTCCAGGCACGGCGCGCGGGGTTGCCGATATTGCCCAGGATGCGCGCCGCGCGCTCGGCGAAGCGGCCGAACGGGCTCTTCACCCCCAGCATCGGCGCGATCACCACCGCGGCATCGGGCCGGATCGTGCCCTCGACCAGCGCGCGCAGCACCAGATGGCCGCCCATCGAATGGCCCATCACGACATGCGGCCCCGGCGTACCGGCGATCCATTCGGCATGGAAGGCTTTGAAATCGCCGATGAACTGGTCGAAGCTCTCGATATCGCCGCAATTGGCGGCCGACGTGAGCCGGCCCGATCCGCCCTGGCCGCGCCAGTCGAACGACGTGATCGTCCATCCCGCATCATGCCAATGGGCGAAACTCTCCAGATATTTCTCGAATATGTCGCCGCGGCCGCCCTGGAACAGGATCGATCCGCGCGGTTCATCGATATCGGCAGGCCAGGTGAAGGCGCGCAGCGCCCATCCGTCCGGAGCGGGCCAGCGATGGATCTCGGAGCCCGGAGGCAAGGCACGGCGATCGACTGCGGAAATTGCCATGGGGACTGGTTACGTTTTGATAAGCCATCCCGTCTAGGCATTTGCCTGAAATGGGGGACTTTACAGCAACTTTCCTGCTCGGCGCGCTGGCGCTGCTCCTAGTCTCGGCCGGGATAGAGGATGCGCGTTCCCGCGAGATCGCCAATTGGAAGAACATCGCCATCGCCCTGCTCGCCCCGCTCTGGTGGTGGGCGAACGGCCTGGCGCTGTGGCCGGACATGGCGATCCAGTTCGGCATCGCGGCGATCGTCTTCGCCTTCTTCGCCGGCGCCTTCGCGATCGGCCAGATGGGCGGCGGCGACGTCAAGCTGATCGGCGCACTGGCGCTGTGGCTGCCGGTGACTCCGCTCGTTTCGATGATGATGACGATGGCGCTGGTCGGCGGCGGGCTCACACTGCTGATGGTCGCCGAGCAATGGGTGCGCCGCGGCCATGGCATGCCCCGGCCCGGCAAGGGGGCGATCGCCGTCCTGCTCGCGCTCGCCGCCGCCGGCGTCGCGCTGGCGCAGCCGGGCACGCTCCTGTGGCTGCGCGGCGAGCCGGTACTGTGGCTGCTGACGATCCTGGCGCTGCTGTGCGGCATCGCCCTGTTGCTGCTGCTCATGCTGGGCTCCGCCCGGCGTCGGGGGATCCTGCCCGAGGTTCCCTACGGCGTGGCGATCGCGATCGCCGGGCTGCTGGTTCTTCGCGAACCACTTCTTAACCAGTTCGGGTGATGATTAACGGCGGCGCAACCAGGGCCGGCCAGGGATTTTTCGAGAAGGCTTGAAGCGAAATGGATGCACGCAAGCTCATTCTACTTGTCGGCGCGCTGATCGTCGCGGCGGTCACCGCGTTCATGGCGCGCAGCCTGTTGCTCGGCACGCCCACGCCGGTCGCCGGCGCGGCGCCGACGGCGGCCTCGCCCCAGAACACGACCGAGGTGCTGGTCGCCAAGCGCGCGCTGCCGGTCGGCACGATCCTGGATGCGACGTCGATGGAATTCCGCCCCTGGCCGAAGGAACTGGTCGAGGGCGCCTATTATGTGAAGGGCGAGGCCGATCCGGCCAAGCTTCAGGGCGTGGTCGTCCGTTTCGCGGTTTCGGCGGGCCAGCCGCTGACCCAGGGCGGGCTGGTCAAGCCCGGCGATCGCGGCTTCCTGGCCGCGGCGCTCGGCCCCGGCATGCGCGCCGTCACGGTTCCCGTTTCCGCCCAGAGCGCGGTCGCCGGCTTCGTCTTCCCGGGCGACCGGGTGGACCTGGTGCTGACCCAGTCGGTCTCCGGCGGCGGCGACGGCCCGCCGCTCAAGGCTTCGGAGACGATCCTGCGCAACCTGCGCGTGCTCGCGACCGACCAGCGCACCGACAAGAATACCGACGACAAGGGCAACACCATCGTCAACACCTATTCGACCGTCACCGTCGAGGCGACACCCAAGATCGCCGAGAAGATCGCGGTCGCGCAGACCGTCGGCAGCCTGTCGCTGTCGCTGCGCTCGATCGCCGACAATCAGGGCGAGCTCGAGGAAGCGATCGCCAGCGGCGAAGTCGACGTGCCGGCAAATGGCGATGCCAAGGCCGAGAAGGCGATGCTGGCCCGCGCATCGGCGCGGCCTTCGGAAGGGGCGCCGACATTCGCCACCGGCGCCGACGTGTCGCGCTTCCAGCGCCGCACCGTGCCCGGCAAGCCGGCCGAGGATCACGCGGCGACGCAGCAGGCGCCGAACGGCCAATCCTATCCGGGGGCGGTGGCAGTGCCGCAGGGGCCGACCGTGCGGATCGTGCGCGGCAGCGACGCGAGCGTCGTCGCCGTTGGGGGGAAGAATTGAGATGACCATCAGGAAGCTCGCCCGAACGTCGCTGGGGGCGACCGTATCGACGGCGTTGGCGCTCGGCATGCCGGGCTCCGCCTTTGCCCAGAGCCGTACCCCGCGCGCCAACCAGGACGCCCGGCCGATCGCCCGCGTCGCCATGCTCCCGGCGGGCTCCCAGCGGCCGACCGCCGAGGTGCGCCTGTCGATCGGCGAGGGTGAGCTAATCAACCTGCCCGTCAATGCTGCCAATGTCTGGACGTCCAATCCGGCCGCGGCCGACGTCTATGTCGCCAATGCCCGCCAGATCCATCTCTATGGCAAGGCGTTCGGCGAGGCGACGGTGTTCGCGACCAGCGCGAGCGGCGCGGTGATCTACTCGACCAAGGTTCAGGTCAGCCAGAATCTCAGCTCGATCGATCAGATGCTGCGCGCGGCGATGCCCGATACCGACATCACCGTCGCGACCGTGGGGCAGCTCGCGGTGCTCAACGGCACGGTAAAGTCGCCGCAGGACAGCGAGCAGGCCCAGCGCCTGGTGACGGCGCTGCTCAACCCCGGCGTCAACGTCAGCGATGCCAGTGCCCAGCTCAAGATCGGCGTGGTCAACCGCCTGCGCATGGCGACGCCGCTGCAGGTGAACCTGCAGGTCAAGTTCGCCGAGGTGAGCCGCAGCTTCGTCAAGAATATCGGCGTGAACCTGGCCACGAAGGACAGCACCGGCGGCTTCAATTTCGGCCTTGCCCAGGGCCGCAATCCGGGCGGCTTCACCACGGGCGATCTGGCCCAGTATCCGACCGCGACCCTGCCCGTTCCGGGCGGCGGAAGTATCACCGGTCCCTATGATCCCGCGACCGGCAAGTTCGTGAACCCGCGGGCGACCACCATCGCCGACATCACCAAGGGCTCCGACAACAGCACGATCGGTCTCGCCGGCCGGCTGCTCGGCCTCGACATCCTCTCGGCGATCGACCTTGGCGAGACGATCGGCCAGGTGACGACGCTCGCCAATCCGAACCTGACCGCGCTTTCGGGCGAAACCGCCAATTTCCTTGCCGGCGGCGAGATTCCGATCCCCGTGGCGCAGGGACTGGGCACGACCACGGTCGAGTTCAAGCAATATGGCGTGAGCCTGGCCTTCACCCCCACGGTGCTGGCCGATGGCCGCATCTCGCTGCACGTGCGCCCCGAAGTCTCGGAGCTTTCCTCGGCCGGCGCAGTCCAGCTCAACGGCGTGACCATTCCCGCGCTCACCACCCGCCGCAGCGAGACCACGGTCGAGCTGGGTTCGGGCGAGAGCATGGTGATCGGCGGCCTGCTGCAGAACAGCAACAACAACTCGATCGCGAAGACGCCGGGCCTGGGCGACGTGCCGATCCTGGGCGCACTGTTCCGTTCGAACGGCTTCCAGCGCAACGAGACCGAATTGGTGATCGTCATCACGCCCTATCTGGTCCGGCCCGTCAATGCGAACCAGATCGTCCTGCCGACCGACGGCTACAAGGCGCCGAACGACTTCAATCGGATCCTGCTCGGCCAGGTCAGTGGCGGCACCACCGGCGGCGACCGCCCCAAGCCGGCCATGGCGCCGGACAGCGGCCAGCCCTCGATCGGCGCCGTCGCTCCCGTGCCGGTGACGCCGCAGGGCCAGCCGGCCAATGCGGCGCCCGCCCAGAACAGCAACCGCAAGCAGAAGAAGGGCGGCGCCGCGGCGGCCCCCGGCTTCAGCTTCTGATCGCCGACCATGTTTAGGAGACCGCCCGTGTTCCCGCGCTCCACTATCCTGCTGCTTGCCCCGGCGCTGCTTCTTGCGGGTTGCGGCACCTATAATGGCGGGATCGATTCGATCCATCAGCCGGTCGTGCAGCGTAGCGACTATGTGCTCGACCTCCAGACCGCGGGCAGCGATCTGGCGCCGGGCGAGAACCAGCGGCTTGCCGGCTGGATGGCGGCGATGAACCTGCGCTACGGTGATCGCATCGCGATCGACGACGGCGCCGACGGCGCCACCGGTCGCAGCGAGATCGCGGCCGAGGCGGGCCATTATGGCCTGATGCTCGCCGATCGCGCGCCGGCGACTGCCGGCCAGATCGCGCCGGGAACGATCCGCGTGGTCGTCACCCGGATGAGCGCAAGCGTGCCGGGCTGCCCCGATTATTCGCACCCGGCGGAGTTCACCGCCGATGCGAGCACCAGCTCCAATTTCGGCTGCGCCACCAACGGCAATCTTGCCGCGATGGTCGCCGATCCGGCCGATCTGGTGCGTGGCGCCCCCGGATCGCCCACCGCCGATCCGGCCACTTCCGCCAAGGCGATCGGCGCCTTCCGTGCGGCGGCGCCTTCCGGCTCCGGCGGCACCACGGTCAAATCGGATTCGGCGGGAGGCACCCAGAAGTGAACATGCCCTTCAATCCCGGCCGCACTGCGCATCGCGAACCCTTCACCGCATTCGTCTGCGACGAGGCGACGGCGGAAACGCTGCGCCCGATCGCGGTCGAGCTCGGCTGGTCGCCCGAAAAGGTCAACAAGGGCGGCCTGCGCAACGCCGTGCAGACGCTGTCGGTCTCGGCGAGCCCGAACATCCTGTTCGTCGACCTCTCCGAATCGGGCGATCCGCTCAACGACATCAACGCGCTGGCCGAAGTCTGCGAGCCCGGCACGATCGTGATCGCATCGGGCCAGGTCAACGATGTGCGCCTCTATCGCGACCTGCTCGCCAGCGGCATCCACGATTACCTGCTCAAGCCGCTCAATGCCGATGCGCTGCGCGATACCTTCGCCCAGGCGCAGGCGGCGCTGACCGCGCCCAAGCTCGCCGAGCCGGGCAGCGAGCGCCCGCATTGCGCGGTGGCGGTGATCGGTACACGCGGCGGCGCCGGCGCATCGACGATCGCGACCTCGCTCGCCTGGCTGCTGAGCGACAAGCACACGCGCACCACCGCGCTGCTCGATCTCGACATCCATTTCGGCACCGGCGCACTGGCGCTCGACCTCGAGCCGGGCCGCGGCCTGACCGACGCGATCGAGAATCCCAGCCGCATCGACGGCCTGTTCATCGAACGCGCGATGGTGAAGGCATCCGAACGCCTGGCGGTGCTTTCCGCCGAGGCGCCGATCAATTCGCCGGTCATCAGCGACGGCGCGGCCTTCTACCAGCTCCAGGAAGAGATGCGCAGCGCCTTCGAATGTACCGTGGTCGATCTGCCGCGCGGCATGCTGGTCAATCACCCGCACCTCATCACCGACATCCAAGTCGCCGTGCTGGTGACCGAGCTGACGCTCGCCTCGGCCCGCGACGCGATCCGCATCCTCAGCTGGTTCAAGTCGAACGCACCGCAGACCCAGGTGATCGTGGTCGCCAACAAGGTGCCGCAGGCCGCGCTGCTCGAGATCAGCCGCAAGGATTTCGAAGGCTCGATCGAGCGCAAGATCGACGTGCTGATCCCCTATGATCCCAAGACCGCGATGCAGGCCGCCAAGCTCGGCAAGCCGCTGGCGGAGGCCGGCAAGGGCACCAAGGCGCTGGCGCCGATCGGCGAGCTGGCGACGCGGATCACCGCGATCACCGATTCGGGCGAGCATGACGACAAGGCCGAACGGGCCAAGGCAAACACGCGGGGCGCTTCGCTGCTGAGCAAGCTGAGCGGCTTCAAGGACAAGATGCCCAAAAAGGCGAAGAAGTAACTTTCGTCCCTTCCCTATTCGGGGAGGGGCTGAACTGGAGGCATATCGGGCGTGGAATTGATGCCGGTAGTGATGCTTGGCGGCGGCGCCTTCCTGGTGTTCGCGCTGATGGTGCTGGCCTTCTCCGGTCCCTCGGCGGAGCGCGCCGGCGCGCGCCGCCTCACCAAGCTGCGCGAACGCCATGTCGTAAGCGCCGCGGGCACCAATGCGATGGAGGCGCAGCTTCGTCGCGTCTCGGCCGCGCGCCAGACCAACATGGACGCGACCGCATCGCGCTTCCTGCCCAATCCCGCGCTGCTCCAGAAGCGGCTGCACATGACCGGCCAGCCCTGGACGCTCAGCCAATATGCCCTGGCGACGCTGGGGCTGATATTGGTCCCGGCAGGGCTGCTGCTGTTCGAAGGCGCCCCGATCTGGCTGGCGCTGTTCCTGGGGCTCGCCATCGGCCTGGGGCTGCCGCATTTCGTGGTCGGCTTCTTCATCAAGCGCCGCATCGCCAGGTTCACCGCCAAGTTCCCCGACGCGATCGAGCTGCTCGTGCGCGGCCTGCGCTCGGGCCTGCCGATCACCGAGACGATGAGCGTCGTCGGCTCCGAGGTCGACGGCCCGGTGGGCGAGGAATTCCGCGCGGTGTCCGACAAGATGAAGATCGGCCGCACGCTCGACGCCGCGCTTCAGGAAACCGCGGACAGGCTCGGCACCCCCGAATTCCAGTTCTTCACCATCACCATCGCGATCCAGCGCGAGACCGGCGGCAATCTGGCCGAAACGCTCGCCAACCTGGCCGATGTGCTGCGCAAGCGCAGCCAGATGAAGCTCAAGATCAAGGCGATGTCCTCGGAATCCAAGGCTTCCGCGCTGATCGTCGGCGCATTGCCCTTCATCGTGTTCGGGCTGATCTGGTTCATCAACAACAGATATATGCTGAACTTCTTCGTCGACGAGCGGCTGATGGTCGCCGGCGGCGGCGGCCTGATCTGGATGGGCCTGGGCGCCTTCATCATGGCCAAGATGGTCAATTTCGAGATCTGATGCGATGATGGCACCTCCTACCGGCCCGACGGTCCTTGGCGTCGATGTGATGTGGGTGGCGACGTTGCTCGCCGCCGTCGCCGCCTTCGCCGTGCTCGTCGCCATCTATGCCGCGACGACGGTGCGCGATCCGATGGCCAAGCGCGTCAAGGCGCTGAACGAGCGCCGCGAGCAATTGAAGGCCGGCATCACCGCCTCCACCTCGAAGCGCCGCGCCAAGCTGGTCCAGCGCAGCGAGACGACCGACCGCATCCGCAACTTCCTGTCCTCGCTGAAGGTGCTCCAGGACAGCCAGCTCCAGCAGGCGCAGACCAAGCTGCTCCAGGCCGGCATCCGCCGCAAGGAATGGGCGGTCGCGGTGATCTTCGGCCGGCTGGTCCTGCCGATCGTGGTCGGCGGGCCGGTGCTCTACATGGTCTACGGTACCGAGATGTTCGCCGACTGGTCGCCGATGAAGGCCTATGGCCTGGTCGCGGGCGCCTTCATCCTCGCCTACAAATTCCCCGATCTCTATCTCAAGAACAAGATCACCAAGCGCAGCCACGCAATCCGCAAGGGCCTGCCCGACGCGCTCGACCTGCTGGTGATCTGCGCCGAGGCGGGCCTGACCGTCGATGCCGCCTTCGCGCGCGTCTCCAAGGAGCTGGGCAAGGCCTATCCCGAGCTGGGCGAGGAATTCTCGCTGACCGCGATCGAGCTGGGCTTCCTGACCGACCGCCGCCAGGCGTTCGAGAATCTCGCCACGCGCATCGATCTGGAGGCGGTCCGCGGCGTCGTCACCACGATGATCCAGACCGAGAAATACGGCACCCCGCTCGCCTCGGCGCTGCGCGTGCTTTCGGCCGAGTTCCGCAACGAGCGCATGATGCGCGCCGAGGAAAAGGCCGCGCGCCTGCCGGCGATCATGACGATCCCGCTGATCCTGTTCATTCTGCCGGTGCTGTTCATCATCATCCTCGGCCCGGCCGCCTGCTCGATCAACGACTCCTTCATCAACCGATAGGGTCAAGCCGCCCGCCGGAACCTTGGCGGCCCTCGAAACGCTCCTGCATCATTCCGATGGCGTCGCGCAGTAACGCGCGATAGCCTTCGCGAGGACATGGAGAGGGCGAACCGATGCACGACCTGCCGTTCACCACACCGACCCAGATCGTCGCGCTGCTTCTCACGCTGATCGCGGGATGGGCCTTCGGGCTCGCAAGCGCCTCGGGCGGAAAGCGCTGGCGAACACGCTATCAGGACGAACAGGTCGCACGCAGCCGGGCGGACGCGGCGCTGAAGGACGCCAACAGCCGCATCCGCGAGCTGGAAGCCGAGCGCGACCGGCTACGCGGGCCAGCACCCGTGGCCACCGGCGTAGCGGCGGCCGAGCCGGCATGGCGCGGCTGGTTCGGCTGGGGCCGCGACAATCTCGCGCGCATCCGCGGCGTTGATGGACCACGCGAACGCCAGCTCAACGACCTCGGCATCAAGACCTATCGCGAGATCGAGACGCTGACCGGCGACGAGGAAGCCGCGCTGGAGAAGCGGCTCGGCATCCCGAGCGGCACCATCGCCAACGAGCAATGGCGCGAGCAGGCGTCACTGCTCCAGAGCGGAAACGACGACGAGCACGCCCGACGCTTCGGCTGAACGGGCGAAGCGGTTCCCGCCCGATCAGTGATAGGTCGCGACGGCCAGGGCAGGTCGTGCCTCGACGGGCCGCATGGCGGGCTTTTCGCCCGAGAAGCCCGCCGCCTGTTCGGCGAGCTGCCGGACTTCGTTCATCAGGTTGCGCGCGGCGGCCGAGGTCTGCTCGACCATGGCGGCGTTCTGCTGGGTCGACTGGTCCATCGTGCCGATCGCGGCACTGATCTGGCTGATCGCGGTCGATTGCGCCTGGTTGTCGGCCGCCATCTCGCCGAGCAGATTGTGAACCTCGCCGACATCCCCGGAGATGTTGACCAGCGCGCCATCGACCTTCTCGACCATCTGGACAGCGGCGACGATGTCGGTCTGGGTGGCGGTGAGCTGGTCACGGGCGCGGCCGGCTTCCTCTTCGGCACGCATCGCGAGCGCCGACACCAGATCCGCCACGACCGCGAAGCCGCGGCCCGCCTCACCGGCACGGCCAGCCTCGACCGCCGCGTTCATCGCCAGCACCCGCGTCTGGAAGGCGATCTTGTCGAGCCCTTCGATCACGCTGTCGATGCCCTTGGCGCTCTCGCTGACCCGACCCATAGCCTGTACGGCCTCGTCGGCGATCGCGCGGCCGCCCGAGACCGTGGCGATGGCGCCGTCGGCCCGCTCCACCGTCCGTGATGCCGATTCCGCCGTCGCCTTCAGGCGGCCGTCCATCTGGCTCACCGCCGCCGAAGTCTCCTCCAGGCTGGCGGCATTGGCTTCGGTGCGGCGCGCCAGATTTTCCGATGCCTCGGATATCTCGCTCGATCCGGCGAGGATATTGTCCGTCGCGGTAGCGATCGAGGCCAGCAGCGCGTTGAGCTCGGCCTCGCGTTTTTCCAGCGCGGCCATGGATTTCGCCCGTTCCGCCTGCGCTTCCTCGAAATAGACCGAGACGGCGAGTTCCAGATCGAGCAGCGCTGCCTTCACCAGCGCCGCGACCTCGTCGGCGGCAGAGCGGTTGACCCCGCCGAACCTGCTCCCGCCGCCCTCCAGCACTTCGCGGACCAGCGCTTCGAGCACGATCGAGTAGCCGCCGATATACCAGCGCGGCTCCAGCCCGATCCGGGCATGGACGCTGCCGATGCGGCGCACGCTCGCATAATAGTCGTCGTCGAAGCGGCCGTCCCACAGCCGCCGCCAATGCGCCTGCTGCAAGCCCTTCGCGCCCTGCACATGTGCGGCGTCGCGAAAGAAATGCCGCACGCCTTCGGTGCGCGCGATCCTGTCGTAAAGCCGTTCGAGCGCCGCCGGCACCCTGGGCATCAGCCTGGTGGCGAGCCGCGCGAGCGTCGCGCGCTGCGCATTGTCCATTCCCACGAACGCAAGGCGCGTATTCAGATCCTCAGCCGACATGTCTCTCTCCCCATCCGCCACGCAAATCCACACGCGACCAGGAAGAGAGCGCATAATCGCCCCGCCCTTCAGTCCCTCCGATTATAGGAAGGAATGGAGGAAACGGTTCGCTGCCGTAATATTTTACGCCCCTGTCACTCCGTAATGTCCACAGGGTCCGCGCTCAGCCTTTCCTGAGCGCGGCCTGCGCCGCCGCCAGCCGGGCGATCGGCACGCGATAGGGCGAGGCCGAGACGTAATCGAGCCCGGTAGCCTCGCAAAAGGCGATCGAGGCCGGATCGCCGCCATGCTCGCCGCAGATGCCGAGCTTGATGCCGGGGCGCGTCGCACGTCCCCGTTCCGCCGCGATCGCGATCAACTCGCCCACCCCTTCCACGTCGAGGCTGACGAACGGATCCTTGGGATAGATGCCCTTCTCGACATAGGTCGTCAGGAACCGCCCCGCATCGTCGCGGCTGACGCCGAGCGTCGTCTGGGTCAGGTCGTTGGTGCCGAAGCTGAAGAACGCGCCGACCTCGGCGATATCGCCCGCGCGCAGAGCCGCGCGGGGCAGCTCGATCATCGTGCCGACGAGATATTCGATCCGGCGGCCCTTCTCGGCGAACACGGCCTCGGCGGCCTTGTCGACGACGATCTTCATCAGCTCCAACTCGCGCCGCGTGGCGACCAGCGGGATCATCACTTCAGGAATCGGCGCGGCGCCCGATTTCTCGGCGACCAGGATCGCCGCCTCGAAGATCGCCCGCGCCTGGATCTCGTAGATTTCGGGATAGGTGACGCCCAGGCGGCACCCGCGATGGCCGAGCATCGGGTTGAACTCGTGCAGCTCCGCCGCACGGCGCTTGAGCGTCTCCACGTCGATGCCCGCGGCCTCGGCCACTTCGGCGAACTCGGCCTCCTCGTGCGGCAGGAACTCGTGCAGCGGCGGATCGAGCAGGCGGATCGTCACCGGCAGGCCCGCCATCACCTCGAAGATCTGCACGAAGTCGCTGCGCTGCTCGGGCAGCAGCTTCTCCAGCGCGACGCGGCGGCCCGCCTCATCGGCGGCGAGGATCATCTGGCGAACCGCGGTGATGCGCGCCGAATCGAAGAACATATGCTCGGTGCGGCACAGCCCGACGCCCTCGGCACCGAAATCGCGCGCGGTACGGCAATCGAGCGGCGTCTCGGCATTGGCGCGGACCTTGAGGCGACGCTTGGCGTCCGCCCAGGCCATCAGCGTGCCGAAATCGCCCGACAGCTCGGGCTGCACGGTCGGCACTTCGCCGAACATCACTTCGCCGGTGGCGCCGTCGATCGTGACGATATCGCCCTCGCGCACCTCGCGCGTGCCCACCCGCATGATCTTCTCGCGCGCATTGATCGCGAGCGTCCCCGCGCCGGAGACACAGGGCCGCCCCATGCCGCGCGCGACGACCGCCGCATGGCTGGTCATGCCGCCGCGCGCCGTCAGGATGCCCTTGGCCGCGTGCATGCCGTGGATATCCTCGGGCGAAGTCTCGACGCGGATCAGGATCACCGCCTCGCCCGCGCCCGCGCGCTTCTCGGCCGTGTCGCTGTCGAACACGGCCGCGCCCGATGCCGCGCCCGGCGAGGCCGGCAGCCCCTTGGTCAGCACGTCGCGCGGCGCCTTGGGATCGAGCGTCGGGTGGAGAAGCTGGTCGAGCGCCGACGCATCGACGCGCAGGATCGCTTCTTCCTGCGAGATCAGCCCCTCGCTCGCCATGTCGACTGCGATCTTGAGCGCGGCCTTGGCGGTGCGCTTGCCCGAGCGGGTCTGAAGCATCCACAGCTTGCCGCGCTCGACGGTGAACTCGATGTCCTGCATGTCGCGGTAATGCTTTTCGAGCGTCTCGAAGACCGCCGCGAGCTGGGCGTACACCTCGGGCATCGCCTCTTCCATCGACAGCGGCTTGGCCCCGGCGCGTTCCCGTGCCGCTTGGGTCAGGTACTGCGGCGTGCGGATGCCGGCGACGACGTCCTCGCCCTGCGCGTTGATGAGGAACTCGCCATAATAGGCGGCCTCGCCCGTCGCCGGATCGCGGGTGAAGGCCACGCCCGTCGCCGAGGTGTCGCCCATATTGCCGAACACCATCGCCTGCACGTTGACCGCCGTGCCCCAGTCGCCGGGAATGTCGTTCAGTCGGCGATAGACCTTGGCGCGCTCGGACTGCCACGATCCGAACACCGCGCCTATCGCGCCCCAGAGCTGGTCATGCACGTCCTGCGGGAAGGGCTTGTTCCACAGCTCCTGGACGATCGCCTTGTACTCGGCGACCAGCGCCTGCCAGTCCTTGGCCGAAAGCTCGGTATCGAGGGTGAAGCCGCGGTCCTCCTTGGCGATCTCCAGCGCTTCCTCGAAGCGGCCGTGATCGAGCCCGAGCACCACGTCCGAATACATCTGGATGAAGCGGCGATAGCTGTCCCAGGCGAAGCGCTCGTCGCCGCTCACCGCCGCCAGCCCGACGACGGTATCGTCGTTCAGGCCGAGGTTCAGCACCGTGTCCATCATGCCCGGCATCGAGACGCGCGCGCCGCTGCGGACCGAGACGAGCAGCGGATCGGCGGCGTCGCCGAACTTCTTGCCCGTGATCCCCTCGATATGGGCGATGCCGTTGGCGACTTCGGCCGTCAGGCTCTCGGGGAAGCGCTCGCCCTCGTCATAATAGACCGCGCACATCACCGTGCTGATCGTGAAGCCGGGGGGCACCGGCAGACCGATTCCGGCCATGCCGTCGAGATTCGCGCCCTTGCCGCCAAGGAGATTCTTGTCCCCCGCGCCGCCATCCGAAACACCGCCACCGAACCGATATACGTATTGCGTCATTCCCGATCCCTTTTGACCGTCCCCACCAAGGGCGGCACGGACCGCCTATCGCAGGTGCGAAGAAACAAAAATGGCTGACTGCGTTGTCAGGAGGCAAGTTTCTTTTATCAGACTATTGAGAAACTTGAGGAAAGTTATCTGATTACTTTCCGATAATGTCCTCAGCTTTATCCCTCGATCCGTGAGAAGTCGGCCACTTTGTGCACTGCGTCACGCATACGCACGAGCAGGCCCAAACGCATCTCGCGTTTGAAGGAGTCGGCGTCGTTCACGGTGACCTGATCGAAAAATGCGTCGATCGGCCCGCGCAGCGTGGCGAGCGCGGCCATGGCGCCTTCGAAATCCTCCGCCGCGACGGCGGCCTCGGCCTTCGGCTCGGCGGCATCGAGCGCTTCGGCCAGCGCGGATTCGGCCGGCTCGGCTTCGTAGATCTCGTTGTCGGCCACTTCGCCGGGGACGAAATTCTCCTTCTTCAGGATATTCGCGGCGCGCTTGTACCCGGCGAGCAGGTTGGCCCCTTCCTCGGTGGCGACGAAGGCCTGGAGCGCCTTCACCCGGGCGAGCAGGCGAACGAGATCGTCCTCGCCGCCGAGCGCGAACACCGCGTCGATCAGGTCGTGGCGAACGCCGGCCTCGCGCTGCTGGACCTTGAGGCGGTCGGCGAAGAAAGGAACCACGAGTTCGGCCGCGCCATGAATTTTCATCAAGCGGTCGAAGCGTTCTAGGCCAGGGCTACTGACAGTGACTGGCCCGTATATTGGCTTGTCGCCTATCATCACGGTGAATTGATTACCGTCCTGCTCAAGATGAATATTGGCGTCGCCATAATCACGAAATGGTGGAATATCACTCCCGCGTACGGACGCCAGTGTATGCCAGCGTTGATAATGAAGGCTCCGGTCAGCAACTGCACCAAGCGAACAACGAATCTCATTTTCCAACAGGATGCGAATGATGCCCAACGCTGCTCGGCGAAGCGCATAGGGATCACGTGATCCAGAGGGCTGTTCTCCCTCGATGAAGAACCCAACGATTGAATCCAGCTTATCCGCCAGCGACACCGCCACCGTCACCGGCGCGGTAGGCACATCATCGCCCTGCCCGACCGGCTTGTAATGATCGCGGATCGCCTCGGCGACTTCGGCCGGCTCGCCCTGCGCGGCGGCGTAATAGCCGCCCATCAGGCCCTGAAGCTCGGGGAACTCGCCGACCATGCCGGTGACGAGATCGGCCTTGGCGAGTCGCGCGGCGCGCTCGGCCATGTCGGCTAAGCCCTCTCCCCTCCGGGGAGAGGGTTGGGAGAGGGGCAGTTCGGCAAGCGGAGCGCTGGAGGATGACTCCCCCTGTCCCCGGAGGGGAGAGGGGGAAGAAGTGACGATCCCCTCTTCCACCAGCCAGCGCGCGAGCTTCGCCACGCGCTCCACCTTGTCCGCCACCGTCCCCAGCTTCTCGTGGAAGACGATCTTCTCGAGCTTCTTCGCGTTTTCCGCGAGCGGCACCTTCAGGTCCGTCTCGTAGAAGAAGCGCGCATCGCTCAGCCGCGCCGCGAGCACCTTCTGGTTGCCTTCGACGATTCTACCGCCGCCGTCCGCCGCATCGATATTCGCCACGCAGACGAATGCGTTGGCCAGCTTCCCCGCCCCATCGCGACACACGAAATATTTCTGGTTCACGCGCGCGGTGAGCTGGATCACTTCGGGCGGAACCTGGAGGAAATCCGCATCGAAGCGCCCGAGCAGCGGCACCGGCCATTCGGTGAGCCCGGCATTCTCGAACAGCAGCCCATCGTCCTCGACCAGCGTCAGCCCGGCCTTCTGCGCGGCCATCTTGGCGCCCAGCGCGATGATGCCGCGCCGTTCGGCCCCGTCGACCACGACATGGCAGGCGCGCAGCTTCTCGACATAATCGGCGGCCGAGCCGATCGTGATCGCGCCCGGATGATGGAAGCGATGCCCGACGGTGGCGGCACCGGAGCGCAGCCCGGCGGCCTCGAACTCGACCACGTCCTCGCCCAGGATCGCGACGATACCCTGCAACGGACGCACCCAACGCTGGCTCTCGGTGGAGAGCGACCCCGCGCCCCAGCGCATCGACTTGGGCCAGGGAAAGGCGCGGATCACGGCGGGCACTGTCTCGGCGATCACCTGCGCCGTCGGCCGGCCGGGCTTGTCGACCACGGCGAACAGCACGCCGTCCCGCTCGACAAGCTGGTCCTCGGCCAGTCCGGTCTTGCGCAGGAAGCCTTCCAGCGCCTGCGGCGGTGCGCCGACGCGCGGCCCCTTGGTCTCCTCGGAGACGGCGGCTGTCTGGTCGGGCAGGCCCCTGGCGATCAGCGCAAGCCGACGCGGCGTCGCATAAGTGACGATTCCGGCGGCCTTCAGCCCGGCCTTGTCCAGCTCGGCAACGAAGAGCCGCGCAAGATCCTCCCGCGCCTTTTCCTGCATGCGCGCAGGGATTTCTTCGGAGCGGAGTTCGAGGAGGAAGTCGGTCACGCCGCCCACCCGTTCTTCTCCATCCACGCCGCGCAGCTGCCCTTCGCCAGATCGCGCACCCGGCCGATATAGGCCTGGCGCTCCGCCACCGAGATCACGCCGCGCGCATTGAGCAGGTTGAAGATGTGGCTCGCCTCGATCGCCTGCTCATAGGCCGGGATCGGCAGGCCCGCCGCCAGGCAGTTCTCGCATTCGGCCGCAGCCTTTTTGAACAGGTCGAACAGCGCATCGGTATCGGCGACCTCGAAGTTCCACTTCGACATCTCGCGCTCATTCTCCAGGAACACGTCGCCATAGCTGACGCCCGCATCGTTGAAGGCGAGGTCGTACACGCTGTCCTTGTTCTGGATGTACATCGCCAGCCGCTCGAGCCCATAGGTCAGCTCGCCCGCCACCGGCTTGCAGTCATAGCCGCCCATCTGCTGGAAATAGGTGAACTGGGTCACCTCCATCCCGTCGCACCAGACTTCCCAGCCCAGGCCCCAGGCACCGAGCGTGGGCGACTCCCAATCGTCCTCGACGAAGCGGATGTCATGCTGGGTGAAATCCACGCCGATCGCCGCCAGCGAGCCCAGATAGAGTTCCTGGAGATCGGGCGGGCTCGGCTTCAGGATCACCTGATACTGGTAATAATGCTGGAGCCGGTTCGGATTCTCGCCATAGCGGCCGTCCGTGGGCCGGCGGCAGGGCTGGACGAACGCCGCGTTCCACGGATCCGGGCCGAGCGCGCGCAGCGTCGTGGCGGGGTGGAAGGTGCCCGCGCCCATGCGCATGTCATAGGGCTGGAGGATCAGGCAGCCGCGCGCGCTCCAGTAATCGTGGAGCTTCAGGATCATGCGCTGGAAGCTGAGAGATTCGGACAAGATTAGCTACCCATGGTGGGGATATAACGCGGCCGCTTTGGCGCAGCGTGCCGGGAGGGTCAACCGGCGCGGCGTTGACACTGTCGTCCCACGCGCTCCAAGGCGGGGCATGATCCGCGCGCTCCTGCTTGGCCTGTTGCTGCTATTGGGCGCTTGCAAGGCCACGCCCGAGCCCAAGGCCAGGGATGCCGATCCGGCGCTATGGGTCGTCCGCGACGCCGACACCACGATCTACCTGTTCGGCACCGTCCATATGATGCGGCCCGGCCTCACCTGGTTCGACGAGGCGGTGCGCAAGGCGTTCGATGCCAGCGACGCGCTGGTGCTGGAGCTGGTGATGCCGCCCGAGGACCAGATGCAGGCGCTGGTCGCCGAACTGGGCACGACGAAATCCGGCCCCATTCTGCCGCAGCAACTGCCCCCCGCCCTTGCCGCCAAGCTGCGCGCGGCGCTTCCCCAGGCAGGCATGTCGCCCGATGCGCTCGATCATGCCGAGCCCTGGCTGGCGGCGATGACGCTGTCGGTCCAGCCGCTCCGCCAGCTCGGCTATGACGACAAGGACGGCGCCGAGCAGGTGCTGAACGCCGCGGCCAGGGCGGCGGGCAAGCCGATCGTCGGGCTGGAGACCGCGCGCCAGCAATTCGGCTATTTCGACCGGCTCTCTGCGCCCGCCCAGCGCCAGTTGCTGGAAACGACTCTCGACGACCTGCCCAATGCCGCCACCGAGATCGAGACGATGGTGCAGGACTGGAGCGCCGGCGACGCCGATGCGCTGGCGCGGCTGCTCAACGCCGATCTCGATCGCGCGCCCGAGCTGAAACAGGCGCTGCTGGTGACGCGCAACCGCAACTGGGCGAACTGGATCGCGGCGCGGATGCGGCAGCCCGGCACCGTGTTCGTCGCGGTCGGCGCCGGGCATCTGGCGGGCACCGACAGCGTGCAGGCGGAGCTGGCGAAGCGCGGGCTGAAGGTGGAGCGGGTGCGCTACTAGCGGCGCCCTTGCCCTTTCGCCGCTTCTCCGCTATGCGCCCGCGCTCCGAGCCAGGGTCATCCCTGGAGGCCTGGCCGGTGAACGTTAAACTTTAAACGCATTGGAATCGACACATGAGCGACACGCTTACGCTGTCGGCCGAGACGCGCGAACAGGTTGGCAAGGGAGCCTCCCGTTTGCTTCGTCGTGAAGGCCGCGTCCCCGCCGTGATCTATGGCAACAAGCAGGATCCCGCGAGCATCCACGTCAACGAGCGCGAGCTCATGAAGCTGCTGATGACCGGCCACTTCATGAATTCGGTTGTGATGGTCAACGGCGAGCGCACGCTGCCGAAGGACGTCGCGTTCGATCCCGTCAGCGATCGCCCGGTCCATGTCGACTTCCTGCGCATCTCCGAGCATGCCAGCGTCCATGTCGAAGTGCCGATCGTGTTCACCGACGAAGAGCTGAGCCCCGGCATCAAGCGCGGCGGTGTGCTCAACATCGTCCGCCACGAGCTCGAGCTGGTCGTCGATGCGGCGAGCATCCCGGACGAGGTCACGGTCTCGCTCAAGGGCGTCGAAGTCGGCGATTCGATCCACATCTCGGCGGTGACGCTGCCCAAGGGCGCGACGCCCGCGATCACCGATCGCGACTTCACCATCGCCACCGTGGTCGCTCCGTCGGCACTCAAGTCGAGCGAAGGCGAGACGCAGACCGAAGGCGCCGAGGGCGAAGCCGCGTAATTCGCGCTTCGAACTTCGCGGTTCAAAAAATCGCCTCCGCGCCCTAGGTGCGGGGGCGATTTTCTTTTTGGGGTGAAGCGATGCAGCTCTGGGTCGGCCTGGGCAATCCGGGTCCGCAATATGCGATGCACCGGCACAATGTCGGGTTCATGGCGGTGGACGCCATTGCCGAGGTGCATGGCTTCTCCGCGCCGAAGAAGCAGTTCCAAGGCTGGACGCAGGAGGGGCGGATCGGCACCGAGAAGATCGTGCTGCTCAAGCCCGGCACCTTCATGAACGAGAGCGGCCGCGCGGTGCGCGCGGCGATGGATTTCTACAAGCTGGCGCCGGCGGACGTCACCGTCTTCCACGACGAGCTCGATCTGGCCCCGATGAAGGTCAAGGTGAAGACCGGCGGCGGCACCGCGGGCCATAACGGCCTGCGCTCGACCGACGCACATATCGGCCCCGATTTCCGCCGCGTGCGCCTGGGCATCGGCCATCCGGGGCACAAGGACCGCGTCACCGGCTATGTGCTCGGCAATTACGCCAAGGCCGAGATCGAGCCGCTGAGCGACATGCTGGGCGCCGTGGCGGCCGAGGCGCCCTGGCTGGCAGCGGGCGACGATGCGCGCTTCATGAGCGAAGTCGCGCTGCGGCTCCGGGACTGAAAGAAAAAGGGCCCCGGTTTCCCGGAGCCCCTCGTCTCTCGTCCCGAAAGGGAGGCGTTACTTCTTGCCGATCACTTCGCCGACCAGACGCTGCTCGGCGCCGCCGTTCGTGCCGGCGGCCGCGAAGGTGATGCCGATATTCTCGCCCTGCGAGCCGAAGAAGCCGCCCGCCAGCGTGCCCGACAGCGCGCTGCCGCTGGTGAAGCTGCCGGTGAACTGGTTCTGGCCGACCGGGATCGCACCCTGCGCGGTGAGCGTCGCATAGGGCACCGCCGCGCCGCCGCCCGCAGGCAGCGTGGTGAGGGTGAGCGTCAGGTCGACCTGGCCGGTCGCGAAATTCACTGCGCTGGTGACGGTGCCCGAAACCCGCGAGACCGTCGTGGCCCCACCGGCGACGCTGACCAGCCGGCCGACGACGCGCGAGGAATAATTGACCGTGCCGGCGGTCGGCATGTCGGTCAGCACCGTCGGATAGCCGAACACGGTATAGGTCAGGCGCTTCTGGCCCGTGGTCGAATCGCCACGCCACCAATTGGCGTAGCTCACCCGGGTAAGGGCCAGCGAAGCATCGCTGGTGACCACCGACGGGATCGTGTTGTTCAGGAACTCCGCCTGGGAGAAATTGCCCGCCACCGCGCCCTCGGCGGTGCTGACGGTGCGGAAGATATATTCGGGCACGGTCGCTACCGGCGCGGTGGTGAGGTTCGCGTTCACGAACCTCGATTCCTCGACATTCTCATGCACCACGTAGGTTCCAGTGGCGATCGCCGAATCGAGCGCGAGGCGCACGCGGCTCGACATCATCTCGGTGCTGGCGACGCCCAGCGTGACCGCGCCGGCATCCGGATCGCCGGTATAGCTGGTGGCCGCGTTGATCGTGGTGAACTCGGTCGCGGCAGCCAGCGGCAGCGCGACATAGGTCGGCGACGGCGTGGGTGTCGGCGTCGGCGTGGGAGTCGGCGTGGGGGTCGGATCGGAATCGTCGCCGCCGCCGCAGCTCGACAGCGCGAACGCAGCCAATGCGGCGCTCATGATGATGTGACGGCGAATCATTCGAAAGCTCCTCGTGAATACGCAACCTGCCGAAAGGCGTGTCGCCCCTGTACCTCAGATGAACGGGCCTCCGTCAAGCGACGAACCGCGCCGTTTCCCGCGCAAGCGCGCCCATCCTCAAGACGGAGCCGAACCCTTTCCCCCGTAATGCGGCGATTTAAGGGCCTGGAGCAACCCCGGGGCGCTCCCCCGCACCTCCGACTGGAAAGTGCGGCGCTTTGCGCCTATCGAGCGCGCATTCATCGGCCCGCCGGGGCCGCCACATCACAGGATCACGATACTCATGGGTTTCCGCTGCGGCATTGTGGGCCTGCCCAACGTCGGCAAGTCCACGCTCTTCAACGCGCTTACCGAGACCGCCGCGGCGCAGGCGGCCAATTATCCCTTCTGCACGATCGAGCCGAACGTCGGCAACGTCGCGGTGCCCGATCCCCGGCTCGACAAGCTGCGGGAAGTCGCGGGATCGCAGAAGAAGATCGAGACGCAGCTCGGCTTCGTCGACATCGCCGGGCTGGTGCGCGGCGCGAGCAAGGGCGAAGGGCTGGGCAACCAGTTCCTCGGCAATATCCGCGAAGTCGATGCGGTGGTGCATGTGCTGCGCTGCTTCGAGAATGGCGATGTCACCCATGTCGAGGGCAAGGTCGATCCGATCGCCGATGCCGAGACGGTCGAGACCGAGCTGATGCTCTCCGACCTGGAGAGCCTGGAGAAGCGCGTCCCCAATTTCGCCAAGAAGGCCGCGCAGGGCGACAAGGAAGCCAAGCTCGCCGCGAGCGTGCTCGGCCAGGCGCTCGAGCTGCTGCGCGACGGCAAGCCGGCCCGGCTGACCGTGCCGAAGGACGAGGAGGAGCAGCGCGTCTTCGCGCAGGCCCAGCTCCTGACCGCCAAGCCGGTGCTCTACGTCTGCAACGTCAACGAGGAGGACGCCGCGCACGGCAACGCACTCTCCGCGCGCGTGTTCGAGAAGGCCAGGGCCGAGGGCGCCGAGGCGGTGGTCGTCTCCGCCGCGATCGAGGCCGAGATCGCGACGATGCCGGTGGAGGATCGCGGCGAGTTCCTCGCCGAGCTGGGGCTGGAGGAGACCGGCCTCGCCCGCGTCATCACCGCCGGCTACAAGCTGCTGCACCTGCTGACCTTCTTCACCGTCGGCCCCAAGGAAGCCCGCGCCTGGACCGTCCATGCCGGCGCCACCGCGCCCGAGGCGGCGGGCGAGATCCACAGCGATTTCGAGAAGGGCTTCATCCGCGCCGAGACGATCGCCTATGACGATTACGTCACGCTGGGCGGCGAAGCCCGCGCCCGCGAAGCCGGCAAGCTGCGCGCGGAGGGCAAGTCCTATGTCGTCCAGGACGGCGACGTGATGCACTTCCTGCATAGCTGAGGCGATATCTTAGCCCTCTCCCGCTTGCTGGAGAGGGTTGGGTGAGGGTTGAGTGCAATGCGCTCTCGATCCGCCCCCTTTCCCGCACGCGGGAGATTTCACCCCTCGAACGCGGCAAGGATCGGGCACGGCCCCTTGCCGCCGGCCCCGCACTCCCGCGCCAGCTTCGTCAGCGCATCGCGCGCCGCAGTCAGCTCCACGATCTTCGCATCCAGCGCTACGATCCGTTCCCGCGCGATCTCCCGCGCCCGCGCCCGATCGCCGGTGGCGTCCAGTGCAAGCAGCTCGCCGATCTGTTCCAGCGTGAACCCTGCCGCCTGCGCCGATCGGATGAACCGCAGCCGCCGCACATCCGGCGCGCCATAGCGCCGCACCCCGCCGTAAAGCCCCGCCCGCTCCGGCGTGTCGAGCAGCCCCCGGCGCTGGTAATAGCGCACCGTCTCCACCCCCACCCCGCCTTCGCTGGCCAGTTTTCCGATCGTGAGCGCCGACATCGCTTGACTCCGTACCATGGTACGGAAGCTATAGGCACCGCGGACCAAAGGAAACAAGCATGGCAACCGCGCCCCGCAAGACCGCAATCCTCTATCGCATGGTGATGGACGATCATTTCTGCCCCTGGGGGCTGCGCGCGAAGCATCTGCTGGAGAGCAAGGGCTTCGCGGTCGAGGACCGCCACCTCAGGACGCGCGCCGAGGTGGACGCCTTCAAGGCCGAGCAGGGCGTCGCGACCACGCCGCAGACCTTCATCGACGGCCGGCGGATCGGCGGGCATGACGATCTGCGCCGCTATCTGGGGCTGAAGGTGCGCGATCCGAAGGCGGTGACCTATACGCCCGTGATCGCCCTGTTCGCCTGCACCGCGCTGCTGGCGATGGCGGTGAGCTACGCGACGATGGCGACGCCCTTCACGGTTCGCGCCGCCGAATGGTTCATCTCGTTCAGCATGGTGTTGCTGGCGATGCTCAAGCTGCGCGACGTCGAGGGATTCGCGACGATGTTCCTCGGCTATGACCTGCTCGCGCAGCGCTGGGTGCCCTATGGCCGCATCTACCCCTTTGCCGAACTGCTGGCGGGGCTGCTGATGACGGCGGGCGCGCTGACCTGGCTTTCGGTGCCGATCGCGCTGTTCATCGGCGGCATCGGCGCGGTCTCGGTGTTCAAGGCAGTCTATATCGACAGGCGCACGCTCAAATGCGCCTGTGTGGGCGGCGACAGCAACGTGCCGCTCGGCTTCGTCTCGCTGACCGAGAATCTGTTCATGATCGCGATGGCGCTCTGGATGCTGGCCGCCCCGATGCGATAGGACTTCACTCCGCAACAATTGCGGGGCAAGGGGCCTGGACATGCGCTGGTATTCGAAGATCGCCGCCGCGGCCCTTGCCGCCCTGCTCCAGGCTTGCGCGACCGCGCCGGCGCTGACCCCGCCGCCCGCGCCAACCGCCGCGGAAGCACGGGCGCCGGTGACGATCCTCGTCTCGATCGACGGCTTCCGGCCCGATTATCTGGAGCGCGGCGTCACGCCCAACCTCTCGCGGCTGGCCGCCGAGGGCGCGAGCGCTTCGATGCGGCCGAGCTTCCCGTCCAAGACCTTCCCCAATCACTGGACGCTGGTGACGGGCCTCTATCCCGATCACCACGGCATCGTCGCCAACAAGATGGAGGATACCGCCCGGCCCGGCGAGACCTTCACCATGGCGACCGACGATCCCTTCTGGTGGAGCGCGGCCGAGCCGATCTGGGCGGATGCCGAAAAGGCCGGCATCCGTGCGGGCGCGATGTTCTGGCCCGGCGCGAACGTGCCCATCGGCGCGGTCAAGGCCGACAAATGGCCCTACAAGATCACCGGCGGCACCCGGCCCGAGGATTGGGCGCAGTTCAACCAGGCGATCACCGGCGAGCAGCGCGTCAACGGCGTGATCGACTGGCTGCGCCGCCCCGCCGCGATCCGGCCGAAGCTGCTGACGCTGTATTTCGATACGGTGGATACTGCAGGCCATGCCTATGGCCCTGCGGACACGCGCACCACCGAAGCGGTGGCGGACGTCGACAAGCGGATCGGCGAATTGCTGGCCGGGCTCGATACGCTCGACCAGCCCGCGAACCTGGTGATCGTCGCCGATCACGGCATGGCCGCGACGAGCAGCGAGCGCACGGTGCTGCTCGGCTTGCCGACGGAGGACTATCATCTGGTCGAGGCCGGCCCCTATGCCAGCCTGACCCCCTTGCCCGGCAAGGAAGCCGCGGTGGAAAAGGCCCTGCTCGGGCACCGCGCGCATATGGATTGCTGGCGCAAGGCCGAGATCCCCGCGCGTTTCCACTATGGCACCAATCCGCGCATTCCCGCGATCTTCTGCCTGGCCGAGGACGGCTGGCAGATTTCCGACAAGGCGCCGAAGGAAGGGATTTCGGGCGGCAACCACGGCTATGACAATCAGGCACAGGACATGGCGGCCCTGTTCATCGCCCATGGCCCTGCCTTCCGGCCGGCGAAGCTGGCATCGTTCGACAATGTCGATGTCTATCCGCTGCTCCGCGACCTGCTGGGCCTGTCGCCCAAGCCCGGCATCGACGGCTCCGATGCGCCATTCCGGGGCGTGCTGGTCCGGTAACGCGACACGCATTCTTGCAATGTAGGATTTGAGAGCCGAACGAAGGGCCGGCTCTTTCTCATCGTCGGCATCCCATTGGGCGCACCCGGCCCCGCGTGGAAAACACGCGGAGTCGAGTCAAATGAGTCAACCGGTAGTCAACTTACCCAACGTCACCCCGGCACTTCGGCCGTGACGAGAGTTGGCGCGATCACCCAGCCTCTTGCCAAGAATGCGTTTCCATCCGAAACTCATTCCATGCTGTATCTGGACGATATCGAAGTCGGCGCGAAGCGGAGCTTCGGCCGCTATGAAGTCACGCGCGAAGAGGTGCTGGCGTTCGCGGGCAAATATGATCCGCAGCCCTTCCATCTCTCCGACGAGGCCGCGGCGGAAACCCATTTCGGGCGGCTGGCCGCGAGCGGCTGGCACACTTGCTCGATGACCATGGCGATGCTGGTCGCGGAGATGAAGGTGCATCCCCAGGCGAGCCTGGGCGCGGCGGGCATCGACGAGCTGCGCTGGCTGAAGCCCGTCCATCCCGGCGATACGCTGCGCTGCGAGACCGAGACGCTGGAAGTCCGGCCGTCGCGCAGCAAGCCGGGCATGGGCAGCGTCCGCAACCGCATGACGGTGTTCAACCAGCATGACGAGCCGGTGCTCCAGTTCATCGCGATCGCATTGATGCGGACGCGCCCGGCGTGACGTCCTTCCCCGCAGGGAAGTAGCGGGGATCAGCGGCGCCGCCCGCCGCCGGGACGGCCGGGGCGGCCGCGTCCGCGGAAATCATGCCAGTTGTTGCGCCAGCCGCGATCGCCGCGCCAATTGCCGCGCCGCCCTTCCCAATAGCCACGCTGGGAGTCGTTCCAGGCGTGGCGGCGGCGCTGCCGGTCATAGACGTAGACGCCGGTGCCCGGATAATAATAGTCGCCATACCAGCCCCAATACGGGTCTCCCCAGGCCGCGTTGTAGCCGACCGAGACGCCCGAATAGCCATAGCCGTCCTCCGCGCAGCCGCCGAGCGCGGCGGCACCGGCAAGGGCGGTGGCGAGAAGTGCCGATTTGAGTACGAAGCGCATGTCCGGTCTCTCCTTGAGCCTGGGGCACGAAAAGGCGTGGGCCGCGGATTTCCACGCCCCCATGATGACCGAATGCCTGACACGGAAGGCAGTTCCCGGTCGATACGTGAAGGACACATCGCCCGTTACCCCGGCACTTCGGCCGGAGTGGCCAAGGAGAGCGTGAGGGTCGGCCTAATGCCCCTCGAACGCCACCAGCGTCGAAACCGCGATCCCGTCGCCACGCAGCGCGTCGGCGCCGCCCAGTTCGGGCAGGTCGATCACGAAGGCGGCCTGCACGACTTCGGCCCCGGCCTTGCGCAGCAGCCGCACCGCGGCGCGCGCCGTGCCGCCGGTGGCGATCAGGTCGTCGACCAGCAGCACCCGGGCTCCGGGCGCGAGGGCGTCGGCGTGGATCGCGATCCGGTCGATGCCATATTCCAGCGCATAATCCTCGGCGATGGTCGCGCCGGGCAGCTTCCCGTCCTTGCGGACCAGCAGCACGCCGGTCCCCAGCTTCACCGCCAGCGCCGCGCCGAACAGGAAACCGCGCGCCTCGATCCCGGCGACCAGATCGACCTTGCCCTCGACCTGCGCGGCCATCCGCTCGATCGTCAGAGCCAGCCCCTCGGCATCGAGCAGCAGCGTGGTGATGTCACGAAACATAATGCCCGGCTTGGGGAAGTCTGGAATCGTGCGGATGCGCTGCCGGATATCGTCGTTGGCGTCGGCCATGAACCAGTTCCCGAAAAGAATGGACCCCGCCCAAGCAGCGCTTCGGCGGGGTCCGCTAGATCAATTATATACGCGAAGGCGAGGCTTAGTGCTTCACGCCGCGCCAGACGGTCAGATACGCGCCATAGGCGAGGATCGTCGCGAAGAGCAGGAACCCGATCACCGCGAAGCCGACGGAATGGCGACTCTGCATCGTCGGCTCGGCCGTCCACACCAGGAACGCCGCGACGTCCTTGGCCATCTGGTCCACGGTCGCGCGGGTGCCGTCGGTATAGGTCACCTGGTTCTCGCTGGTCAGCGGCGGCGGCATCGCGATGTTGAGGTTCGCGAAATAGGGGTTGTAGTGGCTACCCTCGGGCGTCTTGGCGCCGGGGAAATGCTTGACCAGCTCGTCCGGCTGCTTGGCTTCATAGCCGGTCAGCAGCGAATAGACATAAGCCGGGCCGTCATGCCGCGCCTTGGTGATGAGGCTCAGGTCCGGCGGCGTGCCGGTGCCGGCATAATAGACCTTGGGAAAGCGATCGGCAGGCGTGTTGTCACGCTCGCCCCAGGTGCCGGCCTTGGGATCGAACACCGGTTGCTTGGCGCCCCAGTCCTTGGCGATCTTCTTGGTCTCGGCATCGTTGTAGCCGAGCGCCTTCAGGTCGCGGAACGCGACCATGCCGAGCGAATGGCAGTTCGCGCAGACTTCCTTGTAGACCTTGAAGCCGCGCTGGAGCTGCGCCTCGTCGAACTTGCCGAACGGCCCGTCCGAAGCGAGCGCGAGTTCCTTGGGAGCCTTGTGGAATTCATGCTCGGCCGTCGGCTGCGGCGGCTCCTGGATCAGCCCCGTGATGGTGCCGACCAGCGCCACCAGCAGCACGAAGGCGAAGCCTCCGCCGATGATGAACTTGATCGAGCGAATGAGCAGCGAAGTCATTGATCCAATTCCCCCTTACGCGCTCACTGCCGATTCGGTGATCCGCGAGCCGCCATGGTCGCCGAGCACCGCTTCGGTGATCGAATTGGGCAGCGGCTTCGGACGCTCGAGGCGCGAGATGATCGGCACGATGATCAGGAAATGCGCGAAATAATAGGCCGCGCAGATCTGGCTGAGGATCACATAGACCGGCTCGGCCGGCGAGCCGCCGCAATAGCCCAGCACCAGCACGTCGAGCACCAGCACCCAGAAGGCGATGCGGTACATCGGACGGTAATTGCCCGAGCGCACCGGCGACTTGTCGAGCCAGGGCAGGAAGAACAGGATCAGGATCGAGCCGAACATCGCCAGCACGCCCCACAGCTTCGCCGGCAGGATGAAGTCCGCGGTGAAGGCGCGCAGGATCGCGTAGAACGGCCAGAAATACCATTCGGGCACGATGTGCGCGGGCGTCGAGAGCGGGTTCGCCGGGATGTAGTTGTCCGGATGGCCCAGATAGTCCGGCAGGAAGAAGATCAGGATCGCGAAGACGATCATGAACACGCCGACCCCGAAGCCGTCCTTCGCCGTGTAGTACGGATGGAACGGCACGGTATCCTGCTCGCCCTTCACTTCCACGCCGGTCGGGTTGCCCGAGCCCGGGATGTGCAGCGCCCAGATGTGCAGGATCACCGCGCCCAGGATCACGAACGGCAGCAGATAGTGGAGCGAGAAGAAGCGGTTCAGCGAAGCATCGTCCGGCGCATAGCCGCCGAGCAGCCAGATGCGGATCCAGTCGCCCACCACCGGGATGGCGGAGAAGAAGCCGGTGATGACCTGCGCGCCCCAGAAGCTCATCTGGCCCCAGGGAAGCACATAGCCCATGAACGCGGTGGCCATGGTCAGCAGGAAGATCACCACGCCGAGCAGCCAGATCATCTCCCGCGGCGGCTTGTAGGAGCCGTAGTAAAGCCCGCGGAACATGTGGATGTAGATCACGATGAAGAACATCGAGGCGCCGTTGGCGTGCGCGAAGCGCAGGAACCAGCCGGCGTTGACGTCGCGCATGATGCCGACATTGACCGATTCGAAGGCGCCGGCGGCGTCCGAATGGAAGTGCATCGCGAGCACGATGCCGGTGACGATCTGGCAGACCAGCGCCACCCCGGCGAGAACGCCGAAGTTCCAGAAATAGTTGAGGTTGCGCGGGACCGGATAGCCGGCGCCGACCGCGTTATAGACGAAGCGCGGAAGCGGCAGACGATCGTCGACCCACTTCATCACCGGATGCTTCGGTTCGTAATGGCGTGCCCAGGGGAAGCTCATGCGCGTCTATCCTCAACCGACCACGACGACAGTGTCGGACGTGAATGCATATTTCGGAACTTCGAGGTTCTTCGGCGCCGGCCCCTGGCGGATGCGGCCGGCGGTATCATAGGCCGAGCCGTGGCAGGGGCAGAAATAGCCGCCGAAGGGACCGCGATTCTCGCCTTCGCCCGCGCCCAGCGGCACGCAACCGAGATGGGTGCACACGCCCAGCGTGATGAGCCAGTTGGTGTGGCCCTCCACGGTGCGCTGCTCCAGCGTCTGCGGATCGCGCAGCGACGAGACCGGCACGGCATCCGCCGCGGCGATCTCGGCCGGCGTCAGGTTGCGCACGAACAAAGGCTGCTTGCGGAACGAGGTCTTGATCGCCTGGCCCGGCTCGATCGCGGAGAGATCGACCTCTGTCGAGGACTGCGCCAGCACGTCGGCCGACGGGTTCATCGAATTGACGAGCGGCAGCACCACCACGCCTGCGCCGACCGCCGCGACCGAAGCGGCCGCATAGGTCAGATAATCGCGCCGACGCGGATTCTCCAGAAGTTCGCCGCCGGGGCCAACCGTCTGGTCGGGAGGAACACCATCTTCAAGCGTTGCCATGCTTCAGCCCTTGCACATCGAAACAAGCCGCGACGGACGCGCGGGTAACGGACACAGACGCCTATACGCCCAAAGCCGCCTGGTGCCCCCGGTGGCTGGCGGGTCTGATAGACGGCGGGGAGCGCCTTTGCCAACAAGGATTTTGACGGACATGACGCAGGACAAAGATCCTCCCTTTCGTCCACCCCCTCTCCCGCAAGCAATAACGGGAGACTATGGCTCCCAAATGCGCCTCGCCCTCTTCCAGCCCGACATCGCCGGCAATGTCGGCGCGATCCTGCGCCTCGCAGCCTGTCTGGGCGCCGCCGTCGACCTGATCGAACCGATGGGCTTCCCCTGGAGCGACAAGTCGCGCCGGCGATCGGCGATGGATTACGAATCCCGCGTGGAGATTGCCCGGCACGCCGATTGGGAGGCGTTCGAGGCGCAGGTGCCGGGGCGGCTGGTGCTGTTCACCACGCGCGGCGGCACGCCCCTGCCGCAGGCGAAATTCGAGGCCGGCGACACATTGCTGTTCGGCTCCGAAGGCGCCGGCGCACCCGATTTCGTCCATGCCCGTGCCGATCTGGCCGTGCGAATCCCGCTAAGGCCCGGCCTTCGCTCCTTGAACGTCGCGGTGACAGCGGGCATCGGGCTCGCCGAAGCGCTGCGGCAGACCGGAGGATGGCCCGAATGATCGAACTCGACGAACAGCAGCAGCGCGCCCGCGACTGGTTCGAGAGCCTGCGCGACGCCATCTGCGCAGAGTTCGAGGCGATCGAGGCCGAGGCGGGATCGGACGCCCGCTTCGGCTATCTCGCCTGGGATCGCGCCGATCCCAGCGGCGCGCCCGGCGGCGGCGGCGTGCGCGGCGTGATGAAGGGCAGGATATTCGAGAAGGTCGGCGTCAACGTCTCGACCGTCGGCGGCACGCTGGAAGGCGATTTCGCCCGGACGATCCACGGCGCGAGCGAGAATCCGGGCTTCGTCGCCACCGGCATCAGCCTGGTCGCGCACATGGCCAATCCGCATGTACCGGCGGTGCACATGAATACGCGCTTCCTCACCACCACGAAGCGCTGGTTCGGCGGCGGGGCGGACCTCAACCCCCCGATCCCCTATGCGGAGGATACCGCCGAGTTCCACGCGGTGCTCAAGGCCGCCTGCGATGCCCATGATGCCGGCCATTATCCGCGCTTCAAGCAATGGGCAGACGAGTATTTCTACATCCCCCACCGCAAGGTCCATCGCGGCGTGGGCGGCATCTTCTACGATCATCTGGAGGGCGACTGGGAGGCCAATTTCGCCTTTACCCAGGATGTCGGCCGCACATTCCTGGACGCCTTCCCGCGGATCGTGCGGCGGCGGATGGAGACGGGCTTCACCGATGCCGACAAGGCCCGCCAGCTCGAATGGCGCGGCCGCTATGCCGAGTTCAACCTCATCTACGATCGCGGCACGCTGTTCGGGCTCAAGACCGGCGGCAATATCGACGCGATCCTGATGAGCCTGCCCCCGGTCGCCGCATGGGGCTGACGCCGGTCCCGAACGACCAGCTCGCGACGATCGTCACGTCGCTGGAGATGCGCGCCAGGCCGCCGCTACGCCCCGTCCGCCCTTCGCCGCTGGCGCTGGTGCGCTGGCCGGCGCCGGCGAGCGAGCGCTATCGCACGCTGTTCCGGCGCGTGGGCGGGCCGTGGCTATGGTTTTCGCGGCTGGTGATGGCGGAGGAGACGCTGCGCGGCATCCTCGATAATCCGGCGATCGAGATTTACGCCGCCACCGATCGCGCCGGCATCGAGCTGGGCATGCTCGAGCTCGATTTCCGCAATCCCGGCAATTGCGAGCTCTCCTATTTCGGTCTCGTCCCCGAGCTGACCGGCAAGGGCAATGGCGGCTGGATGATGGGCCAGGCGCTGGCGCTCGCCTGGCGCAAGGGCGTGGAGCGGGTGTGGGTGCATACCTGCACGCTCGATCACCCCTCGGCGCTGGGATTCTACCGGCATTACGGCTTCACGCCCTACAGGCGGACGATCGAGACCTTCGCCGATCCGCGCGTCGCCGGGATCCTGCCCGCCGACGCCGCGCCTCACATTCCCGTGCTGGCCGCGGTCGCCCGATAGGCGGCGACACGCAGGACGGTGAGCGCCGTCCAGGCAAGTCCGCCGATGATCGCGACCGCCAGATAGCCGATCGAAGCGACGATCTGGTTGCCGCCCGCTATCGCCGCGAGCGTCCCCGTCACCGCGCTCGCCGCGACGACGGCCCCGAGCGTGCCCAGCATCGTCACCGCGACGACGCCGAGCAGGACCAGCCACGCCACGCCGCCGCTGCGCCGCCATCCCTGGCGGAACGCCTCGATCAATCCCGCCTCCGGACTGGCCGCAAATGCGGGCGCGGCGAGCCATGTCCGGGCGAACGCGAACAGGCCGGGCAGCACGAACAGCGACATGCCGAGCCCGAACACGAAGCCGGCTAGCAGGTCCAGCACCAGAAACGGCAGGAAGCGGCGCAGCGTGAGCATCAGCACCTCGCCCAGCGTGCGGCCGCCTCCCTGGAGGAACAGGTTCAGCACCGCGAACGTCCCGAAGTCGCTCGCGAGATTCGCGAAGAGGATCGGCAGCAGATTGTCGCTGTAGAAGCGCCCGATCGCGTCGCGCACCTGCTCCGGCGGCACGTCCGGCGGGAAGCCGCTGCCCACGAGCAGCAGCACGATCCCAAGGACCGGCAGGACATAGAATACGCCGGCGATGCGCAGCAGCAGCATGCGCTCGCTCCGCCACAGGGCACCGGCGTCGGCAAATACGCCGGCAAAGCTCAATTTCATGGGGCCTGCATATGGTTGCCAAGGGCTTCCTGGGCGGAAAGCGCGAGGTAGAGCTTGGCGATGAATGCCGGGAAGACGACCATGAACGCGGTCTGCACCGCGGCGGTCATGATCGAAGTGAGCACGCCGGCGATCGAGATGCCGCCCTCCCCGCCGCCCGCGACCAGCGTGAAGATGGTGCCGAACACGGTGTTGGCCGCCAGGCCGGATACGGTGGCGACCACGACGAACAGGATCAGCACGCCGATGATGCGCCAGGTGCTGCCCCGCGTCAGTCGCCAGGACCGGGGGATCGCGCCCAGCATGCGCTGCTCGCGCACGACGATCGGCGTGGTCAGGATCAGCCGCGCGCTGATCCCTATGAACAGGATGGCGAGGACGAGGATGTAGATCGAGATGGTGCCGGCCGCGCCCGGGCTCATCTCGACCGCCTCGCCCCGGGCGACCGCCATGAGATCGTAACCGCTCGCGGCAAGGAAGACGGGCACCGGCAGGGTGAGTGCGACCATCGCGAGGCCCAGCACCACCGAAACGATGAGCGCCGGCAACAAGCGCCGCCGCGCGATCGTGCCCGCCGTCCGGCTGGTCACGCCGTCGAGCGCCATCGCCGTAATCACCAGCGACCCCCAGACCGACAGCACCGCGAAGGCGAGCTGGACCAGCCGCAGCGTCACCGCGACGCCGGGCGTCGCGGTGAGAAGGACCGCCTGGAAATTGCCGCTGATCGATGCGGGCACGAAAAAGGCGAGAAGCGCTATCGGAACGACCGTCCCGATATTGTCGCTCAGGAACTCGGCCGCCCGGTCCCAAACGTTACTCATCTTTACCATCGCGTCGTGATCCCCTCCGTCGCATAGGCCGTGTTAGCGGGCGCACAATGTATTGCCAATGCTTGCGTATCCCCGCGAAGGCGCGCAATCGCGGCGGCATGGCCGAATCTATCGAATGGCGCGTCGAGCCAGAACCGATCGACTATGCCGCAGCGCTGGAAACCATGGAGGCCCGCGCGGCGGCGGTGACCAGGCGCGAGGCGCAGGAACTCGTCTGGCTGCTCGAACATCCGCCGGTCTATACCGCCGGCACCAGCGCCGATGCCGCCGAGCTGCTCGATCCACGCTTCCCCGTGCATCGCACCGGACGTGGCGGACGCTATACCTATCACGGCCCCGGCCAGCGGATCGGCTATGTCGTGCTCGACCTGCGCGAGCGGCGCAAGGATGTGCGCGGCTATGTCCATGCGCTCGAAGGCTGGGTGATCGCCGCGCTGGACGAATTGGGGATCGAGGCGTTCCGCGCGCCCGGCCGGATCGGCATCTGGACGCTCGACCATGGCCGCGAGGCTAAGATCGGTGCGATCGGCGTGCGCATCCGCCAATGGGTCACGCTGCACGGCTTCGCGGTGAACTTGAACCCCGATCTCAATCACTTCGCCGGAATCGTGCCGTGCGGCATCGCCGAATTCCCGGTCACCAGCGCCACGGCGCTGGGGCTCGATATTGCGCCGGACCGTTTTGATGCTGCGCTTTCGGCCACATTTATGCCATTTTTGGCGGGTCTGGCTGCCGCCGGGCAAAACGAGTCTTGAGGCCGTGCCCTGAACCGTCTAATGTCCATCACGGTTTGGGTATTAACGGCGTAACCGTCATTCCAAATCCACTATCTAGGGAGCAATTTAAATGCGTGCAGTCATTTCGAAGATCGTTGCAGGTTCGATGATCGCCGGCGCGGCCCTCCTGGCCTCGGCGTGCACCAGCAACGACAGCACGACCAACGTCACGAACACCGTCGAAGTCCCGACCGAGAACGTGACGACCACCGACACGATGGTCACCAACATCGACACCGCCGACAACGGCACGGTCGTCGAGAACACGACCGAAGTGAACACCACGAACGCGATGTAATCATCGCGCGCAAGCGTGTTTCGAAAGGGCCGTCCGGGCGACCGGGCGGCCCTTTTCCTTTGGAATCGCGCCAAAATGCTATCTCTTCGCGCCCTGATTCCAAAAAAAGGGTTGGGTGCGGAATCGAAAAGCCGTAACCAACAACCGGACGTAAAGCATAAGAGGGCAGGATGCTGGTTCCGCGTATTGGTATCATCGTAGCCGGTGTGGTCGGCTTGTTCGCCGCGGCCCCCGCCTCGGCGCAATTCTTTTTCAAGCCGGCCAATCTGGCGGGCGAGCGTGTCACCGGCGAGGAGCCGGGCATGACGGGGCCGGCCTTGCCCGGCGCAACCGCTCCGGAGCTGAGCGCCGCGCTGGTGTGGAACCTGCGCGCGGCGCTCAACGTCGCGGCGCTCCAGTGCGGGTTCGAGCCGACGCTGATGACGCTCGCGAACTATAATGCGTTCCTGAAGGACCATGACGGCGAACTGGACCAGGCCATGGCAGTTCTGGACAAATACTTCTTCCGGATGACCAAGAACAAGAAGGCCGGTCAGACCGAACTCGATAAATTTCTTACACGCGTATATTCGGGCTTCTCGACCGTCGGCGGTCAGCGGTCTTTCTGCCAAACTGCTGCCGTAATCGGTCACGATGCGGTATTCGCACGCCGCGGCCAGATCTACGAACTCGCCCATACCCGCATGCGCGAGCTTCGCGCCAGCTTGGCGGCATGGGGCGAGCAGCAGTTCCGCGCGCGCAATGTCAGCCTCCTGCTGCCCCCGGCCCGGCCTCTGCCGCCTTTCAGCAACGACAAATGCTGGAGAAAGGGTCTCTACAACCAGAAGAAGTGCGGGACGCTGCGAAGCTAGGATGGGTCGCTGGGGCGCGTCCTAGCGCAGCCCCAGCAGCTTGTGCGTCTGCAACGTCAGCCGCCATTTGGGGCGCTCCAGCGCCAATGCCACGGCCGCGCGCGTATTGGCCTCGGCTTCGGCGCTGTCCATGGGCTGGACCAGGAAATGGGCGAAGTCCCACGCCTCCAGCGCGTCTAGATCGATGCCCGGCTGCGGCCAGACCAGCTTGAGCTCGTCGCCCGATCGCTGGACGACTTCGCTACCCGCCTTGGGACTGATGCACACCCAGTCGATCCCCGGATGCGCCGCCAGGGTACCGTTGCTCTCGATCGCAATACGGAAGCCGCGGGCATGCAGCGCATCGACCAGCGCGTCGTCGATCTGGAGCATCGGCTCGCCGCCGGTGAGCACGACGAAGCGGGCTTCCGTCCCCTCGCCCCAATGCATCTCGGCCGCATCCACCAGCGCCTCGGCATCGGCGAAGCGGCCCCCGCCCGCCCCGTCCACGCCGACGAAATCGGTATCGCAGAAGCGGCAGACCGCGCTCGCCCGATCGGCCTCGCGGCCCGACCACAGGTTGCACCCGGCAAAGCGCACGAACACCGCCCGCGCACCGGCATTCACCCCCTCGCCCTGGAGCGTGAGGAACATCTCCTTGACCGCATAGCTCATGACCGGCGCGTCAGGCCGGAACCGCGTAGCGCGTGGGATCGGGCAGGCCCGCTTCCGCGAAGCCTTTGGCGCGCAGCCGGCAACTGTCGCACAGCCCGCAATGCACGCCGCCCGGCGCGGGATCATAGCACGACCAGCTCAGCCCCGCGTCGAGCCCCAGCCGATCGGCCTCGCGGACAATATCGGCCTTGGTCATGTGCTGGAGCGGCGCACGGATATGGAAAGGCTCGCCCTCGACGCCGGCCTTGGTCGCGATCTCGGCCAGCTTCTCGAACTCGGCGATGAATTCGGGGCGGCAATCGGGATAGCCCGAATAATCGAGCGCGTTGACGCCGATATAGATGTCGCGCGCGCCCGCCGCCTCGGCCCAGCCGAGCGCCAGGCTGAGGAAGATCGTGTTGCGCGCAGGCACATAGGTAACCGGGATGTCGTCGCCCACGCCCGTCTTGGGCACGTCGATCTCGGCGGTCAGCGCCGACCCGCCGAACGCGCGCAGGTCGAGCGGAAGCACGACATGGCGCTCGGCCCCCAGCATCGCGGCGATGCGCCGCGCGGCGGCCAGCTCGACCTGGTGGCGCTGGTTATAGTCGATCGAGAGCGCCAGCAGCCGGTGCCCGTCCTCGCGGGCGCGCGCGGCGGCGACCATGGAATCGAGCCCGCCGGAAAGCAGGGCAATCGCAATGCTTTGAGTCATGCGGCCACGGCTAGCGCTTTTTGCAGGCGCGTGCAGCCCAAATCAAAATGGGCCGCCTCGGGAGCGGCCCAGGTGTTCGGGAAAACCAATGCCAGAGAGGAATCCGCTCCACGAAGGAGCGATCCTTCCATAGCGCAAGGAGGGTTAAGAACCGGTAAGCGCGCCATCATCCGCAGGTGCCGATGCGGCGCCCCTCATAATCCTCGGAGAAGGGCGCGCCATCGAGCACGCCCTGGGTATCGACATGGACCAGCCTGGCGGTCTCGACCCCCACGGTGGTCCGGCCATGGCCGTGCCCCGGGCAGGTGTAGCGGATCGTGATCGAGCGCTGGGTCTGCTCCACCACGAAATGCTCGCACTGGGCCGCGCCGTGCACCACCTGCAGCAGCATCGCGGGGTTGGTGAGGCAGAGCTTGCGCTCGCCATCCTCGCTCTTGAGCTGCCATTGGCCGCGCTCCAGGCCGCTGAGCGGCGTGGCCGGTTCGCGTTGCGCGTAGGCGCCGGCCGCGCCCATGAGGAGCAACGCACCGGCCATCACCGGGCGCGCGATACGCCGAGACTCCATTCCCAACTCCCGTCCGGGGTACAGGCACCGCTCCCCAGCCGGATCGCCTGCAAGTCGCCGTAGAATATCGCGCTCCGCGAGGGTTTTACAACGGGGGTGGAACAAAATCCGCAAGCGGCACCGGGAATTTGCTCGAGCAGAAGGCGCAATCGACGCTGATGATGCCGTTCTCATCGGCCATCGCCGCCCGCTCCTCCGCCGGGAATTTGCCCAGAACCTGCAGGATATAGGCGGCATCGCAGCGGCATCCGCGCGCCAGATCGGTGCCGGCGAGCAGCCGCACCTCGGGCTCCTCGTTGAACAGCCGCCAGACCAGATTCTCCAGCGGAAGCGCGGCGTCGGCGAGTTCGTCCGCACCCATCGTCGCGGCCAGCGTCTCGACATGATGCCATTCGGGATGGTCGAGCTTGGCGTGCAGCCGCTCGCGGCCTTCCTCGCCCTCGGGCAGATGCTGGAGGAAGATGCCGCCGGCGATCAGCTTGCCCGCCGCGTCACGGTGCAGGCCGAGGCGCACCAGGCTCGGGATCTGCTCGGACTGGAGGAAATAGCTCTCCGCCGCCGCCGCCAGCGAGGCGCCGTCGAGGGGTACGATGCCCTGGTAGCGCTCCCTGGTCAGCGTCTGATCGAAGGTGACCGCCAGATAACCCTTGTTGAACAAGGCGTAGAGCGACGGATTCTTGCCGAGCATCGCCAGCCGATCCGCGTCGAACTGGACATAGCCGCGCAGCTCGCCACCCCTATAGTCGCACACCAGCAGGCTGATGATGCCGCCCTGGGCCTGCGCCTGGAGCGTCATCTGCCCCTCGGCATCCTTCAGCGTGGCGCCGAGCAGCGCGGTGAGCGTCAGCGCCTCGGCCAGCAGCCGCTCGATCACCGGCGGATAGGCATGGGCCGACAGGATCTCGTCGAGCACCGGCCCCAGCCGCACGACGCGGCCGCGGGCGTGGCGCCCCGGAATGGTGAAGCCGATCACGCGATCGAGATCGGTGGGAAGGCGGGTGTCAGTCACGCGAATATCTCCGTCATTCGCATGCCCCGCGCAGTCGATGGACCACGCGGGGCTGGCGAACGGATTCTATGGGTTCGGGCGCGATATGGGGACGCCGCGATCCCGGGACAACTCAGCCGATCTGGCCGAAGCACCAGCGCAGGACGGACTTCTGCGCATGGAGGCGGTTCTCCGCCTCGGGCCAGATCAGCGACTGTGGCCCGTCGATCACGGCGTCCGTCACTTCCTCGCCGCGATGCGCGGGCAGGCAGTGGAGGAACTTCGCGTCGGGCTTGGCCTCCGCCATCAGCGCCTCGGTGACCTGATAGGGCATCATCGCCTTCAGCTTGGTCTCGGCATGCGCCTGGCCCATCGAGATCCAGGTATCGGTGACGACGATGTCCGCACCCTCCACCGCTTCCTTCGCGCTGCCAACAACCCGGGCACGGCCCCTGCCCCGCGCGATATCCGCCTCGCTCGGCTGGAAGCCCTGGGGGCAGGCCGCGACCACGTCGAAATGCATCAGCCCGCCGGCTTCCATGATCGAGGCGAGCACGTTGTTGCCGTCGCCCAGCCACGCGACCTTGAGGCCGGGCAGCGCCTTGCCGGTCTCGAGGATGGTCAGCAGGTCCGCCATGACCTGGCAAGGGTGCGAGGCGTCGGTGAGGCCGTTGATGACCGGCACGCTGGCATATCGCGCCATGTCGACCACCTTCTGATGATCGTCGGTGCGGATCATGATCGCATCGCAATAGCCGCTGAGCACGCGCGCGGTATCGGCGATGCTCTCGCCGCGGCCGAGCTGCATCGAGCCGGCATCCATCACGATGCTCATGCCGCCCAATTGCCGGATCGCCATGTCGAACGAGACGCGGGTGCGCGTCGAGTTCTTCTCGAAGATCATCGCCAGCGTATGGCCGGCGAGCGGGGCATCGGCGTCCACCCTGCCCTTGGGCCAGCCGGCGCGTGCCGCCTTGTGCTGCAGCGCATCAGCCAGCATCGCGGCAACGCCATCAGCGCCGGCATCGGACAGGTCGAGGAAATGGCGGGTCATGTCTTAGCTCCACCCCGAACTCGGCTCGGGGAGGGGGACCATGCGCAGCATGGTGGAGGGGCGGCGACGAAGTCGCCGGATACCGCTCCGCAAATACGCCGTCTGCGACGGCACCCCTCCACCCCGCCCTGCGGGCGCGGTCCCCCTCCCCGAGCAAAGCTCGGGGAGGATCTGAGACAGTTCAGTCATCGCTCGGGATCCCGAAGGTCCGGGCGCCTTCGCTCAGGCGCTCGATGCACTCGGAGATATGCTGCTCGTCGATAATCAGCGGCGGCAGCACGCGCAGGACATTCTCGCCCGCCGCGACCGTCAGCAGCCCGTGATTGTCGCGCAGGTGCGCCACGAAATCGCGGCTGACCGCCGGCTCCTTCATCTTGACGCCGAGCATCAGCCCCTTGCCGCGGATCTCCTCGAACAGGTGATCGTGGTTCGGGATCATCTGCTCCAGCGCCTGGCGCAGCCGATCGCCCATCTTGGCGACATGCTCGAAGAAGCCCGGCTCCAGCATCACGTCGAGGATCGCCTGGCCCGCCGCCATGCCGAGCGGATTGCCGCCATAGGTGGAGCCGTGCGTGCCGATCACCATGCCCTTGGCCGCTTCCTCGGTCGCCAGGCACGCGCCGAGCGGGAAGCCGCCGCCGATGCCCTTGGCCGCCGTCAGGATGTCGGGCTCGATGCCGTAATGCTCATAGGCCCACATCTTGCCGGTGCGGCCATAGCCGCACTGGATCTCGTCCAGGATCAGCAGCAGGCCGTGCTCGTCGCACGCCTTGCGCAGGCCCTGGATGAATTCCGGCGTGCCGGCGGTCATGCCGCCCTCGCCCTGCACCGTCTCGACCAGGAAGCCGGCGGTCTCGCCGTCGATCTTGGCGAGCGCACCCTCCAGATCGTTGAACGCCACATAATCGAAGCCCGGCAGCAGCGGCTCGAAACCGTCACGCATCTTGGGCTGGTCGGTCGCCGAGATCGCCCCGATCGAGCGGCCGTGAAAGGCGTTCTTGAAGGTGATGAGCTTGTGCCGCTCGGGGTTGCCGTTGACGTAATGATAGCGGCGCGCGGTCTTGATCGCGCACTCGATCGCCTCGACGCCCGAATTGGTGAAGAACACCGTATCGGCGAAGCTGTTGTCGACGATCCGCTGCGCCAGCGCCTCGCCCTGCGGCGAGCCGTACAGGTTCGACACATGCATCAGCGTCGCGGCCTGGTCCTGGATCGCCCTGGTCAGGTGCGGATGGCCGTGGCCTAGAGCATTGACCGCGATGCCGGCGGCGAAATCGAGATATTTCTCGCCGCGCTCGCCATAGAGATAGACGCCCTCGCCTCGCACCGGCCGCACGTCACACCGCGGATAAACGGGCATGAGCGGGGTGATGGCCACGGGTCATTCTCCTTCAAAAAGCAAAAGGCGGCCCCATCCGGGGCCGCCGGAGCGCGCTTTTACGGTTCGGTGCAGGGATGCGTCAACACCGCACGCCGGGGATCGCCCCGGCCGAGCATCACGGCTTCGGCGCGGGGCTGTATCCGAGCGCCTTGCTGACCCTGTCGGCGATGTCGGCGACATGGCCGGCGACTTCGGCCACGACTGCCTCGTTCAGATAATGCGCGGCGCTGGCGATGCTGATCGCGACGCAGATATTGCCGTTCGCGTCGCGAACCGGCGCCGCGATCGACCGTACGCCATCCCCGATCGGACTGTCGTGCAGGACGATCCCCCGCGCGACATGCGTGCGCATCCCGGCGAGCCAGGCGTCCTCGTCCACGGGATCGGAGCTCGCCGCCGCGGACATGCGATAGAGCTTCCTGAGGCTTTCCTCGCCATCGTCGAACAGCAGCGCCTTGCCCAGGCCGGTCTCCGCGATCGGCCGCTGATCGCCCGGTGCCGTGGCGACGCGCAGTTTCTGGCGCCCCGTCGCCCGATCCAGGTGCCGCGACCAGTCGCCCTCGCGCTTGCCCACGAACGCGCAGAAGCCGGTGGTCTCCGAGAGAAGCTCCAGATAGGGGCGCGCGACCCGGACATAATCGACCTGCTGGTTCGCGACGGCGCCGAGCTGGAGCAGCTTCGGGCCGAGCGCGATCCCCTCTGCCGTGATCGACAGATAGCCACGCGACCGCAGCGCATGCGCGAGCCGGTGCGCGGTCGTCTTGCTGAGGCCCAGCTTGCTGGCGACCACGGACATCTTGGTGGGGCCAAGGAGCGTCTCGTCCAATATGTCGAGCCCGCGCATCAAGGTCTGCGCGCCCTTGGGACTATCGTCTTCGCTTGCCATTCCCTGTCCTCATCCACTCGGGACCGCAATGCAAGCGGTCTGGACGTGGCTCAGTTCTTCAGCTTCCAGCCGGTGCGCAGCAGCGTGTAGCAAAGCAGCCCCAGCGCCACGTCGATCCCCAGGATCACGATCGTACCCAGCAGGATCGGCGAATCGGCGACGCCCAGGAAGCCGTATCGGAAGCCCGAGATGATGTAGAAGAACGGATTCGCATGGCTGATCGCTCGGAACAGAGGCGAGAGGCGCTCGACCGAATAGAAGGTGCCCGAAAGCAGCGAGAGCGGCGCCACCACGAAATTGGTGACCGCGGCGGCATGATCGAACTTCTCCGCCCAGATCGAGGTCAGCACGCCGAGCAGCGCCAGGAACAGCGAGCCGAGCAGCCCGAACCACAGCACCGCCCATAGATGATGCGGCCAGGCATGGACGCCCGGCCAGAACTGCATCGCCAGCCACACCGCGCCGCCGACGCAGAAGGCCCGCGTCACCGATCCGGCGGTGAGCGCCGCCAGCAGCTCGGCGGTGGAGAGCGGCGGCATCAGATAATCGACGATCGTGCCCTGGATCTTGCCGACCAGCAGCGAGAAGCTGGCATTGGCGAACGCGTTCTGGAGCATGCCCATCACGATCAGGCCCGGCGCGATGAAATCGGCGAAGTGGATTTCCTGGCCCTGGAGCGTCACCATCCGCCCGCCACCACCCAATGCGACAGTGAAAATGACGAGGAACAGCAGGGTCGTGACCGCCGGCGCCCACACCGTCTGGAGCTGGACCTTGAAGAAACGGCGCACCTCCTTGATATAGAGGGTACGCAATCCTCCCCAATTCACGTTGCGAATCACCGGAACGCCGGGTTCGGGGAGGTTCGGACCGATTTCAGGGTGGCTGCTCATCGCGCGTTCGCGTAACCGCTGCACGCGCCGCCCGCAAGTTGAAGGAAGACCATGAGCTGGACCGACGAGCGTATCGATACGCTGAAGAAGATGTGGGATAGCGGCCTGACCGCCACCCAGATCGCCGAGGAACTGGGCGGCGTGAGCCGGAACGCCGTGATCGGTAAGGCGCATCGCCTGGGCCTGCCCTCGCGCCCGTCGCCGGTGAAGCCCAACGAAGCCAAGGCTGAGTCGGCGCCCAAGCCGGCCCCGACGCCCGCCGCCGCGGCTCCGGCCGCCGCTGCCCCCCCCTTCAGCGGCTTCCGGTCGCCCGGCGCCCCCGCCGAGCAGCAGACCACGCCCGCTTTAGGCCCCCCCACCCCCCCGAACACCCCCCCCCTCCGCGCCCCAAACCCCACCCCACCGGGCCCCCC
>NZ_JAAVVE010000026.1 GCF_018449795.1 Sphingomonas sp. dw_22
CCGCCGATCGGCGGGCTTAAGGACCAGCCCCTGGTGCGCTCGCCCACCAGCTTCCCGGTTGTGCTGCCCCCGCCCTCCGCCCAGGGGGTTTTGCCCCCCTCCCCCCCCCCCCCCGGGGGCCGGGGGGGGCGGTGGGTGGGGGGGGGGGGGGCGGGGGGGGGGGGGGGGGGGGGGAGGGGGGAAGGGGGGCGGGATCACCAAAGGCGCCTGGCGCGCTACGGCGAATTCGTCGGGACGGACGCGGTCATAGCCCTTCTTGCCGCAGCCGGAGAGCGAGGCCGCGAGCGCGACGCCCGCCGCAATGGTGATAAACTTACGCATTGACTTCATTCTCCAGAGGGGCCGGCGACTTGGCCGCTTTATCGCGCACGAACAGGGCGCGGATCAACAGGATCAGCACGCCGATGGTAATCGCCGCATCGGCGACATTGAAGACCAGAAATGGGCGCCATTCGCCGAAATGCAGATCGGCGAAATCGACGACATAGCCAAGCCGCGAGCGATCGAGGATGTTGCCCAGCGCGCCGCCCAGCACCAGGCCGAGCGCGATCACATCGGGCCGCTTCCTCTCGCGCAGCATCCACCAGAGCACGCCCGCCGCGATCGCGCCGGTCATGGCCACGAGCAGCCAGCGCATCGTCGCCCCGCTCGCGGGCAGCAGCCCCAGCGACACGCCGACATTCTTGACGAAGCGCAGGTCGAAGATCGGCAGGACGGTCAGCGACGCATCCTGCACGTTCAGCCCCAGCGGGCCGGTGACGTAGAATTTGGCGAACTGGTCCAGCAGGAACACCAGCAGCGCCACGCCAAGGCCGATCCAACGCGTCACATTCACTTGCCCAACACTCCGGCGCAGCGGTCGCACAGCATCCCGTCTTCCGCGACTTCGGGAAGATGGCGCCAGCATCGGCCGCATTTGTGGCGATCGGTGGGCGTCACCGTGATGGCGTCGCCTTTCGTCACCGAGGATACGATGAACAGTTCGGCGAGGTCGTCGCCCGACAGCGGCAGCTCGGGGACGGTGACTTCGGCCTCCAGGCTGGAGCGGACCTGCTTCTCGCGGCGATAGGGCTCGATCGCCTCGGTGACGCGAACCCGCAGCGCGCGGACCTCGGCCCAGTCGGCGGTGAGCGCGCCGCCAAGCTCGGGCAGCAGCGGCCATTCGAGCATATGGACCGATTCGTCCTCGCTCGGGAAGCGCGCCTGCCACACTTCCTCGGCGGTGAAGGCCAGGATCGGCGCGGCGTAGCGGACCAGCGCGTGGAACAGCAGGTCCAGCACGGTGCGATAGGCGCGGCGCTTCGGGTCCGAAGGCGCGTCGCAATAGAGCGAGTCCTTGCGGATATCGAAGAAGAAGGCCGAGAGATCCTCGTTCGCGAAATCGGTCAGCGCGCGGCTGTAACGGTTGAACTCGAAATCGCTCGCGGCGGCGCGCAGCTCGGCGTCGAGCGTGGCGAGCTTGTGGAGGATATAGCGCTCCAGCTCGGGCATCTCGGCGACGGGCAGCTTCTCGGCATCGTCGAAGCCTTCCAGGGCGCCGAGCAGGTAGCGGAAGGTGTTGCGCAGCTTGCGATAGGTGTCGCCGGTGCCGGCGAGCACTTCCTTGCCGATGCGGACGTCCTCGAAATAGTCGGTCTGCGCGACCCAGAGGCGCAATATGTCCGCGCCGCTCTCGCCGATGATCTTGAGCGGATCGACGACGTTGCCGAGCGACTTCGACATCTTCCGGCCATTGCCGTCGAGCGCGAAGCCGTGGGTCAGCACTGCGGCATAGGGCGCGCGGCCGCGCGTGCCGGAGGACTCCAGCAGCGACGACTGGAACCAGCCGCGATGCTGGTCCGATCCCTCGAGATACAGGTCGGCGCGGACGCCCTCGCCGAAACGCTTCTCGATCACGAAGCTGTGGGTCGAGCCCGAATCGAACCAGACGTCGAGGATGTCGGTGATGACCTCATAATCGGCGAGCGCATGATCGGGGCCGAGCAGCGCCTGGTGATCGGCCTGGAACCAGGCATCGGCGCCGCCGGCGCGGAAGGCGTCGAGGATGCGGGCGTTGACCGCCGGATCGCGCAGATAGTCGCCCGTCGCGCGGTTGACGTAGAGCGCGATCGGCACGCCCCAGGCGCGCTGGCGGCTGATGACCCAGTCCGGGCGCCCCTCCACCATCGCGCGGATGCGGTTGATCGAGCGCTCGGGCACCCAGCGGGTATGCTCGATCGCGTCGAGCGCGATGCCACGCAGGGTGGCGCCGTTGGAGCGCGCAAGCCCCTCCCCTTCAGGGGAGGGGTTGGGGTGGGGCAGTGCCCCAGACACGTCGGTCTCGATGAGACGGCCAGGCCCCACCCCCAACCCCTCCCCCGAGGGGGAGGGGCTAGTGGAGCGGTCCATCGGGATGAACCATTGGGGGGTGGCGCGGAAGATGATGGGCGCCTTGCTCCGCCAGCTATGCGGGTAGCTGTGGCGGGTGCTTTCATCGTTGCGCGCCGAAAGCAGCGCGCCGACGGCCCGGAGATCGCTGCAGATGGGGCCGTCCGGCGCGAGCAGCTTCTTGTTGATGACCGAAAGCGACTTGTCCTCCGGCCAGAGCCAGTCGGCGCGATATTTGCCGTCCGCCTCTACGGCGAACACTGGATCGATCCCATGCGCCTTGCAGAGCAGGAAATCGTCCTCGCCATGGTCCGGCGCCATATGGACGAGGCCGGTGCCGGCGTCGGTGGTGACGAAGTCGCCGGGCAGGAACGGGCGGGGCTTGGCGAAGAAGCCGCCGAGATGGTGCATCGGATGGCGGGCTACGGCGCCGGCGAGTTGGGAGCCTTTTATGGTCTTTTCGCTTACCTGAAAAAGCGAAGAGCCATCGGGTGCCCAGCGGTTGCGGAACGACTGCGCCAAATCCTTGGCGATCAAGATGCGCATTTGAGACTTCAGCTCGCGCTGAATAACGTCCCAATTCTTGTCGATGCCGTCATCGGTCGAGTGAACGGCCTTCGAAATCAGACAATCAACGTATTCGACCTCTGGCCCATAGGCCAAAGCCTGGTTCACCGGGATCGTCCACGGCGTGGTCGTCCAGATCACCGCATGGGCGCCGACCAGCTCGGGCGCGTTGGGCGCCTCGACGATCTCGAACGCGACGTCGATCTGGGTCGACACCACATCCTCATATTCCACCTCGGCCTCGGCTAGCGCGGTCTTCTCGACTGGCGACCACATCACCGGCTTGGCGCCGCGATAGAGCTGGCCGCTCTCGGCGAACTTCAGCAGCTCGCCGGCGATGATCGCCTCGCTCTCGAACTTCATCGTGAGGTACGGGTCGCTCCAGTCGCCCATCACCCCCAGCCGCTCGAACTGGGCGCGCTGCACGGCGACCCATTTCTCGGCATAGGCGCGGCATTCGGCGCGGAAGGCGACCGGGTCCACCTCGTCCTTGTTGAGCTTCTTCGCGCGATAGGCTTCCTCGACCTTCCACTCGATCGGCAGGCCGTGGCAGTCCCAGCCGGGGACATAGGGCGCGTCCTTGCCGAGCAGGGTCTGCGAGCGGACGACGATGTCCTTGAGGATCTTGTTCATCGCATGGCCCATGTGAATGTCGCCATTCGCATAGGGTGGGCCGTCATGCAGGATGAAGCGCTCGCGGCCCGCGCGGGCCGCGCGCAGCTTCTCGTACAGGCCGATCTTCGCCCAGCGCTCCAGGATGGCCGGCTCCTTCTGGGCAAGGCCGGCCTTCATGGGGAAATCGGTCTTCGGCAGGAAGACGGTGTCGCGGTAGTCTGTCTGGTCGCTCATGAGTGCGCGCGGATTAGCGGGTGTGAGGGCCTGAGTCATCCCTTTGGCTGGTTTTGTTCGCACGACGGCGCGAAGGCGCAACGATGGTTCGTTGGTGGCGAGTGACCGGGCCACATCGGATGAAATCGTAGCGTCGTTGCGCGAAAACTCAGGTGCGAGCCAATGACTCCCGCGCCCGCGCCGCATCGGCATCCATCTGGATCTTCAGCGCATCGAGCGAATCGAACTTCGCCTCGGGCCGCAGATAGTCGATCAGCGAGACTTCGATCGTCTGGCCGTAGAGATCGCCGGAGAAGTCGAAGAAATAGCTCTCCAGCAGCTCGACCGGCGGATCGAAGCTCGGCCGGATGCCGAGATTGGCGACGCCGTCCAGCACGCGCCCGTCGGCCAGCCGCCCGCGCACCGCATAGATGCCGTAGGCAGGCCGCAGATAATGGGTCAGGCGCATGTTCGCGGTCGGGTAGCCGAGCTGGCGGCCGAGCTTCGCGCCGCCCTCCACCACGCCTTCGATCGCGAAGGGGCGGGTGAGCAGCGCCGCGGCGTCGCGCGGGCGGCCGGCCTTCAGATGCTCGCGGATGCGGCTGGAGGAGACCGTCTCGCCGCCCAGCGCCACCGGCGGCACCGCCACCGTTGAAAAGCCGAGTTCCTCGCCCAGCGCGGCGAGCATCGCGACATCGCCCTGGCGGGCCTTGCCGAAGGTGAAGTCGATGCCGGTCACCACCCCGCCGACGCCATAGGCCCCGACCAGCCGCTCGGCGGCGAAGGCATGGGCGCTGAGGCTCGCCAGCGCGGCGTCGAAGGGGAAGACGAGCATCGCATCGGCGCCGGCCTCGGCGAACAGGCGCTGGCGCTGATCGAGCGTGGTCAGGCGGAAATGCTCGGACTGGGGCTGGAAATAGCGGCGCGGATGCGGATCGAAGGTGCCGACGATCGCCGGGCGTCCGGCGGCATGCGCATCGGCCACCGCGCGCCCGACCACGGCCTGATGACCCAGATGGAAACCGTCGAAATTGCCGAGCGCAACGATCGCGCCCCGGAAAGGAGGCGGAACCGCCGAGCCGCCGTCCAGCCGCTGCATGCTTGGGGCTATAGGGAGGGCATTCGCAGCAATCAAATCCTCCCTCCGCCGGGGAAGATCAGGGTTTCGGCACGATCCCCGCCCGGATCACGCGCAGCACGTTGCCGCCCATCACCTTGCGGATCTCGTCCTGGCTGAAGCCGCGATTCACCAGCGCCTGGGTGACTTCCACGAGCTGCGACGAATCGAAGCCGGTGGTCACCGCGCCGTCGAAGTCCGAACCCAGCCCGACATGATCCACGCCGACCAGATCGCGGACATGGGCGACGGCGTTGGCGATCGCGGAAGGGGCAGTCGAGCAGACCGCCGCGTCCCAATATCCGATGCCGATCACGCCGCCGGTGCGGGCTATCCCCCTGATCTCCGCGTCGGTGAGGTTGCGGTTGACCTTGCACGTCGCCTGGACGCCGCCATGGCTGGAGACCACCGGGCGGTGCGCCATCGCCAGCACCTCGGCGACCGTGGCGTGGCTCGAATGCGCGACGTCGACGATCATGCCGAGCGCTTCCATCCGGCGTACCGCCTGCTGGCCGAGCGGGGTGAGCCCGCCCTTGCGGATGCCGTGCATCGATCCGGCGAGCTGGTTGTCGAAGAAATGCGCCAGGCCCGCCATGCGAAAGCCCGCATCATGGAGCTTGTCGAGATTGCCGATCTGCCCCTCCAGATCCTGCAGCCCCTCGATCGAGAGCATGCCGCCGACGACTTTCTGCCCCTTGGCGCGATCGGCCAGCAGCCGGTCGAGATCGGCGGGGGTGTGGATCACGCGGAGCTGGCCGTTCGAGGCTTGCGCGGCGCGGTCGAGCTTCTCGGCGTGCCAGAGCGAGCGCTGGAGCAGCGAGCCCCAGGTCCGCACCGGCTGGAGCTGGGCGATGGCGAGCAGGGTGATGTTGTCGGTATCGTCGCCATTGGCGTCGTAATTCTGGTGCTTCGGGGTCTTGGTGACCGAGGAGAAGATTTGGAGCGCGGCATTGCCGTCGATCAGCCGCGGCAGGTCGATCTGGCCGCGTCCGGCGCGGCTCAGCAGGCTGCGGCGCCACATCAGCGTGTCGCCATGCATGTCGGCGATCTGGAGCGTGGCGTGGAGCGCCCTGGTCTGTTCGGTCACCTTGGGGAGATCGGTCTTCTCCACCCTGTTCATGCTCGATTCGACATAGGCCGGCGCGATGCCGAAAAAGCCGATCGCGCCGAGCAGGAGGACGACGACCAGCCCCCACAGGATCCTTTTCCTCATGGCACCCTCTCCAAGGTGACGAAGCTGTAGGCGGGGCGCCCCGCTTCGCCCGCATGATCCTCGCGCGCGGTTTCGCGCCAGCCCGGGCCGAAGGCGGGGACGGCGGCGTCGCCCTCGGCATCGATATGGACTTCGGTCAGCTCGATCCGCTCGGCATGGCCGAGCAGCAGCGCGAATATCTCGGCGCCGCCGATCACCGCTACATTGTCGCCCGCGAGCGCCAGCGCCTCCTCGGGCGTATGCGCGATTTCGGCGCCCTCGGCGCGCCAGCCGCGGTCGCGGGTGAGCACGATATGCCGGCGGCCGGGCAAGGGGCTGGGGAAGCTCTCGAAGGTCTTGCGGCCCATCACCATCGGCTTGCCCATGGTCTGCGCCCTGAAGCGCTTGAGGTCCGCCGGCAGGTGCCAGGGCAGCTTGCCGTCACGGCCGATCACGCCGTTGTCGGCGCGGGCGAGGTGGAAGGTTATCAAACCGCCACCGGGGCCTTGATATGCGCCTGTGCCGCGTAATCGTGGATCGCGAAATCCTCATAGTCATAGGCGTCGATCGACGGCGCCTTGCGGAGGATTTCGAGGCGGGGGAGCGGGCCGGGCGTGCGCGCGAGCTGCTCGCGGGCCTGGTCGAGATGGTTCGAATAGAGGTGGCAGTCGCCGCCGGTCCAGATGAACTCGCCCGGCTCCAGCCCCGCCTGCTGGGCGAGCAGCATCGTCAGCAGCGCATAGCTGGCGATGTTGAACGGCACGCCCAGGAAGATGTCGGCCGAGCGCTGGTAGAGCTGGAGGCTCAGCCTGCCGTTCGCGACATGCGTCTGGAACAGGCAGTGGCAGGGCGCCAGCGCCATCGCGTGGAGCTCGCCGGGGTTCCAGGCCGAGACGATCTGGCGGCGCGAGCCGGGATTGGTGCGGATCGTCTCGATCAGCTCGGCGATCTGGTCGATCTCGCGGCCGTCGGCGGTTTCCCAATGGCGCCATTGCTTGCCGTATACCGGGCCCAGCTCGCCCTCCGGATCGGCCCATTCGTCCCAGATGCTGACCTTGCGATCCTGGAGCCAGCGGACATTGGTGTCGCCCCGCAGGAACCAGAGCAGCTCGACGATGATCGAGCGCAGGTGCAGCTTCTTGGTGGTGAGGACCGGGAAGCCCTCGGCCAGGTCGAAGCGCATCTGGTGGCCGAACACCGAGAGCGTGCCGGTGCCGGTGCGGTCCATCGTCTCCACGCCCTGGTGGAGCGCGCGAGCCATCAAGTCGAGATATTGACGCATGGCCGAAGCCTAGCCGCCCCGCGCCTTCGCGCCAAGCGCCGGGCTTTGCTCCGTTGTGGACAAAAGGCGCCTCCGGATCGGATCAGGATCGGCTTCGGACGCCGGGACAACGATGTCACCTTACCCGAAATGATACTGCTCGAACCCCACTCCGCGCCCTGCCGCATCGCCGATCCGGTCTCGGCCGGGGCACTGTTCGCGGATCTGGCGGGGGAGGCGGCGGAAGTGGCGGCCTTCGCCTATCTGGCCGACGACCAGCAGCTCCTGGCGCTGCGCCATGCGCGGACCGGATCGGTCGACCGGCTGGAGCTGCCGTTCCGCGCGATCCTGGCGGACGTGCTCGCGCTCAATCCGCTCGCGGTGGTGATGGCGCACAACCATCCCAGCGGCGATCCGACGCCGAGCCGCGCCGATCGCGAGGTGACGCGGATGCTCGCGCGGGTGCTCGATCCGCTGGGCGTCCGGCTGGTCGATCATCTGGTGGTGGCGCCCGGCGGGACCGCCAGCTTCCGGGCGCTCGGGCTACTCTGAGCCGCTGCCGGTCATCGCCGCGGGCGTCGCGGTTTTGCCGGTGCGGCAGGCGCGGATCGCGCTCGGCTCGGGGCGCTCGCCCTCGGTGGCGAAGATGGCGAGATAGCCGCCCGCCGAGGGCATCGGCCGCATCGCGACCAGCCTGTATCCGACTGCGGCGAACTCGCATTTCAGCAGCTCGGGCGGGGTGCCGTGATTCTCGGTCGCCCGATCGGCATCGACCACGATCACCTGGCCGTCCGGCGTGAGCGAGGGGCGCAGCCGCCACAGGAACTCATAGGGCGATTCGATCTCGTGATACATATGGACCATCAGCACGCGATCGAAGCTGGCCTCGGGCAGGCGCGGATCGGCGGGCAGGCCCAGGCGCACGCTGACATTGTTGAGCCGCTCGCGCACCACGCGCGTCGCCAGCGCGTCGCGGACGTCGGGCACGATGTCCTCGGCCACCACCCGGCCCTTGTCGCCGACGCGCTGGGCAAGGCGGATCGTGTAATAGCCTTCGCCCGCGCCGATATCGGCGACGGTCATGCCCGGCTTGATCCCCGCCAGGCTCATCACCTGACCCGCCTCGTTCAGCCGGTCGCGCGATTCCTCGTTGGACCAGCGCGCCGAGACGATCGTGGCGACGGGGCGGTCGGCGGCGGGGAAGCCGGTATGCGCCTCACGCTTCTCCTCGCGCGGACTGGCCGGGCCGCCGTCGCACGCCGCCAGCAGCAGCGTCGCGGCCAGGCCCAGGAACCGCGCGAGAGCGATCAATCGACGTCCTCCACTTCCACCGTCTCGCCGGTCACGCGCTGCGAGAGCGCGGCCGCCATGAACGGATCGAGCGCGCCGTCGAGCACGTCGCCGGGCGCGGTCGAGGTGACGCCGGTGCGCAGATCCTTCACGAGCTGGTACGGCTGGAGGACGTAGCTGCGGATCTGGTGGCCCCAGCCGATATCGGTCTTGCTTGCGTTCTCGGCATTGGCGGCCTGCTCGCGGATCTGCAGCTCGCGCTCGTAGAGGCGGGCGCGGAGCTGGTTATAGGCCTCGGCCTTGTTCTTGTGCTGCGAGCGCTGGTTCTGGCACTGGACGACGATGCCGGTGGGGATGTGCGTGATGCGCACCGCCGAATCGGTCGTGTTGATGTGCTGGCCGCCCGCGCCGGATGCGCGATAAGTGTCGATGCGCAGGTCGCTCTCGTTGTAATTGACCTCGATATCGTCGTCGATCACCGGATAGACCCACACGCTGGAAAAGCTGGTGTGGCGCCGCGCCGCGCTGTCATAGGGCGAGATGCGCACCAGGCGGTGCACGCCGCTCTCGGTCTTGGCATAGCCATAGGCGTTCTCGCCCTTGACCAGCAACGTCGCCGACTTGATCCCGGCCTGCTCGCCGGCATGGAAATCGATCAGCTCGACCTTCAGCCCATGGCGTTCGGCCCAGCGCGTGTACATGCGCTGGAGCATGCCGGCCCAGTCCTGGCTCTCGGTGCCGCCGGCGCCCGAGTTGATCTCGATATAGGTGTCGTTGGCGTCGGCCTCGCCCGAGAGCAGCGCCTTGACCTTGTCCACCTCGGCGCGTTCGGCGAGCGTGGCGAGCGCGGCGGTGCCTTCGCTCGCCATCTCCTCGTCGCCCTCGGCCTCGGCCATCTCGATCAGCTCGACGGTGTCGTTCAGCTCGGTCTCGATCGCCCGGGTCGCGGAGACCGCCTCGTCGAGGCGGCGGCGTTCGCGCATCACGTCCTGCGCCGCCTTCGCGTCGTTCCACAGCGTCGGATCCTCGACCCGCGCGTTCAGTTCGTCGAGCCGGCGCAGCGCACGGTCCCAATCGAGGAACCGGCGCAGCAGCGCCAGCGCGGCGTTGACCTTGTCGACATGTGCCTGCGCTTCGGCGCGCATCGTAAACTCTCCAAAAACAAAATTCGTCGCCCAGGCGGGCATGGCATCAAGATAGGTACGGAGGCGGCGCGCTAGTAGATTCCGCCCTCACGTTGCAAGAAATCGCTGTCGCTCTGGGTTTCGGAGCGGGGCGTGGCCTTCTTCTCCACGGCCTTGGCATCGGCCTGCACCGCATCGTTTTCGCGGCGGCGGCGCTGCGGCTCGCTCTCGGGCTTGAAGGCTTCCCAGATCACCGGCGACAGCGGATCGCTGGTCGGCCAGCTGCCCTGGACGGGCTTGCCGCTGGCGCGGTCGATGCGGACCATGCGGATGCCGGCGGGCGCGATGAAGGGGATCTTCTCCATGTCCTTATAGGCGGGAATCGCGAATTCCTTGAAGATCGGCGCCGCGATCGTGCCGCCCTGGGCATAGCCGCCCAGATTGGTGGGGCTGTCATAGCCGATATAGAGACCCGCGAGCATCTGCGGGCTGCCGCCGACGAACCACACGTCGGTTGGGCCGGTGGAGGTGCCGGTCTTGCCCATCAGCGGGCGATCGAGGTCGCGCAGCACGGTGGCGGTGCCGCGCTGGATCACGCCTTCGGTGATGTGGACGATCTGATAGGCGGAGAGCGGATCGACGATCTGGCGCGCGCGGACGATCGGGCGCGGCATCGGCGTGCCGTTCCAGTCGGGCGCGTTGCAGCCTTCGCAGGCGCGCCAGTTCTCGGGCCAGATCACTTCGCCACGGCGGTTCTGGACGAAATCGATCACCGTCGGGTTGAGCGCGCGGCCATGGTTGACCAGGATCGAATAGGCGTTGACCATCCGCATCACCGTCGTCTCGCCCGCGCCGAGCGCATAGGAGAGATAGGGCGGGAACTTGCCCTTCGACACGCCGATCCGCTGGATCATGTCGACGACGTGATCCATGCCGGTCTGGTTGGCGGCCTGGACGGTCATCAGGTTGCGCGACTGCTCGATGCCCCAGCGCATCGTGTGCGGACCCGCCCCGCGCATGTTGCCGAAATTGCGGAAGCATTTCTGCCCCAGCCCCGCGCCCTGCCACACGCAGAACGGGCCGTCGACGATGATCGAGGCAGGGGTCATGCCCTGCTCCAGCGCGGCGGCATAGACGATCGGCTTGATCGTGGAGCCCGGCTGGCGCAGCGCCTGGGTGGCGCGGTTGAACGCCTGGATGCGCGAATCGAAGCCGCCCTGCATCGCCAGCACGCGGCCGGTGCGCGGATCCTCGACCACCATGCCGCCCGATACCTTGGGCACGTTGCGCAGCGCCCAGGCGCCGCCCTCGGGCGCGACCGCGAGGATGTCGCCGGCCTCGATCGCGTCGAAGGCATGGCCGCCCTTGCCGCGGATCGGCATCGCCGCCGCATATTCGGGCAGGGTGCCGGTCGATCCGTCGTCGAAGCCGATCTGCCAGCCGGCGCCGCTCTGCTGGATCGCTATTCCCGCGCGCCAATCCTCGTAATCGACGCCGATATTGGTGTTGAGCAGCGCCTGTTGCCAGCTCGACTTGATCTCCGCCCGGCCGATCGACCCGCTCCAGCCACGGCCGCGATCATAGCGCAGCAGGCCGTCCCGAAGGGCTTTCTGCGCATATTCCTGGAGCTTGGGATCGAGCGAGGTGCGCACCCACAGGCCGCCCGAATAGACGCTGTAGGGGCCGTCCTTGTCGGTCTCGCCGAACTTGTCGATGAGCTGGCGGCGGACCTCTTCCATATAATAGCCGCCGACGCGCTCGAACTTCGGCGTCTGGCGCGGCACGGTGCCGAGCGGGGCGGCGACCGCGCCGTCATGCTGCGCCTGGTCGATAAAGCCGTTCTGGAGCATCTGGCCGAGCACCCAGTTGCGCCGATCGAGCGCGCGCTGGGTGTTGCGATCGGGATCGTAATTGGCCGGCCCCTTGGGCAGGATCGCCAGATAGGCCATTTGCGCCAGCGTGAGCTGGTCGAGCTCCTTGCCGAAATAGGCCTGGCTCGCTGCCTCGACGCCGCCGGCGTTGCGGCCGAGCTCGATCGAGTTGAGATAGAGCTCCATGATCTGCTGCTTGGTGAGCACGTCCTCCATGCGCCAGGCGAGGATGCCTTCCTTGAGCTTGCGCATATAGCTGCTCTCGTTGCCGACGAGCAGGTTCTTGGCCACCTGTTGGGTGATGGTGGAGGTGCCGCGCGGCGTCTCGCCGCTCACGATGCCCTGGAGGGTGGCGCGCACCAGGCCGGGGAAATCCAGGCCGTGATGCTCGAAGAAGGTGCGGTCCTCGGCGGCCATATAGGCCCTGACCAGCAGCGGCGGATATTCGGCATAGCTGAGCTGCACGCGCCGCTCGCGCGCATAGCTGTGGACCGGCAGGCCGTCGACCGAGCGCACATAGGTCGGCAGCGGCGGCTCATAGGTGCGCAGCTTGTCGATCGAGGGCAGGTTGCGCGCGACGAGCAGCCAGAGGAGGAACACCATCAGCCCGGCGAGCAGGGCGAGCACCGCCAGCACGCGGAACCACCAGCGCTTGCGCAGGCGCGCGAAGACGCCGCCGCCGGGCGCACGCTTGATCTTCAGATTTATGCTGGGGGTGTCATCGTCCGACATGCGGAGCGCGGTTTAGCAAGATTCCGCCGGGATGCCAGCATCCTTAGCCCCTCCCCTTCAGGGGAGGGGTTGGGGTGGGGCAGTAATACGGCGCAGGTCTCGGTGAGACATCCCCCACCCCCGACCCCTCCCCTGAAGGGGAGGGGCTTTAAAGGCTCTACCGCGCAGCCAGCCGGGTTGCGAAATGGATCTCCACTGCCTTGCGCACGCTCTCGGCGACCTTCTTCCGCCCATCCTCGGATGCGAGGAACTGTGCATCGTTCGCGTTGGAGATATAGCCGGTCTCGAACAGCACCGAGGGCATGTCGGGCGCCTTGAGCACCATCAGCGATGCCATGCGGTGATAATTGGCCTTGATCGGAATGAGCGGCTGCGCCTCGCGGCCGAGCAGCCGGGCGAAGCTGGCGGACATGTTCATCGTCTCGCGCTGCGTCAGGTCGATCAGGATCGAGGAAATGTCGGCATTCTGCGTCCCCAGATCGACGCCGGAGATCACGTCGGCCTTGTTCTCGCGCGCCGCCAGCCGCGCGGCCTCCTTGTCGGAGGCGACTTCGGAGAGCGTGTAGATCGTCGCCCCGGATGCGTCCTCATTCCCCGCGCTGTCGCAATGGATCGAGATGAACAGATCGGCCTTCAGCCGCCGGGCGATGCCATAGCGTTCCTGGAGCACCAGGAAGCGATCGTCCTCGCGGGTGAGCGCCACGCGCACCCGGCCCGAGGCGAGCAGCGCGTCCCGAATCGCCAGCGCGGTCTTGAGCGTCAGATCCTTCTCGCGCAGATCGCCCGAGGGCGAGACCGCGCCGGGATCATGGCCGCCATGGCCGGCGTCGATCACCACGAGCGGGCGGCTGGCATCGCCATAGACATGCGGCAGCGCCGTCGCCGGCAGGCGCGCCGGAATCGCCATCGACACGCTGTAGCCATGGCGTTTGGCAGGCTGGAGGAAGGTGAGCGGCGGCAGGAAGCTCAGCCGGCGCTCGGCCGCGGCGCGCGCGAAGCTGGCATCGTCGACGGTGCGCAGTTGCAGCGTGAGCGATCGCCCGTCGGGGCCGAAAGCGCCTTCGGTGACGATCGCGGGGCGGGCAAGGTCGAACACGATCCGCGCCCCGTCGCCGCCCTGCGCACCCTGGCGGATCGCCGCCACCGCGCCGCCGGCAAGCGCCTTCGCGCCCGGCGCGGCGCCCTGGATGTCGAGCGCGATGCGCTGCGGCGCGGCAAGCAGGAAGGCGCTGGCGTCGCGAACCGGCGCGTCGAAAGTAACCACGATGCGGTCGCCATGCACCCGCACGGTCTGCACCGCGCCCGCCCAGCTCGGAGCACCGGTCAGCCAGCCGGAGAGCAGGGCGAGCAGGAAGAGCACGCGCACGCTATGCCGTGCCTGCCGGCGAAGGGTCCAGCCAAAATCCATTACGAAACCCGTCAGGTCAGAAAAATCCCAGGCGGGGCGGGATAGGCAAATCCCTTCACATCGCGGTTAATATCCGTGGTTAACCCAATGCTAACCGGCGGGCGCATAGTGATGTGAAGTAAGGCGTCGCGGCGAAATCGTGCCGCCTGGACAACAAATTGCGTGAAAGCGGTGCCCCAGTTGCCGCATCGTGCGCGGGGTGCTACGCAGCTTGGGTTCCGGCCTTGTGCCGTAATGATACCGCGGCCACATTCGCCGCGACAGTTCAGGTTGACGCTCGCATGAGGCAATTTCCCTACCATCCGCATCGCCAGGCCTTCGCGGCCGGCGGCTGGATGGTGGCGGAGCAATCGGACCGCCGGTCCGTGCGTGCCCCTGCGGCAACGGCATCTTTCGAAACCTGCGAGACCGCAGCCGGCGTCGCCGGCCAAGGCCGCATTGCATATCGCGCGCACGCGCCCCAGCCCTTCAGGGTCTCAGGCCGGCGCGCCTGGAGAAAACTAAATGACCATGCGTATGCTGATCGACGCACGCCACCGGGAGGAAACCCGCGTGGCCGTCGTCAAGGGAAACCGGATCGAGGAGTTTGATTTCGAGTCCGCCGAGCGCAAGCAGCTCAAGGGCAATATCTATCTGGCCAAGGTAACCCGGGTCGAGCCGTCGCTCCAGGCGGCGTTCGTCGATTACGGCGGCAATCGCCACGGCTTCCTGGCCTTCAGCGAAATCCATCCCGACTATTACCAGATCCCCAAGGAAGACCGCGACGCGCTGCTGGCCGAAGAGGCCGAGCATGCCGCGCAGGAAGCCGCGCTGCGCGACGAGGACGGCGACGACGATTCTTATCACGACCATGATAATGAAGAGGGCGTCGAGGTTCTCGAGCGTCCGCATGACGACGAGGACGGTGACGGCGAGATCGCCGAGGGCGAGGAATCGTCCGAGGACGGCGGCCGCGGTCGCGGGCGCCGCAAGCGCGGCGGCAATGGCGACGAGGCCGAGGCGCTGCGCCAGCGCCGCATGAACCTGCGCCGCCGCTACAAGATCCAGGACGTGATCCGCCGCCGCCAGGTGCTGCTGGTCCAGGTCGTCAAGGAAGAGCGCGGCAACAAGGGCGCGGCGCTGACGACGTATCTGTCGCTCGCCGGCCGCTACTGCGTGCTGATGCCCAACACCGCCCATGGCGGCGGCATCTCGCGCAAGATCTCGTCGGCCGCGGACCGCAAGCGCCTCAAGGGCATCATGTCGGACCTCAAGCTGCCGCCGACGATGGGCTGCATCGTCCGCACCGCCGGGCTCCAGCGCACCAAGGTCGAGATCAAGCGCGACTTCGACTATCTGGCGCGCTTGTGGGACGGGATCCGCGAGACGACGCTGCAATCCTCCGCCCCCGCGCTCGTCTATGGCGACAGCGATCTGATGAAGCGGGCGATCCGCGACATCTACAATCGCGACATCGACGAAGTGATCGTCGAGGGCGAGGAAGGCTATCGCCAGGCCAAGGACTTCATGAAGCTCCTGATGCCGAGCCATGCCCGCAAGGTGAAGCAATATGCCGATGCGGTGCCGTTGTTTCAGCGCGCCGGCGTCGAGGAGCAATTGTCGGCGATGTACCACCCGGTGGTGCAGCTCAAGTCCGGCGGCTATCTGGTCATCAACCCGACCGAGGCCCTGGTCTCGATCGACATCAACTCCGGCCGCTCGACCCGCGAGCATTCGATCGAGCAGACCGCGACCCAGACCAACCTCGAAGCCGCGCAGGAAATCGCCCGCCAGCTCCGCCTGCGCGACATGGCGGGCCTGGTCGTCATCGACTTCATCGACATGGATCACGGATCGAACGTCCGTAAGGTCGAGAAGGCGATGAAGGAGGCGCTCAAGAACGATCGCGCCCGCATCCAGGTCGGCCGCATCTCGGCCTTCGGCCTGATGGAGATGAGCCGCCAGCGCCTGCGTACCGGCGTGCTCGAAGCCTCGACTCGCCAGTGCCCGCATTGCGAAGGCACGGGTCTGGTCCGCACCGCTTCGTCGGCCGGCCTCTCGGCGCTGCGTCTCATCGAGGACGAGGCGGCGCGCGGCCGCGGCTCGCAGCTCACGCTGCGCGCCAGCCAGGAAGCGGCCTTCTACGTGCTCAACCGCAAGCGCGGCGAGCTGGCCGAGATCGAGGACCGCTATGGCGTGACGATCGAAGTCGCGCCCGATGGCGAGCTGGAAGGCGCGCGCATGTCGGTCGAGGCCTCGGGTCCGCCGCCGGCGCATGCGCCCCGGATCGAGCGGCTGATCGAAGAGCCCGAAGACGATTATGTCGAGGAGATCGACGAGGAAGAGGAAGAGGCGGAAGCCGAGGCCGAGACCTCGGAGCGTCCTTCGCGTCCCGAGCGCGAGGAAGGCGAGGGCGAGGGTCGTGGCAAGCGCCGCCGCCGCCGCCGCGGCCGTGGACGCGGCCGTCGCGACGATGAGGCCGGCGCAGAGGCTTCGGAAGTGTCCGAGGACGGTGTCGAAGCCGAAGTCGCCGAGCAGGAAGAGGGCGAGGAGCGTCCCGAGGGCGAGAGCGTCGAGGCGCGCGAGGACGGCGAGCGTGCGCGCAAGCGTCGCCGTCGCGGTCGCCGGGGCGGTCGCCGCGGCAATGCCGCCGAGGGCGAAGGCGCCGAGGGCGATGCCGAGCCGGTGAGCGAAGCCGCCGAAGCGGTCGAGCCGCAGGTCGAGGCCGAGCCGGTCGTGGAGGCGGCCGAGGAGCCCGCGCCCAAGCCCAAGCGCTCGCGCCGCAAGAAGGCCGATGCCGAAGCGCCCGCCGAGCCGGTCGCGGAAGCGGTGGTGGTGGAAGCCCCGGTCGTGGAAGCGGAAGCCCCCGTGGCCGAGGAGCCGGCGCCCAAGCCCAAGCGCTCGCGCCGCAAGAAGACCGATGCCGAAGCGCCTGCCGCCGAAGCCGAGGTCGTAGCTGCGCCCGAGCCCGTGGTCGCCGCCGAGGAGCCGGCGCCGAAGAAGCGTGGCGGTGGTCGCCGCAAGGCCGCCGCGGCTCCCGAGGCCGAGACGCTGACCGCCGAGCCCGTCGCCGAGACGGCGAGCGAGGCGATCGAGCAGGATCTCGTGCCCGCCGAGACCGCCGAGGCGCAGGCCGAAGCCTCCACCGATGGGACCGAGAGCGATGGCACGCCGCGCCGCGGCTGGTGGCAGCGGACTTTCGGGGCGTGACATGCCGGGAGCGCGCGGCCGGCCGCCGCGCGCTCCCGAGCGTCTTCACGCCCGGTTCAGCGCCGGGCTAAGAGAGCGAACGGCCAAGGAGTCTTGAGTCGATGATGCCGCGCCTGAAGGGCCTCGCCACGCTGCTGGCGCTGTTGTGCCTGACCAGCCTCGCCGCCCGGCCCGCCGCCGCGCAGTCCGTGCTGCGCGATGCCGAGACCGAGGCGCTGCTCAACGACATGGCCGGGCCGCTGTTCAAGGCGGCCGGCCTCTCGCCCGCCAATGCCAAGGTGGTGCTGATCCAGGACGGCTCGATCAACGCCTTCGTCGCGGGCGGGCAGATCGTCTATGTCCATTCGGGGCTGATCGACGCGGCGGACAATGCCAACGAGGTCCAGGGCGTGATCGCGCACGAGATCGGCCATATCGTCGGCGGCCATGCCGTGTTCCAGAATGACGGCGGCTACACCAATGTCTCGATCCTCAGCCTGCTGCTCGGCGTCGCGGCGATGGCGGCAGGCTCGCCCGAGGCCGGCACCGGCATATTGATGGCGGGCCAGCGCGCCGCGATCGGCAAATATCTGGCGTTCAGCCGCATCCAGGAATCCTCGGCCGACGCCGCCGGCACCAAGTTCCTCAACACCGCCGGGATCAGCGGCAAGGGCATGCTCAGCTTCTTCGACAAGCTGACCGCGCAGATGCACCGCTACGGCTATTACACCACCGATCCCGAGGTCGATCCCTTCGCGCAGACCCACCCGATGTCGCCCGATCGCGTCGAGACGCTGAAGCACGATCTGCAAAGCTCGCCGAACTGGAGCAAGCCGCTCGACCTGGGGCTGGAGGTCCGCTTCAAGCGCGTCCAGGCCAAGTTGCGCGGTTATGTCAACGAACCCGAAGTGACACTGCGCATCTATCCCAAGACCGACAATTCGGTGCCCGCCCATTATGCCCGCGCCTATGCCTATCACAAATCGGGCTATCCCGATCAGGCGGCGGCGGAGACGGCGGCGCTGGTCAAGTCCGCGCCCGAGGATCCCTATTTCCTCGAGCTCGAAGGGCAGATCCTGCTCGAATCGGGCAAGCCGGCCGAGGCGCTGGCGCCCTTACGCGAAGCGACCGCGCGCTCGAACAACCAGCCGCTGATCGCCACCACCTTCGGCCACGCGCTGATCGCGACCGAGGACAAGGCCAATCTCGACGAAGCCGAGCGCATCCTGCGCCAGGCGGTGGCGCGCGATGACGAGAATCCCTTCGCCTGGTTCAACCTGGGCACCGTCTATGAGCGCAAGGGCGACGAGCCGCGCACCGCGCTCGCCACTGCCGAGCGCGCCAGCCTGATGGGCGATGCCCGCACCGCCCTGGTCAGCGCCCGTGCCGCCATGGCCGGCCTGCCGCAGGGCTCGTCGGACTGGATCCGCGCGCAGGACATCCAGATGGTCTCGCAGACCGCGGTCGACGAAGACAAGCGCAAGGGACGCGGACGCAACTGAAATGAGCAACCGGCTTCTCCGCAATCCGCTGGCGCTGGCCGGCGCCCTTGTCGTGTCGGCGCTGCTCGGCGCGCTGATCTTCGCCGCCATCCAGGCGGCGTTCCCGGGCGTGGCCGGCGATCGCGCGAAGATCGAGACGGTGGTGCGCAACTATATCCTCGACCACCCCGAGATCCTGCCCGAGGCGATGAACCGCCTTCAGGATCGCGAGACGCAGCGGCTGCAAAAGGCGCAGGACGATGCGCAGAAGGTCGTGCCGCAGAATCTCGCGGCGCTGGGCACGCCCTATGCCGGCGCCTGGGCAGGCAATCCGAAGGGCGACGTCACCATCGTCGCCTTCATGGACTATGCCTGCGGCTATTGCCGCGCCAGCCTGCCCGGCATCGACGAACTGCTGGCGAAGGATCCCAACGTCCGCATCGTCTATCGCGAATATCCGGTGCTGGGGGAGGAGAGCGTCGTCGCCGCGCACTGGGCGCTCGCCGCGGCCGAGCAGGGCAAGTTCCGCGCCTTCCACGACGCGCTCTATGCCGCCGGGCCGAGTGCGGAGGGCATCGCCGCCGCCGCCGGCAAGGCCGGGCTCGACAAGGCGCTGGCCGAGAAGTCGGTCAAGTCGCAGGCGGTGCAGAACGAGATCGTCAGCAATCGCAAGCTCGGCGCGAAGCTGGTGATGAACGGCACGCCGAGCTGGGTGATCGGCGGCCAGATCCTCTATGGCGCGCGCGATTATGCGGGGCTGGCAGAGGCCGTGGCCGCCGCGCGCAAGGGCAAATAGCCGCCTGCGGGTTGCCGATCCAGGGGTGCATCCTTACGTAACGGTTCCGTTCCGGCCAAAGGTTCCCCATGCAATCCATCCTGTCCATCAGCCAGGTCAGCAAGACCTATGGCTCGGGCCACAAGGCGCTCGACCATGTCGATCTGGACATCAGGCGCGGCGAGATCTTCGCGCTGCTCGGCCCCAACGGCGCCGGCAAGACCACGCTGATCTCGATCATCTGCGGCATCGTCACGCCGAGTTCGGGCACCATTCTGGTCGACGGCCATGATGCGATCCGCTCCCCGCGCGAGGCACGCTCGCGCATCGGGCTGGTGCCGCAGGAGATCGCGGTCGACATGTTCTCCACCGTCGCCTCGACGGTGCGCTTCTCGCGCGGGCTGTTCGGCAAGGCGCCCGATCAGGCGCATTGCGATCAGGTGCTCAAGGATCTGTCGCTGTGGGACAAGCGCGATTCGAAAATCATGGAGCTTTCGGGCGGCATGAAGCGCCGCGTGATGATCGCCAAGGCGCTCAGCCATGAGCCGGAGATCCTGTTCCTCGATGAGCCTACCGCGGGTGTCGACGTGTCGCTGCGCCGCGACATGTGGAAGATGATCGGATCGCTGCGCGAGCGCGGCGTCACGATCATCCTGACGACGCACTATATCGAGGAGGCCGAGGAGATGGCCGACCGCGTCGGCGTCATCAACAAGGGGCAGCTCCTGCTGGTCGAGGAGAAGGCCGCGCTGATGAAGAAGCTCGGCAAGCGCGAGATGGTGGTGACGCTGGTCGAGCCGCTTGCCACCATTCCGGCCGATCTCGACGAATGGCATCTCGCGCTGGAGGATGAGGGGCATAGCCTCCGCTACACCTTCGATGCGCAGGCCGAGCGTACCGGCATCCCCTCGCTGCTGCGCAAGCTGGCGGATATGGGCATCGGCTTCAGGGATCTCGATACGTCCAAGTCGAGCCTGGAGGACATCTTCGTCGATCTGGTCGAGCACAAGGAAGCTTCGAACGAAGGAGCCGTGGCATGACCGGCATCAATTTCCACGGCATCTGGGCGATCTACCGGTTCGAGATGGCGCGCACGCTGCGCACGCTCTGGCAGTCGGTCGTCACGCCGGTGATTACCACCTCGCTCTATTTCATCGTCTTCGGCGGCGCGATCGGCAGCCGCATCCACAATATCGGCGACGTGAATTACGGCAGCTTCCTGGTGCCGGGGCTTATCATGCTGTCGCTGCTCACTCAGAGCATCGCCAACGCGTCGATCGGCATCTACTTCCCTAAATTCACCGGCACCGTGTTCGAGCTGCTCTCGGCGCCGATCTCCGCAGTCGAGATGGTGGTCGGCTTTGTCGGCGCGGCGGCGACCAAATCGGTGGTGATCGGCCTGATCATCCTGGCGACTTCGGCGCTGTTCGTGCCGCTCAGGATCGATCATCCGGTGGCGATGATCGCCTTCCTGCTGCTGACCTCGATCACCTTCAGCATGTTCGGCTTCATCATCGGCATCTGGGCCAAGGGCTTCGAGCAGCTCAATATCGTGCCGGCGCTGCTGGTGACGCCGCTCACCTTCCTCGGGGGAGCCTTCTATTCGATCGATATGCTGCCCCAGCCCTGGCACACGATCAGCCTGTTCAACCCGGTCGTCTATCTGGTGAGCGGCTTCCGCTGGAGCTTCTTCGGCAAGGGCGATGTCGACATCGCCTGGAGCCTGGGGATCACCGGCGTCTTCCTGGTCCTGTGCCTGGGGTTGATCGTCGCGATCTTTCGGACGGGGTATCGGCTGAAGAGCTGAGCGGATCGACATTCGCGCGGAGGGGGGAACCACGAACCCCCATCGTCACCCCGGCCGAAGTGCCGGGGTCCACTCCTCCGCGAGCGAGCCCCTCACGCCTCCAGCTTCTCTCCCAGCCGCCTGGTGGACCCCGGTACAAGGGGTGACGGACTGAAGGATTGGCGATGCGCGTCGATGGAAAGGGGGGCTTGGAATGTAGGATTTCGCCTGCAATCCTCCGGCCGGCTCTTTCTCATTATCGGCAAAGACGCGAGTCGGAAGGGAAAATACCCCCCGAATCGGGTCAAATGAGTCAACCGGCGGCAGTCAATCGCGGCGCGGTCGCACCCCGATCGCGCGACCGCTGAAAAAATTATCGCACCACCGGCAGCACCACCGCCGAGCCTGAACACACTTTCTGCGTCGCCTTCACATAATCGTCCGGCTTGGCCTTGTAGATGTTCGGCACGAACTTCTGCGGATTGCGGTCGATCACCGGGAACCAGCTCGACTGGACCTGGACCATCAGCCTATGGCCCTTCTTGAAGACATGGTCGTGATCGCGCAGCGGCACGTCCCAAGCCGTCACCTGGCCCGGCACCAGCGGCGTCGCCTTCTCGAACGATTGGAGATAGCGGCCGCGGCGGACCTCCATCGCGATCGGCAGCTCGTATCCGTTCAGCGACTTGGCATAGGCGCCGAGCTGGCGCGCGGGCTGCTCGTAATCCTCGGGGAAGACGTCGATCAGCTTGACGATGAAATCGCTGTCGGTGCCGCTGGTCGATGCCATCAGCTTGGCGGCGACATTGCCGGTGATCGTCAGGTCCGCGTCGAGCGGCGTGCTGACATAGCTGAGCACGTCGGGCCGGTCGTCGACGAAGCGCTGGTCCTCCGCCTCCCACCAGCGCCAGTCGGGCGTCGCATAGGTGGCGGACATCGGATGCGGGCGGAACGGCACCGGGCGGGCCGGATCGGAGACATAGTCGCGGCACGCCTCGCCCGCCGCCGGGGCGTCGAAGCGCAGGCTGCCGTCGGCGTGGAGGTACAGGCTGGTCGCCTTGGCCTCGGGCAGCGGATATCTGGCATAGGTCTTCCACTGCCAGGAACCCGACTGGAAGCTCTTGAGCGCATAGTCCGGCTTGGCGCCCTTGCCGTGGAGCCAATAGGCGAAGAACGGCGCCTCCACCTGCTCCATGAATTGGGTGCCGCTGTCGACGCCGAACGGGATGCGGCCGAGTGCGTTGGCGGGCGAATGCCAGGTGCCGTGCGCCCAGGGGCCGGCGACCATCAGCGCCAGGCCCTTGGGATCGTCCTGCTTCTGCTTGGCGAAGATCTGCCAGCTTCCCCAGGGATCCTCCTGGTCCCAATAGCCCGCGACGTTCAGCGTCGGGACGGTGGTGCGCTTCAGCGTGTCGGACCAGCGCTGCTTCTTCCAGTGATCGTCATAATCGGGATGGTCGATCATCTCCTGGTAGCGTGGCGCGCCGCCCTTCAGATATTTCGCCTCGATATCGGCGGGCGATCCGGCCTCCAGGAACCATTGATAGGTGTCGAACCGGTCATAGGGGAATTGCCAATTGTCCTTCGCCATCTGCAGGCTGGAGACCCAGTCGGTCGCATAGCTGAGCCGCATCGCGCCGTATCGGTGCAGATCGTCGCTCATCCAGTAATCGATCCACGCGGCCTGCGGGCTTACGGCTTTCAGCGCCGGATGTGGCCGGGCGAGCGCCACCGCGGCGGCGAAGCCGGGATAGGATACGCCCATCATGCCGACCTTGCCGTTGTTCGATTTCACGTTCTTCACCAGCCAGTCGATCGAATCATAGGCGTCGGTCGATTCGTCGGTCGCGCCCTTGCCGGTCCGGATCTCGGTCGAGAGAGTGAAGGGACCACCTTCGGAAGTGAAGCGGCCGCGCATGTCCTGGCTGACGAAGATATAGCCGTCCTTCGCCAGCGCCGCCCAGCTCGGCGGCGTCACCCGCGGCGCCTGGCTCTGCGTGCCATAGGGCGTGCGGCTGAACAGGATCGGCAGCGGCCCGGCCTGGTTCTTCGGGCGCAGGATCACGGTGTGGAGCTTGGCCCCGTCCCGCATCGGGATCATCGCTTCCTCGACGGTGAAGGGCGATCCGTCCGCCGTGACGACGACCTGGTCCTGCCGGGCCAGGGCCGATGCGAGCGGCAGCATGGCGGCGCCCAGCGCCAGAACAATCGACATCCGCTTCGTCATGCGAGCCCTCCTCCGGTTTGGTGCGGACTAGAATGGGCCTCGCGCCGGCTGTCAATCGGCTCGGCGCATGGCCAGCGCCTTGGCGGCGGGGCGCAGGATCAGTCCGTTCAGGTTGAGCAGCAGATGCAGCAGGATCGGCAGCGCCAGACCGCCCGAGGCGAGATAGGCGAAGGCGAACATGCCGCCGAGCAGCGTGGTGAGCACCACGCCCAGCCAGCCCTGATAGCGGTGCATCGCCCCGAAGATCAGCGCGGTCGCGGCGAAGGCGATCCAGGGAGCCGCGCCCAGCAGCGCGAACAGCAGCGGGAGGTAGAGCCGGAAACAGACTTCCTCGGTCACTGCGGCATTGGCGCCGAGCAGCGCGACGCGCAGCGCCTCGGCGGGGTTGTGGGGGATCATCGCGTCGATGTCGAGCGCCTTGGGCGGCCGGGCGGGCCCGCGCCGCCGCGCCGCCAGCACCCCGCCGATCGCGCCGCCCGCCAGCACCGCGCCGATGAGCGCGCCGACGAAGCTCGCCGACATGTCGCCGACCTCGGGCATGTCGGCGGCGGCCGGGGCGAACTCGGCCGGGAAGGTCCAGAGCGCATCGATCCGCCCAAGCAGGGCTAGCCCGACCAGCGGCATGCCGAGAAAATAGGCCAGCGCCTTGACCGTCCAGCGCAGGAAGACGCGCTGGCGCGTCCGGGTATCGGCGATGGCCTTGAACCGCGCGAAGACCCTCGCGTCGTGCCGGACGAAATGCGCGCATGCACCCAGCGCCACCGCGAGGAGCAGCGCGGGCAGCAGCATCAGCCGATCCGGTGCTCGCCCTTCACCCAGCGCACCGTGCCCGAGCTGGCGCGCATCACCACGCTTTCGGTGGTCATCTTGCCCTTCACCCGCTTGACGCCCTGGAGCAGCGAGCCGTCGGTCACGCCGGTCGCGGCGAAGATGCAGTCGCCCTTGGCGAGCTCGGTCAGGTCATAGATCTTGTCGAGATCCTCGATGCCCCATTTGCGGGCGCGGGCGCGCTCATCGTCGTTGCGGAACACCAGCCGGCCCTTGAACTGGCCGCCGACGCAGCGCAGCGCCGCACAGGCCAGCACGCCCTCCGGCGCGCCGCCCGAGCCCATATACACGTCGATCGTCGTGTCGGGATCGGTCGTCGCGATCACGCCGGCGACGTCGCCGTCGCCGATCAGCATCACGCCGCAGCCGATCGCGCGCAGCTCGGCGATCAGCGCCTCGTGGCGCGGGCGATCGAGCACGCAGGCGATGATCTCGTGCGGCTCGACGCCCTTGGCGGCGGCGATCGCATGCACGTTCTCGGTCGCCGACCGGTTCAGGTCGATCACGCCTTCGGGATAGCCGGGGCCGACCGCGATCTTGTCCATATAGACGTCGGGGGCGTTGAGCAGGCAGCCCTCCTCTGCCACCGCAAGCACCGCCAGCGCGTTCGGGCCGGCCTTGGCGGTGATCGTCGTGCCTTCGAGCGGATCGAGGGCGATATCGATCTTCGGCCCCTTGCCCTGCGCGGCGCCGACCTTCTCGCCGATGAACAGCATCGGCGCCTCGTCGCGCTCGCCCTCGCCGATCACCACGGTCCCGTCGAGCCAGAGCTTGTTGAGCGCATCGCGCATCGCTTCGACCGCGGCATGGTCCGCCGCCTTCTCGTCGCCGCGCCCGACCAGCGTGGAGGCGGCGATCGCCGCGGCTTCGGTCACACGCACCATCTCGAGCACGAGGACGCGATCGAGCATGTGGCTGGCGGTCTGCTGCATGTGTGGAAAGCCTCTATGATTTTGTCGCGGCGATAAGCGGCGAGCCCGCCCCTGTCGACCATGCTAACGTTGTCATGTCTTTCCCATTTTCGCCACATCGTTGCGCTAACGGGTTGAAACTCACGATCGGGGACGAGCCCATGCTGCTGCCGGTGCTTCTGCTGCTTGTCCAGGATGCTTCGCTGGACAGCGCGATTCGGGAATATCGCGAGAAGAGCCGGGCCGACGTGCCGTGCACCCGCACCGTGGACGACAACGAGATCGTCGTATGCGCCCGGCGCGATGCGGATCGCTATCGCGTGCCGCTGGTGACGAACAGCGCGGGGCGCGAGGCTTCGGGCGAGCGGCTGAAGACATTGCTCAGCCCCGATGCGGCAGGCTTCGTGGCGTGCGGCAAGGGGGCGTTCATGGCCAAATGCGGCTCGGTGGGCGTGGGCGTCACCGTAGACGGCGGCGGCGGCACGCACGCCTCCACCGCATACCGTCCGTTAGCGCCGTAACGAACCTAGTCCGCCAGGATGTGCATCCACATCGGCTCGCCGGCCAGGCTGGACGAGCCGCGCAGCTTCTCCAGCGCCTGGGCGACGCTGCGCTCGGGGCCTTCATGGGTGACGATCACGACGAGGACGCTGCCGTCGGGCATCACGCCACGCTGGATCAGGCTCTCGATCGAGACGCCGGCATCGCGCATCGCCGCGGCGATCTCGGCCAGCACGCCGACCTTGTCGACCACGGTGAAGCGGACATAGGCGCGGCCCAGGCGCTCGCCGCTGTCGGCGGCGGGCTGGGCGGCGAGCGCATCGGCGGGCATCGCATAGGGCGGGCCGAACTCGCCGCGGGCGATGTCGATCAGGTCGGCGACCACGGCGCTCGCGGTCGGCCCATCGCCGGCGCCGGCGCCCTGGAACAGCAGCCGGCCGACGAAATTGCCCTCGGCGACGACGGCGTTGGTCGATCCGATGACATGGGCGAGCGGATGGCTGACCGGCACGAGATGCGGGTGGACGCGCTGGAACAGCCCGTGCGGCCCCGCATCGGCGACGCCGAGCAGGCGGACGCGATAGCCGAGCGCCGCCGCCTCGGCGATGTCGGCCGCGATGACGTGGCGGATGCCGGCGGCCTTGAGGTCGTCGAACGCGGGCTGGGTGCCGAAGGCGAGGCTGGCGAGGATCGAGAGCTTGTGTGCCGCGTCGATCCCGTCGATGTCGAAGCTGGGATCGGCTTCGGCATAGCCCAGGCGCTGGGCTTCCTCGAGGATGTCGGCGAAGTCGCGGCCCTCGGCCTCCATCTTCGACAGGATGAAATTGCAGGTGCCGTTGAGGATGCCGTAGACGCGAGCGATCACGTTCGCCGCGGCGCCTTCACGCAGGCCCTTGATGACGGGCACGCCGCCCGCGACGGCGGCCTCGAACTTGAGCGCCACCTGTGCCGCCTCGGCCGCCCGGGCCAGCTCCAGCCCGTGATGCGCGATCATCGCCTTGTTGGCGGTGACGAAGCCCTTGCCGGCTGCGAGGGTCGAGCGGGCGAGGGCGAGCGCGGGGCCGTCCGATCCGCCGATCAGCTCGACCACCACATCGGCCTTCGAATGGCGCGCGAGCTCGGCGGGATCGTCCACCCAGTCGAAGCGGGAGAGATCGACGCCGCGATCCTTGGTGCGGTCGCGCGCCGAGACCGCGACGATCTCGATCGGCCGGCCGGCACGCCGCGCGATCAGCTCGCCGTTCGCATCGAGCACGCGGATCACGCCGCCGCCCACGGTGCCAAGGCCAGCCAATGCTACGCGAAGCGGTTCGGTCATTCGGTCCTCATTGAACTTGTTTCAGTATCCAGCGTGCGGCAGGCGCCGCGACATCGGCCCTTGCTGCACATTGGACCCTGAAACAAGTTCAGGGTGACGATAGAATTTCGATCGACGGACTTACTTCTTGATGAGCCCGATCTCGACTAGCCGCTCGTGCAGGTAATCATGCGCGGTGATCGGATCGGGATAGCGGTTGGGATTGTCCGCGGTGATCGTGGAGGGCAGCGTCTGAATCAGGAAATCCGGCGCAGGATGCAGGAAGAAGGGCATCGAATAGCGCGAATTGCCGCGCCGCTCGGGCGGCGGATTGACGACGCGGTGCGTGGTCGAGGGCAGGACATGGTTGGTGAGGCGCTGGAGCATGTCGCCGACATTCACCACCATCGCCCCCTCGGGCGGCTTGACCGGCAGCCACTTGCCGTCGCGGTCGAGCAGTTCCAGGCCCGCTTCCTCGGCGCCGAGGAGCAGGGTGATGAGGTTGATGTCCTCATGCGCGCCGGCACGGACCTCGGGGGCATCGGCATCGACCGGCGGATAATGGAGCAGGCGGAGCACCGAATTGCCGTCCTTCACTGCCGGATCGAACCAGTCCGGGGCCAGCCCGAGATAGCGCGCGATCGCGGAGAGCAGCTTGTCGCCGGCAGTGTCGAACGCCTGGAACAGCTCCAGGAAGGTATCGCGGAAGCCTTCGGGACGCTCGGGCCAGATATTGGCGGGCATGTCCGCCTCGAAGCGATGGCCCTGCGCGAGCTGGCGGCCGACATGCCAGAATTCCTTCAGGTCGACATAGTGCGCGCCCTTGGCGATCTCGGTCTTGAACGGCGTATAGCCGCGCGCGCCGCCGCCGCCCTCGACGAAATAGCCGCGCTTCTCCGCCTCGGGCAGGTCGAAGAAGGCCCTGGCGGTCGTCCAGGCGCGGTCGATCAGTTCCTGCGGCACGCCGTGATCGCGCACCACCGCGAAGCCGAAGCGCTGAAAGGATTCGCCGAAAGCCCGGGCAAAGCCTTCGGGATCGGATTGCTGGTCCGCGAGCGAGACGATCGGAACCTGGGCGAGAGCGTCTAACATATGAGTCTCCGAGGAATATTCCCCGTTAGACCCGCGGCCCCATGTCGAACAAGCGGCCGCAGGCGATCGGTTGCGGTTGACACGGTTGACACCAGTATTGCGAAAAACCCTTCCTCCCCGAATTTCGCAGCTTTCGAGACTCGACGATGAGCGACTATCCGGGGCGTCAACGAAGAGCCGGCAGGGAATTGCAGGCCAAATCCTACTTTGCCAGCGATTTCGCTTCCGCTCCTCCCCGGTACGGGGAGGAGCTTTCTTACTTGCCGACTTCCATCCGTCCCCTGGATTTCCCCTCGCCGTCCGCGCCGAGCTGGACCGTGAAGGGCTGGCCGTCGTCGGTGGTGCCCGCCAGCCCGTTGCCGCGCGTCTCCACCTTGAAGCCCTCCTTGGTCATGTTGTCGCGGAACCAGTCGCGTACCGTGACCGGCGAAGCCGGGCTGCGGAAGGCGATGCTGACCTTGCCCTTGTCGTCATTGCCGCCCTTGTCCTCGGCATCGGCGCGGAAATCGTCGATCGTCGAGCCCGGATAGAGCTTGACGCCGTTCATTTCGAAATCCTCGGCATCGATATGGATCTTGGGCAGGCGGATCGAGCCGGAGAAGCCCGGCGCCTTGATCTCGACCTGGCCGTTCGCATCGGTCGAGACGCTGGCATTGCCGTCCTCGTCCTTCGAATTGATCGAGATGCTGGTGCCCGATCCGCCATTACAGGCGGCGAGCGCGAAGGAGAGGGCAAGCGGCAGGAACACGAGACGCGACATCCAAGTCTCCGAAACAGATATTGGCGATCCGCATCAACCAAGGGGGTGACGCGGCGCCCTTGATCGGCCATCTGCGCCGGCAATGGAAGAGCCACATCTCTCGACTGCATCCGCAAATCGCGCGCCGCTGGCGTTCGGCGAGTTCGTCACGCTGGTAGCGGCGATGATGGCGCTGACCGCGCTCGGCATCGATTCGATGCTCCCCGCACTGCCCGCGATCGGCGCGAGCCTGGACGTGGACCTGCCCAATCACCGCCAGTTCGTCATCACCGCCTATCTGATCGGCTTCGCGGTGGCGCAGCTTGCCTATGGCCCGCTGTCGGACCGGTTCGGGCGGCGGCCGGTGCTGTGCGTGGCGCTGGTCTCCTATGTCGTGACGAGCGGCGTCGCGGCGGTTTCGGGCAGCTTCGAGCTGCTGCTGATCGCGCGCGCCGCGATGGGTGCGGCGGCGGCGGGCGCGCGGGTGGTGACGGTGGCGCTGGTGCGCGACTGTTTCTCCGGCCGGGCGATGGCGCGGGTGATGAGCCTGGCGTTCATGGTGTTCATGGCCGCGCCGATCTTCGCGCCGACCTTCGGCCAGGCGGTGCTCTGGGCAGGCGGATCGTGGCGGATGATATTCTGGGGCGTGGCGGGCGCGGCGGCGATCGTCGCGCTGTGGTTCGCCTGGCGCATGCCCGAGACGCTGGCGGCGGACGCGCGGCAATCGCTGCGGCCCGAGCGGATCCTCGGCGATTACGGGCTGATGCTGCGCGACCGGGCGGCGGTGGGCTACACGCTTGCGATCACGCTGCTTTCGGGCGCGATGTTCGGCTTCATCGGATCGGTGCAGCAGGTGATGGACGTGGTGTTCCACCGGCCCGAGCTACTGACGCTCGTCTTCGCGATGGTGGCGAGCACGATGGCGGTGGGATCGTTCCTCAATTCGCGGATCGTGATGCACCTGGGCACGCGGCGCATCTCGCACACGGCGCTGGTCGCGCTGGTGGTGATCGCGGGAATCCATCTTGCCGTGACGCTGGCGGGACTCGAGGCGCTGTGGAGCTTCGTGCTGCTCCAGGCGCTGATGATGGGCTGTTTCGGCCTGGCGACCTCCAATTTCTCGGCCATGGCGATGGAGAAGATGGGCGAGATCGCCGGCACCGCCTCCAGCCTCCAGGGCTTCGTCACCACGCTGGGTGGCGCGCTGATCGGCGCCGTGGTCGGCCAGTCGTTCGACGGCACCACCGTGCCGCTTTACGGGGGTTTCCTACTCATGGGTGTCACAGCTTTCGTGGTAGTGGCGATCGCGGAGCGCGGAAGGCTGTTCCGGCCGACCTGAGTGGAACGAGTCGGGCCGCTTGCCGTTCGCGCTTCTGGAAGCCCGGCGATTCCCGGCGGGCGATGCGGAAGGATCGGCGATGGGCGGCTATCAGGTTCCCGGACAAGGCCCGGGCGACGACGGTTTCGACGAGGAAGGCTATGACGAGAGCCAGCGCGCCGAGATCCTGGAGGTCACCGGCGACGGCCCGACCGACGGCAATCTCCTGACCGATATCTCGCCCGATCTGGGCGACGATTCGGATGAGGACGAGGACGACCTCCTGATGGAGGACGACGAGCTCGGCGAAGAGGATGACGATGCCGAGCAGGCCGAATCCGACCAGGACGAGGACGAGGTCCAGGACGAGTTCGACGAAGACGATGACGAAGCCGAGGATGATGACGACCTCGACGACGCCGACAAGGATGCGCTGGAACCCTGACGCTTGACGCGGCGGGATGCGTGACGAAGCATGGGGCGTTCTGAGAGGAGCGCCCTGTGCCCACCGATCCCCGCGTCGATGCCTATATCGGGAGCCGCGCCGAATTCGCGCGGCCGATCCTCGAATGGCTGCGCGCCTGTGTGCATGCCGCGGTGCCCGAGGCGCAGGAGGGCATCAAATGGAGCATGCCCTTCTTCAGCTACAAGGGCCGGCCGCTGGCCAATATGGCGGCGTTCAAGGCGCATGCGAGCTTCGGCTTCTGGAACCGGCAGCACCTGGCGACCGGCAAGGAAGGCGAGGCGATGGGCCAGTTCGGCCGCATCGTATCGCTCGCCGACCTGCCCACCGACGCCGAGATGGAGGCGCAGATTCGCGAGGCCGCGGCGTTGCTCGATGCGGGGGTGAAGTCTGCCCGTCCCGCCCGCGCGCCCAAGCCCGAGGCCGAAGTGCCTGCCGAGCTGGCCGAGGCATTGGCGCGCGATGCGGCGGCGGCGGTGACCTTCACCGGCTTTCCGCCGAGCTGCCGCCGCGAATATTGCGAGTGGATCGCCGAGGCGAAGCGGCCCGAGACCAGGGCGAAGCGCGTCGAGGAGGCGGTCGCCTGGATGCGCGAGGGCAAGCGCCGCAACTGGAAATACGAGAATTGCTGAGCGGCTGAGCGGTCGCCGATCGGGGCTTCCCTCCCGGAATAAGGGTGATATGTTACATCATCATCACGAGGAGAGGTGCCATGGCCCGGACTGCCCGCATTCCCGAACCCGTTCCCTTCAGCACGATCAACGTGACGCCGTTCATCGACGTGATGCTGGTGCTGCTGATCGTGATGATCCTGAGCGTCCCGGTGATGCGCCACAAGGTGCCGATCGACTTGCCGCGGGATGGCACGGCGTCCGCTCCCGAGACGCCGCACAAGCTCGCGATCGATCGCGGCGGGGCGCTTTATTGGGACGGGGCGCCGATCGGCGACGCGGCGCTGCCCGGCGCGCTCGCTGCGCTGCGCGCCGATCCGAAGGGCGTGCTCCATATGCAGACCGATCCCGAGGCGCGCTACGAGCGCTTCGATGCGGTGCTGGCGGCGGTGAAGCGCGCCGGGATCGAGCGGCTCGGCTTTGTCGGGAATCGTCCGCTGGAGGATTGAGGAACAGGCGCATCGGGTGCAGCGTTCGTTTCGCTGCCGAACGAACGAGGACCGGATGCGCCTGACCCTGACCCTTGCCGCCTGCGCGCTCGCCGCGTGCACGCCCCAGCCCGCCGACAACGCCGTCGAGCCCGCCAACGCCTCGGCCGATATCGACGATATTGTCGCGGCGAACGTGCAGGCGCCGCTCGCTCCTCCCGCCCCGGGCGAGCCGGGCGGGCTCGCCAACGACATGACGCCGGTGAGCGAGGCGCCGTTCACCGAGGAAAGCGCGCAAGGGGCGGCCAATGTCGTCCAGACCTATTATGCGCTGATCGAGGCGGGCAAATATCGCCAGGCCTGGGCGCTTTGGGATAATGGCGGCAAGGCTTCGGGCATGAGCCCGGCGGCGTTCGCGGCGAGCTTTGCGCGCTATTCGGAATATCACGCCAATATCGGCGCGCCGGGGGCGATCGATGCGGGCGCGGGGCAGCGCTATGTGAGCGTGCCGGTCCAGGCCTATGGCCGGATGCAGGACGGGCGGCCGTTCAACCAGCTCGGCAGCGTGACGCTGCATCGTGTCGGCGACATCGACGGAGCCACGGCCGAACAGAGGCAATGGCGGATCCGCTCGGCCGATCTCGTCGCGAGGCCCGGCCCGGAGCCTTCGCCCGAGGTGGAGGACAATCGCTCGGTGGCGCGCTATCGCTGCATGGACGGCACCAGGCTCACCGCGCGCTTCGATCCGGACAGCCGGCAAGTGACGGTCGAGCCGGCCAAGGGCGGGCCGCGTGTGCTGAAGCGGCAGGGGACGAGCACGGGCGTTCGCTATGCCGGGGGCGGCTATGCGTTCAGCGGCAAGGGCGACACGATGACGTTCGGCGCGCCCGATGCGCCGCCGATCGCCTGCACCGTGATCCGCTAGTTGCCGATGAAGTTGCGGAGCACGGCGAGGTCGGCGTTGCTGACCTCGGTGCCCGTCACGTCGGTCAGCGCCGATTCGGGCTTGGCCTCCGGCTTGGCGCTGCCGAAGCCGATGGTGGTCACCGCCGTGAAGATCACCCCGGCCGCCCAGAGCAGGGCCGACCAGCGGCTGCGGAAGATCTTGCTGGGGTTGCGGGGAATCATGGCAGCGCTTGTCGCACAGGCGAATGAACGCTGCGCTTCGAAAGCTGGTTAAGCTAGGACAAGCCAATGGCGCGCTACACCACCAGCATCACCGCCGGACCCGGAGACATCGACGTGCTGGGGCATGTCAACAATGCGGTGTGGGTGAAGTGGATCCAGGACGTGGCGGTGGCGCACTGGTCGGCGATCGCGCCGCCCGCGCATCAGGACGCCTATATCTGGGTCGTGACCCGGCACGAGATCGATTATCGCGGCAATGTCTCCGAAGGCGAGACGGTGACGGCGGAGACCTGGGTGGCGGAGCCGCCGCGCGGGGCGCGGTTCGACCGGCATATGCGGTTCCTGGGCGGCGACGGGAAGGTGCGCGTCGAGGCGAAGACGACCTGGGCGCTGATCGAGCGCGCGACCGGGCGGCTGATGCGGGTGCCGGCCGAGGTGGCGGCGCCCTTTCTCGGCTAGCCGCCCATCTCCAGCAGCACGGCCCATTCCTCGGCGCGGACCGGCGTGACCGAGAGGCGCGACTGGCGGAGCATCTCCAGCGCGGCGAGGCGCGGCTCGGACTTGATGTCCGCCAGCGGCACCGGCCTGGCGAGCTTGCGCACCGGCTTCACCGCGACGCTCGCCCATTTGCCGTCGTCGCCGTCGGGCTGCCAGGCGCGGGTAATCTCCATGATGCCCACCGCGGCCTTTTCGGTGTTCGAATGGTAGAAGAGCGCCTGGTCGCCGGGCTGCATCTCCTTGAGGAAATTGCGCGCGGTATAGTTGCGCACGCCGTTCCATTCGGTGGCGCCGTCGCGGACGAGATCGTCCCAGCCATAGGCATCGGGTTCGGAGCGGAGGATCCAATAGGCCATGGCCGTCCGTTAACCGCCTAAACCGCGGCTGAACACCCGATTCCGAACCAGTTCAGCCACGATGCGTTAGCCCTTCCCATACAGCGCCTCGACTCGCAGAATGTGGACGGGTCCGGTGCCAGGAATTCGAGGAGGAAAAGATCGTGACAAGTTTCGTCAAGAAGGCAGTGTTCGGCACCGTCCTCGGCGCCACCGTCCTGACTGCCGTCGCCCCGGCCGCCGAAGCGCAGCGCTATCGCCATTATCGCCACCGCGGCGATGGCGGCACCGCGATCGTGGCGGGCATTGCCGGCCTGGCGATCGGCGCGGCGCTCGCCAGCGACCGCCGCTACGACTATGACCGCCGCTATTATCGTGAGCGCGGCTATTATCCGCGCGATGGATATTGGTATCGCCAGAATTACCGGCATTATCGCGGCTATGAGCGCTGCGGCGTGCGCCGGGTGTGGGATCCCTATGAGGGTCGCCGGGTACTCGTCCGCTATTGCTGATCCATTCGGGGGTGGCGCGGGTAAGCCCTGTGTCACCCCTTTGGACTAGTCGCTTTGGCCGCAAGCTGGGGTAGAGTGGCAGCATGGCCACCGCAGATTCGCCAGACCGGCTCGATCCCGCCGATCCCTATGCCCGCGAGGGGCAGACCTTTCCGGCGCTGTCGGAGGAGATGAGCGCGCGCGTCGCGTCGTTCGGCAGCGAGGAAGTCTTTCCCGAAGGCGCTACCCTGTTCCGCGCCGGCGACCGGAGCGTCGATTTCTTCCTGTGCCTGGAGGGCGGCATCGAGATCCTCGACCGCGACATCGAAGGGCAGGAGCGCATCGTCCATGTCCATGCCCCGCGCCAGTTCGCGGGCGAGCTCGACCTGTTCAACGACCGCAAGGTGCTGGTGAGCGGCCGTGCGCTGCCCGGTACCCGCGTCGCGCGGGTGGAGCGTCCCGCCTTTCGCCGGATGATGGCCGCCGAGCCCGATATCGGCGAGATCGTGATGCGCGCCTTCATCCTGCGCCGCGTCGGCATGATCCGGCATGGCGAGGCCGGCGTCGCGCTGGTCGGACCCGCGCATGCCGCCGATACCGGGCGGATCGAGACCTTCCTCACGCGCAACGGCCTGCCCCATCGCCGCGTCGATACCGAGGCGGATGACGATGCAGCGGGCTTCATGGAATGCCTCGCGCTTGCCGAGGGCGACCTGCCCGTCGTGGTGGTCGAGGGGCGCGTGCTGCGCAATCCGAGCAACGCCCAGCTTGCCGATGCGGTGGGGCTCACCACTGCGCTCGACCCGGACCATGTCCATGACGTCGCCGTGGTGGGAGCGGGGCCGGCGGGGCTGGCCGCCGCCGTCTATGCCGCGTCCGAAGGGCTCGATACGATCGTGATCGAGGCGGTGGCGCCGGGCGGTCAGGCGGGGACGAGCTCGCGCATCGAGAATTATCTGGGCTTCCCCACCGGCATTTCGGGCCAGGCGCTGTCCGGTCGCGCGCAGGTCCAGGCGCAGAAATTCGGGGCGCGGCTGCTGATCTCGCGATCGGCCAGGGGCATCGAATGCGAGGGGCGGCCGTTCCGCATCCATCTCGACGACGGCGCCTCGCTCCAGGCGCGGACGGTGGTGGTCGCCACCGGCGCCCGCTATCGCAAGCTCGATCTGCCGCTCTATGCCGAGCTGGAAGGCAATGGCATCTATTATGCCGCGACGGCGATGGAGGCGGGGATCTGCGCCGAGCAGCCGGCAGTGGTGATCGGCGGCGGCAATTCGGCGGGGCAGGCGGCGATCTACCTCGCGCGCACCGCGGGGCATGTCCATATGCTGGTGCGCGGACCGGGGCTGGCGGCGACGATGTCGAGCTATCTGATCGAGCGGATCGAGGCTTCGGAGCGGATCACGCTCCATCCCTTCAGCGAAGTGACCGAGCTGGAGGGCGATACCCATCTGCGCGCGCTCCGCTGGACCCATCGCGAATCCGGCGAGACGCAGCGGCACGAAGTGGGGGCGCTGTTCGTGATGATCGGCGCGCAGCCCAATACCGACTGGCTGGAGAATTGCCTGGAGCTCGATCCCGCCGGCTTCGTGAAGACCGGGAGCGGCGAGACCTTCTTCTGCTCGTCGCGGCCGGGCGTGTTCGCGGTGGGCGATGTCCGCTCGGGATCGGTCAAGCGCGTGGCGTCGGGGGTGGGCGAGGGCTCGGTCGTCGTCTCCGCGCTCCACCGTTATCTTGAACCCGTACCCCGATAGCGGCTAAGGGCGCGCTCCATGAGCGACACTCCTCCCGACCGGCTCTCGGTCAATCAGAACAGCCCCTATTTCCAGCGCGAGCTGCTGGAGCGCGGCATCGGCATCCGCTTCAAGGGCATCCAGCGCCGCGACGTGGAGGAATATTGCATCTCCGAGGGCTGGATCCGCGCCGCGCTGGGCAACAAGGTGGACCGCAAGGGCAATCCGCTGACGATCAAGCTGATCGGCCCGGTCGAGGCGTGGTTCGAGCGGCCGGCCGAGGGCGAAGCCGCGGCGGACGAGGCCGGCGCCGAGGGCTGAACCGGCTTTAGGTCGGATCGGTATTCAGGGCCGACGCGCACTGCCAATCTTTCCTTCCGTCACCCCGGCCGAAGTGCCGGGGTCCACCGTGCGGCTGGGAGAGCCGCTCACAGCTTAGAGGGGCTCGCTCGCGGAGGAGTGGACCCCGGCACTTCGGCCGGGGTGAGGGGGGGTGGCCTCCCTCCCGTGTGAATGCCGATCTATTCCGTAAAGACCGTCCGCGCCGCATCCTCGAACGCCTTGAGCGCCAGCAGGTGCGGGAAGGGGCCGTGGCTGATCCGGGCGACGCCGGCCGCAGCGACATCGCGGGCCGAGGGCGCGCCGGGAAAGGCCATGAAATTGACCGGCAGCGGCACCGCCTTGCAGATCCGCTCGAGCAGGCGGAGATCGGCCAGGCCGGGGACGAAGAAGCCGCTCGCACCGGCTTCGGCATAGGCATGGCCGCGTTCGATCGCGGCGTCCGCCATGGCGTCGTCATGCGTTTCGGGCGAGGCGATCAGGAAGATGTCGGTGCGGGCGTTGAGGAAGAAGGCGGGGCCGGTCTCCCAGCGGATCGCGGCGATGCGCGCGGCCTGATCCTCCACGCCGTGCATCGTGCGGGGATCGCTGCCGACGATCTGGTCCTCGAAATTGCAGCCGATGGCGCCGGTCGCCGCGAGCCGGGCGACGTTGGACGCGGCGCGCTCCGGGTGCACCGCATAGGCGCCCTCGAAATCGATCGAGACGGGCAGCGCCGTGCTCGCCACCACGCGCGCGGCATTGGCGAGTGCAAGATCGAGCGCCAGCCCCTCCGCATCCTCCACGCCATGCGCGGTGGCGACCGAGGCGCTGCCGGTGGCGATCGCCTTCGCCCCCGCCCTTTCGGCGACGGCGGCGCTGCCCGCGTCCCAGACGTTGAACAGGATCACCGGATCGCCGGCGACATGCAGCGCGGCGAAGCTATCGAATTTTGCGGGCATGAAACTTTCCCCTTGTTCCTCTATTGTTCTAGAAGGGTAAGGATTCCGGGGCAAGACCGGAACGCGCCGGCCGCCCGATCGGCGAGACGAAATATCGTTTTATCTGAAGCGGCGGAGAAGCGTCGTATGGCTTTGCGGCTTGCCGCCGGGGCCGGGCCGGCGCTACTCGACCTCGGCCATGTTAGCATCGACGCGGCGGCAAGTGAAGCTGCCCATCGCATCGATCGTCTCGAAGCGGATCATGCCGTCGCCGCGTTCGGTAGCCTGTCAGCTATATTCGTGGCGAACTGCTCGGGCGTGAAGGCCCCGGTCTTGGCGACCGGGGCCAATGGCGCGAGCAGCGCCGCGATCAATGGACGAAGCGCGCCACGACGTCGCGATAGGACCGGCTGACCTTCACCGACGCGCCCGAATTGAGCACCAGGAAGCATTCGCCGTTGGTGTGCGGCTTCACCTGTCGGACGAGGTCGAGATTGACGATCGTCGAGCGATGGACGCGCTGGAAACGGCGCGGATCGAGGCGCTTCTCCAGATCCTTCATCGTCTCGCGCAGGATCAGCGTGTTGTCGCCGGTATAGATGCACATGTAATCGCCGGCCGCGTCGATCCGCTCGATCGTATCGACATCGACGCGGAAGATCTGGCCTCGATCCTTGATGTTGATGAGCTTCTCGAAGCGGTTGGCGGCATGCTCGGGATTGCCGTCGGCGATTTCCTCGACCGCGTCGGGGGCGACCTCGGCAAGGACTTCCTTCAGCTTCTCGACTTCCTCGACGCCGCGCTTCTCGGTCAGGCGCTGGCGCACCCGATCGAGCGTGTCGGCGAGCCGGGCGGGTTCGACCGGCTTCATCAGGTAATCCATCGCCTGCGCCTCGAAGGCGCGGATGGCATGGTCGCTATAGGCGGTGACGAAGACGAACAGCGGCGGTTCGACTTCCATCAGGCCCTGGACGACCGAGAAGCCGTCGAAGCCGGGCATCTGGATGTCGAGGAATACGAGATCGGGTTTGTGGGTCTTGATGGATCGGATGGCTTCTCGGCCGTTGGAGCATTTGTCGATTATTTCGACATCCTCATGCTCCTGAAGGCGGAGCTCCAGCCCCTGGATCGCCAGGGGTTCGTCGTCGACGAGGATGGTACGGATGGTCATGCGGCCTCTCGGTTCGGTTCCTCAAGCTGGAACGGTATCTCGATCTCAACGCTGAACCCTTTCCCAAGGTCCGTGCGCGTTTCGAATCGATGGTCAGGCCCGAAAGCCTGCGCCAGTCGTTCCCTGATATTGGCGAGCCCCACGCCAGTTGAAAGGGTCGGCCGCTGCCGCGTTTCGATCAAGCCGGGTCCGGTGTCGGATACGGCGATGTGAACCCGTTCTCCGGCGAGCCGAGCGGAAACGGTGATATCGGCGCCCTCTTCCTGGGGCGTGACGGCATATTTGATCGCGTTTTCGACCAGGGGCTGGAGCAGCAGCGAGGGCAGCCGGGCCTTGGCGCAGCGCGGATCGACGTCGAAATGGGTGCGCAGCCGCTCATCGAAGCGCATCTTCTCGATCTCGAGATAAAGCTTCAGCGTCTCGACCTCCTGCGCCAGCGTGACATGGGCGGTGGGTTCGTTCGCCAGCGTATAGCGCAAAAAGGACGACAGGCGCGAGAGCATGATGTTCGCCCGCTCGGTCTGCTTGAGCAGCACCAGCGTCGAGATCGAATTGAGCGTGTTGAACAGGAAATGCGGATTGAGCTGATAGCGCAGCATCGCGAGCTGGGCGCTGGACGCCTGGCTCTCCAGGATCTGCATCTGATCGATCTGCTGCTCGACGATCAGGTAGAAGTTGATCCCGAAATAGAGCGCCGACCAGCCCGCGAGCACGGTGAAGGTGAGGAAGGTGTAGCCGAGCACGCGGGTAAGCGTGATTCCCGGCTCGGCGGCGGTGAAGGAGAAGGTGAATGCCTCCAGCACCGCGTAGACCAGCGCCGCCGCGACCAGCGTGCCGAGCGTCAGGATCACGCTGGGGATGCGCGGCAGCCGGCGGTAATAGCCGTAGAGCGAGGAGAGCAGCAGCGTCAGGCAATAGCCGACGATCGCCTCGATGATCGACTTGATGATGCCTTCGACCGACAGGCCGTTCGAGATCGACGAGACGGTGCGCAGCAGCAGATAGCCGCTCCACCCCGCCGCCTGGAGCATCCAGAAGGCGCGGCTCTTGTCCTCGAAGAACGGCCGGGAGAAGAGTCCCGGCTGTTTGTTCGTTTCCGGCATGCGCCTTTCGGCAGGATTTACTGCTGTCGTCACATGGCGGCCTCTATCATCTGGGGCTCGGCAACGGCAAATCCGGCGCTGAAGCCCATCCGGACAAACGAAAACCGCCGCCCCATTGCTGGGACGGCGGCTTCGTTGTTCCCGAGGGAGGCTGCGGGCTTAGAAGCCGACCGACAGCGTACCCTGGATGGCGCGCGGAGCGCCGAAGTTCGCATTGGTCGAAGCCGCGGTGGTGAGACCACCCGAGAACGAACCGATGTAGAACTTATCGAACAGGTTGGTCACGTTGAGCTGCAGATAGGTGTTCTTGAAGCCCATGTTGACCAGGCTGTAGCGGACGTCGAGGTCGACGACCGTGTAGCCGGGGATCTTGATCGTGTTGATGTCGTTCAGGAAGCGCGAGGTCGTGCGCTTGGCCTGCACGCCGAGGTCGAAGCCGGCGATCGAGCCCTGGATACGGCCACCATACATGAACTCGGGGACGTTGCGCTCACGCTTGCCTTCGGTGCTCTGGCCAGCGGCCAGACCAGCGACCTGATCCTCGATCTTCGAACCGATGTACGAACCGAACGCGTAAAGCGAGATCGGCTCGATCGGCTGGTACGCGATGCTGCCGTCAACGCCCCACTTCTTCACATTGCCCAGGTTGGTATCGACCGAGCACTGGCAATCGTCGTTGAACGCCGAGACCAGGCGGTTGTGATAGGTCGAGTACCACGGCGCGACGCTCGCCTGCACCTTGTTCGAGGTATAGCGCAGGCCGAGATCGAAGCTGTCCGAGGTTTCCGGAGTGGGCTTCGCGGCCGGGTTGCTCGCCGGGATGTAGAGCGAGTTGTAGAGCGTATCGGTGCCCGGCACCGAGATGTTCTTCGCCCAGTTCGCCGCCAGGCTGATTTCCGGCGTCAGGTGGTAGGTCGCGCCGACGTTCGGCAGGAACTTGTTGTAGTTGTAGGTACGGCTCTGCGGAGCAGCGGCGCCCGACGGCCTGCCGTTGGCGGCAACCGTGTAGGGATTCGCCGCCGCATAGGCCGCGGCGTTCGCATTGGCGCAGTTCACGTTGCCGCTCGTATCGGTCGTGAAGCAGAAGTTGTTCAAGTCGCGCTGGAAGAACGGCACGCGACCGCCGAGCAGAACGGTCAGCTGGTCGTTCAGGAACTTGCCGCGATATTCGCCGGCGACCTGGTTCAGCATCGCGACCGACTTGCGGTTGCGCTTCTGGAGCGCGTCACCGTTCACGTCGAGCAGCGGATCGTTGACCGGGAAGACGTCGAACGGCTCGCCGTTCAGCTGCAGCAGGCCGGCTTCGCCGGTCTGGCGGTGACGCGCACGGTCGAAGGTGTACGACAGGCGGACGCGGTTGTTCTCGTTCAGGTCATAGGCCAGGTTGGCAACCGCAGTGTAGCGGTTGGTCTTGGTCTGGCTCGGGGTCACCACGCGAATGCCGTCAAGCGCATCACCGTCGCCGTTCAGGTCACGGCCGGCGAAATAATAGGCCGCCGCGCGGCTGTTGAATTGCGAAAGCGTGGTGAAGAACACGCCGGTGGTGCCGTTCGGACCGAGGCCCTCATAGGCGATGCTCGTGCCGCCGCCATTCGCCTTGACCGTCTGATAGGCCGCATCGACCGAGAAGATCAGGCCCTGCGCCAGCGTGAAGCGCGAGTTCAGGCGGATATTGCCGGTGTTCGACGGATTGTAGCGGCGTTCGAACGAGCTGCCGCAGCTGTTCGGCGCATCGACGGTGCCAGCGACCGCGCTGGTATTGATGGTGCAGATGCCATCGCTGACATCGTAGAAACGCGCGCGCTTGTTATCGAGCGCCACGGTCGCGACGGTCAGCGGCGAGCCGCCGAAGTTGTTGCGGTTGACGTTGTAGTGCATCGCCAGCGAAACGAAGTCGCCGTTGCTGCCGATTTCCTGGCGGATCTTGGCGTTGTACTGCGACTTGCGGATCTTGCCATAGCTGGCGAACGACGACTCGTTCTGCAGGCTGGAGGCCGAGATCCAGGCGGTGGTGCCATGGCCGGTGAGGTCGCCGGTGTTGACCAGACCGAACGCGCGGAACATCGGACGATCGCCCGCGCCCGGAGCGATGATGTTGCCGTAACTGCCGACCAGCATCGCGCCGAATTCCTTGCTCGGCGTGAGCGAGTTGATGTTGACGGTGCCGCCCACGGCCGAAGCGGTCGGGCTGTCGACGTCGGTCGAGCCGAGGTTGACGTTGACGTTGTCGATCAGTTCCGAGTCGATCTGCTGGTTCGTGTAGACCGCATAGTTGCCCGAGTCGTTCAGCGGGATACCGTCGAAGGTCTGCGAGATTCGGCTCGAGTCGAAGCCGCGGATCGTGAAGTTGCCGCCGCTCGAACCCCAGGGATCGTTATTGGTGAAGCTGACGCCCGGCACCATGTTGAGGGTCTGGTTGATCGACTGGCCGGCGGTCTGGCGCTCGATCAGCTCCTGCGTGAGCACGACCTTCGCCTTGGGCGAGTCCGGAATGCGGATGCCGGCGACCTGATCGTTCGCGGTGCTGCCGGTGACGACGATCTCGCCCTGGTCCTCGAAGTCGGTCGAGCCAGTCGACTGCGCGAAGGCGCTCGCCGGAATCATCAGCGTGGCAAAGGCCACGCCGGCAAAAAGCTTGGTGCGCATTTTGGTGTTCCCTTTCGGTGTATTTCTTATTCGCCGTGCTCTCAAGGTGCACTGCACGCGGTGCGTTTCACCGTCGTCGCCGCCCATGGCGTTCTTTTATTGCGCTTCCATGACAGTCAATTGGAGTCCGCGTTAAGCTGCGATTCAGCTTTTGTTGCGTTGCAAAAAAGCATCACTTCGCGCGGTTCACGATCTCCGCCCAATCGCTCTCCGAGATCACGGGAATCTGGAGTTCCGCCGCCTTTTTGAGCTTCGATCCCGCGCCCGGGCCGGCGATCACGAGATCGGTCCTGGCCGATACCGAACCGGCGACGCGGGCGCCCAGGGATTCCGCCTGGGCCTTGGCCTCGTCGCGACTCAGCGACTCCAGGCTGCCGGTGAAGACCAAGGTCTTGCCGGTGACTTCCGAGTCGCGGGTCTCGTGCACCACGTCGGCCGGCGTTACTTGCCCGAGCAGATCGGCGACGGCTTCGGCATTGTGCGGCTCGGCGAAGAAATCGATCAGCGCGAGCGCGACTTCGGGGCCGACGCCTGCGGTCTCGACGATCGCGACGAGTTCTTTCGCCTGGCGGGCGATGAACTTCTCCTCGGTCTCGCCGAGCGCCGGATTCAGCGTCGCGCGGTGCGCCAGCGCCTGGTCGATCATCGCGTGGAAGGCGGCCCAGCTCCGATAGCGGCGGGCGAGGTCGCGGGCGGTGACTTCGCCGACATGGCGGATGCCGAGCGCGAACAGGAAGCGATCGAGCGACGGATTGCGGCGCGCGTCGATCGCCGCGATCAGGTTCGCGGCGGAAAGCTCGGCCCAGCGCTCGCGGGCGAGCAGGTCGTCCCTGGTGATCCGGAAGATGTCGGCGGGGGTCTTGACCAGCCCGTCGTGAAAGAAGCTCTCGATATGGGTGAGGCCGAGCCCCTCGATATCGAGCGCGTGGCGCGAGACGAAGTGGCGCAGGCGCTCGACGCGCTGCGCGGGGCAGATCAAGCCGCCGGTGCAGCGATAATCGACTTCGTCCGGGCCGCGATCGGCCGTCGACTGGCATTCGGGGCAGATATGCGGGAAGACCCAGGGCTCGCGCTCTTCGTCGCGGGTGAGGTTCTCGACGATCTGCGGGATGACGTCGCCGGCGCGCTGGAGGACGACGCGGTCGCCGGGGCGGACGCCCAGCCGCTCGATCTCGTCGGCATTGTGCAGCGTGGCATTGGTGACGACGACGCCGCCGACCGTGACCGGCTCCAGCCGGGCGACGGGGGTGAGCTTGCCGGTGCGGCCGACCTGGATGTCGATCGCCCGGAGGGTGGTCTGGGCGCGCTCGGCGGGGAATTTGTGCGCCAGGCCCCAGCGCGGGGCGCGGCCGACGAACCCGAGCCGCGCCTGCCAGTCGAGGCGATCGATCTTGTAGACGACGCCGTCGATATCGAAGGGCAGATCGGCGCGGCGCTGCTCGATCGCGCGATATTGGGCGAGCGCCTGGTCGAGCGTGTCGCAATGGACGAGCAGGTCCGAGACGGGGAAGCCCCAGGACCGGATCCGCACCATCGCGGCGTACTGGCTGCCGGCGGGTTCCTCCGAGACTTCGCCCCAGCCCCAGGCGAGGAAGCGCAAGGGGCGCGAGGCGGTGACCGAGGCGTCCTTCTGGCGCAGCGATCCGGCGGCGGCGTTGCGCGGATTGGCGAACTGGCGGGCTTCCTTGCCGGTCTCCGCCGCCTCGGCGTGCAGTCGGGCGTTGAGCGCGGTGAAATCGGCCTTGGCCATGTAGATCTCGCCGCGCACCTCGAAGATCTCGGGGGCGTCCCCGATCCGGGCCGGAATGTCTGCGATGGTGCGGACGTTCGCGGTCACATCCTCGCCGATCTGGCCGTCGCCGCGGGTGAGCGCCTGGACCAGCTCGCCGTTCACATAGCGCAGCGAGCAGGAGAGGCCGTCGATCTTCGGCTCGGCGGTGAGCGCGACGGGCGCGTCGTCGGGCAGCTTGAGGAAGCGGCGGACGCGGCCGAGGAAATCAGCCACGTCCTCGTCCGAGAAGCCGTTGTCGAGGCTGAACATCTGCCGCGCATGGGCGACCTTGGCGAGATGCCCCGCCGGCGCCGCGCCGACGAGGCGCGAGGGCGAATCGGTGCGGACTAGATCGGGGAACGCCGCTTCGATCTGCGCGTTTCGGCGCATCAGGGCGTCGAATTCGGCGTCGCTGATCTCAGGGGTGTCTTCGGCATGATACAGCCGGTTGTGATAGGCGATCTCGGCGGCGAGGTGCTCGAGTTCGGCGGCGGCAGCGGCGGCGTGGTGAGGAAGCTGCGGAATGGCGCCTGTCATGCGGCGGAGGTATCGGGCACATCGAACCGCCGCAAGGCAAAACCGGGCTTGCCCGGGCGGCGGCGGCGCGGCATTTAAGAAGATTCTGTCAGCCGGCCAGAAATCTGACCGCGAGGTATATCAGCAGCCATAGCAGGGCCGAAATGGGAATACCGATCACCGTTCCCCGAAATCCGGCAAATTCCGACATCCGCTCGGCGTATCCGGCGGGTGCGTCGTCCGGATCCTGGAGCGGTTGCGGTGGATTCCGGCGCCCCTCGTCCCAAAGCACGGCTCCCGTCTCGGATCGTTCGAACGACGCGCCTGCCTCGGCGTGGACGGGCAGGCCGTTCGACACAGGGCACGCTCCGGGATCGATCGGTTCCCCCACAACCATCCTTCATTTCGTCCTTATAAAGGGACAATATGTCTCTTAATGGGGACGGTCAAGAGGGTATCGATGCCGAGGCGTTCGGCGCGCGCATTCGCCAGGCCGCGGCGCAGCGCAACTATTCGCCCGCGGAGCTGGCGCGGCGCTCCAATATCGCGAAGCAGACCATGTCCGCTTACTGGAACGGCCAGCGATTCTGCGGCGCGGAGCGGCTGTTCGCGCTCGCCGAAGCGCTGGGCGTCGATGCGCGATGGCTGGTGGAAGGCGAGCCGGAGGGCGAGGTGGACGGCGGCGAGGCGCGGGAGGCGGCGCTGCTCGAAGCCTATCGGGAGCTGGACGCGCGGCGGAAGGCGGCGCTGGTTGAGGTCGCCCGCGCCATGGCGGGGCGGATCGGGCGGCCGCCGGGCGAATAGCGAAGCCTCGTCTCCGGATCGGGACGCGCGCCGATGTTGATCGCGATGCCGATCTCGCCCATCTAGCCGCGCTATGCGGTGGAGACGGGCGGCACGGATCGGATTCGGGATGGTCCTGTGGGCGGTCGTGGCGTTCTGCCTGACCGCGACGATCGTGCCGCATTATCTGGACCGCATCTATTATCGGGGGCCGGCGAGCGGGCATTTCGACGGGCGGCATTTCTTCAACCCCGACGGCGAGGATCCGGTGCGGATCACGGCGCGGCTGCTGTGGCGCCAGCTGGTCAGCGATCCCGACCGGCCGCGCTGGCCCGAACATGTGGCGGTGACGCCCTCGAAGCCGCCGGCCCGCGTCGAGGGCGGGGCGATGCTCACGACCTGGGTGGGGCATGCGACGCTGCTGGTGCAGGCCGACGGCCTCAACATCCTGACCGATCCGGTGTGGAGCGAAAGCGCCGGGCCGATCGGGCTGGGGCCGAGCCGGGTCGCCGATCCCGGCATCCGCTTCGAGGATCTGCCGCGCATCGACCTCGTGCTCGTCAGCCACAATCACTATGACCATATGGACCTGGCGACGCTGAAGCGGCTCTGGCAGCGCGACCGGCCGCTGATCGTCACCTCGCTGGGCAATGACGGCGTGATCGCCGAGGCCGGCGTGCCGGCGCGGGCGCTCGACTGGGGACAGCGGGTGACGCTGCGGCCGGGCATCGACGCGGTGGTGACGCGCAGCCATCATTGGGACAGCCGCTGGCTCGCCGATCGCAACCGGGCGCTGTGGTCGAGCTTCGTGGTGACGCTGCCGGGCGGCAATTTCTTCTTCGCGGGCGATACCGGGCTGGGCGATGGGAAATGGCCCGCCGAGGCCGCCGCGCTGGGGCCGATCCGGCTGGCGGCGATCCCGATCGGGGCGTTTCGCTTCGAGGAGGGGCAGATGGCGAACGGCAGCCATATCGGCCCCGAAGGCGCGATCCGGGTGTGGAACGGGCTGGGACGGCCGCGTGCCATTCCGATCCATTGGGGGACGTTCCGGCTTTCGCGCGAAGGCTATGATACGCCGCCGCGGATGCTCGACGCGATGCTGCGCTGTGGCGGCGCGGACCCGGGCCGCTTCGCCGCCGTGCGGATCGGCGCGCCGGTGGCGATCGCGCCGCTGGGGAGCCCGCCGCCTGTGCCCGACTTCGCGGCGATCGAGGCGTGCCACAAGGCGGGGCGGTTCGCGGCGCTGCGTTGAGTGTTGAGGGCGGGCGCGGCTCGGCGTATCGGTGCGCGCCGGGAGGGGAGCCCCGAATGACGGACCAGAATGCCCGCCGCGCCGGGCGTCGCTACGACACCAGCATCGACCGGGCCGGCATCGCGCTGGGCGTGGGCAGCGTGCTGGCGGGAGCCATCATCGTCGCGCTGGTGGTGGCGGGCGGGCGGCACGACGCGATGTCGATCGTCGGCGGCTGGATGATCGGCAGCCTCTTCGCGGGGCTCGCGATCACGGCGGTGGGCGGTCCGCTGTGGCTGGTCATGCACGTCGCCGGGCTGCGCCGGGCGCGCCATGCCGCGCTGATCGGCGCGTTCACTGCGATGGCGATCTTCGTGGGCGCGCAGACCTATGGCTTCGGGCTGCTCGACGTGCCGCCGATGGACGGCCGGGCGCTGCTCTATCGCTGGCTGAGCGCGATCCTGTCGAGCGCGGTGCTGGCGCTGGTGGCGGGGGCGATCGGGGTGGTGATGTGGCGGATCGCGTACCGGCGGAGCGACTAGGGTGTTGCCTCGCCGGTTGACTCATTTGACTCGCTGGAGGGGTTTTTGGCGGGTCGAGCGGTAGCCGGTTACCCTAAAGTCACAAAGGGCGCAGGAACGCCATGCGCGCGCACATGCGCCGGCGCGCGCTCAGCTCCCCTTGCAATCGCCGATGCGTTTGCCGGTGGTCCGGGCCTTCATGTTCATGCTGCCGCCGGGGCCGCCGCTCGAATGCACCTCCGAGGCGAGGGTGAAGCTGGCATCGGTGAAGGTGCCCGCGATCGTTTGCGTCATCTCGCCGCCGCGTGGGCCGGAGCAGGCCAGGGTCGCATCGATCCGGCCGTTCGCCATGGTGTAGTTCCTGTAGGTGCAGCGCCCGTCGGTCTTGCCGGTGAGCATGTCTGCCTGCGGCTTGGCCGCCTGTTCGGGCGTGACGCAGGTCTTGACCGAGCGGTTGGCGGCCATGAGCGATTTCTTCATCTGGTCGCGCATCTGCGGCGGCATGCTGGCCATGCCGGGCATGTCCATGCCGACGATCTCGACCGTCGTCTCCCATTCGCCGGGCGCGAAATGCGCCGGCCCGGCCGCCTGGGCCTGCCTGGCGACCTCGGAGGGCGCGGCATTGGTGAGCGATACCTCGCCGGTCTTCGCGGCGGAGTCGGCGGTGGACTGCTGGTTGCAGGCGGCGAGGGCGAGAAGCGGCAGCGCGGCGATCAGGCGGGGCATGGGGCTCTCCCGTTGCTTTGCGTGTGCTTGCTGGATTGTTGCCGTCTTGAGGGGGAATAGCAATCCGGCGGAAGCGAGCGGTGCACGATTAATCGAGCGAGAGCGCATCGTCCTTGCTTAATGTGCCGATACCCGCGTCGCGAATGGCAAATTCTGGCCGTTAGCTGATGAGCCGCTTGCGGGCGGCTAAGCCGCAAACCAGACTCATCCTACGTAGGAAGTATGGTATGGCTACCCCCTGAGCCATTATCGGGGTTGGGCATGGCGAAGGTTCTAAAGTCGCAATCCGAACTTACGGTCGATTTCATCGAAGCCGTCAGGCTGCTTGAACTTGCCTGCTACAATTTTGACTGTGTTGATTTCTCGGCGGCGAAAGGAGCGGCGAACCTTCTGCACCAGCTGGTGGACGATAGGGGACAGAATAAAAGCCATGTCACTCGGCTCGGCGTTCGCGGGTCGATCGAAATCTGGCGCCTGCCGGACATCACACCGCCCTCTCCCGGCTTCTTCAATGCCTTGTGCGACGTGATGTTCGGCATCGGTCGCGACGGCAACGGACGCCAGCAGCCGCGTGCCTTCAACATGCCGCCCTACCTGCATCAGGGTCATATGAAACTGCGCGCGCAGAAATCGAGTGTCGATGAATGGTTAGACGCTTCAATCATCCGCCTCGCCTCGGGCGAATGGCTCAGCCGTCGCAATATTATCAGATATGTACGCGATCAGGACGCCGGCGCCCATTCCGACCTGGCGCTCGACGCGTTGTATGCCGATTTCAAGAAATCGCTCGTTCTGCACCCCGGATCCAACATCGACATCGAAGGTCAGGTCACACCAGTGAGTGCCCTTCTGCAAAACCCAGCGCTGGCGACGGTACGTCAGATTGCCCACGAATTCCTGTCATCGATCTATAGCGCCAGCAATACGCGGACGGCGCAGCCGCCACGATGCATGGTCTATATCTACGGAAGCGATGGGGCTCTCACGAAAGTCGTCAGACCGAAGGGCTACAAACCGCTCCCGATTAACCCTCCGCTTGATCTTCTTGTGGAAGTCTAGCTGATGCTCGCACGACATAATTTCGCGAGCGGAAGGATGCGGCCGCTCTTATCGCTAATTTCGGCCAGCGGCTGGCGGCTTTGGGTTTTCGAACACATCGGCTGAACGGCAAGAAATGGTCGTGAAGCGGGCAGATATAGTCACACATCCGATGTTGCCGGAACCGGCCAATCGCCAAGCTTTGCGATCACGCGTCCACCCCCCATATTCCCCCCATGGCAATCCAGATCCGCACCAGCCTGGCCGAGCCCGAGACCGGGGCCGACTTCGTCCCCCATCGGCCGAACCGTCCCGACAAGATCGAGGGCGGCAAGCGCTTCAAGCTCGTCTCCGATTACGAACCCTCGGGCGACCAGCGCTTCGCCATCCCCGAGCTGGTGGAGCAGGCGCGGGCCGGGGAGCGGGACCAGGTGCTGCTCGGGGTCACCGGCTCGGGCAAGACCTATACGATGGCCAAGGTGATCGAGGAGCTCCAGCGCCCGGCGCTGATCCTCGCGCCCAACAAGATACTGGCCGCGCAGCTCTATGGCGAGTTCAAGTCGTTCTTCCCCGAGAACGCGGTCGAGTATTTCGTCAGCTATTACGATTACTATCAGCCCGAAGCCTATGTGCCGCGTTCCGACACCTATATCGAGAAGGAGTCGAGCGTTAACGAGGCGATCGACCGGATGCGGCACTCGGCGACGCGCTCGCTGCTGGAGCGCGACGACGTCATCATCGTCGCCTCGGTATCGTGCCTGTACGGCATCGGATCGGTCGAGACCTATTCGGCGATGATCTTCGACCTGAAGAAGGGCCAGGTGGTCGACCAGCGCGAGATCATCCGCAAGCTGGTCGCGCTGCAGTACAAGCGCAACGACGCCGCCTTCGCGCGCGGCAATTTCCGGGTGCGCGGCGACAGCCTGGAGATCTTCCCGTCGCATTATGAGGACACCGCCTGGCGCGTGTCGTTCTTCGGCGACGATATCGAGGAGATCGTCGAGTTCGATCCGCTGACCGGCGCCAAGGTGGCGAGCCTGGATTATGTGCGGGTGTTCGCGAACTCGCACTATGTGACGCCGGGGCCGACGCTGAAACAGGCGATGGAAGGAATCCGGCATGAATTGTCCGAGCGGCTGAAGGAGCTGGAGGCCGAGGGCAAGCTGCTCGAATTGCAGCGGCTGGAGCAGCGCACCAATTTCGACCTTGAGATGATCGCGGCGACGGGAAGCTGCGCGGGGATCGAGAATTACTCGCGCTTTTTGACGGGGCGCCTGCCCGGCGAGCCGCCGCCCACTTTGTTCGAATATCTGCCGGAGAATGCGCTGCTGTTCGTCGATGAGAGCCACCAGACGATCGGCCAGATCAACGGCATGTCGCGCGGCGACCACAAGCGCAAGATTACGCTGGCGGAATATGGCTTCCGCCTGCCCTCGGCGATCGACAACCGGCCTTTACGCTTCAACGAATGGGACGCGATGCGGCCGCAGACCACCTATGTCTCGGCGACGCCGGGGTCGTGGGAGATGGAGCGGACCGGCGGCGTGTTCGTCGAGCAGGTGATCCGCCCCACGGGCCTCATCGATCCGCCGGTGGAGATCAAGCCGGTCGAGGAGCAGGTGCAGGACCTGATCGTCGAGGCGAAGAAGACCGCCGAGATGGGGTATCGCACGCTGGTGACGACGCTGACCAAGCGGATGGCGGAGGACTTGACCGAATATATGCACGAGGCGGGCGTGAAGGTCCGCTACATGCACTCGGACACCGAGACGCTGGAGCGCATCGAGCTGATCCGCGACCTGCGGATGGGGGTGTACGACGTGCTGGTGGGCATCAACCTGCTGCGCGAGGGGCTCGACATTCCCGAGTGCGGGCTGGTCGCGATCCTCGATGCCGACAAGGAGGGCTTCCTGCGCTCGGAGACGTCGCTGATCCAGACGATCGGCCGCGCGGCGCGCAACGTCGAGGGGCGGGTGATCCTCTATGCCGATCGCATGACCGGCAGCATGGAGCGCGCGCTCGCCGAGACCGGGCGGCGGCGCGAGAAGCAGGAGGCGTACAACGCCGAGCACGGCATCACGCCGACCACGATCAAGCGCAACATCGGCGACATCATCGCGCATGTCGCGTCGAAGGACCAGGTGACCGTCGAGATCGACGAGGACCGGCCGCACATGGTGGGCCACAATCTCCGCTCGTACATCGAGAGCCTGGAGAAGAAGATGCGCGACGCCGCGGCGAACCTGGAGTTCGAGGAGGCTGGGCGGCTGCGCGACGAGATCCGCGCGCTGGAGGCCGAGGAGCTCGGGCTGCCGGCGGGCGAGCACAAGGCGCCGGTGATGGGACGGAGCAACGAGGGCAAGCCGGGGACGCGCAAGACGCGATATGGGAAGCAGGCGAAGACGCGGATGGGGGGAAGCCGGGCGCGCTGAGAGCCCGTTTGAGAAAGGCGGCCGGGTGGGGGAGTGGGCCGGCGCCGCAGAATGCGCCGCGGCGCATTCTCAAACGGTCTCTGAACCGCGGGCCGGAAGGCGCCCCGGGGTGCGGGAACATCTGAACGGAATTTTACGGAGTGCCCTTTGTGGCCCGATGATGCTCTTTAGAGAGTCGAAGAGGGCAGGGCATGACATCGATTCTCGACCTTCGTGCCGAACATCGCGAACTGGAGGCGCAGGCGGCGACGCTGCTTCGCGTCGTGCGGAACCTGGTCCCCGATGCCGCCGCCGTCGCCGTGCTGCGCTGGCGGATCGCCCGGATGCTCGGCGATCATTGCGCGCGCGAGGATCGGGCGGTGTATGAGCGGCTCATCGCGTCGGGCGATGCCCGGGCAGCCGCGATCGCCTGGCGCTATCGCCAGGAGCATGGCCGGCTGGTGCCCGAATTCTCGGACTATATCGCGGCATGGCCGATCGATCGCGTCAGCCGCGAATGGGAAGCGTTCCGCGCCGCCACCGAGGCGGTGGTGATGCGCCTCGACAGCCGCATCTCCTTGGAGGAGCGGGTGCTCTACGCGCATGTCGCGCGCGTGACGGCGCAGCGCCGCGCCGCCTGATCGCCGTTCGCGGCCCGGGAGGTTGAGCCGCCGCGCCGCTTCCCCCATAAGGTGCGGCATGCGCCGTATTTCCGGGTTCGCCAGCTTCATCCTGCCCGCCTTGCTCGCGCTGGGCGCCTGCTCGACCCCGGCGGTGGTGCCGCCCAGCGCCGCGCCCGTGCCGGTTCCGGCGCCGACTCCTGCGCCCATGCCCGCACCGCCGCCGCCGTCCGCCGACTGGCGTGACTGGGCGCTGACGCCCGGCACCTGGGCCTATCGCCAGGACGAACGCGGCAGCATCGCGCTGTTCGGCCAGGCGGGCGCGGATGCCGATCTGACGCTGCGCTGCGATCGTGCCCGCGCGCGCATCTATCTTTCGCGCCGGGGCGAAGCGGCGACGGGCCTCAACATCCGCACGACCAGCCAGGTGCGCCGGATCGCCGCGGTGCCGACCGGCGGCGTGCCCGCCTATCTGGCGGCCGAGTTGGGCGTGCGCGATCCCCTGCTCGATGCGATCGGATTCAGCCGCGGACGCTTCGTGGTGGAGGCTCAGGGGCTGCCGACGCTGGTGGTGCCCGCCTGGGCCGAGACGTTGCGCGTCGTCGAGGATTGCCGCGGCTGAAAAATCCCGGGATTCCAGCGGCCGGCGGTGGCGTTACGCTGTGAACGGCACCAAGACTTCCAGAATCGCTCATATAAAAAAACATTACAAGACTTGTTCTGCGACTCGCGGTGATTCATTGATTCGTCCGTGCAGTGACGCACGCTCGTTCTTCAACTAGCGAAAGGAGGTGATCCGATGTCTCATGGTTCAGCAATGGGGTCGGTTCAGTTCGTTCGGGAGACGCGCCGCTGAGCTGAAAGCGCGGACGGAAGCCCTCCGTTCGTAGGCCAGGCGGGAGGTATCCTCCTCCAAGCAACGCCTGGCAGCTTGCAGCAAAGCGGCCCGCATGGTTTCCCGCGCTGGAGCTTCCGGCCGCTGACCATGTCGGAGGTCGCCGGAACCCCTGAAGGGGATCCGGCGACCTCTTTCATTTTTGAGGGTGCGCACGCGCCCGCAGCCCCGCGAAAGCGGGCAGACCCTTCGGAACATTCCCGATCCCGCCGGAGGATGGCGGCCCCTAGGCATGATGCCGAAGGGGGATGGACATGCGCATCTGGATCGGAATCGCCGCCGCGGCACTCTGCATCGCGACCGCCGCCGCCGCGCAATCGGCGGGTGGGCAAGTGGTTCTGGAGAACAATACCTCGGTTGCCGCCGATCTCTATGTCGACGGCGTCTATCAATGCACCGCGCCCGCCCATTCGGATTGCCTGGCGGAAGTGGATGCCGGCGGCCATGTCGCGACGATCCGCTTTCCCGATGGCGACTTCATCGTCAGCGACGGCTTCGATGTGCCGGCGGACCGTTCGGTCACGCTGCCGGTGGTCGACCTGATGGCGTGAGGGCCAGGCCGATCGGCGTTCGGCGAAGCGGCGCTGTGGATTCGCCTCAGCCGCCGCGCGGCTCGAATACCGACCAGCCGGTGCGGGCCACCAGCCGTTCGAGCGCGAGCATGCCGAGCTGGGAATTGCCGCGCTCGTTGAGCCCCGGCGACCAGACCGCGATCGAGGCGGTGCCCGGCGCGATCGCCAGGATGCCGCCGCCGACGCCCGACTTGCCGGGCAGGCCGACGCGATAGGCGAACTCGCCCGATCCGTCATAATGGCCGCAGGTGAGCATCAGCGCGTTGATGCGGCGGGCGCGCTGGGGCGAGACGATGCTGTGGCCGGTCTCGGGGATCACGCCGCCGGTCATCAGGAAGCGGCCGGCGCGGGCGAGCTGGCGGCAGCTCATCGCGAGCGCGCAATGGTGGACATAGACGCGCAGCGCGCGCTCCGCCGGATTGGCGAGGTTGCCGAAGGCGCGCATGTAATTGGCGAGCGCCATGTTGCGGAAGCCGGTGTCCTGTTCGGCGCGGGCAACGGCTTCGTCGATGAAGATCGCCTCGTCGCCCGCGAGGCCCCGGACGAAGCGCAGCATCTCGCCGATCGTCTCGGCGGTTTCGCCGCGCCCGAGCAATATGTCCGACACGACGATCGCGCCGGCGTTGAGGAAGGGATTGCGCGGGATGCCGTGCTCGGTCTCCAATTGGACGATCGAATTGAACGCACTGCCCGAAGGTTCGCGGCCGACGCGCTTCCAGAGCTGATCGCCGACCGCGCCGAGCGCGAGGGTGAGCGCGAAGACCTTGGAGACCGACTGGATCGAGAAGGGCATGTCCGCGTCGCCCGCGACATGCTCCGAGCCGTCGGGGGCGATCACCGCGATGCCGAAGCGGCTGGGGTCCACCCGGGCGAGCGGCTCGATATAATCGGCGACCGTGCCGCGATCAGGCGCTTCTCGCATTTCGGCGGCGATATCGGTGACGATCCGGGACAAGTCCTGCATTCGTTACTGCTAGACGGTGCGCGCACCGGAGCAAAATGAGGCGGGAATTCGCCGCGCTCCGCTAGCTTCGGGTTTGGACAGGACGTGCCTTAAGCGTTGGGGCATCGCCGTGCTGCGGCCAGTGTCACGTTCCTGTACGTCAGGGGGACGCGGCGTTCGCCATCGTCTGTCGAAAGGGTCGCATATCCCTTGAACGTCGCGGGAATCAGGGAAGTGCCATCCTGGGAACGAATATCGTCGCGCTGCACCGGCATATACAGCGTGACGAGAACGAACCCGCGCAATTCCCTCGGGCTTGCGTCATTGAACCATGTGGCGCCCTGGCTGCCCTCGCCCGCCAGTTCACCGTTCGGCGTGGCGCTGCTGCCCGCCTTGATCCTCCACCCGCCCGGAATGCGGCAGACGGACTTGAATTCGACGCCCCATGTGGAGATCGAGAATGCCTCGATGCTCTCGGTATCCTTCAGCGGTATCTTGCCGATCGAGAGCAGGAACGTGCGCGGATGATCCGCCGGGGCGGGGGCGGGGGCAGCGGCCAGCAGCGCAAGCGGCAGCAGCGCCTTCGTTCGAGTGAATCTCGGCGATCGGGTGAGGCGGAGGCTGTATCTCAGCGCCCGCCTTTCTGCTTCACGGCGTGACGATCGGGTTTTCCAGGCGCAACGCATCGGACACGGCCTCCACGGCGGCGACTTCGGCAGGATTGCCGGAAGGGGTGATCGACCAGTTGCAATGCGCATGGGTCTCGGGGCTGTAGACGCGCACCGGGCCGATCACATTGCGCCAGCGGCGGCGGGTGCCGCCCTGCTCGCGCAGCAGGCGCGCGAGGAAGCGTTCGATCAGCGCGACGCTGGTCATTCGCTCGCCAGCCCCTTGAGCCGGTAGAGCGCGTCCAGCGCCTCGCGCGGGCTGAGCGAATCGACGTCGATGCCGTTCAGCTCGGCGCGGAGGGCGTCGATCTTCTCCTCCTCCTGCTCGGCCGCGGCGGCGAAGAGGGGGAGATCGTCCAGGCCCGCGGCGAGGCCGCCGGTCTGGGCGCGGCCGGCCTCGAGCTTGTCGAGCACCGACTTGGCGCGCCGGATCGTCACCGGCGGCAGGCCGGCGAGGCGGGCGACGGCGATGCCGTAGCTGCGGTCGGCCGGCCCCTCGGCGACTTCGTGGAGCAGGACGAGATCGCCCTTCCATTCGCGCGCGCGGACATGGTGGAGGGTGAGCGCGTCGCAGCGCTCCGCCAGGCGCGTCAGCTCGTGATAATGCGTCGCGAACAGGCACCGGCAGCGATTATCCTCGTGGATCGCCTCGACCACGGCCCAGGCGATGGCGAGGCCGTCATAGGTGCTGGTGCCGCGCCCCACCTCGTCGAGGATCACGAAGCTGCGCGGGGTCGCCTGGGCGAGGATCGCGGCGGTCTCGACCATCTCGACCATGAAGGTGGAGCGGCCGCGTGCAAGATTGTCCGACGCGCCGACGCGGCTGAACAGCCGGTCGACCAGGCCGAGCGTCGCGCGCGTGGCGGGGACGTAGCTGCCGGCCTGGGCGAGCACGGCGATCAGCGCGTTCTGGCGCAGGAAGGTCGACTTGCCGCCCATGTTCGGGCCGGTGACGAGCCAGAGCCGCGAGCTTTCCGAGAGCGTGCAGTCATTGGCGACGAAACGCCCACCAGAACGCGCGACGGCATCCTCGACCACCGGGTGACGGCCGCCCTCGATCTCGAAGCAGCTATGCTCGACCAGGGCGGGCCGCGCCCAGCCGCCCTCGGCCGCGCGCTCGGCGAGCGCGGCGGACACGTCGATCCGGGCGAGCGCGTCTGCGGTGGCGGCGATGGCCTCGCGCCGCTCCAGCGCGGCGGCGGTCAGGTCTTCGAGATGCGCGGCCTCGGCGGCGAGGGCATGGGCGCCGGCCTGGGTCACCTTGATCGCGACTTCGTGGAGCTCGGGCGCGTTGAAGCGGACGACGCCGGCCAGGGTCTGGCGATGGGTGAAGCCGCTCTCCTGCTTCATCAGAGGGTCGGCGTTCTTCGCCGGCACTTCGATATGATAGCCCAGCACGCCGTTGTGGCGGATCTTGAGCGAGCCGATGCCGGTGCGGGCGCGATAGTCCGCCTCCAGCGCGGCGATGGCGCGGCGGCCGCCGGCGCCCGCGTCGCGCAGGTCGTCGAGCGCGGCGTCATAGCCCTCGGCGATATAGCCGCCCTTGTCCGCATCGATCGGCGGCTCGGGGACGAGGGCGCGGGCGGGCAGGTCGATCCAGGCGCCGGGCCCGCGCACTTTCGGGCTCGGGTTGCGGGGCCGCGCGCGGGCTTCGGGGCGGCCCCTCGCCCGCCCCCCCCGGCGCCCGGCCCCCCCCGCCCGCCGCAAGGGCGAGATTTACGCGCTGGGTCCCCGGCGCGGCACCGCCCCACCCGGGTTGCTGCTTTTCCTTCACGGCTGGCTAGGGCTCATCGGCACCCTCCCCAACCTCCAGCGGCTGCTGCCCGG
>NZ_JAAVVE010000027.1 GCF_018449795.1 Sphingomonas sp. dw_22
CAGCACTTGGAACCGAATATTTACCCATTGTCGCACCCAGACACGCGTTGGCTGGCGAGGGGACTGGCCCTGCACTTCCCGCGCGCCCCGGCGGCGCGGCCGCGCCGGCGGGGCCGGAGCAGGTGGCCGGGATCAACTTTATCGGCCAGGTGCTCGACGGGCTCGATCCCAAGGCGCTGCGCGGCGCGGTGGACGAGGCCAAGGCGCGGATCGGATCGGGCGTGGTCGCCTTGGTCGCGGTCAACGAAGGCCGTGCCTCGGTCGCGGTCGGCGTCAGTGACGGGCTGGGGCTGAGCGCGGTCGATCTGGTCAAGACCGCGGTGGCGGTGCTGGGCGGGCAGGGCGGTGGTGGCCGTCCCGACATGGCCCAGGGCGGTGGACCCGATGGCGGCAAGGGCGCCGAGGCGCTCGAAGCCGTGAAGGCCGCGCTGGCCGAAGCGAAAGCACCCGCCTGATCGCGTCTTGATCCCGGACAAGGACGCAACGCGCATCCGGCGATGAAAAGGCGCCGGACGCTCGATCGCGCCCTGCCCGGAGACTTCACCTATGCGCCTCACTCCCGTCGCTTCCTTCCTGCCGGTTCTGCTGCTCGCGGCGTGCGGGTCCGAGCCGGCGACGGCTCCGGCCGACAGCGGTACTCCGACGACGACGGTGACGGAGGAGATCGTACCGGCCAATGGCGAAACCCCCGCGGCGCCGGTCGCCGAAGCGACGGTCGCGGCATCCGCCACGCCGCCGGTGTTCGCGGCCTGCGCCGTCTGCCACACCACCGCCAAGGACGGCCCGGCCCGTGTGGGTCCGAACCTCTGGGGCGTCTTCGGCAGCGCGGCGGCGGGCAAGCCGGGCTTCGGCTATTCGCCTGGGCTCAAGGCGGCGGGCCTTACCTGGGACGAAGCGACGCTCGACAAATGGCTGACCAAGCCGGCGGCGCTGGTGCCCGGCACGCACATGGCGTTCCCGGGCCAGCCCGACGCAGCGAAGCGCCAGGAACTGATCGCTTTCCTCCAGTCGCTCAAATAGCCGCTGGCTCGCCTATCAGAATCGCTTCCCCGGCGACGGAGGGCCGGCGCCCAGTATCGGCGCGGATGAAGAGGCGCTGCGCCATCGCGACTGGGTGGAAACTGGGCCCCGGCCTTCGCCGGGGAAGGGGCAAGGGAACGCGGAACCCTATTGCCCGACGGTATAGCCGTCCTCGGGCTTCACCCAGATGAACTTCTGGGTCATGTCGGGCCGCGCCACGCCGTCCAGCGTCACTTCCTCGACCATCAGGTCGCCCGTATCGGGTCGGTCGATCGAGCAGGCCTTCTTGCCGTCCATCGCGGCGACCGTGCCGAGGATCTGGGCAGTGATCGCGCTGGCGGTCGCGGCATCGGCAGGCTTGCCGTCGATCGTGTATTTCGATGCTTCATAGTCGGATTTCCGGACGATCGAGCAGAGTGCTTCACCCTCCGCCTTTCCGCTGGCGCGCGTCTCCATCGCGATCAGCGGGCTCGGCGCGATCATCAGCGTCACCACCGTATCGAAGCTGCCGTCGGGCCGGACGACATAGCTGGCGATGGCGAGGCACTTCTTCGCCTCGACATTGGGCGACACGCATTGCAGCTTGCCCGCCCGGGCTTCGGCAAGCGGATCGGCGGCATGCGCCGCGGCGATGAGAAGCAAGGTTCCGAACATGCTGCGAACTCCCCTGTATGATTCGATTCAGCTCGTGGCTTCGCCGCTGCGCACCCGGCGGAGCCGCGGCTCGCGGTCCATGCCCCCGGCTTCCTTGATCGCCTTGCGCATCATGTCGCGTTCCTCATGGATCGACGCGATCACCGGCCCCACCGCGATGCCGAGATCGACCAGCAGCGCCTCGGACAATTGCAGCGAGCTTTCCAGCGTCTCGGGCACCGCGTCGGTCGCGCCGGCCTTGTAGAGCTCGGCCGCGTGGTTCGCGTCACGCGCGCGGGTGATGATCGGCAGATCGGGCACCCAGCCGCGCACGCGCCGGGTCAGGCGGACGGTGAGCACCGGATCGTCCATCGTCAGGACCAGCGCCCGGGCATGGCCGAGGTTCAGCCCGTCGACCAGCTCGCTGCGCGTGACGTCTCCGAACAGGACCGAATAGCCGTCCTTCCGCGCCGCGTTGACATTGTCCACATCGGCATCGACGCCGATATAAGGCAGGCCGTGCCGCGTCAGCATATCGGCGACCGTGCGCCCGACGCGCCCGAACCCCAGCACCACCGTCCCCGGACCCGCCGCATCGATTGCCGTTTCGGGCTGGTCCTCGCTCGCCTCGCGCCGCTCGATCAGGCGCGCGATGGACTGGCCGATCTTGGCCAGAACGGGCGTGAGCGTCAGCCCGATTGCCGTCACCGTCGTCCAGAAGGCAGCGGTCGCCGGCACGATCAGGCCGGCCGCGCCCGCCACGCCGAGCACGATCAGCGTCGTCTCGGACGGGCTCGCCATCAATATCCCGGCCTCCGCCGCGGTGCCCGCACGCGCGCCCGAGAGCTTGAGCAGCCCCATCGTCACGCCGGTCTTGACCAGCATCACCAGCAGGCTGGCGCCCAGCAGCGGCGCCCAGTTGAGGAGCACGAAGCCCAGGTCCAGCCGCATCCCCACGGTGAGCAGGAACACGCCGAGCGCGAGCCCCTTGAACGGCGCGGTGATCGCCTCGACCTCGCCATGATATTCGGTCTCGGCGATCAGCAGCCCCGCGATCAGCGCGCCGACGATGGGCGATAGGCCCGCGGCGCTGGTCGCCAGGCTGGCGACGATCACCGCCAGCAGGCTCGCCGCCAGGAACAGCTCGGGGCTCTTGGTGCGCGCGGCCTGCGAGAACATCCGCGGCAGCAGCAGCCGCCCGACCACGAACAGGATCGCGATCGTCACCAGACCGATGCCCAGCGTGGTGAGCAGCGGCGTCAGGCCCGCGTCCGCCGCGGCGGGAGCCAGCGCGCCCAGCCCGAAGATGATCGGCACCAGCGCCAGATCCTCGAACAGCAGCATCGCGAAGGCGGCGCGGCCAACGGCGCTGGTCGTGCCCGCGATCGGGATCACCAGCGCAGTCGAGGAAAGCGCGAGTGCCAGGCCCAGGCCGATCGCGCCGCCGGTGCTGAGGCCGGTGAGATAGAGCAGCAGCGCCAGGATCGCGCCCGATCCGATCAGCTCGGCTGCGCCGACGCCGAAGACGAGCGTGCGCATCGCCCATAGCCGCTTGAACGACAGTTCGAGCCCGATCGAGAACAGCAGCAGGATGATGCCGAATTCGGCGAACGGCTCGATCGAATGCGGATCGGAGATGGTGAGATAATAAAGCCAGGGCTGGCTGGCGATCAGCGAGCCGAGCCCGAACGGGCCGACCAGCGCGCCGACCAGGATGAATCCGATGACCGGGCTGATCCGGAAGCGCGCGAAGGCCGGAATCACCAGCCCCGCCGCGCCCAGGATCACCAATGCATCGCTGAAGCCGCTGTTGGTGAGATTGAGCATAAGGACATTGTGGCGGCTGGATGCCGTGCTGTCACCGCCATGCCGGATATTATTTGCCCGTCATCCCGGATTTTTCCAGGATGACGGGCGGAAGTCAGGCCGTCAGCTCCAGGCTGCCATTTCCGCTTCGAGATTGACGCGGATCGCCTCGAAGAACTGCTCGGTGGTCATCCATGCCTGGTCCGGGCCGATCAGCAGCGCCAGATCCTTGGTCATCTTGCCGCTCTCGACCGTCTCGATGCAGACGCGCTCCAGCGTCTCGGCGAACTTGGTGACGTCCGGCGTGCCATCGAACTTGCCGCGGAACGACAGGCCCTGGGTCCAGGCGAAGATCGACGCGATCGGATTGGTCGAGGTCGCCTTGCCCTGCTGGTGCATGCGATAATGGCGGGTGACGGTGCCGTGCGCGGCCTCGGCCTCGACGGTCTTGCCGTCCGGCGAGAGCAGGACCGAGGTCATCAGGCCGAGCGAACCGAAGCCCTGGGCCACCGTGTCCGACTGGACGTCGCCGTCATAATTCTTGCAGGCCCAGACGAACTTGCCGCTCCACTTGAGCGCGGAGGCGACCATGTCGTCGATCAGGCGGTGCTCGTAGATGATGCCCTTCGCCTTGAACTTGTCGGCAAACTCGGCGTCGAACACTTCCTGGAACAGATCCTTGAAGCGGCCGTCATAGGCCTTGAGGATCGTGTTCTTGGTCGACAGGTACAGCGGCCAGCCGCGGTTGACGGCATAGTTCATGCTCGCGCGGGCGAAATCGCGGATCGAATCGTCGAGATTGTACATGCCCATCGCGACGCCGGCTGATGGATAGTCGAACACTTCGCGGTCGATCGTCTCGCCATTGGCGCCTTCCCAGACGAGGCGGAGCTTGCCCGGGCCGGGGACGCGGAAATCGGTGGCGCGATACTGGTCGCCGAACGCATGGCGGCCGACGACGATCGGATCGGTCCAGCCGGGGACGAGGCGGGGGACGTTCTTGATGACGATCGGTTCGCGGAAGACGACGCCGCCTAGGATGTTGCGGATCGTGCCGTTGGGCGACTTCCACATCTGCTTGAGGCCGAATTCCTCGACGCGGGCCTCGTCCGGGGTGATCGTCGCGCACTTCACGCCGACGCCGTACTGCTGGATCGCCTTGGCCGAATCGATCGTGACCTGATCGTCGGTCGCGTCGCGATTCTCGATCGAGAGGTCGTAATATTTGAGATCGACGTCGAGATAGGGGAGGATCAGTCGCTCACGGATCCACTGCCAGATGATCCGCGTCATTTCGTCGCCGTCGATCTCGACGACCGGCGTTGCAACCTTGATCTTCGCCATATGCTCGCTTTCCTGAAAAGGGAGGGTTTGGCGAGCGTCTAGGAGCATGGCGGCCGGGGATCAACCACCGGCCGCGATCAGAATGGCTTTAATCCTTCCACGCCCACCAGAGCTGGGCCGGCGGGATGTTCCACCACTCCATGGCGTGGTCGATACGCGGGAAATAGGGGGCGAAGAAGTTCCGCACCCGGGGGTTGTACTGATAGACCAGGAATGCGCCGCCTTCGCGCAGCACCTCGCGGGTCGCCTTGGCGATCGCATCGCCCACGCCCGGCGGCAGGGTGGAGAAGGGCAGGCCGGAGGCGATGTAATCGGCCTTCTCGAAGCCGTGATCGCGGATGATCTGCTGCACGTCCGCCGCCGATCCCAGCACCGGGAAGAAGCGCGGATCGGTGATCGTGTGCTTGAGATAGCGGATGAAATCGGGATTGGTGTCGATCACCACCAGCTTGGCGTCGGGCGCCAGCCGCTCCAGGATCGGGCCGCTGAACGTGCCCACGCCGGGGCCATATTCGACGAACAGCTTGCAATTGTCCCAATCGACCGGCCCCAGCATCTTGTTGATGGTGCGGTTCGACGACGGGGCGATCGCGCCGACCATCACCGGATTCCTGAAAAATCCCCTGAGGAACATCTTCCAGGGCGAGGGGATACCGGCGTCACGGCGGCGGCCGCGGTCACGTCGCTTGGCTGCGGCTGTTGAGGCGGGCATGGGAGTCCTTCGGCATATTACAAACGAGCGACAGCGCCTGCGCAAAAACCAACGAACATGCAAGCGCGCTGGTTGCAGGTTGCGGCAGGACGAGGGGTGGATGGCTGGTTATTGACTCTTCATTCTAGAATGAATTAGGGCTGCGCACATGGTGAGACCTCGCGAGTTCGATCGAGACGCGGCGCTGGAACAGGCGATGAAGCTGTTCTGGGCGAAGGGCTTTGTCGCGACCTCGACCGAGGATCTCGTCCAGGCGATGGGGATCGGCCGACAGAGCCTTTACAATGCGTTCGGCGATAAGCGGCGGCTCTATCTGGAGGCGCTGCGCAGCTATCAGCAGGGCACGATCGCCGGGCATATGCGCCGGTTGAGCGCGCCCGAGTCGCCGCTGGAGGGCATTCGCGACCTCCTGCGCGGCCTGATCGCCGAGGATGATAGCGCGCGCGCGATGGGCTGCATGGGGGTCGGCTCGGTCGGGGAATTCGGCGCCTCCGATCCGGCGATCGTCGCGCTTCGCGAGAAGGCCGCGCCCGCGCTGTATGCGCGGCTGGTGGAGCGCCTGCGCGAAGGCCGGGAGAAGGGGGAGGTCGATGCGGAGATCGATCCCGAGGAAGGCGCGCGCTTCGTGCAGCTGGCGATGACCGGGATACAGCTTGCCGCGCGCGGCGGCGGCGGGGCCGAGGATCTGCGCCGGATGGCGCACTTTGCAGCAGACCGTTTGAAGGCACGCTAGGCCGATCGGGACCGGCTGCCTTTGGCATGCCTAGTTATGGACTAATCGATCAACAATGGAGAATGTGATGACGGACGATAAAATGGTGACGCAGCGCAGGGTCGCGCTGGTTTTCGGGGGATCGCGGGGCATCGGCGCGGCGGCGGCATCGCGCTTGGCCGCGGACGGCTTCGCGGTCGCGCTGACCTATGTTTCCCGCTCGGACAAGGCGCGCGAAGTGGTGGAGGCGATCGAGGCGTCGGGCGGGGAGGCGCTCGCGATTGCCGCGGACAGCGCCGATCCCGAGGCGATCCGCGCGGCCGTCGCGCAGACCGTGGAGCGTTTCGGGCCGATCGACGCGATCGTCGTCAATGCGGGCATCATCCATATCGCGCCGATCGACAGCTTTCCGCTCGAAACGCTCGACCGGATGCTGGACGTGAACGTCCGCGGCGTCTTCCTCGCGATCCAGGCGGCGGTGCCGCACATGCGCGACGGCGGCCGTATCATCACGATCGGCAGCAACACGGCGGTCCGCTCCAGCACGCCGGGCTCGGGCGTCTATGCGATGACCAAGGCCGCGGTGGCGACGATGGTGAAGGGCGCCGCCGTCGATCTCGCCCCCCGGCGCATCACCGTGAACAACATCCAGCCCGGCCCGACCGAGACCGACATGACCTCGGCCATGGTCCCGTATTTGATCGAGCTGAGCCCGATGCGCCGCGTGGGAAAGCCGAGCGAGATCGCCGCGCTGGTCTCCTATCTGGCGGGTGCGGACGCCGGCTATATGACCGGGGCCAGCCTCACAATTGACGGCGGGTTCGTGCTCTGAACGAACGGCGGCAGGGGCCTGTCGCTCCTGCCGCCTGTCGCCTCAATCGGCGGAAACGCGCAACTGTTCGAGGTCGGCGATCAATCCGGGGCCGGTCGGCTGCCATCCCAGACGCGCGCGCGTCTGCGCGCTTGAGGCGGGCACGTCGCGCCCCGCAAAGGCGGCGAGCCATCCGAAATGGGCTTCGGCCTCTTCCGGGGCGATCGACAGGGCCGGGATCTCCAGGCGCCGGGCGATCACCTCGGCGATGTCGCGCAGCGGCACGCCTTCCTCCGCGACGGCATGATATCTCGCGCCCGGTTCCGCCTTTTCCAGCGCGAGCCGGTAGAGACGGGCCGTGTCGAGGACATGCGCCGCCGGCCAGCGATTGGCGCCATCCCCCACATAGGCGGAGACGCCCTTCTCGCGGGCGATCGCGACCGCATAGCTGACAAGGCCCTGCCGGACCGTATCGTGCACCTGCGGGAGGCGCATCACCGACACATTGGCTCCCTGCGCGGCGATGGCGGCGGCAGCCTCCTCCGATGCCGCGCGCGGCGCCAGGGCGGCACTGATGGCCACGTCGTCCTCGGTGGAGGGGCGGCCCAGCTCGGTATTCGCCATGCCGGTGCCCGAGGTCACGATCAGCGGCCGGGCGGAGCCGGCAAGCGCCGAGCCGAGCGCCTCGACCACCCGCCGATCATCCTCGCAATTCGCCAGATAGCGCGAGAAATCATGGTTGAAGGCGAGATGGATGACGCCGTCGGATCCGGCGGCGCCTTGCTTCAGGCCGTCCAGGTCGTCGAGCGACCCGCGATGTGCTTCGGCGCCGGCCGCGGCGAGGGCCGCGGCGCCCGCGTCCGAGCGGGTGAGGCCGAGCACCTGGTGCTCGGCGCCAATAAGTTCCTTCACGACGGCCGAGCCGATGAATCCGGTCGCGCCGGTGACGAATACGCGCATCTGCAAGTCTCCATGTTCCGTTGAAGACAGACTTGGGCGCCCATGTTATCCTGGTAAAGTAGTGAGATTATCATGGTATAATGGCTAACAGGATGGGCAGCGAGACTCTGCTTGGATCATATCTCAAGGACCGGCGGGCGAAGCTCGATCCGGCGGCCTTCGGCTTTTCGCGGGCGCGGCGGCGCACGCCGGGGCTGCGTCGCGAGGAAGTGGCGCAGCGCGCCAATATCAGCGCGACCTGGTACACCTGGCTCGAACAGGGGCGGGGCGGGGCGCCTTCGGCCGATGTGCTCGATCGGATCGCCCGTGCGCTGCTGCTGACCGATGTCGAGCGCGAGCATCTCTTCCTGCTCGGCCTCGGCCACCCTCCCGAGGCGCGCTACCGCAAGGACGAAGGCGTCACGCCGCGGCTCCAGCGCGTGCTCGATGCGCTGGAGCCGAGCCCCGCCCTTATCCGCACCGCCACCTGGGACGTCATCGCCTGGAACCGTGCCGTCGCGGTGATGATGACCGATTACGGCGCGCTGCCGCCGGAGCAGCGCAACATCCTGCGCTTCATTTTCCTCGATCCGCGTGCCCGCGCCGTGCAATATGACTGGGAGAGCGTGGCGCGGTTCGTGCTGGGCGCGTTCCGGATCGATGCGGCGCGCGCGGGGGCGTCGGCGCAGGTCGAGCCGCTGGTCGAGGAGCTCTGCCGGTTGAGCCCCGAGTTCGCGGCGATGTGGCGCGACAACGACGTTCGCAGCCATGGCGAGGCCGTGAAGCATATCCGGCACCCCGTTCTCGGTCCGCTGGCATTCGAATATTCGGTCTTCGCCGTCGATGGACGTTCCGATCTCAGCATGGTGATCTATAATCCGCTGATGCCTGCGGATGCCGAGAAGATCCGGTCGCTTATCGAGGAGTGGGAAATCGTGTCGGCGTGATCGCCAGCGGATCGCCTGGCACCGGGCGCTGCGTGGCGACGGCGGGAGGGCGGCGCACCGGTTTCCGGGCCGCTGCCCGCGCCTGGTAGATCGTATAGCCGCACAGGAAGCCGTAAAGCCCCAGTCCCTCCACCTGCCAGAAGGGCATCGTCGCCATGTTGAGCAGGAAGAAGGCGAAATGCGCGGCGATCAGCTTGAAGCGCTCGGTCCGAGCGGCGAGCGCGGCGGAGAACATCACCGCCCAGAGCAGCAGCATCGCCACCACGCCGAACACGCCCAGCTCGTAGAGTGTCGCGACCAAAGTGTTGTGCGGATAGACCTTGAACAGCCCCTCCCAGCTTTCCGGGCCGAAGCCGAACAGATGCCGGGCCGCGCTGCCGTCCGCCCAGGCATAGAGGTAGCTGCTCCAGATCAGCGGACGCGCCGACATGACCTGGCGATCGAGATAGTCGAACTCGCGCGGCGGCTTGATGAGATGGCCGGGGTTCGAGAGGAAGGTGGCGAGATCGCCGAACTTGTCGGCATAGAAGATCGCGGCGATCGAGACGATGACGAGCCCGCCCACCACCGCCGCGCCCGCCATCAGCGCGCGCTGGTCGCGGCGGACGCTGACGGTCAGGCCGATCAGGAATGTCGCCAGCGCGAGCGGAGTCAGCGCGAGGATCGAAGTGCGATAGCCCGCGAGCTGGATGCCGACCAGCGTTGCCAGCAGGAAGAGCACGCGCACCCATGTCGGCGCCGAGCGGGCGAAGCAGCCCACGACGAACCCGGCGACCAGCGCGACCGAGAAGGCGCCTTCATGATTGTATCCGCCGATCCAGACCAGCCCGTCGCCATCCTCCGAGCCCTTGGGCAGATGCAGCACCACCGACAGCGCCTGGAAGACGAGCAAAGGCAGGAAGGCGACCATCGCCCAGCCGATCCAGCGCCCCGCATTGTCGCGGCGCATCGCCTGGAACACCGAGATGGTGATGACCAGCAGATAGGCATATTTGACCGCGACGTTGATCCCGCCGGCGATGTCGCCGTTCAGCGCGGCGCTCAGCAGGACCAGTGCCGCCACCAGATAGATCGGCATCACCCATTTGATGCCGAAATTGGCCGGCCGCACCACGAAGGCGAGCCCGAACAGGGTCAGCCCGATCGAAAGCGCCGCATTGCCCGAAAAACCCGCGACCAGCGGCTTGAACATGTAGAGGTGATAGGCGCCGGCGATATAGCGCAGCCAGAGCGCGACGATGACGAAGGCCGCCGCCAGGCTCCCGGCCCGGCGCACGGCGATGACGAGCGGCACCAGCAGCAGCAGCGTCACCGGTATCAGCACGCCCAGCCCGAAGGACGGGCCATAGGCCAGGCCGCCCTCGTTCACGGCCGGGGCTCAGCCCACATGGTAGCTCTTGTACTCGCGCAGATGATAGCCCGTCTCGCCCGAGCGCTGCTGCTCGCGGACATCGACCAATGTCAGCACGGCGCCGATCACATTGGCATTGACGTCGTAGAGCTGGCGGAGCGCGGTTTCCGCTGCCTTGGCCGGCGTCTTGCGCCAACGGACCAGCAGCACCACGCCGTCGGCGACGCTGGCGAGCACGCGCGCCTCGTCCACCGCCAGCACCGGCGGGGTATCGAGGAGGATCAGGTCGTAGCGGTCCCGCACGGTTTCGATCAGTGCGGCGAGCCTGGTGCTGTCGGCGCGGGGCTCGTCCGTGTCGCCGAGCCGCTGCGGCAGCAGGACGGCGGGGGAGAGGCTGTCCTGCAACAGCGCGCGCTCGATCGGCGCCTTGCCGGAAAGCACGTCCTCAAGGCCGATCTGGACCTTGTCGGCAAGCTGCCGGGTCAGGGCGCGGCGGCGCGCATCGCAATCGATCAGCAGCACGCGCGCACCCGATGCCGCCGCGGCGCGCGCCAGTCCGATGGCGATGGTGGTTTTGCCTTCGCCAGGCACTGCCGAGGTGATCGCGACCACGCGCACCGCGCCGCCGCCGGCGAAGTGGAGCGACGTGCGCAGCGATCGGAACGCCTCGGCAAAGGCGGATTGCGGTCGCTTGAGCGGCAGCTCGGCCGGGGGAGCGGGAAGGCCGGACTTGCGATAGCCGGGCAAGGTCCGCGCATCGGGGATCGCGGCGAGCATGGGCAGCGCCAGCGAGCGCTCGATCGCGTCGCTGCTCTCCAGCCCGCGTTCGAGCAACTGGAGTAGCAGCACCAGCAGCGTCGCGACGCCGAGCCCGCCGACGATCGCGAGCGCCGCATACATCAGCTTGTTGGGCGAGCTGGGCATCCCCGGCACGCGCGCATGGCTCACGATATAGGAATCGCTGCGCTCCAGGCCGGCCTGCGCCACCGTCTGGCGATAGCGATCGAGGAAGGTCTGGTAGAGCGTCCGCGACGATTCGGCGTTCCGCTCCAGCTCGTTCAGCCGCACCGATGCCTGATTGTCGCTTGCCAGCCGGCCGCGCGCCTGTCCGATCGAGCCCGCGAGCGATGCTGCCCGCTGGCTGGCGATATTCGCCTGGATCGAGACATTGGCGACGATGCGCTGCACCTCCGCGGCGATCTGGGCATCGGTGGATTTCAGCGCGTTCTGGGCACGGACCAGATCGGGATAGCGCGGCCCGTAGCGCTTCTCGAGCGACGCGACTTCGCGGGCGGCCTCGGCGCGCTGGCCGCGCAACGCGCTGACCACGGGGGAATCGAGCGATTCGCCCAGCTCCTCGCCGCTGCGGCCCCGCGCCAATTGCGCGCGCGCGGTGGAGAGCCGGGCCTGCGCCGCGGCATTCTCCGCCTGCGCCTGGGCAAGCTGGGTCGAGAGATTCGTCAACTCCTCCTGCGAGACGCTGCTGGAATTGGAGGCGGCGAACAGGCCATTCCGTGCCCGATAATCGGCAACCGCGCGTTCCCCTTCCAGCACCTGGGCGCGGAGCTGCTGGAGCCTCTGGTCGAGGAACACCCGCGCGCGCTGCGTCGCGTCGGACTTGGAGCCGGTCTGGCCGGAGACGTAGAGATCGATGATCGTATTGGCGATCTGGGCGGCCTTCGGCGCCGTTCCCGCCTCGAAGGTGACGCTGATCGCGTAGGAAAGCCCGTCGCGCTTGACCGTCAGGTTCGAGAGCACTGTCCCGATCGCGCGCTGGCGCCCGACCAGATCCTGCTGCGCACCGGCCACGGCCGGCCCTGGAACCGCCGCCTTGTTGAACTCCGGATCCTTGTCGAGCCCCAGGCGATCGACCACCCGCCCGATCAATTCGGGCGAGCGGAGGATCTCGACCTCGGTATCCACCGCCGCCGAATCGGGATCGACCGTGGGGACGACCTGATCGACATTGACCACGCGCTCCGCCGAGCGCTCCAGCGCGACCTGCGCCGTTGCCGTATAGCGCGGCTCGGCGGCGAAATAGGCCGCGCCCGCGATCACGATCGCCGCCGCCAGCGAGGCGCAGATGATCATCCATCTGCGCCGGATGACGGCGACGATTCCCCGCAAGTCGATCAGCGCGCCGCGATCGACTTGCGGGTCTGCGGAATCACGCTCGGGGAGGGACCGCGGGACGGGGGCGTGCATGGATCAGGCCGTCGCCATGAAGGCGCGGATCGCCGGTGCCAGCTCGGGCCGTTCCAGCGCGAGCGCCAGCGTCGCGGTGATGAAGCCGCTCTTGTCGCCGCAGTCATAGCGCCTGCCGGAGAAGGTGACGCCATGGAAGCGCTGCTGGCCGATGAGCTGGGCCAGCGCATCGGTGAGCTGGATCTCGCCGCCGGCGCCTTCCTCCTGGCTGGCGAGGATGTCCATCACCTCCGGCTGCAGGATGTAGCGGCCGATCACGCCGAGATTGGACGGCGCGGCTTCGGGCGCGGGCTTTTCCACCAGGCCCAGAACCTCGGTGATGCTGCCCAGGCTCTCGCCGGGGGTGATGATGCCGTATTTGGAGGTATCCTCGGGCGCGACTTCCTCGGCGCAGATCAGGTTGCCGCCGAGCTCGGCATAGGCATCGACCATCTGCTTGAGGCAGCCCGGCCGGCCGACCATCAGGTCGTCGGGCAGCAGCACCGCGAACGGCTCGTCGCCGACGATGCGGCGGGCGCACCACACGGCATGGCCCAGGCCCAGCGGCTCCTGCTGGCGGACGATGGTGATGTCGCCCGGCGAGGAGCGCGTGCTGTCGAGGATCGAGAGCGACTTGCCGCGCCGGGTCATCGTCTCCTCGAGCTCGAAGGCGTGATCGAAATGATCGTCGATCAGGCTCTTGCCGCGGCTGGTGACGAAGATGAACTGCTCGATCCCGGCCTCGCGCGCCTCATCGACCGCATATTGGATGAGCGGCCGATCGACTACCGTGAGCATCTCCTTCGGCATCGACTTGGTCGCGGGGAGGAAACGGGTTCCGAGCCCCCCGATGGGGAAAACCGCCTTGCGTATCTTTCGCATGTTCCGCCCTTTCTTTGGTTAACCCCTTCCGGGGCCACCGGCCAAAGTCAGATTGGAGATCCACACCGCCACTAACGCGCACTCTACTGATAACCGGTCAGTCTCGGCGCTGCAGCAACGCTATCTCCTTGGCTGACTGGTTAACGCTGCGCCCTTGCGCTGCGCCGCAGCAAGGTCATGGCGTCAAGACGTGTGCAAAGCGCGTCCGGCGGACGATCGCAACCCGGGAGGGGCGCCGCCGGAGCGGATTCCTCCTGGAATCAGCCTATTCCCCGCAGCGAGCGGCGCGCGGGGCGAATCGTCGCGAGTGTCGGCTCAGGGCGATCCGAACGCGGCCCGGGCGGGAGCGAGGCCGGTCAGGCGGGCGATGTCGATCACCGGCTGGTGATAGACGCGGCGGGCACGGCTGAAGCCGCGGAAGCCGATCTCGCCATGGCCGTTGTTGAGCATCAGCCCGGCGCCGGCCTGCCGGGCGCTCGCCTGGACGATCGCGAGCGAAGGGCCGTCGAGCGCGATCGCCGACGAGATCGTCCGCGCCAGGACATGGCGGCGCTCGGCGGCGTCACGGCCGAAATGATAGATGGCGAAGGGCGGCTTGTGCCGGTGGATCTCGTCGATCGCCTCGTCGATATCGCCATAGGTGCGCAAGGGAAGGATCGGCCCGCTGATCTCCTCCTGCATGACCAGCATGTCTTCGGTGGCATGGCGCACGATGTGGAGCGGCATGTGCTGCACCCCGGCCGGGCTGTCCTGATGCTCGGCGACCAGTATCTCGGCTCCACGCGCGCGCGCGTTGTTTATCAGCCGGGTGAAGCGGGCGAGCTTGGCGTCCGACAGCGGCAGATCGATTTCGGCATGGTCCGCCATGCGCGGATGGAGATGCATCGCCGCGCGCCACAGCCAGGAAGCGATCGCCTCCTCCTGCTCGGCGGGCACCAGGAGATAGTCGGGCGTGAGCGGGATATGGCCCGATTTGACCAGCTTGCTGGCGATCACCTGCTCGGTCGCCTTCGCCAGATCGGCCGAGCGGCCGATGAGCACAGGAGACTTGCCCGAGCGTTCGATCGTCACTCCGCCGAGTTCGGCGTTCCGAGTGCCGGCGTCCTCGGTGGGATCGCTCGCCACGAACAGGTCGAACGGCAGTTCGGCAAAGGCGTTGGCGTCCTCGGCCTGGCCATCGAGCACGTGGAATTCGAGCGGGCTGAAATAATGCGGAGCGAGTTCCGCGAACAGCCGCCCCAGATGCGGCGTGGCGGCATCGAACCGCACCATCGCCCGGTTGCCGGCGGTCAGCACGCTGGCGAGCAGGCTCATCGTCTGGTGGACGGGCAGCGTCGCGGGCGCCGTGAGCCCGACCATGCCCACCGGCTGATATTCGGTATAGTCGCCGCCGCGCACCAGCCTGCCCCAGAGCCCGTTCCCGTTCACGGGGCGCATCCAGACCGCGGCGTTCCGGAGCGAATTGCGCAGCGCCGTGAGCGCCGGTGCGATCTCGGTGAGCATCGCGGACGCCTGGCTCTGATGCTCATGGTCGCGGCAGAGCGCGGCGCACAGCGCGCCGCTATTTTCCTCGATCATCGCCACGACTCGGCGAAGCCGATCCCGGCGAATCGCCAGCGGCACGGGCAGTTCGGCAAAAAAGGCCGCGCGTTGCTGCTCGAGCGTCTCAAGCATCCCAATCTCCTGCCCGCGACTATCTATCGAAAGGACGATGCGTGGCAACCTGGCGATGAACCGTTTTTGGGACAGTTTCGGGGCGTCCGATCGGGGCCGGTGAAGACCCCGAAAATTTACAGGAAGACGACCGCAACGCCCTTCGCCGATGCGGGATATAGTGCGTGGGAAATACTTAATATTCGCTTCACCGTCGATTTCCCCCACCTCGAAGCTACCGCGTTGACGTTGCGGCGCAGGCGAGGGAACGTTCGCATGCGCAACACGAAAGCGGCCGCACCTGTAAGTTTGGGAGTATGCGTATGCGGATCGTAATGATCGGATCGGGATATGTCGGCCTGGTCTCGGGGGCCTGTTTCGCGGATTTCGGCCATGACGTGATCTGTGTCGACAAGGACGCGGACAAGATCGCCAAGCTGAAGGCGGGTGGCATCCCTATCTATGAGCCGGGACTGGACGATCTGGTCGTGCGGAATGCCGCTTCGGGGCGATTGTCCTTCACTACCGATCTCGCCGGCGCGGTCACCCAGGCCGATGTGGTGTTTATCGGCGTCGGCACGCCCAGCCGCCGCGGCGACGGCCATGCCGATCTCTCCTATGTCTATGGGGCGGCGCGCGAGATCGCGGCGGCGCTCCAGGGCTTCACGGTGATCGTCACCAAGTCGACGGTGCCGGTCGGCACGGGCGACGAAGTCGAGCGGATCATCCGCGAGACCAATCCCGCCGCCGAGTTCGCGGTGGCGTCGAACCCCGAATTCCTGCGCGAAGGCGCGGCGATCGAGGACTTCAAGCATCCCGACCGCATCGTGATCGGCATCGAGGACGAGCGCGCGCGCGGCCCGATGGAGGAAGTGTATCGGCCGCTCTATCTGAACAAGGCGCCGTTGCTCTTCACGCGCCGGCGCACCAGCGAACTCATCAAATATGCCGCCAACGCCTTCCTGGCGATGAAGATCACCTTCATCAACGAGATCGCGGATTTGTGCGAGAAAGTGGGCGCCGACGTGCAGGAAGTGTCGCGCGGCATCGGTCTCGACAATCGCATCGGCGCCAAGTTCCTCCATGCCGGCCCCGGCTATGGCGGATCGTGCTTCCCCAAGGACACGCTGGCGCTGATGAAGACCGCGCAGGACCATGACTCGCCGATCCGGCTGATCGAGGCGACCGTGGCGGTGAACGACCAGCGGAAGCGCGCGATGGCGCGCAAGGTGCTCACCGCGGTCGGCGGATCGGTGCGCGGCCGCACGGTCGCGGTGCTGGGGCTGACCTTCAAACCCAATACCGACGACATGCGCGATGCGCCCTCGCTCTCGATCATCCAGGCGCTTCAGGATGCCGGCGCCACGATCCGCGCCTATGATCCCGAGGGCATGGCGGCCGCTCGGCCGCTGCTGAAGGACGTGCATTATGCGGATTCGGCCTATGACGCCGCCGAAGGCGCGCACGCCGCGGTGATCGTCACCGAATGGGATGCGTTCCGTGCGCTCGATCTTCCCCGGCTGAAGACCATCATGGCGCAGCCCGTGCTGGTCGATCTGCGTAACGTCTATCCGCCCGAAAAGGTCGAGGCCGAGGGCTTCCGCTATGTGAGCGTCGGCCGGCCGAGCGATGCCGATCTTGCCGGGAATGTCGATGCTTCGCCCCGGCAGGCGGCGTGAGCAACGGACAGCCATCGAAGGAATTCGGAGAAACTAGTGGAGAGAAGCCTGAGGCAGCGATGACCTGAAGATACAGGGGAAACGGTCCTATCGGGGGGGACTGGAGACAAGAAATGCTGCAACGGACGAGTGGGCGTAACGACGATCCGGGCGAGTCCATCACCATTTGCGTGACGGGCTTGCGCGGCTTCCCCAATGTGATGGGTGGCGTCGAAAGCCATTGCGAGGAATTGCTGCCGCGGATCAAGGCGATCTGGCCCGAGCATCGCTCGGTCGTGCTGGGCAGGGCGCCCTATCTGCCCGAGCGGGAAAGCGAATATAAGGGCGTGGAGATCGTCGGCGTGCCGTGCCCGCGCTCGAAGCATCTGGAGGCGATCCTCTCGACCTTTCTGGCGGTGCTCACCGCCTGGTGGCGCGGGGCGGCGGTGATCCATATCCACGCCATCGGGCCGGGAATGATGGCGCCTTTGGCCTATCTGCTCGGCATGCAGGTGGTGGTGACCCATCACGGCACCGACTATAACCGCGCCAAATGGGGCCGCGTCGCGCGCACCGCGCTGCGCAGCGGCGAGTGGCTGGCGCTCGCCTTCGCCCATCGCATCATCGCGATATCGCCTTCACTCGCGACACAATTGCGCGAGAATTTCCCCAAGCGCGCCAGGGATATCAGCTACATCCCCAACGGCGCCCCCGCGCTTCCCGAGGGCGCCGATCCCGAGCTGGTGCTCGAACGCATCGGGATCACCGGACCTTTCCTGCTCGCCGTGGGCAGGCTGGTGCCCGAAAAGGGGTTGCACGACCTGATCGCCGCGTTCGAGCGGAGCGGCTCGGCGGCGCAGCTCGTCATCGTCGGCGGCGCCGACCATCAGAGCGGCTATGCGCGGGAGCTGATGGCGCAGGCGGGTGATCGGGTCGTCTTCGCCGGCGTCCAGTCGCGCGCCACGCTCAAATGCCTGTACGAGCGGTGCGAACTCTTCGTGATGCCTTCGCATCATGAAGGCCTGCCGATTGCGGCGCTCGAAGCGGCGAGCTGCGGCGCGCGGATGCTGCTCAGCGACATCGCGGCCAATCGCGATATCGGCCTGGACGCCCGCAATTACTTCCCGGTCGGGAACGTCGATGCGCTCATGCGCCGTCTCGATGAGGGGCGCGAGGATCTGGCGGTCGATGCCGAGCATGTCCGCGACCGTTTCTCCTGGGATCGGGCGGCGATCGACACGATCAAGGTCTATCAGTCCGCGCTGCGGAAATGCCAGCCTTCGAGCGCGACTTCGCAGCCTGCCGAGGCGCTCGACTGAAATTCATGTTCTGACTGCGCCGTCGCTTCCATCGATCGGAGGACACAAGCCATGTCGCCAGCGAAACGCCTGTATCGATTGCTAAGCAGGATTTCGCCTGCAAGGCTGGCCGGGCTCCTTCTCATCGCGAGCGTTCCGGCTTTCCCGTGCGCGGGCGCGCGCGCGGAACCTGCGACTTTTGTGACTTTAGGGTATCCGGTTACCGATTCTCCTCTAAGTTGTTTCGCTTATGTATCGGTAACTGCTTGGAAATATCCGGGCTCCATAAGTGCCCCACGCATGGCGATGGCGCCGTGGGTCAGCATGGAGTCCGCCGCGATGGGCAATTTTTTCATCTCTCCGACCGGGGCAGGCGACAAGAGCGGCAAGGATGCCAGCAATGCCGCGCCGATCGGTTCGCTGAACACGCTGATCGGAAAGGCCGGCGCCGGCGGCCAGGTGCTGCTGCTCGCCGACAAGGGCGACTACACTGTCTCGGGCATCCTGGGGATCACCCGCGGCGGGACGGCGGGGGCTCCCGTGACGATCCGCGGAGTCGATTCCGCCGGCAACGCTGCCGACGCGCATATCGTCGGCACGCGCCCCGCCGGCTGGAAGGCCGGGGACGCGGCGGGCAACGAGCTGTTCAAGCTCGGCACCGGTGCCGATCACCTCGCCTTCGAGAATCTGCGGATCGACAATGTCCAGTCGGCGTTCCGCGCCTCGGCGGACATCAGCGACCTCACCATCCAGCATGTCGATGCGAACAATGTCCGGCGCTTCTTCGAGGATCTCGCCAGCAGCGGCACGGCGACGGTGCAGGGGCTCAAGATCAGTGACATCGCGGTCCAGGGCTTCTCGCGCAATGTCGTCCGGCTGCAATATGACAGCAGCGACGTGGTGATCGAGGATGTCCGCGCCGATCTGGGCGGGCAGGTGGGCGACGATTTCCCGATCGGCGTACATCTCGACGGCACCGTCCACAATGTCACGATCCAGCGCGCGACCATCGAGAATGTGCGCAGCCTGACGGGCGGCTATCTCAACGGCGACGGCTTTGCGACCGAGCGCGGCGTGCACGACGTCCAGTTCATCGACACGGTCGCGCGCGGCAACAGCGATGGCGGCTATGACCTGAAGTCGGAGAATACCACGCTGCTGCGGGCGGTCAGCGAGGAGAATGGGCGGAACTATCGCCTGTGGGGCTCGGTGACCATGCGCGATTCGGTGGGCCGCAATCCGGTCTGGCGCGGCGGCTCGTCCGAGCAGAACCAGCTCTGGCTCGACAGCGCCGCCAACGTCACCATCATCAACAGCGTCTTCGAGGATGCTGGCACGCGGACCAAGGTGATCTCGTCCGAGGGCAAGCTGGTGCTGAACGGCGTCAAGATCACCCATGCCGAGGGCGCGACGCTCTATACCAAGACCACGCTGCCCGGCCTTTCCGGGCAGGACACGGTGAGCGAAACAGTGGTGGCCGGGCAGGGGGAATCCTCGGCGGGCTACAAGACGACCAGTTCCGCCACGGACCCGGCCACCCTGCTGCTGGCGAGCATCAGCAAGGGCGAGACGTTGCTTGCCGCCAGCAATCTGCTGCGCGGCGTCGGTGACGTGGGCTTGAGCCTGTTCGAGCCGCGTTCGGCCTTCGAGCCCTTTGGCGGGGATGCGTCGGTGGCCCAGTCGCTTTTCAAGGCGCCGTCGGACGCGGGCATCGTGGAAGTCGGCAAGGCGCAACGCCTCGCGTTCAACGACTTCGCGGCTCACCCGCTGAAGTGATTTCCTTCAGGGTGCGGCCAGTTCCTCGGCGATGACCTGCCGCGCCCGTCGCCGATTGTGGGTGGCGCGCCTCAGCAGGGCCTTGCCGAGCGCCTGGCCGGGCAGTTCCACCAGCCGGTAGGTCATGAATGCGATGCCATAGGTGATCGGCGCGACGATCCCGACCACCAGCGCGAAGCGGGCGGGGGCGCCGATGTCGCGCCCGAACTGCCCGATCGCCCAGGCCGCTACCGGCTGGAGGATCAGCAGGTGGAGGAGATAGGTGCCGTAGGAAAGCTCGCCCAGCCAGTGGAACGGCTTGCTGCCCAGTACTCGGGAGATCGCGCCGACCGCGCCCGTCGTGCGCAGGTGGATGAGGCCGAAGAAGGTCAGGACGATCAACTCGCGCACCGCGAGGTGCAGCATGTCCGTCGCGCCGCCGATGGGGAGGATCGCGAGCAGCATCGCCACGCCGAGGTGCAGCAACAGCCGCCCCCGCTGCCCGCCATGATCGGCGGCGATCAGCATGCCGCACAGGAAGAGGTGGAGCTTCAACGGCAGGAAGGCGGGCATCGGGAAGTGCAGCCCGGCGCGGTTCGCCATCACGGCGATCAGCGCGCCGCATGCGCCGATGGCGAGCGCTCCCCAGGCCCAGCCGATCCGGCGGCCGAGCAGGACGAGGAAAGGGAAGACCGCGTAGAACTGCATCTCCAGCCCCAGGCTCCAATCGGGCAGGGGCGTGCGGTAGGCATAGGCGGGGAGCAGCCCGAAGACGAAGCTGAGATGCGCCGCGATATTGGCGGGGCCATGGTCGAGATAGCGTTCCGGCGGCTGGAGCGCCTGGCCCAGGAAGCTGTCGATCGCGACGCGATCGGCATAGATCGCCGGCCCTGCGATGAGCGCGGCGGCGAGCAGCACATAGAACAGGGGCGCGATGCGGAAGAAGCGGCGGACCCAGAAGGCCGTCCAGATCGCGGGCCGGCGCCAGTCCTCGAACTCGGCGCGCAGGCGATACTGGAACACCATCAGGAAGCCCGAGAGCAGGATGAACAGGTCCACCCCCAGATCGGGCCGGCTCATCACCGGCAGGCGGAAGCCGGTCAGGATCATCGCGTGGCCGAGCAGCACCCAGAGCGCGGCCAGGCCGCGCAGGCCGTCCAGGCATTCGACTCGCTTCATGGGACACCCCTTTTTCCGCCGTCGCTGGCCGTAATGGGGTGTACGCGCAGCGCAGCAATTAACTAAGAGCGGCGGCGCGCCTAATCGGCCAATCGTGCCCTCCATGCGCCGTGGACATCGCGCCAACCATTTGCCGGGCCTCGGGAACGATGAAGCGCCCTTCCGGGGCGGCAGGGCGGGGTCGCCATGATGCGCCGCAGCATCATCCTGTGTTAGGTAAATGGCGGGGGCGGGTTCCTGATGGCGTGCAGGCGAGGGACGATGCCGGAAAAGAAGAGGATTCTCTTCGCGATAAACTCGCTGGCCGGTGGTGGCGCCGAGCGCGTGCTCACCACGTTGCTGGCGGCGTCCGAGCCCTGGCGTGACCGCTATGCGATCCATCTGGCGCTGCTCGATCGGGAGCCGCGCGCCTATCCGGTGCCCGACTGGATCGAGACCCATCAGCTCGATGCGCGGCATCGGCTCGTGCCGAGCATGATCCAGCTTCGCGGGCTCGTCGGCCGGTTGGCGCCCGATTTGACGTTCAGTTTCCTCACTCGCGCCAATGTCGCCAACGCGGCGGCGATGGCGGGTCGCGACAAGGCGTGGCTGGTCAGCGAGCGGGTCAACACCTCCGCGCATCTCGGCTCGGGCATCGGCGCGAAGGTCGCCGGGGCTATGGTGCGGGCCAGCTATCCGCGCGCGAGCCATGTGATCGCCGTCTCCGAAGGCGTGGCGGAGGATCTGGTCGCCAATTTCGGCGTGCGCCGCGATTCCGTGTCGGCGATCGCCAATCCGGTCGACCACCAGCGCATCGCCGAGCTGGCGCGCGAGACCCCGGCGTTCCAGCCGCAGGGCGCCTATGTGATCGCCGCCGGCCGGCTCGTCCCCAACAAGAATTTCGCGATGCTGCTCGATGCCTATGCGAGGGCAGAGATCCCCGCGCGGCTGGTGATATTGGGCGAGGGGCCGGAGCGCGAGGCGCTCGAATCCCGGGCGCGGGGGCTAGGCATCGCCGGCAGGGTCGACATGCCGGGCTTCATCTACAATCCCTATGCGCTGCTCGCGCGCGCCGAGCTGTTCGCCATGCCGTCCAATGCCGAGGGGTTTCCCAACGGGCTGGTGGAGGCGATGGCGTGCGGGCTGCCGGTGGTGGCGACCAACTGCGCCTCGGGTCCATCGGAGATCCTTGCCGACATGGCTCGGGAGGCGGTCCCCGGGCCGATGGACGTCGATGCCGGCGCGTTGGTGCCGACAGACGATCCCGAGCGTTTCGCGGCTGCGCTTCGCGCCGTCCATGCCGAGCCCCGGCGCAGCGCGGCGGGGGCCGCGGCGCGGCAGCGTTCGCTCGCTTATGGCGTCGAGCAGGCGGCGGCCCATTATTGGGCAAGGATCGAACGGGCGCTCGAGCGGCGCCCGCGCGGGGCCGGGGAAGTTCGACAAGGAGAGATCGCTTTGAGTTCCGGAGTTTCCCAATGAAGTGGCGTGCACCAATCGCTCTGGCCGCTGCGCTGGCGCTGCTTTCGGCATGTTCGGGCCAGGCGCCGGTCGCGGGTGCCGGGTCGACGCCGCCCTCCGCCGCCGCGTTCAAGCTCTCGCCGGGCGACAAGCTGAAGGTCGTCACTTATGGCGAGTCATCGCTGACCGGTGATTTCGAGATCAGCCCCAGCGGCGCCATCTCTTTCCCGCTGATCGGCGAGATACAGGCGGCGGGTCTCCAGCCCGACGATGTCTCGCATGCGATCGAAGACAAGCTGAAACAAGGCTATCTGCTCGAGCCCAAGGTCTCGACCCAGGTGCTCAACTTCCGCCCGATCTATATTCTGGGCGAAGTCAACAAGCCGGGCGAATATCCTTATGTCCAGGGACTGACGATCCGCGGCGCGGTGGCCAAGGCGGACGGGTTCACCTATCGCGCCAACCAGAAGAAGGTCTTTGTGAAGCGTTCCGGGGAGGCCGGTGAGACCGTCTATCCGCTCACCGCCGATTTCGCGGTGCTGCCGGGCGATACGATCCGCTTCGCCGAGCGCTATTTCTGATGGACGCGGTGGCCGGAGCGCTGGCGCCGGAGCAGGAGGACGGCAACGAGACCGGCAAGCCGCATCGGCGCGGCTGCCCGGTGAGCTTCGCCAAGCTGAAGGCGCTGCTGGCCGCCGATCTCTATCGCTATGCGGGGCGGGTGAGCTTCGGCGCCTTTGTGCGCCATTACGCCTTCACGCCGGGGTATAAATACACGGTGCTGATGCGTACCTGCGGCTGGCTGAAGCTCAAGCCGATGAAGGGCTTCGGCCTGTTTCCGATCGTCAAGCTGCTGCTGCTGCGCGCGCGCTATAAATATGGCTTCGCGATCCCCGAATATACCGAGATCGGGCCGGGCCTGTTCCTCAATCGCTTCGGCGGCTTCTATTTCCATGGCGATACGGTGATCGGCACCAATGTGAACGTCACCCACGGCGTGGTGCTGGGTTATATGAACCGTGGCGCGCGGCGGGGCGCCCCGGTGATCGGCGACCGGACTTTCCTGGGATCGGGCGCGAAGGTGATCGGCGGGATCGAGATCGGAGCGGACTCCGCGGTCGGCGCCAATGCGGTGGTCACCAAGGACGTACCACCGCGCGGCGTGGTCGGCGGGATTCCGGCCAAGCTGCTGTCGGATCAGGGTTCGGATGGGTATATCAACCGGATGGCGCCGCCCGAGATGCTCGCCGCATGCGAGGGTGCGCTCCATGGCTGGTTGGAACGTCCGGGGAAAGCCTCATAGTCCCGAGAAGGTGACGCCGACCGATACCCGGTTGTCGATGAATTCGCGCCCGGGCAGCGCGCCCCAGCTCGACTGGCTGCGGCGCTGGAAGTCGCCGCGCAGCGCGACGCGCTTGCTCACCAGATAGGAGGCGCCGGCGCGCAGGGTCCAGCGGTCGTCGTTGCGATCGAGATTCTGGAAGTCGCGCTTTTCCAGCTCGGCGCTCACGCCCAGGATCAGGCTCCGCAGCAGCTCGTAATCGGCGCGCAGCGTCGCGGTGGTCTTGAGATAGCCGGTCGCCCCCAGCACGCCGGTCTCGCTCACGCTACGGTCGACGGTGGCGGTAACAGTGACCAGCGGCGTCATGAAATAGGCGAGCTCGCCGCGCACCAGCAGGCCCTTGACCGCGTGGAACTGCTCCGCCCGATAATTCTGCTGCAGATAGCCCAGCCGCAGCGAGCCGCGCATCATCCGGCCCAGCTCGAAGCTCGATCCCGCCGCGAGTTCGATGCCGTGGGAATCGCGCGCCGGCACCGGCCCGATCCGGGTGCGGTAGTCGCGTTCGTTGTACGATCCCGCCAGGAACAGCGCGATGCTGGGATTGAGCGCATATTCGCTGATCGCGGTGCCGGTGACGGTGGTGTGGTCGCGGAAATCCTGGTCCACCGTATCGCCCGCGGGCGTGCGCCCGTCGCGATAATTGCGGTTCTCGACATCCAGCACGCCGCGCACCCGCAGCCGGTTGAAGACATGGCTGAGCGTCGCGCTGCCGTCTGTGATCGTGAAGCGGGTGGGGTGGACGGCGTTCGTCGGCGAATCGGGCGAGACGCGCTCCTGACTGTAGCGGCCATGGCTTGCCGTCACGGAGAGATTCGTGTCGCGGGCGATCGTGTAGAGCGCGTGCGCGTCGAAATTATACTGGGTGGCGTTCTCGCTCGCCCGGTCAAAATAGCGCAGCAGATCGAGCTCGCCATTCACCGTCAGGCGCAGGTTGGGCGAGGGGCGGTTGATCGACAGGCGCGGACGGATGCGGACATAGCCGTCGCCGATCCGATCGTCCCGCTGGGCGTAGAGATTGTCGTCATAGCCGGTGCCGACCGCGATCCGCGGCATGACTTCGAGCGCGCCAAGCTGGATCGGCTCGGGCGTGTAATCGGGTCGCGGGCGCTCCAGCACGCTGACGTTGCGGTCGCGTCCGAAGGGGTTCTCGGAAGAGACCGAGCCGAGCGAATCGGTCGCGTCCGATTGCTGTGCCAGGGCAGGAGGGGCGAGCATTGCGCCCGCCATGCAGGCGCAGGCCAATAGCGGCTTCATCGGCGCCCCAGGGTAATCAGCAGCGGATAATGATCGGAGCCCGTGGCCGGCAAGCGCCGCGCATCGACAAGGCCCCAGCCCAGCCCGGCATAGAGATGGTCGATCGGCAGCATCGGCACCGGCCTGCGCCAGCTCGGCAGGGCGCGGGTCATGCGGGTCAACGGGGACAGGGCCTTATCCTGTACGCGCATCGCGGAAGCCCAGGGGGTGAGGTTCATGTCCCCCGCGATGACGAGATCGCGCGCATCGATCTGCCGGATCGCTTCGGCGAGTTCCTGGCGCCTGCGGGCCTGGGACGGCGAGGGATGGCCATAGTGGAGCGTGGCGACAACGAAGGGTGGCATTCCCGGCGGCAGGATCTGCGCCCAGATCAGCGGCGGCTCCAGCCTGCGCCCCTCCGCGTCGTTGAAGTGATAGTCGCGGCTCCCGATCGGCCAGCGCGAGAAGATCACGAGCGAGCAATGCGCCGGGCAGTCGGTCGAATAGGGGAAATGCTGGCGGATCGCGGCGAGCATCGGCCGGAAACTGCCGCCGGCTTCCTGGAGCAGGACGACGTCCGGGCGCGCATCGATGATCGTCTGGGCGGTCTCGGCCGGATCGGTATTGCGGTTCCAGACATTGTGCGTGGCGATGCGGACCTGCGGCGCGCCGGGCGGGGCCTGGGGAATCGTCCGCAGCAGCTCGGGCGTGACGGTGCCGACGACCGGTGCCAGCGCGACCGCCGCCGCGACCAGCGGCCAGGGCCGGCTGCGCCAGGCGAGCGCCGCGCCCAGCAGGACCGGCGCTGCATAGAGCGGCATGAACGAGGCATAGGCGTCGAGCTTCGGCACGTAGATGCCGAGCAGGGCTGCCCATGCGGCAATCATGCCTGCCGCGATGAGCAGGCATCCAAGGATCGGGAGCGGCCTCACGCGCGGGCAAGCAACCGGTTCCGCAGCGCATGGCCGCCCTGCCGCAGAGGCCCTGGGATCGCGCGGGCGGCGAGCACCAGCGCCGCCGTGCCGAGCCCCTCGGGCAGGCAGATGTCCCGTATCCGGATCGCGGTCTGTCCGGGGTGCTTCATCGAATAGCGGACATAATGGGCGATCTCCTGGTTCACGAGCCGCCGGAGCAGCGCGACCTCCTCAGGAGAGGCGGTATGCATCAAAAGACGCGCGGTATCGACCAGGCAGGGCAGGCCGAGCGTGGTGGTCGACTTGCTGACCTTGTTCTCCGAATCCCGGTGGAAGACTGCGCTGACCGCCGGGATATAGCGCAGCGAGCCATGCGCCAGCACGCGCAGCCACAGATCCTTGTCGCCGCCGCGCACCGCGCGATCCTCCGGGAACAGGCCGGCGCCGATCAGCCTGTCGCGGCGGATCGCGATCGCGCCGGTCCACATCGGGCATTCGCGCACCGCGAGCCAGGCGCGCAGGAAGCCCGCGAAATCGAGCGTCACCGGCTGCTCCAGCGCCGGCGCGATCCGCTGCGGCTTGCGATGGCTGTCGAAGACATGGTCGAACCGGGTCGCCACCGCATGCACGCCGGGATCGGCGGCGATCGCCTCGCCGAGCAGCGCGAGATGGTCCGTGGCCCAGAGGTCGTCGGCGTCGAGGAACGCGATCCAGTCTCCGTCCGCCGCGCGGATGCCGAGATTGCGGCCGGCATAGCCGCCCGGGCCGGGCTTGACGAGCTCGAGCAGCCGGATGCGCGGGTCGTCGATCGCCGCGACGATCGCGCGGCTGCCATCGGTCGAGCGATTGTCGACCACGATGATCTCGTGCGGCGGCAGCGTCTGGGCGAGCACGCTGTCGATTGCGGCGTGGACATGCGATGCCTTATTGAACAGCGGCATCACGACGGAGAAGCGGGGGGCGGCCATCAGTCGCGCGCCGCCTTGCGGCCGGCGGCCAGGTACAGGAACTCGGCGGTGGCGACTCCGGCGAGTTCGAGCGTAAGCTTCATCACGGCGAGCCTGCGCCCCAGCGACAGGCCCGGCGAGATCGCCGCGCGCCGCAGCCGCCGCACCGTATCGACAGCGGTGACCGCGAGGACGCGCGGAAGCCTGAGGCTGCGCCGGGTCCGGTCCCAGCGCCCGCCGCTCAGCCGCTTGCGCTTGCGGACCAGCTCGGCTCGGTTCGCGCGCACCGGATGGCGGACGATCATCGCGGGCACATAGACCAGCGGATGCCCCGACTGCTTGATCCTGAGCGCCATCTGGCGGTCTCCTCCCGATTTGAGGCTCGCGTCGAAGCCGCCCAGGCGGCGCAGCAGCTCGGTTTCGCTCGCCCAATTGGCGGTGGCGCAATTGCCGCGTGCGGCATGGGCCTGGGGGAAGCTGAACAGGCGCTCGTAATCACCGAACACGATGCCCTCCTGCTCGCCTTCGTCGAACAGGTCGATCCTGCCGGCCAGCACGCCGAAGCCCGGATTCGCGGCCGCGGCCTCCAGGATGCGTTCGAGCCAGTCGGGGGCGGGGACGCAATCGGCGTCGGTGAAGGCGGTGATCGGCGCCTCGACATGCGCGAGCGCACGGTTGCGCGCCGCATAGGAGCCGGGCGTCGGCTCTTCGAGAACCAGCACGCCCGGAAAGGCGCGGGCGATTTCGGCCGTGCCGTCGGTCGACGCATTGTCGACCACGATGATCTGGAATGCCTCGCGCGGAATGGTCTGCTGCTCGATCGCTTCGAGGCAGCGCCCCAGGATCGAGCGGCCATTCCACACCGGCACGACGACAGCGATTTGGTACATCGGCACGCCTCGGCTCGCTTGTTGTCGGCCCCAGCATCGGCCGTTGGACGGCAAGGTCAACACAATGCTGCGCATGCGAAGGTGAGACGCCCCGTTGCGACGACAGCCCGAGCCGCGGGTGCCTTCGCGCGGGCCGGATGTAAGGTTACCAAAGGTGCCAGCCGAACTCGGCCGTGCCGTGCCGCATGGTCGCGGGAAGGAGGCGTGTATGGTTAAGGAACTGCCGGAGTTGCGCGATCCCGCCGAGATATGGGTGGTGTCGCTCGCAACAGCCGAGGCGAGGCGCAATGGCTTTGCCGAACGGGCCGGCAATGCTGCGCTTCCCTGGCGGTTCTTCGATGCCTGCACCGGGCCGGCGGAGGGCATGGAGCTCGACGAGCTCGCGATCCGCAAGAACAAGGGGCGGGCGCTCACCCGGGGCGAGATCGGCTGCTATGCCAGCCATTATTCGATCTGGCGCGACATGGTGGCGCGCGGCGTGCCCCAGGCGATCGTGCTGGAGGACGATACGCTGGTCGACTGGGCCTATCTGGAGCGGCTGGCGCGCGCCGATCTCCATGCGACCGGCATCGATTATCTGCGCCTCTATGCGAAGCGCCCCACCTGGCAGCGCGTGGTGCGCGGCGATTTCCTCCAGCATTCGCGCACCGTCATCGAGCTGATCGGGCTGGCTTACGGCACCCAGGGCTATGCGATCACGCTGGAGGGCGCCCGGCGCCTTTCCGAGCATTGCCGGCTGGTGCGACGGCCGATCGACGACGAGATGGACCGATCCTGGGCGCATGGCATGCGCAATCTCGCCTTGTTCCCGGCGCCGATCCTGGAGGCGACCGTGGCGTCCGACATCGGCGCGGCGCGCTTCGCGCCCAAGGTCGATCCCGCCTTTCACAGCCTTCGCCAGAAAGCCTGGCGGCATCTGGAGCGCGCGCGGATGCGCATGTTGAAAGCGAGGCGGCTCCTTGAACGCTGAGGCGCCCGCGCGCTTCGACGCGACGCTGCGCAAGCGCAGCCGCAGCTCGATCGGCTGGACGGTGACGCGATTCCTGTCCGACCAGCTCTTCTCCTTCATCGTCTTCGTGGCGCTGGCGCGGCTGCTGACGCGCGCGGATATCGGCGCCTTCTCGGTGATGGCGTTCACTGCCGAGGCGTTCCGCATCGTCGCGACCGCCGGGCTGGTGCAGACGATCGCGCGGCGCAGCGAGATCACCCCGGCGTTCCTCGACACCATCTATCGCTCGCAACAGGCTTTCTCCTTCCTGTCCGCCTTCGCGATCATGCTGCTCGCCCAGCCGATCGCGGATCTGATGCACGCCCCCGGCATCGCGCTGCCGCTGGCGGTGATGAGCCTGGTGCTGCCGATCTCCTCCTTCGGGGGGACGCACATGGCGCTAAGGCTGCGCGAATTCGGGCATCGTACCACGGCGCTGCGGTCGGTGGTCGGCGGACTGATCGGCGGGACCGCCGCGATCGTCGCGGCGCTATGCGGGCTGGGCCTGTGGAGCCTGGTGATCCAGCGGATCGTCACCGAGCTGGTGGGTGTGGTCCTGTCGCGCGGTTCCTATGACTGGAAGCCGGGCTGGGCGTTCGAATGGGCGATCCTGCGCGGTAATCTCGCGCTCAACGGGAGCCTGATCTACGTCCAGCTCGTCTTCCTCGCCACGGTGCGCGTGCAGGAAGTAGCGATCGGCGCCGGGCTCGGGCTGGCCATGGTCGGCGTGTATCGCACCGCCTGGCGCACCGTCGAGCTGATCGGCCGCGGTGCGATCCAGCCCTTCACCCAGGTCGCGGTGCAGACGCTGGCACGGGTGAAGGACGATCTGCCCGAGCTTCGCCGCGCCTATCAGTGGATGATCTCCCAGTCCTCGGCGATCTCCTTCCCGGCGCTGGTCGGGTTCGGGGCGCTGGCGCCGGTCGCGGTGCCGAGCGTGTTCGGCGCGAAATGGGATCAGGCAGGCGACCTTGCCCAGATCTTCGCGTTCATGGCGCTGCCCTTCACACTCAACTTCTTCGCCTCGCCGTCGCTGAGCGTGCTCGGCGCGTCGCGCAGCCTGATGATCCTGTCGACCACCCAGTTCGTGCTCGGCCTCACCCTCACGCTTGCGGCTTTGCCCTTCGGTATATTCGCGGTGGCGATCTCCTATGTCGCCCGCGCCTATCTGACGGTGCCGATGCAGATCGCGATGCTCCAGCGGGCCTCCGGCATCCGCCCGGCGGACACATTCCGGGCGATCGCGGCGCCGCTGATCGCCTCCACCCTCATGGGGCTGTTCCTCGCGCTGGCGATGCGGCTGCTCGCGCCGGAGCTGGGCGGGTGGGGGACGATGCTCGTCCTCACTGCGTTGGGTGCGTTTCTCTATGCCGGCGTGCTGCTCGCGATCTCGTGCGAATGGCGTGGGCGCGGCAAATCCATCCTCAAGCGTCTTCGAAAGGGCCGATCATGACCAGCGACGGCAAATCCGCCGACGGAATCGTCGGCGAACTCGCGCAGCGTTTCGCGCAAATGCTCGATTCGGTACTTCCGCCCGGCGAGCTCGCGCTGGTCGATTTTCCCGACCACAGCAATGTCGGCGATTCGGCGATCTGGCTTGGCGAGATGGCCTATCTGCGTCAGCGCGGGCGTCTGCCGGTCTATTACTCGGCGATCTCCGATTTCGACGACGAAGCCTGCCGTGCGGCGATCGGCGAGGGGCCGATCCTGATCCATGGCGGTGGCAACATGGGCACGCTCTGGCCCAAGCACGAAGCCTTTCGCCTCCACCTGCTGGAGCGGCATCAAGGGCGGCCGATCGTCCAGATGCCGGAGTCGATCCATTATGCGAACCCGGATGCGGCCGACGCGATGGCGGCGGCGATCAAGCGCCACGGCCAGTTCACCCTGCTGGTCCGCGACGCGAAGTCGTTGGCCTTTGCCCACGAGCATTTCGACTGCCGGATCGAGCTCTGCCCCGATGCCGCGCTGATGCTCGGCCGCCAGCCGCGGGGAGTCGCCCGATATCCGATCTTTGCCTTGCTGCGCACCGATCACGAGCGCGCGGACCACGTTGAGGAGCCGCTGCCGCGCGGCGCGGTCGCCGACGACTGGCTGGAGGAGGATCCGGCCCAGAAACGCTATCTGCGCCTGTCGCTGCGGCTCCATCGGCTGTTCACGCGCGATCCCATGGTGATGCGCGCGCTGCGCCAGCGCCGGCTGGCGGAATGGCGCTTTCGCCGGGGGCTGGCGATGCTGAGCCAGGGCGAGGTCGTGGTGACCGATCGGCTCCACGCCCATATCCTGTCGCTGCTGCTCGATATCCCGCACGTGCTGCTCGACAACAGCTACGGCAAGGTCGCGGGCTTCGCGGATCAATGGACCGGCGACTATGCCGGGCTCCTGCGCGCGACCGACCGGAGCCAGGCCTTCGACCTGGCGTTTACCCGCCAGCGGGCGGGCAAGCTGCGCCGGACCGCCTAGTCCGGTTCGGCTGCGGAGCGTTAAGTATAGAAACGTATGTCGGCCGACCCGCCAATGACTAACGTCTGCAAGGCTACGAACAGGAGGGCAATATGGCACGCACGCTGATGGTCGCTTCCCGCTTCGCCATGCGACAGCCACGCGTGGTGATCGGCGTTTCGGGTCTCGCCTGCCTGATGCTGGCGCAACTCGCCGCCGCCCTGATGCTCGGTGCGTCCTGATGGCCGAGACGATCCGGCACGTCGTGGTTCTCGGCCATCCGGCTGAACACAGCTTCAACCACACCATCGCTGAAACCTATTGTCAGACGGTGCGTGAGTGCGGCCAGGAGGCCGTGCTGCGCGATCTCTATGCGATCGGCTTCGATCCGCTGCTGAAGGACGCGGAGCGGCCGGGAAAGCCGGGCTTCACGCCCGCGCCCGATGTCGCCGCCGAGCTCGACCTGCTGCGCGACGCAAGCGTGGTGACGCTCGTCTATCCGATCTGGTTCGGCATGCCGCCGGCGATCATCAAGGGCTATGTCGATCGCGTGCTCGGCTCCGGCGTGGCCCCGCACGACATCCAGACCGGCGCGACGCAATCGCTGCTCCACGGCAAGCATCTGCGTCTGCTCACCTCATCCGCCTCCACCCGGCCATGGCTGGAGGAACAGGGGCAATGGGTGTCGCTTCGCCAGGCATTCGACACCTATCTCTCGACGATCTTCTCGGTGCGCAGCCACGACCATGTGCATTTCGATGCGATCGTCGAAGGCACGCGCGACCGCCTAGTCGAGGAATGCCGTATGGTGGTCCACGAGAAGACGCGCGAATGGTCTGCCCTGGTGCTGAGCGAGCACCGGCGCCCCGCATCCAGGCTTTCCTAGGGAACCAGGACCGCTGCGCCTTCCAGCCGGCCCGCGCGCAGATCGTCGAGCGCTTCGTTGGCGTGCGCGAGCGGATAGGGCGTGACGGTCGTCCGCACGGGCACTCGCTCCGCCACTTCGAAGAATGCCTTGCCGTCCGCGCGCGTCAGATTGGCGACCGAGAGGATCGCGCGCTCGCCCCATAGATCGGCATAGGGGAAGGACGGGATGTCGCTCATATGGATGCCGGCGCAGACCACGCGGCCGCCCTTGCGCACCGCGCGCAGCGCCTGGGGTACCAGCTCGCCCGCGGCGGCGAAGATGATCGCGGCATCGACCTCTTCCGGCGGCGACACGTCCGATCCACCTGCCCAGGCGCAGCCGAGCGAACGCGCGAATGCCTGGGTCTTGGTATCGCCGGGGCGGGTGAGGGCATGGACCCTGCGCCCCTGCCAGATCGCCACCTGCGCGATGATGTGCGCCGCGGCGCCGAAGCCGTAGAGCGCCACGCTCTCGCCTTCGCCCGCCATCTCCAGCGCGCGATAGCCGATCAGTCCGGCGCAGAGCAAAGGCGCGGCCTCGACGTCCTCGAACCGCTCCGGGATGCGCAGGCAATAGCGTGCGTCCGCCAGCACATGCGTCCCATAGCCGCCATCGCGCGTGGCGCCGGTGAAGCTGGGGAAGTCGCAGAGATTCTCATGACCGCCCAGGCAATAGCGGCAACGGCCGCAGGTGCTGCCGAGCCAGGGCACGCCCATGCGGTCGCCGGGCTTTATGCCTGAAACTTCAGAGCCGATCGCAACCACGCGGCCGACGATCTCATGCCCGGGCACTCTCGGATAGGTCGCCGCGATCTCACCATCGGCGACATGGAGATCCGTGCGGCAGACGCCGCATGCCGCCACTTCGAGCAGCAGTTCGCCGGGGCCGGGCGCAGGGAAGTCGCGCGCGGTGTGCACAAGCGGCGTGCCGGGGCGATCGAACCGCATGACATAACCCTGAATCATCGCGGCAGCTCTACCCCATCAATGCGACAGGAGCACGGGCACCCGCGCGCTGCCGAGCAGATCGCGGGTGACGCCGCCCAGCACCACTTCGCGCACCCGCGAATGGGCATAGCCGCCCACCGCGAGCAGATCGGCTTTATGCCTGAGCGTGAATTCCTCCAGCGCCTCGGCGGCGGAATCGCCCGTCGCGATGACATGGGCGGTGGCATTGAAGCCGTGCCGCGCGAGATGCTGTATCAGGTCCGCCACCCCGGGCTGGTCCGCGGCGCCTTCGGCCTTCTCGTCCACGACGACGACATCGATGACCGCGCCCGGATCCGCGATCGCCACCAGATCATGGACCGTGCGGATCGCCTCCCGCGACGGCTTCCAGCCGAGCACGGCATGGCCGACGCCAGCGAGCGTCGATTGCGTCGGCAGCAGCAGCAACGGCGTGCCGGTGGAAAGCAGCAACGTCTCGACCACGCGGCGGTGCAGCCACGGCACTTCCCAGCTATCCGCAGGGCCGACCACGAGCAGGTCGGCGAGCGGATGGCTGCGGCGGAGGTCGCCGGCTACCCAAGCCACATCGTCGGAAATGCCGCGAAGCTCGACCGGAACCTTGGCCGAAGCCAAGCGCGCGCGAACCTCCTCCAGCCGTGCGGCTTCGTCGCTACGCAGCACATCCTCGGGCACATAGATCGCCCCGAACGGCGCGAATTCGGCCGCTGCCAGCGGGCCGGCGGAGATCATCGTCACCTTGGCGAAGGCGTCCAGGCGTTCGGCAAAGGCGATCGCCGTATCGAGGAACGGCTCGCTCCCGGCGCTGTTGTCGATGGCGATCAGCAGATCCTGGATCATGGCGTCCTCCTTTTTTGACGGAGCCAGTAAAGCGCATCGCACCGCCCGATGCGTTAGGGGATGTCCCGGATCCGCGCCCGCCACATCTTGATCGCTTCGGAGAGCAGGAAGGTGCCGGCGGCCCCGGCAAGCGCCCCCAGGACGATGCGGTGGCCGGGAAGGGCGGTGCCGAGCACGGCCTGGAGCCAGGGCAGCGTCAGCGCGGCAAGGTGAAGCCCCAGCGCCACCGCGATGCTGAGCAGGAGGAGGGGATTGGCGAAGAGCCGCTCGCGCAGGAACGGGCGGCCCAGGCTGCGGACCGAAAGCAGGAAGGCGTTCTGGAACAGCACCACGCAAAGGAGCACGCCGTTGCGCGCCTCCGCGATGGTCGCGCCCTGCGCCAGCGCGTCCTCGAACAGCCAGAGCGAGACGATGGCCATCAGCAATGCGGGCGGGATCATGCGGATCAGCGCATCGCTGTCGATCAGATGTGCGGACGTCCGACGCGGCGGGCGCTTGAGCTCGTCGCCATCGCCCTGGCCGAAGCCGAGCGCCGCATTCTGCACGCCCTCGGTCACGATATTGGCCCAGAGCAACTGGACGGCGGTCAGCGGCATCGGCAGCCCGAGCAGCACCGCGCCGAGAAAGGCCATGATCTCGGCCATGCCGGTGGCGAGCAGGAAGATCGCGATCTTGCGGACATTGGCGTAGCTGACCCGCCCTTCCTCGACCCCGGCGACGATCGAGGCGAAATTGTCGTCGGTCAGCACCAGATCGGCGGCGCCGCGGGCGACGTCGGTCCCCGATCGTCCCATCGCCACGCCGATCGAGGCGGCCTGGAGCGCCGGCGCGTCGTTCACGCCGTCGCCGGTCACCGCGACGACATGGCCCGCGCGCTGGAGCGTCTCGACGATCAGCAGCTTCTGGGCGGGTTCGGTGCGGGCATAGACGCTTGCCCCCCGGATGCGCTCGGCCTGGCGCTCCGGATTGCCCTCCAGCGCGGCGATCTCCCGGCCGGTCAGCACGCCGCCCTCGGGGCAATGCAGGCCGAGCTGGAGGGCTATCGTCCGGGCGGTGGCGGGATGGTCGCCGGTCACCATGCGCACTTCGATCCCGGCTTCGCGGCATTGCCGAACCGCCTCCTTCGCTTCGGGGCGCAGCGGATCGAACAAGGCGACGCAGCCGATCAGGCGCAGCCCATGGGGCTCCGCGAGCGACAGGCAATCGGTGCGCGGGGCATGACCCTCGGCCAGCGCGATCACGCGATAGCCGCTCGCGGCAAGCCGCTCGGCCGCTTCCGCAAGACCGGGATCGGGCAGATCGCACATCTCCATCAGCCGCTCGATCGCGCCCTTGGCATAAAGAGTCGCGCCGCTCTCCGCCGCGATCGCCACGCTGGAGAAGCGATTGACCGGCTCATAGGGATGGATGCCGAGCACCGCCGCGCCGGGCGGCGGCGCGATGTCGAGGCCGTCGGCGAAGCGCAGCAAGGCGACGTCGACGCTGTCGCCCGTGCCGTTTCCGTCGAGCCCGAGCACGGCTTCGTTGCAGGCTGCGGCGGCGGTCGCGAGCGCTTGCAGCGCCTCGTGATGCCCGCTCCATTCGGCGGAGGTGAGCTCGCCGCCGCCCGGCAGCGCCACCGCTTCGACCGACAGGCGATTGACGGTGAGCGTGCCGGTCTTGTCGGTCGCGATCAGCGTGCAGGAGCCAAGCCCTTCGACCGCCGGCAGGGTGCGGACCACCACGTTGCGCGCCGCCATGCGCCGGGTCGCGGTGGCCAGCGCCACGGTGACGGCAATCGGCAGTCCCTCGGGGATTGCCGACACGGCCAGCGCCACCGCCAGCAGGAAGATCTCCTGCGCCGGCTCGCCGCGCCACAGCAGCGCAAGGCCGAGCAGGACGATCAATCCGACGATCGCCACCGCGATCTGGCGCGCGAGATGCTGGAGATAGCGCATCAGCGGCGGGGGCGGATTGTCCCGGCCGTGCAGCGATCCGGCGATCTTGCCGAGCTGGGTGTGACTGCCGGTCGCCACGACGAGCCCGAGCGCACGGCCCTCGACGATCATCGTGCCGGCATGGGCCATGGTCGCGCGATCGGCGACTCCCGCATCGTCCGGCACCGAAGCGCCCGAATCCTTGTCGACGGGCATCGCCTCGCCGGTGAGCGCGGATTCATTGATCTTCAGGCTGTTGGTCTCGATCAGCCGCAGATCGGCCGGCACGGCGTCGCCGCTTTCGAGCAATACCATGTCGCCGGGCACCAACTCGGCGGCGTCCACTTCGCGTAGCTCGCCGTCGCGCCGGACGCGGGCCTTGGGGTGGACCATCGCTTCGAGCGCGCGGGCGGCAGCATCGGCGCGGCCCTCCTGGGTGGCACCGATCACGGCGTTCACCAGCAGGACCGCCAGGATGAAGGCTGCGTCGGTCACATCGCCCAGCGCCAGCGACACGAGCGTCGCGAAGAGCAGCAGATAGATGAGCGGGCTGCGGAATTGCTTGAGATAAAGGACGATCAGGCTGGGCGGCGGGGCGTGGGGCAGGCGGTTGGGCCCCCATATCGCCTGGCGTTCCGCCACTTCGGCGGAGGAGAGCCCCTGGCTCCGGCTTCCCGATGCATCGAGGCATTCCAAGGCCGGGCAGGCATGCCAGATGCGCTCGGCGCTGTCCGGAACGGGGGAGCGGGGCGCGTCCATGTCGGCCTGCATGCCCGTCGCGCCGCCGGGGCTCGATACGGTATCTTCCGCATATCGGCGGCGGCGCTTCTCCTCCATCGCCTCCCGATCAATGGAAGGAATGCGGATTCCGATGCAGGTTGCGCGCTTCACATTCGCCTTGGCGTTCCTGCTGGCACCGGCCGCGCCGCTCCATGCGCAGGATCAGCTCGGCCCAGGCTCCGCGGCGGAAGCGGTGGAGAAGCTCAAGCCCGGCGAGTTCCTCTGGGCGCCGGAGATCGCGCCCGAAGGGCCGGTGCTGCTGATCGTCAGCCTCGCGACGCAGCGCGCCATCCTCTACCGCAACGGCATCCCCATCGGCGTCTCGACCGTCTCCACCGGCCGGACCGGCTATGACACGCCGACGGGGGTGTTCACGGTCCTGCAGAAGCAGGTCGAGCATTATTCGAACCTCTACGACAATGCGCCCATGCCCTATATGCAGCGGCTCACCTGGGGCGGCGTGGCGCTGCACGGCGGCAATCTGCCGGGCTATCCCGCGTCGCATGGCTGCATCCGGCTGCCGCAGGATTTCGCGAAGCGGCTCTACGGCGTGACGCGGCTCGGCATGACCGTGGTCATCACCGAGGAAGCGAGCGTTCCCAGGCTGGCGCCTTCGGCGGACCCGGCCGGGGCGGGCTTTGCGCCTGGGCCGGCCGAGGCGGGCGTGATCTGGCGTCCCGGGACGGCTGCCGAAGGGCCGGTTTCGATCGTCATCAGCGCGGCGGACAAGCGCGTGGTGGTACTGCGGGGCGGCAAGGTGATCGGCAGCGCGCCGGTGGTGATCGGCGAGCCGGTGACGGGCACGACCGCCTATGTGCTGCGCGGCGGCGCCGGACAGCCGCCGCAATGGCTTTCGGTGGCGCTGAGCGGCGGCACCCAGGTGGAGCCGGTGGCGGAAGGATTCTGGCAGCGCTTCCAGGTGGACGACGCATTTCGCCGGTCGGTCGCGGGCATCGTCGCGCCCGGCACGACGATCGTGCTGACCGCCGACACGCTCGACCGGCGGAACGAGATCGACAAGCAGCGCACCGTGATCGAAGTGGAGCCCAGGCCATAGCCATGCCCGCACCTTCTCCGAATGTCCGGCGCTGGGGTCTCGGACTTGCCGCGCTGGCGACGGCGGGGGGCGCGACTTGGCTCGGCTATCGGCACGACATGGGGCTTCGGCGCACGGAGCTTGCGGCGGAGGCCAGGAATTCCGGCGGGATCGATTATGCGCGCGAAGGGGCGGGCCGGGCGGTGCTCGTCATCCACGGCGCGGGCGGCGGGCACGATCAGGGATTGATGCTCGGGCGCGAACTGTTCGGGGCCGGTCATGACCTGATCGCACCGTCGCGGTTCGGCTATCTCGGCACGCCGCTGCCGGCCGATCCGTCGCCGGCTGCACAGGCCGATGCGCATGCGGGACTGCTCGATCGTCTCGGCGTCGAGCGCGCGATCGTGGCTGGGGTTTCGGCCGGGGCGCCGAGCGCGGTGGAACTGGCATTGCGCCATCCGGAGAAGGTCTCGGTGCTGATCCTGATCTCCCCCCATCTCTATGAGCCGACGCAGGTGATGGGCGCGGGCAAGGACGGCGAGAGCCAGGCGGTGCTCGGGCTGGTCGAGCGTTCGGCGGACTTCCTGTTCTGGGCGGCATCCAAAGTGGCGCATCGCTCGGTCGTGCGGTTCCTGGGCGTGCCGCCCGAGGTCGAGGCGCAGGCGTCGCCGGCCGAGCGCGCACGCGTCCGTGCGCTCATCCGAAGCATCCTGCCCTTGTCCGCGCATACCGAGGGGCTTCGCCTGGACGGATCGACGGTGCTGGCGCCCTGGCCGCTTGAGCGGATCGCGGTGCCGACGCTGATCGTGACTGCGACGGACGATCTGTATCAGTCCGAGCCGGGCGCGCGTTTCACCGCCGAGCGGATCAAGGGCGCCGAACTGCTGGCGCTGCCGAGTGGCGGGCATCTGCTGGTGGGGCGGACCGAGGCGGTCCGCGCCCACATCGCGAAATTCCTGCGTTAGGCCCTTTCTGTAGAATCCGAGGGACGCTCCGGCGGCGCGCTGTCCGGCCAGTACGTGTCGGGGGCAGGCGATGGGCATTCCGGGCTCTCGGTTCCGGGCCGTTCCTGGGGTGGCGCGAAGGTGGGGCGCTCCGGCGGCGATTGCGGATCGATCCGGTCGGGTTCGGGGATAAAGGGCTCGTTCGGCATGATTTCGTCCAGTGCGTGGCGTGAGCCCGCATGTGAGGGCGGAACGCTGCAAGGCTCCATCCGCAAAGCTACGCATGTCCGCCGCTTGACGAACCTGGCCTCTTTTCCGGCTGCATCGGCGCTTGACCTGAAGCACGGGTCCGCACAGTCTTTAGGGAACCGGTGTCAAGAAAAAGCCGGAACCCAGGAGAGCGATTCATGCTGAACCCATCTTCGCGCCGTGATCTGCTGCGTTATGCCGGGGCGGGCGCCGCCTGCTCGATGCTGCCCTCCTTCGCATCGGCCATGCCCGCCGATCCCTGGGCACGCGCGGCGGACATCGCCCGGAGCGTCAAGCCGCCCGTCTTTCCGGCACGCGATTTCGATATCGTCCAGTTCGGCGCAAAGGGCGACGGGACGACGCTCAACACCGATGCCATCGCCAGGGCGATCGCCGCCTGCAACGCCGCGGGCGGGGGCAGGGTGGTGGTGCCCGCGGGGCGCTTCCTCACCGGTGCCGTACACCTCAAGTCCAACGTCAACCTGCACCTGAAGGCCAGCGCCACGCTGCTCTTCTCGACCGACCCCGCCCATTATCCGATCGTCTTCACGCGCTGGGAGGGGATTGAACTGATGAACTATTCGCCCTTCGTCTATGCGCGGAAGCAGCGGAATATCGCGATCACCGGCGAAGGCACGCTCGATGGCCAGAGCAGCGCCCAGCATTGGTGGTCGTGGAAGGGGCCATGGGGCGGTACCGCCGAACATGGCTGGCGCGAGGGCATGCCGGACCAGCGCAAGGCACGGGCGATCCTGTTCCAGATGGCCGAGGACCGCGTGCCGGTGGAGAAGCGCGTGTTCGGTGCGGGCTCCTATCTGCGGCCGGCGTTCGTCCAGCCCTATGACTGCGAGAATGTCCTGATCGAAGGGGTGAAGCTGCGCGGATCGCCGTTCTGGCAGATCCACCCGGTGCTGTGCCGCAACCTGACGGTGCGCGGCGTCGACATCCTGGGGCATGGGCCGAACAATGACGGCTGCGATCCCGAATCGGTGGACGGCGCGCTGATCGAGCATTGCGTGTTCGATACCGGCGACGATTGCATCGCGGTCAATTCGGGCCGCAACGAGGACGGGCGGCGGCTCGCCACGCCCTCCCAGAACATCCTGATCCGCGATTGCCGGATGAAGGAAGGGCATGGCGGCGTGGTCGTGGGATCGCAGATCTCGGGCGGCGCGCGCTGGATCTTCGCCGAGCGCTGCGTGATGGACAGCCCCGATCTCTGGTACGCGATCCGCTTCAAGAACAATGCCTTGCTCGGCGGGCTGCTCGAAAATTTCTTCTATCGCGACATCGATGTGGGCCAGGTCGGCCGTGCGGCGGTGACGTGCGACTTCAATTACGAGGAGGGGCCGAACGGCCCGTTCGTGCCCAGGCTGCGCAATGTCGTGATCGAGCGGCTGCGCGCGAAGAACGCGGTGCGGGTGCTCGACAGCCAGGGCCTGCCCGGCGCGCCGGTGACCGACATCACCCTGCGCGATTGCAGCTTCGAGGGCGTGCGCGAGCCCAGCGTGATTCGCCATACCGAGCGGCTGCGCCTGGAGAATGTGCGTGTGAACGGCGCGGTCGTCGAACAACTCGCCTGATTCCCGGCCCCGCAAATCCCGCAACCCCTGTCCGGAAGCGTTGACGCGCCTTCCTGACACCGGTAGCATGTCAACCAGCCCACCTTCCTGCCAGCGAGCGGAAACAACGAAGGGGGCATTAGGAGGTGGAGATGAGAAAGGGTTTTACGCATCATATTGTCGTGCGCGCTTCGGGAGTATCGCTTCTGGCCCTCAGCCTTGCGGCTTTGTGGCCTGCGGACGCGCATGCCCAGGCCAGTGCCGTCCCGGCTGACGAGCCGCAACAGATCGATCCGACCGTCGAGCAGGAAATCGTGGTGACCGGTTTCCGCGGCAGCATCACGGCGGCGCTCGACGAGAAGCGTGAATCGGCCGGCGTCGTCGACGTTATCAAGGCCGACGACATCGCCAAGTTCCCCGACAACAACCTGGCCGAATCGATCCAGCGCGTGCCCGGCGTGGCGATCGCGCGCGACGGCGGCGAGGGGCGCAGCATCTCGGTGCGCGGCCTGGGGCCGACGTTCACGCGCGTCCGCATCAACGGCATGGAATCGATCGCGACGACCGGCAGCTCGGATGCCGGCGGCGGCGTGAACCGCAGCCGCAGCTTCGATTTCAACATCTTCGCGTCCGAACTGTTCAATTCGATCACGGTGCGCAAGACTTCGTCGGCGGATGTCGAGGAGGGGTCGCTGGGCGCGACCGTCGATCTCCAGACGGCGCGGCCATTTGACTATAAGGACAATTTCGTGGTGGCCGCCTCGGCCCAGGCGGGCTGGAACGACCTGTCCGAGAAATTCTCGCCGCGCTTCGCCGGGCTGGTGAGCTGGCACAATCGCGACGAGACGTTCGGCGTGCTGCTGTCGGCGGCCTATTCGCAGCGCAAGGTGCTGGAGGAGGGGCACAGCACGGTGCGCTGGAGCCCGACCGGCGCGAATGGCGGCTTCAACGCGGCATCGACCTTGCCGGGCTATACGGTCGCGCAGATCAACGCGGTGCCGGCGAGCAATGGCAGCAACTGGGATTCGCTGATCTATCATCCGCGCATCCCGCGCTACGACACTTGGCAATATGACCTGAAGCGGCTGGGCATCACCGGATCGGTGCAGTTCCGCCCGGCCGAGAGCACGCTGCTGACCTTCGACGCGCTCTATTCGAACGCCAAGACGACGCGCACCGAGAATTATCTGGAGGCGATCTCGTTCAGCCGCACCGGCGCGGCGGGCAAGCCCCAGACGATCATCCGCGATGGCGTGGTCAACGATCAGAACGAGCTGGTCTATGGCGTGTTCGACGATGTCGACATGCGAGTCGAATCGCGGATGGACAGGCTGGAGACCAAGTTCCAGCAATATACCGGCACGCTGACGCAGGAATTCACCGATCGCTTCCGCGGCACCTTGTTCGGCGGATATGCCAAGTCGGAATTCGACAACCCGATCCAGACCACGATCACGCTCGATCGCCTGAACAGCGACGGCTATTCCTGGGACTATCGCGACAATGATCGCGAACCGGTGATAAACTGGGGCTTCGACGTCGCCGATCCGGCGAGCTGGACGATGGTCAACGGATCGTCGGACATTCGCATCCGTCCGCAGGGCGCGAAGAACGAGTACAAGACCGGCAAGGCGGTGCTTGAATGGGACGTCGTTCCCGATCAGCTCACCTTCAAGGGCGGCCTCGAGTGGCGCAAATTCAACTATAGCGGCTATGAGGAGCGGCGGCTGGTCGCGGAGACGATCTCGCCGACGCTCACTGCGGCGCAGGTGGCGAGCCTTACGCGGGTGCTGGGCGGCGTGACCGGCGATCCCCAGTATAGCGGTTATGTGATCCCGGATTTCGGCAAGTTCGTCAGCGAGCTCGATATCTATTGCAACTGCATCAAGACGATCAACGGCACGCCGATCGATTTCCGGATGGGCGGCGTCGAGAACACCAATGCCCGGTCGAGCTTCGTCGATGTCGAAGAGACCGAGAAAGCGGCCTATTTCCAGGCGAACTTCACGATTCCCCTGGACGATACGATGAAGCTGCGCGGCGACGTGGGCATGCGCTATGTCACCACGCATCAGGACAGTTCGGGCTATGCCGCGGTCAACGGCGCGATCGAGCAGCTCCGCGTCGGCCGCGACTATGACCATTGGCTGCCGTCGCTGAACCTGGTGGCGGAGATCACGCCCAAGTTCCTGGTGCGCTTCGGCGTGGCCAAGGTGATCACCCGGCCGGGCCTGGGATCGCTGTCGCCGGGCGGATCGCTGACGATCCAGGCTTCGAACCGCGGCTATTCGACGGGCAATCCCTATCTCGACCCGACCGAGGCGACCAATCTCGATGCGTCGGCCGAATGGTATTTCGCGCGGGGTTCGCTGATCTCGGTCGGCGTGTTCGAGAAGAAGATCAGCACGCTTTCGGGCACGAACATCACGACTCTGGTGCCCTTTTCCGAGCTCGGCCTGCCGCTGGAACTGCTGGACGGAACCGGCGTGGCGCCGGGCGACCTGTTCAACGTCACCCGCACGGTGAACGGCGAGGGCGGGACGCTGAAGGGATATGAGATCAACTATCAGCACCAGCTCGACTTCCTCCCGGGCTTCCTGAGCAATCTCGGGGTTCTGGCCAACTATACCTATGTGAAGGCCGACATCACCTATCCGGGGCCGGGCGGCGTCGGCGAGGTGGTGGGGCCGCTCACCAACCTCTCGAACAAGTCGGCCAACGGCACTTTGTTCTATGAGGATTCGGTGTTCAGCCTGCGTGGATCGGCCACCTATCGTTCGGCCTATCTGACGGCCTTCGCCGGCGGCGCGCGTGAGCAGAGCACCGAGGAGGGCGTCAACCGGACGTGGAATTTCGACGCTTCGGCATCGCTCAAGCTGACCGAGAACGTCACCCTGTCGCTCGAGGCGATCAACCTGACCGACGAGCCGCAGGATTTCTACATCGACCAGGACAATCAGGTGGTCCTGTACCACCACACCGGACGCCAATTCTACGGCGGCGTCCGGGTTCGCTTCTGAACGGCGCGGGCGGCCTCACTGCCGCCCGCGCCGCCAACTGACCCAGGCGCCGGTATTCGGCTCCTTCAACTGCGTTCCGGCGCTTCCCTCGGGGGAGCGCCGGACGCTTCTTTTGAGAAGACCAGAATGCCGATGCGCGACGTGAAGACAGGAAGCGGAAATCCCAGCGAAGGAGCGGCGAGCGATGCGATCGCGCAGGCATTCGTGGCGGCGCGGCAGGCGGGCGATGCGCTGCCCGACTATCCCGGCGAACTGCCCGAGACGCTCGACCAGGCCTATGCCATTCAGAAGCGCGCGATCGCCCTGTTCGGCGGGCGCATCGTCGGCTGGAAGGTCGGGCGCATTCCCGATGCGCTGGTCGGCCGCTTCGGCACCGATCGGCTGGCCGGCCCGATCTTTGCCGGCAGCGTGGTGGATTCGCCCGACGGCGTCCCGGAAATGCCGATCTTCGCGGACGGCTTCGGCGCGGCCGAGGCCGAGTTCCTGCTGCGCATCGGCAGCCTGCCGGCGCGCTTCGATCGCGCCTGGACCAACGCGGAAGTGATGGAATTCGTCGATGCGATCCATGTCGGCATCGAAATCGCCAGCTCGCCTTTTGCGGGGATCAACGATTACGGGCCAGCCATCACCGTGTCCGATTTCGGAAACAATAACGGCCTAGTGGTCGGCGCCGCGGTGCCGCCGAATGTGGATTTCCTTGGCTGGCCGGTAGCGCTAACAATCGACGGGGAAGTGGCAGGCACCGGCACTGCGGGCGAAATGCTCGACGGTCCGTTCGGGGCGGTCCGCTTCCTGTTCGAACTTGCCGCCAGCCGGCATCTGCCGTTGGCTCCCGGCCAGTGGATCTCGACAGGCGCCGTCACCGGCGTCCATCAGGTGCGCGTCGGTGCGGGGGTCGAGGCCCGGTTCGGGCAGGACATGCGTGTACGGTGCACGATCGGCGGCATTCGCCGGGGTTGAGCCGGAAAAAGGATAAGGGAGAGGTTGATGGCGGCATCTGGTGAGGCGATCATCGCCAAGGCGGCGGATCGCGTGGGACGATATCGCTGGGTCGTGGTGTGGCTGCTCTTCGCGGCGACCGCGATCAACTATGTCGACCGCCAGATGATCGCGGTGCTCAAGCCCGATCTGGCGAAGGAGCTGCATTGGTCCGAGACGGACTATGCCCATATCGTCTTCTATTTCCAGGCGGCCTACGCGATCGGCTATCTCGGTTTCGGCAAGATCGTCGATGCGATCGGCGCGCGCTTCGGCTATGGCATCGCGGTGGTGATCTGGACGATCGCCCATGTCGCGCATGGCGGCGTGCATACGGTCACCCAGTTCGCGATAGCGCGCTTCGGCCTGGGCATCGGCGAATCGGGCAACTTTCCCGCAGGCGTGAAGGCCGTGGCGGACTGGTTCCCGGCCAAGGAGCGCGCGCTGGCGATCGGGTTGTTCAACGCCGGATCGAATGTCGGCGCGATCCTCACCCCGCTGCTGATCTGGGCGATGGTGCCCGCGATCGGATGGCGGATGACCTTCGTCGTCACCGGCGTGTTCGGCGTCGCCTGGCTGATCGCCTGGCTCGCCATCTTCCGCGACAGCCCGCACGGCCATGCCAAGGTGAGCGAGACCGAGCTGGCGCATATCAGCCAGGATCCCGCCGATCCGGCGGTGAAGGTGAAGAACCTGTGGGGCAAGCTGCTGGTTCGCAAGGAGACCTGGGCCTTTGCGCTCGGCAAGTTCTTCATCGATCCGATCTGGTGGTTCTATCTGTTCTGGCTGCCCAGCTATATCGGCAAGCAATATGGCCTGAACCTCACGTCGTGGGACACGCCCACCGCGGCGCTGGCGCTGGCGGCGATCTACCTGATCTCGGATGCGGGCAGCGTGGCGGGCGGCTGGCTCTCGGGCCGGTTCATGAAGGGCGGGATGAGCGTCAACAAGGCGCGCAAGCTCACCATGCTGATCTCGGCCTGCTTCGTGCTGCCGGTGATGCTCGCCACCCAGTTCCACAATCTGTGGCTGAGCGTCTGCGTGATCGGCGTGGCGGCGGCGGCGCACCAGGCGTTTTCGGCGACGCTCTATACGCTGCCTTCCGACTTGGTGCCGCGCTATGCGGTGGGATCGGTGATCGGCATCGGTGGCACGCTCGGCGCGGTCGGCGGCATGGTTTTCACCACCTATGTCGGCTATGTGCTCGACGCGCTCGGCAGCTACACGCCGTTGTTCGTCGCGGCGGGCGCGGCCTATTTCCTTGCCCTGCTGTCGGTGCAGATCCTTTCCCCGCGCCTTGCCCGCGCGGATGTCGTCTGAATGGAGTAGATTAGCGTGCCCAAGCCCCTGAAACTCGATCCCGACCGGCTCCTTCCCGCCGAGGAACGCACCCGCAGCATCGCGCGGGAGCTCTATGCCCAGGTGGCTGGGCTGCCGATCATCAGCCCGCACGGGCACACCGATCCGACCTGGTTCTCGACCAACGCCAACTGGTCGAACGCCACCGAGCTGCTGCTCTCGCCAGATCACTATATCTACCGCATGCTCTATTCGCAGGGCGTCGCGCTCGACGACCTGTGCGTGCCGAGCAAGGCCGGCATGCCGGCGACCGATCCGCGCAAGGCGTGGCGGACCTTCGCGGAGAACACCCATCTGTTCCGCGGCACCCCTTCGAGCACGTGGCTGAGCCATGTGTTCGGCGAGGTGTTCGGCTTCGACGTGGCGCTCGATGCCTCGACCGCCGATCACTATTACGACACGATCAACGAGAAGCTGGCGTCCGACGCGTTCAAGCCGCGGGCGCTGTTCGACCGCTTCGGCATCGAGTTTCTGGCGACCACGGAAGGCCCGCAGGACGATCTCTCGCCGCATCACGTCATCCACAGCTCGGGCTGGAAGGGGCGGGTGGTGACCACCTATCGCCCCGACGCGGTGATCGACGTCGAGCATGAGCAGTTCCACGGCGCGATGAAGGTCTTTGCCGAGAAGACCGGCGAGGACGTGTATAGCTGGGACGGCTATCTTGCCGCGCATCGCAAGCGCCGCGCCGATTTCCGCGCCGCGGGCGCCACCGCGACCGATCACGGCCACCCGACCGCGCAGACCGCCAACCTCACCAAGGACGAGGCCGAGCGGCTGTTCCGCACGATCCTGTCGGATCGCTGGACGCCGCAGGATGCCGAGCTGTTCCGCGCACAGATGCTGACCGAGATGGCGGCGATGTCGGCCGAGGACGGGATGGTGATGCAGATCCATCCGGGCGCCTTCCGCAACCATAATGGCGGGCTGTTCGAGAGCCATGGCCGCGACAAGGGCGCGGACATCCCGATGACCACCGATTACGTCCATGCGCTGAAGCCGCTGCTCGATCGCTTCGGCACCTCGACCGACCTGTCGATCATCCTCTTCACGCTCGACGAGACGGTCTATGCCCGTGAGCTGGCGCCGCTGGCCGGCCATTATCCGTGCCTGAAGCTCGGCCCGAGCTGGTGGTTCCACGACAGCCCCGAGGGCATGCGCCGCTTCCGCGAGCAGGTGACCGAGACGGCGGGTTTCTACAACACGGTCGGCTTCAACGACGATACGCGCGCCTTCCTGTCGATCCCGTCGCGGCACGACGTCGCCCGGCGCATCGATTGCGGCTTCCTCGCCCGGCTGGTCGCCGAGGGGCGGCTGCTCGACTGGGAGGCGGCGGAGCTGGCCTATGAACTGACCAACGGGCTGGTCCGGCGCGCCTACAAGCTCGACGCGATCGCGCCGGCGCCGGTCGCCGCGGCGGCCTGAGAAATACAATCAAACCACGGAGCATATGATGTTCGATCGCACCTATTACGCCACGCACCCCGACATGATGGAGTGCGTATCGAACGATGAATTGCGCGACCGCTATCTGATCTCGGACCTGTTCCGGGAGGGCGAGTGCGTGCTTAACTACACCCATGCCGATCGCTTCGTGATCGGCGGGGTGGCGGTGGGCTCGGCCCCGGTCAAGCTGCCGGATCAGACCGAGCCGGCATCGGCGGCGGGGCATCCGTTCCTCGAGCGGCGCGAGCTGGCGGTGGTCAATGTCGGCAAGGCCGAGGGGACCGTCACCGTCGATGGCGAGAGCTTCACGCTGGGCAACAAGGACTGCCTGTACGTGACGATGGGCGCGAAGGACGTGCAGTTCTCCGGCGCCGGGGCGCGCTTCTACCTGGCTTCGTGCCCGGCGCATAAGGGCTTCCAGACCCGGAAGCTCTCGATCGCCGACGCCAATGCGCTCGATCGCGGCAGCCTGGAGGAATCGAACGAGCGGACGATCTACCAGCTCGTCATCCCCGGCGTGTGCGATAGCGCCCAGCTCGTCATGGGCCTGACCGTGCTCAAGCCGGGCAGCGTGTGGAACACGATGCCGCCGCACATCCATGAGCGTCGCAGCGAGATCTATTTCTACTTCGAGCTCGACGACACCGACAAGGATCGCGTCTTCCATTATATGGGCGAGGGCGAGGCGACCCGGCACATCGTGATCGCGAACGAGGAAGCGGTGATCTCGCCGCCCTGGTCGATCCATATGGGCTCGGGGACCAAGGCCTATGCCTTCATCTGGGCGATGGCCGGCGAGAACCAGGATTATACCGACATGAACGTGCTGGATATCTGCCAGCTGGCGTGATTCTGCTCCCCTCCCTGCAAGGGAGGGACTGGGGGTGGGTGCCGAGCCGCAAGGCTCGGCCTGCCTCCGTTCGAGAAGAAGCGCGGCGCTGCGCACCGCGCACCCACCCCCGGCCCCTCCCTTGCAGGGAGGGGAGGAGCTGAGAATGACCAATCCCTTCGACCTTACCGGCCGCGTGGCCGTCGTCACCGGTGCCAATACCGGCATCGGCCAGGGCATCGCGCTGGCGCTCGCCGCCGCGGGCGCCGATATCGCGGCGGTGGGCCGCACCCCGGCCCAGGAAACCGTCGAGAAGGCGCGTGCGCTGGGCCGCCGCGCCGAGATCATCTCCGCCGATCTCTCGACCATCGAGCCTGTGAACAGGGTTGTGGACGAAGCTGTGGATAAGCTCGGCGGGCTCGACATCCTGGTCAACAATGCCGGCATTATCCGCCGGGCCGACAGCCTCGATTTCACCGAGGAGGATTGGGACGCGGTGGTCGATACCAACCTCAAGTCCGTGTTCTTCCTGTGCCAGGCGGCGGCGCGGCACATGGTGGGGCAGGGGCGCGGCAAGATCATCAACATCGCCTCGATGCTCACCTTCCAGGGCGGCATCCGCGTGCCGAGCTACACCGCGTCCAAATCGGGCATCGGCGGGCTGACCAAGCTGCTGGCCAATGAATGGGCGGCCAAAGGCATCAACGTCAACGCGATCGCCCCCGGCTATATCGCCACCAACAACACCGCGGCGCTCCAGGCCGACGAGGCGCGCAACCGCTCGATCATGGAGCGGATCCCGGCGGGCCGCTGGGGCTCGCCCGACGATATGGGCGGCGCGGCTGTTTTTCTCGCCTCTTCGGCTTCGGACTATGTACAGGGCCATATCCTGGCGGTGGACGGAGGCTGGCTGGCACGATGACGATTGCTTTCTTCGGCGAACTGATGCTGCGGCTCTCGCCGCCGGGCCGCGAGCTGCTGCTCCAGACGCCCAAGTTCGAAGTGAATGTCGGCGGGGCCGAGGCCAATGTCGCGACCGGCCTGGCGTGCCTGGGGCACAGCGTCCGCATGGTGAGCGCGGTGGCGGACAATCCGCTGGGCGCGGCGGCGATCGGCGAACTGCGGCGGCGCGGGGTGGATACTTCCACCGTCGCGTCGGAGCCCGGCCGGCTCGGCCTCTATTTCCTGACGCCGGGCGCGGGGCTGCGGGCCTCCGAAGTCGTCTATGATCGCGCCCATTCGGTGTTCGCCGACCGGCCGGCCGACGCCTGGGACTGGGACAAGGCGCTGGCGGGGGCGACCCGGCTGCACCTTTCCGGCATCACCCCTGCGCTGGGGCCGAACTCCGCCGCTGCCGCGATCAATGCCGCCGAAGCGGCCGGGGCACGGGGCATCCCGGTGTCGTTCGACGGCAATTACCGCGCCAAGCTGTGGGAAGCCTGGGACAGCGATCCCCGCGCGGTTCTCGCCCGGCTGATCGAGCATGCCGATATCCTGTTCGGCAATCATCGCGACATCTCGCTGCTGCTCGGCCGCGAATTCTCGGGCGACGGCTCCGACCGGCGCCGCGAGGCGGCCGAGGCGGCGTTTGAGGCGTTCCCCAAGCTGGAGCTGATTGCATCGACCGCGCGGCATGTCGTCGACGCCGACAGCCACCGTGTCTCGGCGCGGATCGACACCCGCCAGGGCGCGACCCAGACCGAGGAAGTGCTGATCGCCGGCATCGTCGACCGGATCGGCGCGGGCGATGCCTTCGCGGCGGGCGTGTTGCACGGGCTGTTCACCGGCGGCGATGCGGCGGACGCGGCACAGGCGGGTCTTGCGCTCACTGCGCTCAAGCATTCGCTGCCGGGCGATGCGAGCCTGTTCGGGCCGGGCGACATCGCCGCCTTCCTTGAAGGGGAGTTGGACGTCCGGCGCTGACCGGGACTGTCCCACGATTCTCCGGATCCTGTCCGAGGGACAGTATCGCAAGCCTTCACAATCCGATATGACTTGCCCATGCAGCGCACGGGCAAGCCAACCATCAACGACGTCGCGCGGATCGCCGGTGTCTCCAAGAAGACCGTCAGCCGGGTAATCAACCGCTCCCCGCTGCTCAACAGCGAGACGCGCGCCAAGGTGGAGGCGGTGATCGCGGACCTGGGCTATGTCCCCAATGTCCAGGCGCGGGCACTGGCGCTGCGGCGCAACTTCCTGCTCGGGCTGATCCACGACAATCCCAACGCCCAGATGGTGATGAACGTCCAGGCGGGCATATTGGAGGCGATCCGCGACACCGAGTTCGAGCTGATCGTCCGCCCGATCGACCGCGGATCCTCGACCATGCTGGCGGACGTGCGCAATTTCCTGGAGCGGCAGCGGCTCTACGGCGTGCTGATCCTGCCCCCGGTTTCCGAGAACGACATGCTTGCCGAGCTCTGCCGCGAGCTGGGCACGCGCTATGTCCGCATGGGCTCGACGGCGCTCGACACGAACGAGCATATGGTCGCCTCCAACGACAGCGACGTGGTGACCGAGGCGGTCAATCACCTGATCGCGCTGGGCCATCGCCGCATCGGCCTGATCGCCGGCCCGCACGGCTTCCGATCGGCGCGGGAGCGGCGCAAGGGCTTCGAGCATGCGCTGGCCGAGGCGGGAATCAAGCTGCCGCGCAGCCTGATCGCCGACGGCACCTATACGTTCGAAAGCGGGCTGGCGGCGGCCGACCGGCTGCTCGACCTCTCGCCGCGCCCGACCGCGATCTTTGCCTCGAATGACGAGATGGCGGCGGCGACGCTCCACGCGGCGCGGCGGCGGGGGATGAGCGTGCCGGAGGATCTGTCGATCATCGGTTTCGATGACACTGCGATCGCCTCGCACATCTGGCCGCCGATGACGACGGTGCACTGGCCGATCATCTCGATGGGCCGTTCGGCGGCGCTCAAGCTGCTCGCGGATTTCTTCGGCGACGACCAGGCGGTGGAGGAGCCATCGCTTTTCCCCTCGACGCTGATCCACCGCGCATCGGTGGCGCCGCCGCGCGAGGGGTGAGGCGGGCCGGCATTTCGGGCATGCCGGTTGACTCATTTGACTCGACTCGTTGACTCATTTGACACGACGCGCCGTGTTTCCACGCGGGGGTGCCCGTATCCCTGGAACCTTCGACGATGAGAAAGAGCCGATCCTTCGCTCGGCGCTCAAATCCTATTTTGCAAGGCCCTGGCGTGGCGAAATGCGCTTGCCGAACGGCGGGGGCATCCACATCTAACGGGCGCGTCGGCACTCCTGCCGCTCGCGCCTATCCCGGAGCCGTCGATGAGCGAACCCACTGCCTATGTGCCCCCCAAGGTCTGGACCTGGAACAAGTACAATGGCGGCCAGTTCGCCAATATCAACCGGCCGATCGCCGGGCCGACGCACGAGAAGGAGCTTCCGGTCGGCCGCCATCCGCTCCAGCTCTATTCGCTCGCGACGCCCAACGGCGTGAAGGTGACGGTGATGCTCGAGGAACTGCTCGCGCTCGGCCATTCGGGCGCGGAATATGACGCCTGGCTGATCCGGATCAACGAAGGCGACCAGTTCGGCAGCGGCTTCGTCGCGATCAATCCCAACTCCAAGATCCCGGCGCTGATGGACCGCAGCGGCCCCGAGCCCATCCGCGTGTTCGAATCCGGCTCGATCCTGATGTACCTGGCCGAGAAGTTCGGCGAATTCCTGCCCAGCGATCCGGCGAAGCGCGCGGAGTGCCTCTCCTGGCTGTTCTGGCAGATGGGCAGCGCGCCCTATATCGGCGGCGGCTTCGGGCATTTCTTCGCCTATGCGCCGGTGAAGATCGAATATGCGATCGACCGCTTCGCGATGGAGGCCAAGCGCCAGCTCGACGTGCTCGACCGGCGGCTGGCCGAAGTGCCCTATATCGCCGGGGACGACTATACGATCGCCGATATCGCGATCTGGCCCTGGTACGGCAATCTGGTGCGCGGCCAGATCTATGGCGGCGGCGAGTTCCTGCAGGTACAGGAGTATGAGAACGTCGTGCGCTGGGCCGAGAAGATCGCCGAGCGGCCGGCGGTGCAGCGCGGGCGGATGGTCAACCGCGCGTTCGGCGAGCTTTCCGAGCAGCTGCGCGAGCGGCACGATGCCGGGGATTTCCTGACGAAGACGCAGGACAAGCTCGAAGCGGCGGACGCCGAATAAGGAGAGCGGCCATGAAGAAGCTCAAGATCGATTTCGTCTCCGACGTGTCGTGCCCCTGGTGCATCATCGGGCTACGCGGGCTGGAGGAGGGACTGGCGCGGGCCGGCGACGTGGTGGCGGCGGACATCGCCTTCCAGCCGTTCGAGCTCAATCCGGCGATGCCGCGCGAGGGGCAGAACATCGTTGAGCATATCGCCCAGAAATATGGATCGACGCCCGAGCAATCGGCCGCGAACCGCGCGATGATCCGCGATCGCGCGGCGGCGGTGGGCTTCACCATGGTTACTTCAGAGGCCAGCCGGATCTACAACACGTTCGACGCGCACCGGCTGCTCCACTGGGCGGAGGGCCAGGGCGAGGGGCTGCAAAAGGCGCTCAAGCTGGCGCTGTTCGAAGCCTATTTCACCGAGGGGAAGGATCCGTCCGATCCCGAGGTGCTGGCTGCGGCGGCGGAGAAGGCGGGGCTCGATGCGGAAACGGCGCGCGAAGTGCTGTCCTCGGGCCGCTATGCCCAGGAGGTGCGCGATGCGGAGCGGCTGTGGCAGTCGCGCGGGATCAACAGCGTGCCGGCCATCGTGATCGACGGCAAATATCTGATCTCCGGCGGCCAGCCGCCCGAGGCATTCGAACAGGCGCTGCGGGAGATTGCGGCGCAGGCGGCTTAGGAGAGTGGTGCCGGCTGCAGGAATCGAACCCGCGACATCGAGTTTACAAAACATTTGGAAACCGCAGTTCCGGGCGACGGAAATGGCGGAAAACCGCCATTTCCGAACCTTAGCTTTTGGCGCAATCCCTTTCAAGGGCACAATTCGGGCACACGGCTTTTTGCCGTAGGCGGAAGGGAAAACTTGGCGCGCAGAAGGTGTGTCGCTATTGGGTATAGCGTGCCGGTTTAGCTCAGTTGGTAGAGCGCCGCCCTTGTAAAGCGGATGTCGCGGGTTCGACTCCTGCAACCGGCACCAAACACTTGAATCCCCCTCGGCTCCGCCATTTCCATTTGATTTTATTAGATAATTCCTAAATTTTGGGGCCAGCCGCCTAATTTTGTTGCAAGTTCATCACGCGAGAGCGCCGCTTGCCTTCGCATTCGAAGGCCACCAAACGCGGTATCGCCCTCTACCGTCGTCTGCGGGAACGCATCGCAGCTCGGATCCCCGGCACCGAAAAGCTCAGCGAGCTCCGGCGTCGGCTTCATGTTCGCAAAGAGCCTGGACATTGGCTTGGCCTCTTACAGGGCCTCGACAGGCACATGGGTTGCCATAGAACATATATGGAACAAAGAATTTATTGAGGATGGCCGGACGGTGCCGACTTCGATATCCCCTCACCATGGCAAGCAATTCTTCAGAAGCTCGAATCGACACGGCGTCGCGGATCATCCTGGCGACGCCCAAGTCGATCTATCAGGCAATGACGGATAGCGAGGCCGTCCTGTCCTGGAGGCATCCCAAGGGGATGACCGCGCGGTTCGAGCGCTTCGATCCCAGGCCGAACGGCGGCTATCGCATGACGCTCTTCTATCCCGAGGAACTTCGCGGATTGGGCAAATCCCAACCGGATCGCGATATCGTCGAGGGACGATTCATCGAGCTGACCCCGTATGAACGGATCGTCGAAGACGTCGCGTTTGAATCGGCGGGCCCACAGTTCGCAGGCACGATGCGCATTACCACGACGCTCAACACCGTGTCGGACGGAACCAAAGTCACGGTCAGCTGCGAGAATGTTCCTGCGGGGATTCGCGCCGAGGTTCATGCAGAAGGCCTCGCGTCGACGTTGAAGAACCTCGCCCTCTTCATCGAGTGACGGCAGCCCCAACGCCACCTACACTCCGGCCAGAATGCCCAACCTGCCGAAACGACACCATTTCATCCCACAGATGATCCTGCGGCATTTCGCCGACAGTGACGGTCAGCTGTGGTTCTGGCGCCGCGGATTTGCGGAAGGAGATGTGCGCAAGGCTGGCACCCAGCAACTGTTCGTCGAGAAGGATCTCTATACGCGGTTTCACACCGACGGATCCAAGGACATCGCGCTCGAGAGGTTCTTTTCCGCGATGGAGGGCAATGGAGCGAGCTTCATCGATCAATTGGCTGATGCCGTCCGCAGCAACAAACTCCCGAAACTAGACGCGGGGGCGTGGGAATTCTGGGACCTCTTCTTCTACTTTCAGCTGAAGCGAACCCCCGGTGCGATCAAGGAGATTGGAGCGAAGATGGGCTTCGATGATCGGATCAAGGCGGCCGCGGACGAAATCCGTGCGATCAGGAAGGAGACGGGCAAGGACGTTGACGAGCCGGGCCTTGAGGAATGGATCGCCAAGAACGCTGTGGTCTTGGCCCAGGCCGCCAAGCCCAGCGACGAACTCCTTGCGCAATTCAAGACGATGGGCCTCGCCATCTACCGCATCAACGATCCGCAAAAGAGCTTTGTCGTCGGAGATGTACCCGGCGCGACCGCGAGATTTCGAATCGAAGGTGGATGGTCGCGGCCGACGATGTTCCTCCCCCTTACTTGGGATATCGCCGTTGGACAGCTCGGCGGCCGTCGTGCTGTCGAGGTCGTGATGGTTGATCGGGAGCAGGCAAGGCGGATGAACATCGCGTCGACAACCCGATCCACCGTCATCGCCGGCCGGTCGGGCGCGCTCATCGCGTCTCTGTCGCGCGACGTCCCATATACCGGCGTGATTTAGCCTCTGCGCCGCGCACTCTGCATTCGACCAAGCGCTGCTATACGGTGCTTATGGCATATGAAATTATTCGTGCGACCGAAGCGACCATGGCGGAGGTTGAAGCTTGGCTCGACCTCGAGGAGTCGGCCTATCAGACGGCCTATGCGGCCTGGGAGGTCGGCGGATATCTCGAAGAACAACCCCCTCGCGGATTCCGCTGTAATTGGGATTCGCTCAAGCGGCGCTGGCGCGAAGGCATAGTCCGGATCGACATATTGACGGTGGGTGGCCACGCAGTGGGATTTCTGGCGGGCACCGATTTCCTGGAAATTAGACCCGATTTTCGGAATGCTGGCTATGGGCGAGTCTTGGCGGAATTCATGCTCGCCATCGCTTACGACGATGGCTGGTCTGTCCTCGAATCGGGATCGCTCCGCCGACTGCGGTCCCGTTCTGGAAGCGCATGGGATTTGTGATCGTCCCGGAGCGCCAAGGCAGCGGAGGGGGAATCTTCGCCTACAAAATCCTCGCGCGCGGATTCAGCTTATCCGGCACCGAGCGCGTGTCCTACTCCGTCGAGTACTACTCCGAGCGGGAGAGATATGCCGATAGCCCAAAGCCCTTCGCTATATTTTCGGGCTTCGGCGAGCACCTGCCAGACGGGACCGTGCAGCTACCCGCGCGGGCTTATTGCTTCGAT